>NZ_JBYFCJ010000006.1:98488-335412 GCF_057652235.1 Arsenicibacter sp. R0_47 | reverse complement strand
GTGTGTGGGGTTTGGTTTGTGGGTGTGTTATTGCGTGTTGGTGGTTTTATCTGGGGGTGCGCCGGCGTTTCCGCCCCCCCACCACTCGCTCTTTCTGTCTTTCGCCGTGCGACGGCCGTTCTTTAAAAAAGGCTTACGCTACCGGCTTTGAGCGGGGGCGGTTCCATTTTTTGAAGGGGCGCGACGATTTATTGCCTGTTGTGCCGGATTCACCGGAGCGGGCTGTTGGCGCTGCCTGTGCAGGTGCTTGCCGCTTTTCGTCTTTCTGACGCTCGCCGGAAGGTTTTTGACCGTTGCCCTGGCCTTTGCCGAATGAGCGTTGTCCCGATTTCTGAGCAGGTTTTTGCGCGGCTGGTTTTGCCTGCGGAGCATCCGGTGCCGGTTCAGGCAGGCTTTGGAGCAGCCCTTTCGCTATCTCGGCAACCGGTATCGATTTGCCGATCAGTTTCTGAATGTCTTTCAGGTAAGCGCGCTCTTCGCCGTCGCAGAACGAGTACGCCATACCACGGTTACCCGCCCGACCGGTCCGGCCGATGCGGTGTACGTACGTTTCCGGAATATTCGGCAGCTCGTAGTTAATTACGTGCGAGAGCTCGTCAATGTCGATGCCACGGGCGGCAATATCGGTAGCCACCAGTACACGGGTTTGTCCGGACTTAAAGTTGTTCAGCGCGCGCTGACGGGCTGTCTGCGATTTATTACCATGAATAGCTTCCGCTTTAACCCCGACTTTACCCAGGTCTTTGGCTACCCGGTCGGCACCGTGTTTGGTACGCGTAAAGACCAGTGCCGACGCTATCGACTGATCTTCGAGCAGGTAGGCAAGCAGCTTGCGCTTATCGTTCTTTTCAACGTAATACAGTTTTTGCTGAACCGTATCGGCCGTCGAGGAAACCGGTGTGACTTCCACACGGGCCGGATTCGACAGGATGCTGTTCGCCAGTTTAGCTACTTCGGTCGGCATAGTTGCCGAGAAGAACAGCGACTGACGTTCGGCCGGCAGTTTGGCAATCACCTTTTTAACGTCGTGTACAAAGCCCATGTCGAGCATGCGGTCCGCTTCATCGAGAACAAACGTATTCAGGCTTTTCAGTGAGATATAGCCCTGATTCATCAGGTCCAGTAAACGGCCCGGAGTAGCAATGATAACGTCGATACCGGCTTTGAGGGCGTCGGTTTGCGGGCGTTGACCCACACCGCCGAAAATCACCGTATGGCGTAGCGGCAGGTGGCGGCCATAGGCTGTAAAGCTTTCGCCGATCTGAATCGCCAGCTCGCGGGTTGGCGTCAGAATCAATGCCCGTACCGGACGCGCGCCTTTCTGTGCGCGTGGCTGCGCATTCAGGCGCTGTAGCATCGGAATGGCAAAGGCAGCCGTTTTACCCGTTCCGGTCTGGGCAACGCCTAACAAGTCGTTACCGTCTAACACGAGCGGAATGGCTTGTTGCTGAATCGGAGTGGGGGTTGAGTAGCCTTCCTCCCGGAGGGCTTTTAGTATAGGGTCTATCAGACCAAGTTGGGAAAATGTCATGTAGTCAGCAGGCGTATGCCGGTCTTTGCCGGAACGCCGATCGGTATTTATACTAGTAAAACAAGATCAGCCCTAAACAGTTCATTCGGGACGTGATAATGAGAATATTTGGCTGATTTTGAGCAAAATCAGATCATCAGCAGGCGCCAGACGCCGGAGATAAGCAGCAGCAGAATACTAATGGGTGTCAGGACTTTCCAGCACAAAAACATCAGCTGATCCACCCGCAGGCGGGGGAATGTCCACCGGATCCACATCTGTACCAGAATCGCCAGCAGGGCTTTGGTCAGCAGCCAGAACGCACCCGTTATGTTACCCCAGACTGTGCCGGGCGAACCGCTGGTCCAGTCGGCAAGCCGTACCGGCCCGATGTTCGGAAACGGCGTATTCCAGCTGCCCAGAAACAGAATCGCGCCGAGAAACGCAACCAGCAGCATCATGGCATATTCGCTCAGGAACAGCAGTGCAAAACGCATGCCGGAATATTCGGTATTGAAACCGGCCACAATTTCGGACTCGCCCTCGGGCAGGTCGAAGGGCGCGCGGTTGGCTTCGGCCAGCGTAGCAATAAAGAAAATGACGTAGGCAATCAGCAGAAACGGATTCCGGAGGATGTTCCAGCTGAAAATGCCGCCCCATTCCGTTACGTCGATGCCAAGCGCCTTTATGCCAAACAGGTAGTTGGGCTCGTAGGTGTAAATGCCCTGCTGAAAGCTGATCTCCTGCAGGTTAAGTGACTGGCAGATCATCACCACACAGAGAATGGTAAGGCCGAGCGGAATTTCGTACGATACAATCTGCGATACGGACCGCATCGCGCCCAGGAGCGAATACTTGTTGTTGGACCCCCAGCCCGCCATCAGAATACCGACCACATCGAAAGATACAATCGCCATCAGGTAAAACACCCCGACGGCGGTGGCCGATCCCTGTAGATCGGGGGTCAGCGGCATCACGGCAAAACCGGCAAATACAGAGGCGAAAATGACCGAAGGCGCGAAGAGAAACAGCTTGCGGTCGGCAGCGGCCGGTACAATGTCTTCTTTCTGAAGGAGTTTGAGCAAGTCGGCAAATAATTGCAACAAGCCCCATTTTCCCACTTCCATTGGGCCTAGGCGGTCCTGAATGAAGGCCGAAATTTTTCGTTCCAGGTAAACCCCGATAACCACAAACCCGGATGAAAGTGCCAGAAAGATCGGTAATGCCAGCAAAACGGTAAGGAGTAAATGAATCTATACAGGTAGCGACAAGGCAGGCCTTGTCGCTACAAAAAATACAATATCAGCGCCGTAAACCGGTTAGAATTCAGCCGATTTCGGTGTCCGCGGGAATGGGATAACATCGCGGATGTTGCCCATGCCGGTCACGAACAGGACCAGACGCTCGAAGCCGAGGCCGAACCCTGCGTGTGGCGCGGTGCCGAACCGGCGGGTATCCAGGTACCACCAGATCGCTTCCGGCTCAATACCGACTTCTTCCATACGGGCAACCAGTTTGTCAAGATCTTCTTCCCGCTGCGAGCCGCCGATGATTTCGCCGATGCCCGGAAACAGTACGTCCATCGCCCGGACAGTCGGGCCGAACACCTCGCCGCGGGCGTTGGTCGCCGGTTCCTCGTCCTGCTTCATGTAGAAGGCTTTGATGGCCCGCGGATAGTTGGTCAGGATAACCGGTTTTTTGAAGTGCTTCTCAACCAGGTAACGCTCATGCTCCGACTGCAGGTCAATGCCCCACGCCACGTCATACTGAAACTGGCCTTTTTTCGCCGGCTTCGAGTTCAGCAGAATATCGATGGCATCCGTATATTTCAGGCGAACAAAGTCATTATCAACCACAAAACGCAGTTTTTCGATCAGCGTCATGTCGCTTTGCTCTTCCTTCTTCTTGTTCTTTTCTTCTTCTTTCAGGCGGTTTTCGAGGAATGCCAGGTCGTCGGCGCAGTTGTCAAGCGCATACCGGATCACGGTCTTCACGAAATCTTCGGCCAGATTCATGTTGTCTTCCAGCTCAAAGAATGCCATTTCGGGCTCAATCATCCAGAACTCCGCTAAGTGGCGGGTGGTGTTTGAGTTTTCGGCCCGGAACGTCGGCCCGAACGTATAGATTTTGCCCAGTGCCATCGCCCCCAGTTCGCCTTCGAGCTGCCCCGAAACGGTCAGGTTTGTCTCGCGGCCGAAGAAATCCTGGCTGTAATCGACCTTACCGTCTTCGGTCCGTGGCGGATTGATCGGGTCCAGGGTCGTTACGCGGAACATCTCACCGGCACCTTCGGCATCCGACGCAGTAACAATCGGGGTGTTCAGGTAATAGAATCCGTTGTCGTTAAAATACTTATGAACGGCAAACGCCAGCGCATGACGGATCCGCAGGATGGCACTGAACGTATTTGTCCGCGGACGCAGGTGAGCAATCTCACGCAGAAATTCCAGTGAGTGCTTTTTCGGTTGCAGCGGGTACTTTTCAGGGTCGGCCGTACCGTAAACCGTTACGTTAACTACCTTTACTTCAACGGCCTGTCCTGAGCCTAATGACTCAATCAGATTGCCTTCCACTGCGACGCAAGAACCAGTTGTTATCAGTTTCAGGGTTTCTTCCGGTAACTGATCTGGTTCTGCTACAGCCTGAATATTATGGATCGTTGAGCCGTCATTGATCGCAATGAAAACGGCATTTTTACTTTCACGTTTAGTCCGTACCCAGCCTTTTACGGTAACCGTCTGGCCGGTTGGCGCTGTTTGCAGTAATTGTTTAATTGGCAGATAACTCATTCGGAATGACTTACGGATTGTTTTTTCGTGGCGCAAAGATAACGCTCTCAGCCGGATTTTACAGGCATAAATGAAAAGTGGTGGCACGACTATCAGTCGTGCCACCACTAAACGAAGCATGCTTACGCAGCAATCAGGGAAATTAATACCCCGGATTCTGCACAAGCTGTTTGTTCGTATCAATTTCGCGCTGCGGAATCGGCATCACGAGGTTGTTGGCGCTGAAGGCAACCGTACCGACGCGGCCGGCCGTGCGCTTCACGTCGTGGATCTGCTGTCCTTCGAAAGCCAGTTCGAGGTGGCGTTCTTTCAGGATGGCATCCAGCGTCAGCTGAGCCGTTGTCAGGGCCGGTAAGCCCGCCCGTGTCCGGATGGCGTTGATGTCGGCCAGCGGTGTAGCACCGGTTGTGGTGCCCAGACGGAAATTAGCTTCGGCGCGTGTCAGGTACATTTCTGTTACACGGATCACCGGCACATCGCCGAACTGATCGTTGTATTTGCTGGTAAACGTGTTGTTGCTGGCACGGTTAAAGAACGTTCCCCGCACGTCGCCCGTGGTATACAGCGCCAGGTGTTTCGACTGTACCCGTACGTCGCCACGGCCCTGATTAACGGATGACGCATAAAACGTATTCAGGTCGTTGGCACCATCCTGTTCCGATACCAGAATCTTGAAAATCAGTTCCGATCCCGATGAGGCATCAGCGTAAATTTTCGTAAAATCCGGGTTCAGCGTATTTACGCCGGTCTGAATGACGCGGTTGGCGGCATCGCGGGCACCGGCATAGTTGGCCTGTTGCAGGTAAACGCGGGCCAGTTGGGCAGACGCAGCATTTTTCGTCGCATAGCCGCTGCCGGCGCTGTTGGTCAGGCTTTGCTCAGCCTTTGTCAGGTCGGCAATGATCTGGGTGTATACTTCGGCCACCGTGTTACGGGCTTTGTAATCGGCCGTTGTGATATCGCGCGTTGGCGTCAGAATAAGCGGTACGCCTGGATTGGCCGTGTTGGTGCCGTCGTTCCACTGTTTAGCAAACAGCCGGACCAGTTCAAAATACAGGCTGCCGCGGATAAACAGGGCCTGCCCTTCAATACCGGCGCGGTTAGCGGTCCCGACCTTATCCAGACCGGCCAGTACGTTGTTGGCGCGGTTGATGGTGTTGTAGGCGCTCAGCCAGATGTCACGCACAACGGTATTCGACGGCGTGATGGTTTTCCGCCAGATTTCGTCGAGTGTCGAGTACGTACCGCCGAAGATAACTTCACGGTCGTCGCCCAGAAATTCGCCGGAATACTGAATGGCACCACCGTACAGGTTTACACTGCTAAGCCCGTCATAGGCTCCCTGCAGGGTAATCTGCACATCCTGCTCGGTCAGTAACGCATTGGTTTCTTCGATGGTCTGCGTCGGCTTAACGTCAAGCCGGCTGTCGCAGGCCGCCACCATAAACAGGGTAGTACCGGCCAGTAACCATATTTTTATACTATTTTTCATGATCTCTGAGTCGTTGATGGTTTAGAAGCCGATAGTTACCCCACCTGTGATAGTCCGTGCCTGTGGTGCCGTGTAGAAGTCATAGCCCTGCGCGATGTTCGACACCACGTCATCGGCGTTTACTTCCGGATCCCAGCCTACGTATTTGGTGAACGTCAGCAGGTTCTGGCCGGTAACGAAGAGCCGGGCGCTGTTCATTTTGATTTTGCTCAGCAGCGTTTTCGGTACGTTATAAGCGAGCGTCACGTTCCGCAGACGTACGTATGAACCGTCAACAACGAAGCGGCTGGATGGCTGAGCACCGTTGTTATAATACAGACGGGCTTCCGGTACGTTGGTGTTCGGATTTTCTTTAGTCCATGCGGCCAGCTGGTTCACTGTCTGGTTGTCTTCGAAACGGCCGTTTGCCGATGAATAGCGGCCTACACCGTAGAAGTTCAGCTTGTTGCCAACCACGGCGTTGAAGAACACGCTCAGGTCAAAACCTTTGTAGCTGAAGGTGTTGGTGATACCACCCTGCCATTTCGGCATCGGATTACCGACAATCACACGCTGCGCCTGGCTGTATACGCTGGTCGTTGTGCGGTCAAGTGAACCATCGGTGTTCTGCGTGTTTTTGTACCAGAGGGCATTACCGTTTGCCGGATCAACACCGGCATACTCTGCCGTGAAGAACACGCCCAGCGGCTGGCCTTCAACGGCGCGGCTCATGTTGTTCAGACCACCTTCGATGATCTGGGTTTGCAGGTCCTTGATTTTGTTGCGGTTGGCAGCAAAGTTGAGGCTGGTTTTCCATTTGAACGCTCCGACGATGTTGTCGGTATTCAGCACCACTTCAATCCCCTTGTTTTCCAGTTTACCCACGTTGCGGTACTGGGTAGCAAAACCGGACGTACCCGGTACGTTTACGTTCAGAAGGAGACCCGTTGTCTGTTTGTTGTAGTAATCCAGCTCACCATTGATCCGGTTGTTCAGGATACCAAAATCAAGCCCGATATCGGCCTGGTCGGTTGTTTCCCAGCTCAGGTTGGGGTTGGCCAGCTGGGACGGGCGCTGGCCCGGCAGTGCACCGTAGCTGGCGTCACCGATGAACAGACCCAGTTGCGGGAAGTTACCGATCTCGGCGTTACCGGTCCGGCCATAGCTGGCCCGCAGTTTCAGGAAGCTGAACGTTCCGTTATTTTTCAGGAAATCTTCTTCCGTAATCACCCAGCCTACCGAGGCTGCCGGGAAGAAACCATACCGGTTTTCACGGCCGAACCGCGACGAGCCATCGACACGGGCGCTTGCACCAATCAGATACCGGTCGGCAAATTTGTAATTGGCACGGGCAAAGTACGACAGGAAGCGGTAGTCGGTCTGCGATGAGCTGCCCGATGAATATTTTGCCGCACTGGCAATCATCCGGTAAGCATCCGACGGGAAGTCACGGCCTTCGATGAAGTTGGTCTTGCTCTGCGACTGCTGATACGACAAGCCCAGCGTACCGTCGATGACACTCTTGCCAAACGACTTGTTGTAGCTGAAGAAGTTGTTGGTGTTGTAGTTCTCAACCCGTACATAGCGGTTCTGGCCAAGCCCTTGCGGGGCACCGAAGTTGCGCTGCGTTTTGCTGTTATAATACAGTTCTTCCTGCTGATTCAGCACGTCAACACCCAGTTCAGTGCGGAACGAAAGGCCCCGCGCAATTTCCAGCTGGCCGTAAATGCTGCTGATGTTCCGGTAAACAGTGGTGTTATAGTAAGCGTTACCAATGTTAATCAACGGGTTATAGTATACCGGAATGCTGATGTCGCCGGGAGGTGTACCGACCGGTAAGCCTGTTTCCGGGTCAGTAGACGGTGTCATCGGCGGCAGGGCTACCATCTGCATCGGGTTGTCAAACTGACGGTCACCCGAAATCCGCTGGTTCAGGGTGCGGCTGTTGCCGGTGTTGAAGCCAATCCGGAACTTGTCAGATACGCGGTGGTCGAGGTTAATGCGGCCCGACATCCGGCCCAGCTGGTTACCGACCAGAATCCCTTTCTGGTCCAGAATCTGGCCCGAGATGTAGAACGATGTTTTTTCGTTGCCACCGTTCAGGTTCAGGTCATACTGCTGGAACGGGGCGTCCTGATAGGCCAGATCGCCCCAGTTAGTGCTTACCTGATTAGCTGTACCGAACGTACCAAGGCTCTGTGACTCAAAGAAGCTCTTCATGTAGGACGTGTACGAATCCGGATCGTTGACGTTAATACCTTCGATACGGTCAGAATTACCAGCCGCTTTCAGGTAGAAATCAACGTATTGCTGGGTATTCAGAAACTCCAGCTTACGGCTTGGCGTGCTGGCACCGTACTGCGCACCGAAGGTCACGTTTGTACGGCCGGCCTTACCGCGTTTGGTCGTGATCAGCACAACCCCGTTGGCGGCCCGTGATCCGTAAATAGCGGCGGCCGAGGCATCTTTCAGGATTTCAATCGATTCAATGTCCTGCGGGTTGATGTCCGACAGCGGGTTTGTCGCACCGCCTGACAGGGCCAGGTTATCGGTGGTTACCGGAATCCCGTCGATGACGTACAGCGGCTGGTTCGACGCGGATACCGACGACTGGCCCCGGACGCGGATCTGAATCCCTTGACCCAGTTTACCCGAACCGGCGTTTACCTGAACCCCGGCCGCTTTACCCTGAATGGCCTGGTCGAACGTTGCCACCGGCATATCCTGAATTTCGGATGTCCGGACCTTGGCGATGTTGCCCGTTACGTCGCGCTTGATCTGCGAACCGAAGCCGGTTACGATCACCTCAGACAGGTTACGCACACTGGTTTGCAGGGTTATGTCGAGTGTTGTGCGGGAGCCCACAATTTCCTCAACCGTGTTGAAGCCGATAAAGCTGAACACAAGGGTTGATGTGGACGGAACAGCGATCCGGTAATTGCCCGAAGCGTCGGAAACAACTCCCCGTGATTGTCCTTTTACTGCAACTGAAACTCCCGGTAAACTACTGCCATCTTCAGCCGATGTAATACGGCCGGTAACGGTTTGATTCTGGGCATATGCCACCGAAGTAATCAGCCACGCAGCGATGATGAAGTAGAATCGTAAAATAACTTTCATCTTTACACGTGATTTTTAGGTTAAAAATTCAGGTAAAAATAAAGTTGTATTTTAATAAATAATTAATCTATAGTATTATTCTGTTTTTATTACAGTTATTACTTAATAATGTTTAATAAAATAATTGCCAAAGCAATTATTGGAGTCGTTCAGCGTGAAGTAGTTACCCGTAAATAAAGGGTAAAGTTAATTGTATACGTTATAGGTCAATTCGTTTATAAAAATCGTCACGGAATGTATCTCCGACCGGAATGATTGTTTTGCCGATATAGATTCGGTTTCGTTCGATAGAGTCGATTTTTTTCAGGGCAATGATGTAGGATTTATGGACGCGCATAAAACTATCCGGTGGTAACTTTTCATCCATATTTTTCATTGTTTGTAAAGCCAGAATACGTCCGGTTGTTGTGTAAATAGACAGGTAGTCTTTCAGCCCTTCGATATACAAAATATCCGGCAGGTTAATACGCTGCAACTTGTATTCGGTTTTAACAAAAATAAAGTCCGGTTGTATAGCGGGACTCTGGCCCGTTGCGGTATCCGGAAGCACCGGATTGAGAGCGGCTCCGGCCATTTGGGCAGCTTTCTGTACGGCTTTCAGGAACCGGTCAAACGAAATAGGTTTCAGCAGGTAATCGGCAACATTGTATTCGTAGCCTTCGATGGCATAATCGGCATAGGCTGTCGTCAGGATAATCTGGCAGCGATGCGGGGTCAGGCCGCTTCCGGCGAGTTTCAGAAACTGCATACCGGTCAGTTCCGGCATCTGAATATCGAGCAGAATCAGGTCGACTTCGTTGCGTTGCAGCCTGGTGAGCGCCTCAATCGGGCTGGTAGTAGCATCAGCCAGGGTTAGAAAAGGTACTTTCGACACATAATCAGTCAGAATCATGTGTGCCAGGGGTTCGTCATCGACAATCAGCGTGCGTAGCGGATTAGCCATCAGGGTAATATTAAAAATGAATTAAAGCTGGATGGTAAGATGACAGACATACGCTCCGTTTTCCTCATTAACGCGGAGGGTGTGCCGGTCAGGATACAGCAACGCTAACCGACGCTGTACATTTTGCAAACCTATACCACCAACGCCGTCTTTTTCGCGCTGTGCAATTTTATTTTTGGTAATAAACGTCAGCTGCCCCTGCTTTACCGATAACAGGATTGTCAGCGGCTGACCGGCGTTGGTAAGATCGCCGTGCTTAAAGGCATTTTCCACAAAGGTAATCAGCAGCAGCGGCTCGATGCGGTACAGATCAAGGTTACCATCGGCCTGAAAATGTACCTGCGCATTGGCGACGCGGATTTTTTCCAGGTCAATCAGGTTTGTCAGGTAGTTCACCTCCTTCGACAAGGCGACGGTCCGCGACTGGCCGTCGGGGCTGCTGCTTTCATAGAGCATGTACCGCATGAGTTCGGATAATTTAAGAACAGCTCCCGGCGCTTCCGGCGATTTGGTGTAGGTAAGGGCATAAATGTTGTTGAGCGTATTAAACAGAAAATGCGGATTCACCTGTGATTTTAAAAACGCCAGTTCGGCCGTATTGCGTTCAGAAACCAGACTGCTGCGTTCAGTCTGATAGGTAAACCAGTCTTCTATGAGTTTTACCAGCCAGCCCAGGCCCAATGTTGGTAGGGCAAAATAGAAATTGTCTTCAATATAGTAGGTCAGTGTGGTGTCTTCAGAATAATTCCGGGCATTGAACAGCAGGGGCGACATTATTTCTTCGAGTGTATACCGGGTGACGATAAAGCTGATGACGGCAAGCACTGTACCAATCAGCAGATAACTGTATTTACGGGTTGGTAAAAACCGGTTCAGTATCCAGACGTGATACATATATACACTGATCCAGCGGGCAAAGGTAAACGTAACGGTAAAGTAGGAAAGCCGTCCCGGACTGCTCGCAATGGTAAATAACTGAACAAAAAAGGCCAGTAGGTACAGGCTGTTCCGGATGAATGTGGCCGATAACCGTGGGAAAACGATGTTCATGACTGTCGGAGTTTGTTGCAAACTTAACCGGCACAAAATACCTGTCCCAAAAATCTTCGACAAACGCCCTGCTTTGGCCGACCAACTGTAAGTATGGAAAATATCCGCTTCTTAGCGGGTTGACCGATGTATCACGAGGCTTGACGAGGTATTCAGCAGATTGGTCGAATTGATGCGGCAGAGGTGGTCCGGAGGTTGCAGTTTTGATCCGTCGTTCAGGGCAGGCCCCTGTCAGGCAGGCTGACAGAAAAAAATAAAAAAAAATCTGACAGCGTGCAACCAGCCGCCGGAAAGCGTGCATCTACCCATCAGAAAACGACAAATACTAAATCATAAACTCACAAAAAGCCATGAAAACGTTCTCAGTACTTTCGCTCGCCATCGCTGCTTTTGCCACCTCAATGGCCGCTGCCCAGACACCGTCAGACAGCACAAAAACAACCACGACAACCTCGACTACTGTAACCACCATTACGATTGACACCAAAGCCGACCGCGTCGTCAAACGGGTAACCAAAGACTTCGGCCTGTACATCGGTTTCAACAACTGGAATGCAGCTGCCCCGCTCAACTATGACCTGCGCACCGGCGGTTCCCGCTTCGTAGCTTTGTCATGGCGCCGCAACATTACCCTGGCGCAGGGGAAAAACGCTAAGCTCCGGTTAGGGATCGGACCGGAGATTGCCTGGAATAACTTTATGTTTGAAGACAATCAGGTACTGGTTGAACGCAACAATGTACTGGACGTAATTCCGGCCGTGCAGCCGCTTCGTAAATCAAAGCTGGTGGTTACGCAGGTAAATGTCCCGGCCGTACTGAATGTCCGGTTCTCATCAGGCTTCTGGTTCGGTGCCGGTGCCTACATCGGAACGCGTGTGGATAGCTACACGTCGCTGAAGCGGGAAGAAACCGACGGCCGCAAAAACCGCGCTATCCGCGACCACGGTTCGTATAACCTGAGCCCTGTCCGCTGGGGAGTAACCGGCGAAATCGGCTGGAATAAAGGCAGCGCCTTCTTCTTCCGCTACGAGCCATCGCCATTGTTCCGTGCCGGTCAAGGCCCTGATCTGAATGTCTGGAGCGCCGGCCTGCGCCTGTAAGCCGTAGAGACGCAATATTTTGCGTCTCTGTTTTGCGGTAGCTAACGTGAGCGGTTTATCTTGCGTCTCTGTTTTGCGGTAGCTAACGTGAGCGGTTTATCTTGCGTCTCATTTCTGCAATATTTTGCGTCTCTGTTTTGCGGTGTCTTTAATCATTACATCGTATCCCAGCTAACCTAAGCGGTTTGATGAGACGCAAGATCTTGCGTCTCTACCCGGCTTTCTGCGATTTGGTCATTTATTTTTGCCTGTTTATGCAACGTTTGGTTGTTGACCAGCCTCTTTAAAAAGAACGTTACATCGTCGTTAAGCAGTTTTTTGCCAATTTCCTCCCCTTGAACCAGTCATCCTTCCGAATTTACCATTCGTGTAAGAAAAGGTACTATGCAATGCAAACTACCTAACTTTGCAATGTAGTTCAACGGGAACAATATCCTGCCTGAGCAGAAACAACAACACTAGCTTGAACAGTAAGCAACACTGAAGATTCGTAGACAACAAATTTCTTAACACGATGAAAGCATTTATTACCTCCACATTTGTTGCAGCCTTGCTTGCAACCACCACATGGGCCCAGAATCCTGTTCGGGGCACCGTACGTGGTACTGTCGTTGACGGAGCCGGCAAAGGGCTGGAGTTCGTTACCATGATGCTGGTAAAAGCAAAAGACTCGACGCTGGTAAAAGGCGCGGTCAGCGATGTTGCCGGTAAATATGATTTTGAAAGCATCGGAGCCGGTCAGTACCGCGTGTTAGCGCAGCAGCTCGGTTTCCGTAAAACATATAGCGAAGCCTTTACCCTTGACCAGAATCATCCGTTTGCCGAAATGCCGGCGCTGACGATGCCGGAAGAATCAAAAAGCCTGACCGAGGTGAAGGTAACGGCGAAAAAACCGTTCATCGAACAGGAAATCGACCGCACGGTGGTGAATGTCGAAAACAGCATCGTATCGAGTGGTAGTACTGCCCTGGAAGTGCTGGAAAAAGCCCCGGGCGTGACTATCGACCGGCAGACCGATCAATTGCAGCTGAAAGGTAAATCAGGCGTGATTGTCATGATTGACGGCAAACAGACCTATCTGTCGTCAGCTGATGTGGCTAACCTCCTGAAAAACACGCCAAGCGACAACATCGAGAAGATTGAGATCATCACCAATCCTTCGTCGAAATACGATGCGGCCGGTAACGTCGGGATTATCAATATCCGGATGAAGAAGAATAAAAACTTTGGTACAAACGGTACTCTCACCCTTGGGGCAGGGTATGGCCGCTTCGAAAAAGCGAATACAAACCTGAGTCTGAACCACCGTGTCGGTAAAATCAACGCATTCGGGAACTACAGCTTTTTCCACAACCGTCGTTTCCAGATCAACGAAATCACGCGGACAATTCCGAACGGTACGTCGCTGACCTATTTCGAGCAGAATTCGTACCGCCCCAACCGGTTTGACGGCCATAATGTACGGGCGGGTCTGGACTATTTCGTGAGCAAAAAAAGCACAATCGGCTTCCTGACTACAGGATTTATCAATGACTGGCAGCAGATGAATGCTTTCAATTATACCACGATTAAGGACGCTAACGGCAACATTACGCTGAAACCGACCACAAACGTAGGCGTAAAAAACAAATGGAGTAACCTGACTGGCAACGTCAACTATAAATACGATTTTAACGGTAAAGGCCGCGAGCTGACTGCCGATATGGACTACTCTTACTTTAATGGCGATTCGTATAACAACCTGAACACCACGTATCAGGATGCGAAAGGCAATACGGTTCGTCCGGCGGAAATTGTCCGGAACATTATGCCATCGGAGATCAACATCTGGGCGTTTAAGTCAGATTACGTACACCCGACAGCTAAGGGTGGTAAGTTCGAAGCCGGGGTGAAGAGCAGTTATGTGTCATCCGACAACAACATGAGCTACGATGATTATGTAGATGGCCGCTGGGTGCCGAATGCGGGTCAGTCGAACCAGTTCATCTATACGGAGAAAATTAACGCGGCGTATACCAACTATTCGGGCAAGATCGACAAGCGGACAACGTTCCAGGCAGGTGTACGGGTGGAGAATACCCAATCGCGCGGCAATTCAGTAACGCTGAATAAAGTGGTTGACCGGTCTTATACCAACCTGTTCCCGACCGTGTTCCTGTCACGTCAGCTGGATACAAACAACGTTCTGAACCTGTCGTACAGCCGCCGGATCGACCGTCCGAATTACCAGAACCTGAATCCGTTCCGTTTCTATCTGGATCCGTATACTTATAAGGAAGGTAACCCGTACCTGCGTCCGCAGTTTACAAACTCGTTCCAGCTGACACACGTATATAAGGGAACGTTCTCAACTTCGCTGGGCTACAGCCGGACAACGGATGTGATTGTGGATGAGGTGCCTGGCCAGATTCCGGAAAAAAACATCACTTACGTAATCACCGACAATTTAGCGACGCAGGATAACGTTAACCTGACAGTTAGCTTTCCGGTCCGGGTCAATAAGTGGTGGAGCATGCAGAACAACGTAACGGCATACTACAATAGGTTTAACTCACCTTATCTGGGTGCACAGTATAACGTTTCGTTTGTTGCTTATAACCTGTATACCTCAAACTCATTCGTGCTGGGCAAAGGCTTTACCGCTGAGCTGTCAGGATGGTATAATTCACCGGGCGTGTACGGGTTCTACCGCTACCAGCCGCAGGGCGCCTTCAGCATGGGTATGCAGAAATCAGTACTTAACAAGAAAGGTACGCTGAAAGTAAACATTAACGATCCGCTGTGGCTGAACCGTTTCAATGGTATTGCGCAGTACCAGGACATTAATTTCCGGGTGAAAGCAGGCTGGGAGAGCCGGATTGTGCGGGCGACCTTTACCTATCGCTTCGGTAACCAGAACGTGAAAGGAGCCCGTCAGCGTCAGTCAGCAACATCGGCCGAACAAAGCCGCGCGGGAGGAAACAATTAGCGATTGGGTGAATGAGTGATTGAGCGAATTGTAAAGGCCACTCAATCACTCACTCGCACAATCACTCAATAGATATTAGTTTAGGTTAAGAAAATGTGCCGGAAAGCCACCTTCGTATTGAAAGGTGGCTTTTTTGATTGCGGCTTGGCTAATATACTAAAAAGTATTATTTCAGCGCAGCAACACCGGGTAATTCTTTGCCTTCCATGTATTCAAGTAATGCACCGCCACCGGTTGATACGTAACTTACGCGGTCACCGTAACCGGCCTGGTTGATAGCAGAGGCAGAGTCGCCGCCACCGATCAGGGAGAATGCACCGTTTTTCTCGGTTGCTTCCACAACAGCTTCGGCAATTGCATTTGTACCTTTAGCGAAGTTCTCGAATTCAAATACACCCATCGGACCGTTCCACAGGATGGTTTTTGAGTTTTTCACGACTTCGGCAAATGCCTTGATCGATTCCGGACCGATGTCAAGACCTTCCCAGCCGTCAGGAATTTCACCGCTGGCAACTACCTGCGTGTTGGCATCGTTTGAGAACGCATCGGCGCAGAGGTTATCTACCGGGAAAATGATGTTAACGCCTTTTTCCTTTGCTTTTTTCAGGATCTCAAGCGCCAGTTCCTGCTTATCGGCTTCGAGCAGGGATTTACCGATGCTGCCACCCTGCGCTTTCACGAAGGTATAGGTCATACCGCCGCCAATGATCAGGTTGTCAACTTTGTCGAGCAGGCGCTCAATGATCAGGATTTTGTCCGAAATCTTAGCACCACCCATAATGGCGGTGAATGGTTTCTCGCCTTTTTCAAGCACCTTGTCAGCATTTTCGATTTCAGCCAGCATGACATAGCCACACACGCGGTCTTCGAAGAACTGCCCGATAACGGCTGTCGAGGCGTGGGCGCGGTGGGCCGTACCAAAAGCATCATTCACCCATACATCACCCAGTTTGGATAGTTTTTCGGCGAACTCAACGTTGCCTTTTTCTTCTTCCTTGTAGAAACGCAGGTTTTCCAGCAACAGGATTTCGCCTGGTTGCAGGGCTGCAGCCTGATCAATGGCCGACTGACCGATGCAGTCATCGGCAAATTTAACCTCACGACCGAATGTTTCAGACAGTGTCGGCACCAGGTGCTTCAGCGAGTATTTCTCTTCCGGACCCCCTTTCGGACGGCCAAGGTGTGACATCAGAATGGCCGAGCCACCGTCGTTCAGGATTTTAGAGATTGTCGGAATCGTCGCTTTAATACGCGTATCATCCGTGATCGTAAAGTTGCTGTCGAGCGGTACGTTAAAGTCCACGCGGACTAAGGCTTTTTTACCGGCGAAGTTGTACGAATCAACCGTTTTCATTGTTTGTCGTAGGTCGTTTAATTTCGGGGCGAACTTACTGAATTTGTCGCTACCAGCCGGTTATTTTCTTATTTTTGTTGGTAGCTAACCGGAGAAAGCCATGATTGTGCCGTTACACATACCTCATGTTGAGCAATTTACAGATGATGAGTTGGTCTCTTTCTGTACCGCCAACCCTGAACTGCATATCGAGCGCGATGAGCACGGCATGCTCTTTATAGATATGTCACCTACTTACTTGTTAACAAGCTCGAATAACAGCGAGTTAAATACAGAATTTGGCGTCTGGAACCGGCGTACAAAGGCCGGTAAAGTCATTGATTCAAACGGTGGTTTTTTCCTGCCCGACCGGTCGATGCGCGCTCCTGATGTTGCCTGGATTAAACGTGATCGCTGGGAGGCGCTGAGTGCCGGCGTTAAAAAGTCCATTCCGTATCTGGTTCCTGATTTTGTGCTCGAACTGGCATCTGACACAGATAACCTCAATCAGCTACACGACAAGATGACTATCTGGCTGAAAAACGGCGTACGGCTTGGCTGGCTCGTCTCACCCCGCGATGGGAAAACATTTATCTACAAGCCTGACGCACCTGTCGTCGCGAAGCTGTTTTCAGAAAAGTTAACCGGTGAGGATGTGTTGATTGGCTTTGAAACGGTACTGGCAGATATCCTCGAATTCTGATCAACGCTTCTGCCCGTGCAGTACTTCCTTTGCCGCGCGGATACCCTGATAAAACGCTTCTTCAAAAATAGACATGCCGCTCAGGTCGGAATGAGCAAAAAAGAGCTGACCGGCAACGGGTCGGGCGGCCTGTTTTCTGGCCTGACCTGAAATAAATCCTGGCTGGGGCGCAATCATGCCGTGCCCCCAAATCCATACCTGTACGTCGTTTACATAGGCCGTTACACCCGGATGTCCCTGTTCCAGCTCTGCCAGAATCATTTGTTTCCAGTCGGCATACGGCGTCTGATACGCTTTCCGGCGGGCAAGGTCCGGTGACTCTTTTGTCAGCGGCCAGTACAGGGTAATAACCTGTTGCTCGCTTTGGGGTTGCAGCGACTGATGCTGCGCCACCACGTAGCCTACCGATTCGGTGCCATAAAACACATTGTCCCAGCATGAAGGCATGCCGCGATCCTGCGGGAGCGCCCTAACGGTCAGGTTGGCCACGAGCCACGGCGCATAGTGAAATGTATCGGCCAGCGTTAGCCGTTCCGGAGCGATGGCGCTGATCAGGCGTTGGCTGATAAACTGCGGTGTCGCCAGAATCACCTGTCTGGCCCGGAAAAAGGCCGGTTGCTGCGTCTGTCCGGAAAACGCTTTTACATAAATCCGGTCGGCGTCGCGCCGGATCGAGTGGGCCAGCCAACCGGTTTCGACCGTGCTTGTCGCCTGATGGCGGAGGGCCGTTGCCAGAAAGGCGTTGCCTTCCGGCCAGGTCAGTACCGACGAGGCCGATGCGTTGGCGGCTTTACCTTTGCGGGCAGCAAAGTAGTGCAGCCCTGCCCAGGCCGAGGTGTTGGCCAGATTGGTGCCGTAATCGTCTTTACAGGCATAGTCGAGGTACCAGCGCAGGTAGGGAGAGGTAAATCCCTCCTGATCGAGATACGCCTCAAAGGAAAGGGTATCGAGCTTTTGCCACGCCGGATCGGCGGATGATTCTGCAACGGGGATAGCAAATGCATCACGGCCATCCGTTCCGACGGCTTTTTTCAGGACTTCGGTCAGGGCCAGAAACCGGCCTGTCTGCGCCTGCTCATCGGCTGATAGGCCAACAGTAGGTAGCAGGCCTTCCTGCCAATAGCCGTTGATCAGCAGCCGTTCTTCCGGATCGTGGCAGAGGTAGTAGTCGTTATAAACCGGTAAGCCTTCCGGCGATAAACCGGTAATGACGTCTGCCTGTTGCAAAAAATCCAGCAACTCGCGGTTACGGCCATCCGGTATGGGCAGGTAGTGTGCACCCAGCGGATAGGCCGAAACCGGATTCTCACCCGACTGCGCATTACCGCCTGTCTCTTCTTCCAGTTCGATCAGCAGGATATTCCGGACGCCCTGTTGTTCCAGCCAGCGGCGGGCTGATAATCCGGCTACTCCGCCGCCAATGATCAGAATCCCGACATCATGGGCCGGTTCAACCGGTGGCGGGGTAAACGGGACGTCGGGAAGCGCCCAGCGGCCGTGGCCTGCATCCCGCAGCAGATGGCCCAGCCGGTGGTTGGGCCCGTTCAGCTGACCGGTAATATGGCTGGTGTCGTTGGCCGGTGCGCACCCGTCAAGCGTTACTGTGCCGGTGAATAAGGCAGCCGTACCCAGTCCCGTTTGTGCCAGAAATTGCCGGCGGGACATCCGGTCTGTATGGTCTGAAATGGGCATATCAGGGTGTGGGTTAGTTGGCATAAGGGGCCCACTCTTCCTCAAAATACTGAACGAGTGCCTGATTGTTAAGCTTGTTTACCTCCGTTGGTACTTCGGCCATGTCGGGCGGAAAGTGGAGCATATCCCGCAGCGTCTGCTGATTCAGAAACCGCAGATCCGGCGGGAGTTTGCCGTTTAGCCGCCAGTGTTTATTCCGTAAGGCCAGCACATAACCCCATTCGCCAAACGATGGAACGTACAGGTGATAGGGAATCGTCTGAAAACCAGCAGCCTGAAGCGTGTGATTGATACACCAGTAGGACTTCGGGGCGACAAACGGCGAGGTAGACTGGACTACCACCACACCCGCCGGGCTCAACAGGTGGTCCAGCTCCTGATAGAACGTTGTTGTGTAAAGTTTCCCGATTGAATAGTTCGACGGGTCTGGAAAGTCAATGATAATGACATCGTAACGGCTGGTATCGGCGCGCACCCACGTAAACGCATCAGCGTTGATTACCTGTACTTTCGGAGACAACAGTGAATTCCTGTTGAGTTGGCGGAGGCGGGAGTTCTGCTGAAACAACTGCGTCATCCCCGCATCCAGATCGACCAGCCGGATACTGGTCAGCGAGGGATATTTGAGCAGTTCGCGCACGGCAAGACCATCGCCGCCGCCTAACACCAGCACTTTTTCAGGGGATTGGGTGCCCTGCATTACCGGATGCACCAGCGCTTCATGATAGCGGTATTCATCGGCCGAGCTGAATTGTAGATTGCCGTTGAGGTATAGCCGCATGTCGCGGCGGTTCTGAGTCAGCACGATGCGCTGGTAAAGGGTACTTTTCGCATAAATCACCCGATCCTGAAACGATTGTCCTTCCGCAAACGACATAATCTGACCGGCAAAGACAAAGCCGGTTGCCAGGACCAGCGCTGTCGCCAGAATACCCGTCAGGAGTGAGGGCCTGTACGGGCGTGTTTCCGGAAACTGATACAGCAGAATGGCCGCAATGCCTACATTCATGAGCCCGAAAAAAACGGACGTCCGGATCAGGCCCAGGTAGGGTACCAGCACGAGTGGGAAAATCAGCGATGCCAGCAGTGCACCGATGTAGTCAAAGGTAAATACCTGCGAAACCAGCTCTTTAAACGCAATCCGGTTTTCCAGAATCCGCATCAGCAACGGAATCTCCAGCCCGACCAGTATACCGGTCAGGCTGACAAACGTGTAGAGCAGGAGTCTGAACGAAGCCGTAAATTCAAACAGCACAAACAGGGTAGGCGCACTGAGGCCGCCGATGATACCGACCATCAGCTCGATGCGGATAAACCACCTGAGCAGATTGCTGTCCAGAAATTTAGACAGCCATGATCCGATGCCCATCGAAAACAGGTAGACTCCGATAATGGTCGAAAACTGCATGACCGAATCGCCTAGCAGGTAGCTTGCCAGTGTACCGGCAACCAGCTCGTAAATGAGGCCACACGTGGCAATAATGAAAACCGAAATCAGCAACAGTAACTGCCGGTGATTTGGCGATCCGGAATCAGCCATGTATGGCAGAGCTAATGATGATCGCTACAGCCAGCATAAAACCGGCGGCCATAATGGCCAGCGCAACGTTCTGTTCGTCAACAATTTTTTTCCAGAGATTCTCGGGTGCCAGCTTCTCAATAATGACAAAGGCAACGACGAGAATGACAATGCCCAGCAGGGAGTAGACAACCGAAGCGGCGATGTACTTAATGTTCAGGTATTCTTCCATACAGCAGGAGGGGGTTATTTATGGTGAAATGAGCTACGGCCGTAATAATGACGGCTACGGCCGCTGTAATGACTTCCGCCAGCCTGTCCGTGATCTTCGACCGTTTCCTTGTCGTCGCCGGTGAGTAAAGTGCCGGTCGATTCGGCCCAGATAAACAGGCCCAGTAATAAGCCTGCAAGGGCAACGTAAAACTTCACGGTTTTCAGGTGCGTAAGCATAGTGTTTAACATCATCTTCATTAGTGTTACGATTCCTCGATGTCTGAATAGTCACTGTTACTCCAGCGGCTGTAGTCAAACCAACGTTGTCTGGCATACTGGTATAACGGATAAATCAGTAACAGCCCCGCAATAAGAAACAGGTTAGCAAGCGACGTTTTCTGCCGGACAGCAAGGTGTATCGTTACCGGACTAAGACTGCCGGAATAGGGGTAAATATTCAGGTGATAACGGCCGGATGGCATACGGGACAGGTACGCATTTTCGTTCCGGTCGCCTTCTGACCAGCTTTCTCCGCCGTCAACACCATGATAGTATTCGAGCGCTTTGGTAAAGGTATACGCTTTGCCGGACCCTTCATCAATCACACTGACGGGCAGTTCAAGCCACTGATTGTCCAGAGGGGCACTAAACCGGAACTCCAGCAGGGTTGGGCCTTTAACCGTAAATTCCGGGGAAATAAACGGCTTACAGCTGTTGGCCTCTGCGTGTTTACCGGTATCCGGATAAGCTGTAAAGCTATCTTCATAAACCGTTTTGTTCCAGCTGAACAGGCTGAACAACAGCTGCAGGACAAGCAGGAGTAACAGGGCATACAGCGTTACCTGCTTCAGTGACGGCCAGCTTTGCTCAACGGGTGAGGGCTGACTGGCACCGATGCCAAAAGGAGTAGGTAGATATGCCTTATCAAGCCCGAAAGCGGTAGCAATTTCCTCAGGCTGTATGTATTCGCCTATATACCAGTCCGACTGCTTTGCTGTCTGCTCATGGGTCAGGCTGAACGGCGGATGAATATACTCAGAGACCTTTAGCTCCTTATCGTCCAGGATATTCCAGTCAAATTCACCCACTGCATACAGTGTTGCCGGGCTATAGCGGTGAAACAGGCGGTATTGACGCTCCGGGGTATCCACATAGCGGGCTTTGCCTTTGCCCGCAAATTCTTTGTATTGACCTGCTTGTGGTTTAATCAGTGTCCAGTGTCCCTGGTATTCAGCAAGCATGCTGTGGTGACCATCGCGGTCGAGCAGCACATATTCGCCCCAGTGTTCGGCAGCCTCCTGTTCTTTTTGGTACAGGTAGCCAACCACCCGTACCCACGTTTGCCGCAGAAACCCTTCCTGACCAATTTTCAGTAGTGGTAAAGCCGCCGTTGGTTTAAACACGTGCAGTTTTACCGGCGGACCTTCATTTTCATATTCAAAAAACTGACGGCAGTGCGGACAGCCGTAATAATAACTGTCAACACGATCATAATACAGTACGTCTTTTTGACAGTTAGGGCAGATAAGCGTTTCAGGCGTCTGGCCGTCGGGCGTGGTTTCAGAGTTGCTCATAAGGGCTTAACGGCTGATTTCCTGAACGTGAACGGCGGTAGCGTCAAAATACGCCAGCGTTTCAGTATAGATCCGGCGTACCTTGTCGGTGTTATCACACTGAAAGTTAGACAAAAAAACGTCAAATGTGGCAAGAGTATGCTCCGGCCAGGTATGAATAGAGAGGTGCGATTCTGTCAGAGCGATAACAGCCGTAAAGCTTTGATTTGGAAACGTGTGGTAAACCTCGCCGACTTTACACAGATCAAGCTGGTCGATCAGCTGATTAAAAAAAGCCTGGCAGCCAGCCATATCCGTCAGCTGTCCGGCAGTCGATGAAAAGGAGGCCAGTATGTGCAGACCAGGATCGTAGGGTTTCATGCTGCAAGTATACGATAAACCGGCAAGCGTCGGACAGGCATCTGTATGAGTGGTTAAACAGGGGACAAAAAAAAGCCCCGGCCGTGTTGACTGGCCGGGGACTGTATAGGATTGGTAAACGATGCCTTACAGCGTACGTTTAACTTCTTTCACTTCAAACGCTTCGATCTGGTCACCGATTTCAATATCGTTAAAGTTCTTCACGCTCAGACCACATTCGTAGCCCTGACGTACTTCACCGACATCATCCTTAAAGCGTTTCAGCGCGCTGATCTCGCCCGTATGGATAACGATGAAATCACGGATAACCCGGACTTTGTTGTTCCGTTTGATGGTACCATCGGTAACCATACAACCGGCAACCGTACCGATTTTACTGATTTTGAAGACTTCACGAACGTCGATGTTACCAGTGATAACTTCTTCGGTTGTTGGTGCCAATAAGCCTTCCATCGCGTCGCGGATCTCGTTGATTGCGTCGTAGATGATCGAGTACAGACGGATCTCGATTTGTTCCTGTTCGGCAAGACGGCGGGCGTTTACCGAAGGACGAACCTGGAAGCCGACAATGATCGCATCGGAAGCAGATGCCAGCAGGACGTCTGATTCCGAAATCTGACCCACGGCTTTTTGCAGGATGTTGACCTGTACCTCTCCGGTAGACAGTTGAAGCAGGGAGTCAGAAAGGGCTTCTACCGAACCATCCACGTCACCTTTCACAATCACGTTCAGTTCCTTGAAGCTACCGATTGCTTTCCGGCGGCCAATTTCTTCCAGTGTGATATGCTTGCGGGTACGCAGCGACTGCTCACGCAGCAATTGCTCCCGTTTGTTGGCAATCTCACGGGCTTCACGCTCAGTTTCCATCACGTTGAACTTGTCACCGGCCTGTGGTGCACCCGGCAGACCCAGAATCTGAACCGGTGTCGATGGACCCGCTTCCTTAATCCGGCTGCCAATGTCATCCGTCATGGCACGGATACGGCCGTAGTGAGCACCGACAAGCATGATGTCGCCCTGGCGGAGCGTACCGCTTTCGATCAATACGGTTGATACATAACCACGTCCTTTATCAAGTGAGGCTTCAATTACGGTACCGACAGCTTTCCGGCTTGGGTTGGCTTTCAGTTCCAGTAATTCCGCTTCGAGCAATACTTTTTCAAGCAGATCGTCGATACCAAGCCCTGATTTCGATGAAATTTCCTGTGCCTGATATTTACCACCCCAGTCTTCCACGAGCATGTTCATGTTCGCAAGCGCTTCACGGATTTTCTCCGGATTGGCCCCTGGCTTATCGACTTTAGAGAAGGCAAATACGATTGGTACACCGGCAACCTGCGCGTGGTTAATTGCTTCACGCGTTTGTGGCATGATACTGTCGTCAGCCGCGATTACGATGATAACAACGTCGGTTACTTTCGCACCACGGGCACGCATCGCCGTAAAGGCTTCGTGACCAGGGGTATCGAGGAAGGTTACCATCCGGCCGTCTTTCGTCTTCACGCTGTAGGCACCAATGTGCTGAGTGATACCACCGGCTTCTCCGGCCGCTACTTTCGCGCGGCGGATATAGTCAAGTAACGACGTTTTACCGTGGTCAACGTGACCCATAATCGTAACGATCGGGGCACGCGGTTCGAGTGTTTCAGGGGCATCCGCTTCTTCAACGATGCCTGATTCAACTTCTTCTTCTGCCGTTACAAACTGAACGTCGTATCCGAATTCATCGGCGATAACGGTAATGGCTTCCGCATCGAGACGCTGGTTGATCGAAACGAACATACCCAGGCTCATACATGTACCGATTACTTCGTTCACCGAAACATCCATCAGAGACGCCAGGTCGTTTGCCGAAACGAACTCGGTTACCTTCAGTGTTTTTGATTCCTGCTGATCGAGTTCCGCCTGTTCACGAACCCTGTCGGCCCGTTCGCGGCGACGATCACGCCGACGGTCAGCACCACGGTTCGGCTGGTTACCCGACATCCGTGCGCGGGTTTCCTGGATTGACTTTTTAACGTCAGCATCCGTCGGAGCTTCGCGGCGGTCGCGTTTGTTGCGATCATTGCGGTTGTTGCTACCCGGTGCCGGCTTTTTGTTGCCGCCACCGCCGGTGTTTGCCGGAGCACCACCGCCACCTGCGTTGGCATTCTGGTTCGGACGATTGTCGGTACGTGGTCCCTGATTCGGCCGGTTGTCAGTACGCGGTCCCTGATTCGGGCGGTCGCCGCGTGGTCCACCCTGACCCTGTTGCTGGCCGCCTCCTTGCGGGCGATCCTGCTGGTTCCGGTTACCACCATGTTCCGGACGCTGCCCCTGCGGGCGTTGTCCCTGACCCTGGCCGTGCAGACGTTGTCCCTGACCCTGACCGCCCTGGCCATGCGGACGTTGTCCCTGACCCTGACCGCCTTGTCCCTGACCCTGTCCGGCGTTTGGCTGACCCTGAGACGGGTTCACTGCTACGCCTTCCTTACCACGAATACGTTTCCGTTTCTTCTTTTTGTCACGGTCATTGTTTGATGAACGTGTTGGTTCAACCGGCAGCTCGATTTTGCCCAGAATTTTCAGACCGCCTAACTGATGGCGGCCCTCGGCGCGGATCGTTTCCGGTTCAATGTCTGAACCGTGATCAGCTCCCTGAGCAGCAGGCGTTTCCGGTTCCGGCGTACGTTGTGGCTCACTCGGGCGGGCAGCATTTCGCTGTTCGGATGGAGGAGCAGGTTTTTGGTCTTGCTGGCGACTCGGAGTGCGCTGCTCTGGTTGAGTCTGCTCAGCTTTTGGTAATACAGCTTCGATTGGCTTCGTAGGTTCCGCTTGTTTAGTCTCGTTGGATTTGTCAGCAACAACTGGTGCGGACACCCCCGCCGGTTTTGGTTCCGCTGGTTTGGGAGCCGCCACAGGCGTTGAGGGTTCTGGCTGTACAGCTTTTTCGGCCACGACAGGTGCAACAGGCTCCGGCTTAGGGGCAGGAGCCGGCTGTGATTTTTCCTGAACTGGCGCTGTTGGCTGAGCCACCTTCTCCACGGGCTTAGTGTCAGCCGGCTGTGGTTTTGGTGGTTCAGGTTGTTGTTGAACAGGTGCTTTTGCCTCAACCGGAGCCGCTGGCGGTGTAACCGGTTTAACAGGAGCAGGAGCTGCTTCCTGTACAGGAGCCTTGACAGGTTCCGGTGCCGGAGCAGCTGGTTTATGTTCGGCCGGCGGCGTCACGGGCTGAGCCGGAGCTGCCTGAGCAGGTGTTCCGGAGCTGATCGATGACGAGCCTGGTTTTGCATTCAGATCAATTTTACCCAGTACCTTAAGGCCTGGCAACACAGAACCGCTTGCCGGTTCCGGCTTTGCTTCGGCTGGTGCGGGTTTAGCGTCACCTGCCGGTTGTGGTGTAGAGGCTACCGGACGTCCGGTATCGTCCCGACGATACAATATAACGTCTTCCTGTTTACGGGTTGGTTCGGCCACCGTCTCGGCGGTCTTGCGGTTGCCTTGGTGTAACTCCGTAGATTTGAACTCTTTCGACAGATAATCAAGCTGTTCGGCGTTGATTTTGGCGTTGGGGTTACTTTCGACTTTAAAACCTTTGGCAGAAAGACGACTCACCACCGTGGACAGTCCCACGTTGAGAATTTTTGCCACCTGGTTTAGCCGCATTGATTTATCTTCTGCCATACGTTCCTTTTCTATTCAATAATCTAATTGGCAAAGTTAATGGTTGTTTGTATCCTTAGAACAACGGTTATGCTAAGAAAAATCCCTGGCTTCTTTATTTTACGTTAAACAGCGCGCACAGATATGAATGAAACAGCGGTTTCGGGTGCTTCATTCGTATCTATGCGCCTTACACACAGACTATTCGAATTCGTGACGTAAAATGTCAAGAATTTCTTCGATTGTGTCATCCTCAAGGTCAGAACGCCGGACAAGCTCTTCCTTACTCAAGGCCAGTACGCTCTTCGCGGTATCGAGTCCGACACGACGCAGTTCGTCGATGATCCACTCTTCGATCTCATCCGAGAATTCGTTCAGATCAACGTCTTCGTCATCTTCCGGTCCTTCATTTTCGCGGAACACATCGATTTCCATATCGACCAGACGGCCGGCCAGCTTGATATTCTGTCCGCCCTTACCGATAGCCAGGGATACCTGATCCGGTTTCAGGAAAACAGACACGCGGCGGTTTTCACGGTCAATGTTCGTTGTACTGATTTTCGCCGGACTAAGCGCACGGCTAATCAGCAGTTCAAGGTTATCCGTATAGTTGATAACGTCAATATTTTCGTTACCCAATTCCCGGACAATGCTATGAATCCGTGAGCCTTTCATACCCACGCAGGCACCCACCGGATCAATACGGTCGTCGTATGACTCAACGGCTACTTTTGCCCGCTCACCCGGCTCACGCACGATTTTACGGATGGAAATCAAGCCGTCATAGATTTCCGGGATTTCCGTTTCGAATAAACGCTCGAGGAATACCGGCGATGTACGGGAGAGAATAATTTTCGGCGTACCGTTGTTCATTTCTGCCCGGTGTACAACTGCTTTGACGTTCTCCCCTTTCCGGTAACGGTCTTTCGGGATCTGTTCCGTACGGGGGATACTCAGTTCATTATTCTCGCCGTCAACCAGAATAATCTCATGCTTCAGCAGCTGGTATACTTCTGCCGTGATGAGATCACCTACCTGGTCTTTGTATTTCTGATATAATAACTCTTTTTCCAGATCTTTGATTTTCTGGATGAGTGTCTGACGGGCAGTCTGAACCACCCGGCGACCGAAGTCTTCCAGTTTTACTTCCTCGGCAACCTGTTCGCCCACTTCAAAATCGTCCTGAATTTTGCGGGCTTCGGCCAGAGGAATTTTATCGTAATCCCAAATGTCTTCCGAGTTGTCATCAACGATCTCGCGGGTGCGCCACATTTCGAGGTCACCGCTTTCAGCGTTGATAATTACGTCAAAGTTTTCGTCTGTCCCGTACTTTTTGCGAATCATAGTCCGGAAGACTTCTTCCAGGATCGCAATCATGGTGGGCCGGTCAATATTTTTCGACCGGGCAAAATCAGCAAATGATTCTATCAGTGCTCCACTGGTCATAAACTTGAATAAGTCTACGGCTTACGGATCAGGGTCCCGACAAGAAGAACGTCTTCAGATCAGGGCATTGACCGGTAAACTATTTAAAGGAAATTTCTACCTGTGCTTTTTGTATCTGTTCGAACTGAATAGGGGTAGGCCCCTCAGGTTGAGCTGCCTCGTCGGTACCCGCCTTCTTTTTACTTTTAGCCTTTTTCGCCGGAACAATGTCCAGCACGATATGATCGTCGGCCAAGTCATCTAATTTACCGTGCAGCACGCTGCCGTCGGCAAGCGTAACCTGTAATTGACGACCGATATTTTTGCGGAACTGCCAGGGCTGTGTCAACGGAAAGTCAACACCCGGCGATGAAACTTCAAGGGTGAATGCACGGCCGTCGAAGAGATCTGTTTCGTCTAACTGATTACCCAACTGACGACTGACGCTGGCACACTGATCAATGGTAATGCCTGTGTCGCTGTCGAGCAGAATCGTTACCTTTAAACGGCCTCCCTGCTTACCCGCCACCTGAATGTCAACAACGTGAACTGCAGAACCATTCGTTGCATCGACTGGCAAGTAAGGCTGAATAAGTTCTGCTAATTTTTCCTTTGTATCCATTCCCTTTACTGTAACAAAAAAGGGAGTTTACCTCCCTTTGCCGATCACCTCAATACTTAATAAACGGTGCAAATATAGCAGATTATAAATGAAATAGCAAATTGCGACCAGACCAGCAATACCGCTAAAGCGGCCGGTAGCGGGCAGAAACAGGCCCCGAACATAAAAAACGGCCTGATTTATGCGGTAAGCCATCCGGTGTCTGCTATTTTTGACACTTTACAGGTCGCTTATCCAATTACATGCCGACGTCATTTTCTGCTAAAGCGCTTATCCGATCATTTTTCCGGTCCGTTTTCTGGTCGGTAAATACGGGGTTAGCCATCTATACACTGGTCGTTTATTACCTGCTTTACAAGCTGCCGCTCGAACACTGGTCGGCCAGTATGCTGATGCTGAGCCTGCCCGTTGCCTGGGTGTGCCACCTGCTTTTTATGCTGGGCTGGGCTATTAACCGTTCGCTGAAAATAATGCTGTCGCTGATGGTAATGCTGGCCGGCTTCTGGCTGTGGCCCCGCACGTTTTCCCTGCACTGGGGTCAGCAGAACGCTCCTGAACCGGCAAAGTCACTGTCTGTCTTCAGTTATAATGTCATGGGATTTAATGTATCGGACCGCGACAAGCGGGATACTGCCAAAATCCGTGAAATGACCGATTGGGTAGTCGGGCTGGATGCCGACGTAAAGTGCTTTCAGGAATTTCAGAGCCATACCAACAGGGGGCCGCTCAACATGGTAGAACGGTTTCGTCAGACGGGCTACCGCTATCAGGTCCTGATGAATCCGGGCCATAATGACTATCCGGGTACAGCTCTGTTTTCGCGCTATCCGATTCTGGATTCCGGACGTGAGGCATTTGGCCGTGAAATGAACGGCCTGGTGTGGGCTGATCTGCAGACAGGCCGCAAACGGGTGCGTGTTATCTGCATTCATTTACAGTCGATGGGCATCCGGGTTGGCCGTGTCATCCGGCAGGATGAAATGGCCGGTGTGCGGCACGAAACCAAAGGCATTCTCGGGGCACTGAAGTCCGGATTTATCGACCGGCGGGAGCAGTTAACCCTCGTCGAAAAATACATCGACGAAAGTCCGTATCCGGTCATTGTCACCGGAGATTTTAACGAAACGCCATACAGTGTAGTCTACACGCTGCTGCGCCGGAAGCTGTCGAATGCCTTTGAAGAGGCAGGGCACGGGTTTGGTTTTACACTCAACCGGTCGCCCCGGTTTATCCGGATTGATAATCAGTTCTTCAATCCCGCCATCAAGGCAGTGGATTTTCAAACGTTCCGTTCTGTTCCCTTTTCCGACCATTATCCGATCATGGGTAATTATGCGGTTCCGCAGGACTGACACATCAAAGCCTTCCGGGAAGCTTTTAACTCCCCGGAAGGCTTTGCTACCTACGGGTGTGCATTGACCCAGACTTCGCCGTCGGTCAGTACTTCTTTTTTCCAGATCGGCACCGTCTGCTTGATGGTATCAATGACATACCGGCAGGCATCAAACGAATCTCCCCGGTGTGGGGTAGATACCCCGATCAGGACGGCAGTTTCGCCGACACGCAGCACCCCGGTCCGGTGAATAATAACGTAACGCAGAATGGTCCAGCGGCGACAGGCTTCATCGGCAATTTTCTGCATTTCGCTGATGGCCATCCGGTCATAGGCTTCGTATTCGAGCCGGTCAACGGCCCGGTTTGCGGTATTGTCGCGTACGGCGCCCAGAAAAAAATTGATGGCTCCGGCCTGATCGGATTGTAAATACTTGTGTGCTGAACCCAAATCGATAGGATCAGAAGTTAAGGCAACCATATAGTTAAAAAAGAGGATACTGGATTGACGACTAACCCCCGCTTACGGGAGGAATGATGGCTACTTCGTCGGTAGCAGTCAGCGACGTGGCTGGTTCCGCATATTCGCCGTTAACGGCCACCAGCAGTGAGCTGATACCGGCCATGGGCGGATAGGCCTGTTTCAGATAGTCCAGCAGATCAGAAACGGTAGCCATGCCGGAAAGTGGAAAAGGAACAACAGACTTCCCCGCAATGTCGCGGGTAATCCCGAAAAGTAATACGTTCAACGATTGATGCATAGTCAGAGAAAAGCAGGATTTACCGGCAAATCAATGTAAAAACAGGAGAACGCGGCTGCGGGTTCTGCCCATAGCCATGTCCTCCTGCAAAATAAGCGCAAATCAGATACCAACAAGCGCTCCGGTTTGTTTTTGAAAACCTATCTTGACTCGTCTAGCTTCTTTTCAGCCTTTTTGAGTCCTTTTTTCGTTTTTTTCAATGCCTTGTCTGTGCCCCGTTTCACGTCGGCCTTTACTTCGCGGCTTTCTTCCTTAATGTCCTGACCGGCTTCGCGGGTTTCGCGTTTGATTTTATTGCCGGCGGCATTAGCGGTACGTTTAGCCTGACGGCCAGTTTCTTTGGCTGATTCTTTAACGTCCTGGGCGGTGGCCAGTGACAGGGTCGCTACCACGAGGGCAGCCATGCATACGATCTTTTTCATTGAGTTGAGTTGTTAAATGCATCACCTTAACACGGCCGCCGGCAGTTTGTTTATTAAAATGATTTGGCAGGGAATCATTAATTTGGCCGTCTAAATAAATGTCAACGTTATATGCAGTTTGTTAAGTATTGTTTTGGCCTGTTAGTGGCAGGGGTATTCGTGACGGGGTGTAGTAAGGACAAAACAGATCCTGATCTGGCCGCAATTGTAGAGGGGAATTATCAGGTATATGCCTACTCGCTGGGGCAGGACTCAGTTAACCTGCCGACGCCGCCTTCATCGACCGTGGTGTCAGGCGTGTCAACGTTTATTGTTAACAGCTCCCTTTCGTTTAAAAAATCGACCAACACGCAGTCTGCTGTTAATTTTCTGTTTTCGGCCGCTAAGCAGCAGAATATCAACGGCGCGCAGTTTACCACAACAACCAGCCGCAGTCAGACCGGAACGGTTGATCTGGCAGGTGGTCCGAACAGCTCGGTGGTCATTTCATCGGGTGGATCACAGCTTGGTGTGGGCGACAGCCAAACGGTTCGTCTGACGCTCGAAACGTCGAACGGGACGCTGCGGGTATATGCGAAGCGGTAAAAAATGTAAAATGGATAATGAAATAGCCGTAGGTTGCTGTGAAAGACTAACTGTTTCGTAGCGACAAACGCATGATTCATTATCCATTTTACATTTAAGCCTGCGCTTACTTATCTCCGCCGCCCGCTTTGCCCGGCTGTTGTTTGCCGGCCTGAAGCGGCGGGGCATTTTTGACGTATTTGTCAAGCCAGCCGTTCATTTCATGCAGCATGTGCATTAGTGATTCCTGTCCGGTGTAGCCGTGGCTTTCATAGGGCAGGAAGACCAGTTTGGTGGTGGCGCCGAAGCCTTTCAGGGCGTTGTAGTACCGCTCCGACTGAATCGGGAACGTACCGGTGTTGTTGTCGGCTTCACCGTGAATCAGCAACAGCGGTGTTTTCATTTTATCCGCATTCATAAACGGCGACATCCGGTTGTAGACATCCGGTGCCTGCCAGTACGTACGTTGTTCGTTCTGGAAACCGAACGGTGTCAGTGTACGGTTGTAGGCACCGGAACGCGCGATACCGGCACGGAACAGGTTTGAATGCGTCAGCAGGTTGGCCGTCATAAAGGCGCCGTAGGAGTGGCCGCCCACGCCGACTTTTGTCGGATCAACAACGCCCAGCCGAACGCCTTCGTCGATAGCAGCCTTAGCACTCGCCACCAGTTGCTCGACATAAGTATCGTTTGGCTCCTTGTCGCCTTCACCGATAATCGGGATACTGGCATTATCGAGAACGGCGTAACCCATAGTGGCAAAAATAGCCGCTCCTGTAACCGCGATGCGGTTGAAACGGTACGGTGAACCCGAGACCTGACCAGCTGCATCCTTGCTCTTGAATTCAGCTGGGTAGGCCCACATAAACGTTGGCAGCGGTCCGTCTTCTTTCTTATAGCCAGCCGGTAAGTAGAGTGTAGCCGTCAGGTCGACGCCGTCCGGACGTTTGTAGCGAAGCTGTTGTTTCTGAATACCTTTCAGTTGGGCGTATGGGTGCGGGAATGCCGTTATCTGTGTCAGTGCCGGCTGCTTTTTGGCCGGTTTCAGGTTCCGGATAAAGTAGTTCGGGTTTTCTTCGGGCGTCTCGCGGGTAGTCAGTATCAGGCCTTTGGCTGCATCCAGTACCGTAACCGGCTGCTCGAACACGGTAGCGTCGGCTCCGGTACCACCCGAGCGCCACAGCTCACGGGTTTGTTTGGTGTTCAGGTTCAGCACACCCACAAACGGGCGGTCGCCTTCCGGTGATGAGCCTATGCTGTTGACCATCATGATCTCGTTGTTTGGCAGAATATTCAGCACTTCACGGCCAAACTGATTGCGGCGTGTATCGGGTTGGCCCGGATTGCCGTACCGGTCTTCCGAAGAACGGTCGAACAGGACGGTTGATTCGCCGGTTTTCGGATTGTAGATTTTCGTAAGCGATTTCCGCGTCTGCCGCCAGCGCTCATACACAAAGGCTACCGTTTCCGTACCCCAGTTGAAGCCACCGAAGCGGTAAGTTGACGCATAGATTTCTTTCGGGCTCGCAAACGGCGCTTCCAGCTGATAAACGCGGTCGCGGATGTCGGCTTTCTGCTTAGGATCGCCGTTGTCCTGAGCGACGGTGTAATAGATCGATGCCGGTACATCCGGACGCCAGTCAAAGTTGCGCGGACCTGTTGGTGCCCCGTCGCTCGCCCAGGCAATATTCTCCTGCAAAGGCGCATCATTCAGCGTTTTTACCAGTGCACCCTGTACGTCGAAAATGTCCGTACGAACCGGGAAGCTATTGACTGGTACCAGGTAAGAGAACGGCTTGTGAATCGTCTCCATCATCACAAATTTACCGTCCGGCGACGGGTCAGCGCTGGCAATCAGGCCGGGCTGGCCGATTTTCTGTACACTGCCGTCAATACCTAACCGAACCGTCTGGGCGGTAGCATAGTAGGCAAACTGCTGTTCGTCAGACGGGTTTTTCAGCAAGTCCTGATACGTAGCGGCCTGTGCTTTTTTGCCGAGGTTTTCCTGAACGGTCGGGCCCGACGGTACACGGCTGATGGCCGGAGCGGCTCCGCGGTCGGTCGGAATGGCTTTAACGATCAGAGACTTGCTGTCGGACAGCCACCGGTAAGGTGTTCCCAATACGGCATTCAGCGCCAGATCAGATACCTTACGGGCCGAAGCGGTTGCCACATCAATGATGTACAATTCAATTTTGCTGTCGGTCGAGTTGGCAAAGGCAATCTTTGTTTCGTCGGGCGACCACTGTACATAGCTGATCTGAGCCGGCGACGGCAGACCGCTGATGGCTTTCTCAGCACCTGCCGGAATCTGCTTCAGTTTCAGGCCGGTCAGGTACGTCGCGCGGCTCGGGCCGTTGTTCGCGGGGTTCAGCCGCAGACCTGCCAGCCGGAATTCCGGCTGTGAGAGTTCGGCAATGGTCGGGTTGGCTGCCCGGTCCATAATTAACAGGTAATCGCCTTTCGACGAAATCGCCACGCCCGGCGTCGGGACAGCAGTTACGAGGTCAGCAAGGGCTTTCGGCGGCGTTTGATAGCCGGAGGCATCCTGCGCCTGAAGAGGAAGGTTGATCAGCAGCCCCGCGCCAAGCAGAAAAAAGAGATGGCTGGCACGAAAACGTTTGCTGATTGGTGATGAAGCACACATAAAACGCTTGGGTTAGTTTACCAAAACAAAATTATTAACGACTTATCGTTTATTTATCAAAATATAAAATTAATCTTAAAAAAAAGCGTTGAAGCGGGATTAGAGCCAAAGGATAAAGGTTTTCAGCTTTTTTAGGGCTGGTTTTCGTTACTTTGTCGGTATCAATCAATCTTCGTCAATGCGTAATTTTGTTTCTATTGTTGTTCTTGCCGGGCTGGCTGCGTGTGATCCTAAGACCAATCCGGTTGACGGAGCTCAGTTTGTGACTGAACCAAAGGCCGTTGCTATTACTCCCGGACAGATTGATGAAGCGTCGGGTATGGTGGCCAGCCGGAGTATGCCCGGTAACCTGTGGGTACAACAGGACAGCGGAAACCCGACCGATATAGCGCTGCTGAATCAGGATGGTACGGTAAAAGGCAAAATGTCGCTGCCGGCACCGGTTGATAACCGCGACTGGGAAGACATGGGCATCGGTCCCGGACCACAGGACGGCACGAATTATATTTATCTGGCCGATACCGGCGATAACAACCTGCAATATCCCTTTTACCTGATCTACCGGTTTCCGGAGCCTAAAAGCCTGACTGAGCCTGTCACAAAGGCTGAGCGGATGTTTTTCAAATATCCGGATGGCTCGCATGATGCGGAGGCGATCCTTGTTGACCCGCAGACCAAAGATATCTGGATCATTACGAAACGGGAGGCGAAAGTCCGGTTATACCGGTTTGCCTATCCGCAGAATATCAATGATGTAACAACCGTGCAGGACTATGGCGAACTGCCGTTCTCCGTGGTGACCGGTGCGGCCATTTCGTCGGACGGAAACGAAATTCTGGTCCGGACCTATACCAACATTTACTACTGGAAGCGGCAAAACAACGAGCCGATCGCCGAAACGCTGCAGCGTCGGGAAGGCCGTGCCGTACCGTACAGGCTGGAGCCACAGGGCGAGGCGGTGTGTTTTGACAAGGACGATAAAGGCTATTTTACGCTGAGTGAGCGGAACAATGCCGCCTCTGTTTCGTTGTATTACTACGCGAAAAAGTAAGGATCAGCGTAGGGGCAACACAAGTTCTATGCCGTTTCCAGTCTGTTTCGCGCCATCGTTCACGAAACCTACATGAAATCTGCTGTAGTTATCGGTGCCGGTATCGCGGGCATCGCTGCCGCCATCCGCCTGGCTGTCAAAGGGTATGCGGTTGACGTTTTTGAAGCCAATACCTATCCGGGCGGTAAGCTGACGACCATTGACTTGCTAAATCCGGCCGGTGATCAATACCGGTTCGATGCCGGTCCGTCCCTGTTTACACTTCCCGAACTGGTCAATGACCTGTTCCGGCTCGCCGGCGAAAACCCCGCTGATTATTTTGACTATATCCGGCTGCCCGAAATATGCCGGTATTTCTGGGATGACGGTACGCGGCTGACGGCCTGGAGCGATACTGAAGCCTTTGCGCAGGCAGTGGAGGAGACCCTCGGAGAACCCGCCGCACACGTCCGCGATTTTCTGGCTGACAGTGCGTTTAAGTACGGGATTACCGAAAGCCTTTTTTTGCAGGACTCACTGCACAAAGCCGGTACATGGCTTAATCGCCGGGCGTTCAAAGGGTACCTTACTATACCGCGCCTTGGTCTTTTCGGTACGATGAATGGCGCAAACCGGCGAACGTTTTCGAATCCAAAGCTGGTACAGCTCTTTAACCGGTATGCCACTTACAACGGCTCAGACCCGTACCAGACCCCGGCATTGCTCAACATCATCCCGCATCTGGAGTACAACATCGGCGCGTACTTCCCGAAAAAGGGTATGGTTGACATCACCAATGCCCTGACCGCCCTGGCCCGCCGTCTGGGCGTGAGGTTTCAGTTCGGAACGCCGGTGCAGCGGATTCTGGTTGATAACGGGAAAGCCGTTGGCGTGCAGGTTGCCGGTGTGGAGAAACGGTATGGAGTCGTGGTATCGAACATGGATGTAACACCGACTTACCGGAAGTTACTGGCCGATCAGCCGGCACCGGAGCGGACACTGAAGCAGCCACGGTCATCGTCGGGCCTGATTTTTTACTGGGGCATCCGCCGGACGTTTCCGGAACTGGATATGCATAATATCTTTTTCTCGAACGACTACCGGACGGAGTTCGACTACCTCTTCAACCGGCGCGACCGGATATACGACGATCCGACGATTTACCTGAACGTAACCAGTAAACACAAACCGGACGATGCGCCGGCGGGGTGCGAAAACTGGTTTATCCTGCTGAACGCTCCCGCCAACGAAGGGCAGGACTGGGATACAATCATTGCCGAAACCCGGCAGCAGGTGATCCGGAAACTAAGCCATAACCTGGGCGTGGATGTCGGAGCGCTGATCGAATGCGAGGCCATTCTTGATCCGCGGACCATCGAATCGCGCACGTCGTCGGCGCAGGGGGCTTTGTACGGCACGGCCTCAAACAACCGGTTTGCGGCGTTTCTGCGGCATCCGAACTTCTCGTCCCGCATCGGTAATCTCTATTTTGTGGGGGGGAGTGTGCACCCCGGCGGCGGCATTCCGCTCTGTCTGCTGTCGGCGAAAATCGCCACGCAGTGGGCATAAAGACGGCTATATTGCTATCTTTACCGCATGGATTCATCGTCGTTGATTATTGGCCTGAGTCTGGCTGTACTGATTTCCTACGCGTTTGACTTTCTGAGTAGCCGCTTTAAAACGCCGTCGGTGGTGTTGCTGCTGGGTCTTGGTATGACCATCCGGCAGATTACAGCGTACTTCGATGTGCAGATTCCGTACGTAACGCCAACGCTCTCTACATTAGGTACTATCGGGTTGATTATGATCGTGCTGGAAGGCGGTCTGGATCTGGAATTAAGGCCCGAGAAGTACGGCCTCCTGCGGCGAACGGCACTCATGGCGCTGGTATCCATTGTGCTGACCACCTTACTTATTGCCGGTACGCTGTTTCTGTTACTCGAGGAATCCTTTTACCGTTGTCTGGTGAATGCCCTGCCGTTTTCAGTGATCAGCAGCGCCGTGGCCATCCCCAGCGTCCGGAACCTGTCCTACGGGCAGCGGGAGTTTGTTACCTATGAAACGGCGTTCTCGGACATTATCGGGATCATGCTGTTTAACTTCCTGCTACTGGCCCAGACATCAGTCCTGGGCGCAACGTTTACGTTTGTCCGCGATACCATCCTGATGGCGCTGATTTCGCTCATCTGCTGTTTCGGATTGTTATACCTCATCGGCCGGATCAACCACCAGGTAAAGTTTCTGCCCATCATTTCGGTGCTGATTCTGGTTTATGCCATTGCCGAAAGCTATCACCTGTCTTCTCTGCTGCTGATTCTGGTATTCGGGTTGTTTCTCAACAACACGGAACTGTTTATCCGCGGCCGCCTCGATAAAATCCTGAAAAACGACCTGTTCGAGAAAGAGCTTGAGCAACTCAAAAACCTGACTGCCGAAGGGTCGTTTGTTGTCCGTACATTCTTCTTTCTTCTTTTTGGCTACGCTGCCAACCTGCCCGACCTGATTGATCCCGACACGCTGATTGTCAGCCTGATTTTTATAGTGATCATTCTGGGTGTCCGGCTGCTTTCGCTGCGGCTTACGTTTACCGGCCCGCTTACGCCCTTGTTCTGGATTGCGCCGAGAGGGTTGATTACTATTTTGTTATACCTCAGTATTCCGGACAGCATTAAACTGACAGGCTTTCGCGAGGGTGTGCTGATGATGGTAGTCATTTTCTCAGCATTGGTAATGATGGGCGGGGTAATCGGCTACAAAGGCCGGAGCGAAGATCAATAGGTTTTTTCTGTCCGCAGGTATCGTACAAAGCCAAACCAGGGCCTTTGCTGCCGGTAGCTGAGATTGTGATCATGAGCAAAGGCTTCGCGCTCGAAGCTGATGTTGCGGTAGGCCCGATAATGGTTTTTGTACTGTAGCCGCCGGATCAGGTATTCCCCGAAGTACCACACATAAAAAAGCACCAGCCCCAGTTCAAGCTGCTGGCGCAGGTGAATCCGTTCATGATTGATCAGAAACGGATCGGTTACGGCTTCTTTCACCAGGACAAACGGCCAGAGCGCCATGCCGTCAACCCATAAAAACGACACACGGATTATCATCTGCCTTATAACAGTTCTTTACGCCTGCGGATTCCCGTTGTACGACCGGAAAAAGTACGTGTACCATTCCGCTCCTGGAACAGGGTAACTTTTGTCAAATCGCTGGATAAAGCTATATTATTTGTATAAAGTGATTATCGACTGATGCTTTGTTTGGGTATAATGTCTTATTTTGGGATAATATTACGCTGTTTTCCGGATTCGGAAACCTGCGGGATTTTAACTTAATCTAAACATGAAACTTTTTCAGAAACCAGGGTCAGTGTCGATAATGATGCTGGCGGCGACGACGTTAACCTTCGGGCAAGCCAAAGTTACGAAAGAGCAGCAGGAAGTGATAGCAGGACTGGATGCGAAAAAAGCGCATTATGGCACCATTGCCCATCAGATCTGGGACTGGGCCGAAGTTGGCTATCAGGAATATAAAAGCTCGAATCTGCTGCAGGACGAACTGAAAAAAGAAGGTTTTACCGTTCAGCCGGGTGTTGCTGAGATTCCGACAGCGTTTGTGGCTTCTTACGGCAGCGGTAAGCCGGTTATCGCGATTCTGGCGGAGTATGATGCCTTGCCGGGCATTAACCAGGATGCCTCGCCGGAACGTAAACCGGTTGAGGGCAAAAAAGCCGGTCATGCCTGCGGGCATCACCTGTTTGGTACGGGGTCGTCGGCAGCGGCCATTGCGGTGAAAAACTGGATGCAGAAAACCGGTCAGAAAGGTACGATCCGTCTTTATGGGACACCGGCCGAAGAAGGTGGCTCCGGCAAAGTATACATGGTTCGCGCCGGGCTGTTCAGTGATGTGGATGTGGTGCTGCACTGGCACCCGGCCGATTCGAACGGGGCCGACGGGTCAACGTCGCTGGCTAATATCGCCGGTAAATTCCGGTTCCGGGGCATTTCGGCCCATGCCGCAGCCTCGCCGGAGCGCGGCCGTTCGGCGCTCGATGGCGTCGAATCGATGAACTACATGGTAAACATGATGCGCGAGCACATCCCGTCGGATACGCGGGTGCATTATGTGATTACCAAAGGCGGTGAGGCCCCGAATGTGGTTCCGGATTTTGCCGAGGTCTATTACTATGCCCGGAACAAGGATCGCGCTATCGTGCAGGATGTCTGGAAGCGCATTGTGAAGGCGGCAGAAGGAGCGGCGCTGGGTACAGAGACCAAAATGGATTACGAAATCATTGGCGGTGTATATAACCTGCTGCCGATTGAAACCCTCGGGCAGCTGATGCACAAAAACCTGTCGGTAGTAGGTGGTGTCAGCTATACGCCGGAAGAAGAGAAGTTTGCCGAAAAAATCGGGGAGTCGTTTGGCGCCACGTTCGGCTCGATCAAAAAGCCGGGTGAAGCGGCTACGGTGTCGCCGTTTGCCATGCGGAACGATGCCGGCGGCGGATCAACCGACGTAGGCGACGTCAGCTGGGCTGTTCCGACGGTCGGGATGCGTGCGGCTACGTGGGTACCGGGCACGGCTGCGCACAGCTGGCAGGCAATCGCTGCCGGTGGCACAGACATTGGCACCAAAGGCATGATGGTGGCCGCCAAGTCGCTGGCCCTGACGGCAATTGATCTTTACAAAGAGCCTGCCCTGATTCAGAAAGCCCGCGAGGAATGGATTAAAGCCCGTGGTGGTCTGGAATACAAATACGAAGCCTTACTGGGTAACCGCAAACCGGCGCTGGATTACCGGAAATAAACCCTGTATCGGGTCGTGGCATGCTTTTGCTGGCCGCGCCGGAAATTGTAAAAGCCCCTGAATGCCGGTCAAATCCGGTATTCAGGGGCTTTTGAATGTTGTCAGGTAGTGCGTTTATACCGGTGAATTCCCGCGAATCACACGTAACAGAATCATGATGATGGCAATGACCAGCAATGCATGGATCAAATTACCTAAACCGAAGCCGCCGAAGCCCAAAAATCCAATGAGCCAAACGATGATCAGAATCACGGCGATAGTATACAGAAGATTTCCCATAACGTTGATAATGTACGGTTGGATAGCCCGTTGCTAACTTCTTAGAAAAATCTGTGCCAATCTGCAAAAAGCTTGTTTTGACGCTGTAATCGCTGTTTTTTGTATAAACACTGTCCTAAATTCACAACGAACGCACCACAATGTTGGGGAAGTTTTTACGCAATCATATCAGGAGCTGTCAATTTGTGTAAAACCGGCAGCAAGGGATGGCAAAAATCCGTGTCACCTCATCAGAAGCCTTGCTGACGACATAGGATCAGTAGATAGAATCGCCCTGAAAAACCAAAAAATGCTGTAAATTTGACAAAAACAGCAGGCAATACGCATGAACGAAACAGGCCCGAATGACGCGAATCAGCCTGGTGCTGCATCGACAGAGGCAGGCCGGTTGCCGGAGCGTACGCCTAATTTTTTTGATACACGCATTGAGTTTCTCCGGGGAGTGGGGCCGCAACGTGCCGAACTGCTCAACAAGGAACTGTCTATTTTTACATACGGGGATTTGCTGCAACACTACCCGTTCCGGTTTGATGACCGGACCCGCTTTTATACCATCAGCGAACTCGACGAGAGTCTGCCCGCGGCACAGGTACGCGGCCGGTTACGGGACTGGTATACTGAAGGCGAAGGGTCTAAAAAACGGGTTGTAGGTACCTTCACCGACGGTACCGGCAGCATGAGCCTGGTTTGGTTTCAGGGACTGACCTGGCTCGAAAAAACACTCCGGCGGGAGGGCGAGTATGTCGTCTACGGCAAACCGCAGCCGTTTAACGGGCGTTACAGCATTGTGCATCCCGAACTGGACAATGTCCATCCGGATAATCAGCTCGAAACGGGCATGGTACCGGTCTATAACCTGACCGAAAAGCTGCGGAAACGCCACCTCGACAGCAAGGCCATCGGCAAGATTATGCGGACGCTGCTGGAAGGCGCCTGGCCGCATATCCGTGAAACTTTACCCGACGAACTGATTCAGAAATACCGGCTGATCGGCAAGCGGGAAGCACTCTGGAACATTCATTTGCCGCAAAGTGCGGCGTGGCTGCGACAGGCCGAGCGCCGCTTGAAGTTTGAGGAGCTGTTTTACAATCAGCTCCGGCTGATTTCTAACAAGCTGCTCCAGAAAGAAGAATATCCCGGTCAGGTATTTGCCAATACGCAGCTGCTCAAACATTTTTACGAGCACCTGCTGCCCTTCCCGTTGACCGGTGCGCAGAAACGGGTGTTGAAAGAGGTCCGGACTGATTTTATGAGCGGTAAGCAGATGAACCGTCTGTTACAGGGGGATGTGGGGAGCGGTAAGACCATTGTTGCGTTTATCGCCATGCTGATGGCCATCGACAACGGGGCACAGGCCTGTCTGATGGCGCCAACCGAAATTCTGGCCGACCAGCATTACAATGGCCTGAAGCCGTTTGCCGATGCTATGGGGCTGAATATTTCTATTCTGACGGGCTCTACCACCACGAAACGACGCAAAACCCTGCATCCGGACTTACAGGAAGGTAAAACGCATATCATTGTAGGTACGCATGCCTTGCTGGAGGATTCGGTTCAGTTTAAGAACCTCGGGCTTTGCATTATCGACGAGCAACACCGGTTCGGGGTGGCCCAGCGCGCAAAGATGTGGGCCAAAAATCCGGTGATTCCGCCGCATATTCTGGTGATGACCGCCACGCCGATTCCGCGTACACTGGCGATGACCTTGTATGGCAACCTCGATATTTCGGTGATTGACGAGCTGCCGGCCGGTCGTAAACCCATTAAGACGGTGCATAAATACGATAAGCACCGGTCGGAAGTATTCGGGTTTATGCGGCAGGAAATTGAAAAAGGCCGTCAGGTGTATGTGGTTTACCCGCTCATTGAAGAATCCGAAAAGCTGGACTATAAAGACCTGATGGATGGTTTCGAGAGTATCCAGCGGGCATTCCCGCGGCCGAAATATGAGATTGGTATGCTGCACGGGAAAATGTTGCCTTATGAGAAAGACGACGAAATGCAGCGTTTTCTGCGTCATGAAACGCACATTATGGTTGCCACGACGGTAATTGAAGTCGGGGTAAACGTGCCGAATGCCAGTGTGATGGTTATTGAAAGCGCCGAACGCTTCGGTCTGTCGCAGCTGCATCAGCTGCGCGGACGGGTAGGCCGGGGCAGCGAGCAATCATACTGCGTGCTGATGACCGGCTACAAACTGAGTTCAGATACAAAGACGCGGATTGAGACCATGGTGCGTACCAACAACGGCTTCGAAATTGCCGATGTTGATCTTCAGCTACGCGGTCCCGGTGATCTGACCGGTACCCAGCAAAGCGGTCTGATGGACCTGATGATTGCCGACCTTGCCAAAGACGGTCCGATTCTGAACGCCGCGCGTGAATCTGCCCAGAAAATTCTGGACGAAGATCCGCATTTTGTCTTGCCGCAAAACGCGCCCATACGGAATCACATCGACGCCCTCGGCAAAAAAGAAAGCAACTGGAGCCGCATATCGTAGGGGCGACCCCACGTGGTCGCCCGCTTTTAATGGAATATGATGGTCGTCCGGCGTTGATGAAATATGATGGTCGCCCGCTTTTAATGGAATATGATGGTCATCCGACGTTGATGAAACGCGTGGTCGCCCGCTTTTGATAGAATATGATGGTCGCCCGACTTTGATGGAATATGATGGTCGCCCTCTTTTGATAAAATATTGGTCGCTTGGTTTTAACAAAAAAATCATGGCGAACTTTTCATGCTTACGTATCTGTCTTCAACATGTCCCGTCAAAATGCAGGTTTAGTTAACACCTGCATTTTATGTCTTATCGCCGTTCCATTCGTCTTCCCGATTATGATTACGCCCAGCAAGGAGCATATTTCATAACGATTTGTATTCAACATCATGAACATCGGTTAGGGCATATTGCTAACGATGAAATGCATCGGTCGCCAGCCGGAGAAATGGTGACGGCATGGTGGCAAAAGTTGCCCGAAAAATTTCCGGATATCGAACTTGGCGAATACGTTGTCATGCCCAACCATTTCCACGGCATCATCATAAACGTCGGGGTGACCACACGTAGTCGCCCGCAAGACAATTCCCAAAACGATGTAGGGGCGACCCCACGTGGTCGCCCGCAAGACGATTCCCAAAATGATGTAGGGGCGACCCCACGTAGTCGCCCGCAAGACGATTCCCAAAATGATGTAGGGGCGACCCCACGTGGTCGCCCGACCGATGAAGTCCGGTGCCACAATATGATGCATATTGATTTGGGCGATCCCGTGGGGTTGGATATGGCACGTGATTTGGGCGATCCCGTGGGGTTGGATATGGCACGTGATTTGGGCGATCCCTTGGGGTTGGATATGGCACGTGATTTGGGCGACCACGTGGGGTCGCCCCTACGGGACATTGTTGGTTGGTTTAAGATAATGACAACCAACGACTATATCCGGAATGTAAAACATAATGGATGGCCAAGGTTTGACAAACGACTCTGGCAACGGAATTATTATGAACACATTATCCGGACCGATCGGGCATTTAAGAATATCACAACATATATCATGGAAAACCCACAACGCTGGAGATCTGACCGGTTATTCTCGTAGGGGCGACCCCACGTGGTCGCCCTGATTATGCGTACGCCATCCCCCACGTGGTCGCCCTGATCCCCAACAAGCCACGTGGCGGGATAATGCGTATGACTTGGGCGGCCACGTGGGGCCGCCCCTACAGGTCAACCAGCAAGGCCATCAGGCGTTCCAGCTGATTGCCCACGGCGCGGCTCTGGCCGGGGGTATATTTGTTGATCATGACCGAGAACGACATCAACTCGCCGTTTTTGGCCGTGAAATAACCGGCATAGGCACGGACGCCTTCTATGGTGCCGCTTTTCGCCCGGACATTACCGGCAGCAGGCGTATTGCGCGCCATATTCCGCACGGTACCTGTCTGGCCGACAACCGGAATGGTTTCATAAAACTGCGGAAATACCCGCTCACGGCCCATCGCGGCCAGAATGCCAGTCATGTTATCGGCCGTCAGTGCACCGACTGTCGACAGACCGCTTCCGTCGCGGATGCGGAAACCATCAAGGTTAGCGCCTTTCCCCCGCCAGAAACGTTCAACTGCATCAACCGCATCGCCAACCGACTGCGTTTTCGGGTCGATCTGCCGGGCGGCGGTCCGGAGTAGAGCTTCGGCGTACAGGTTGATGCTCTGGAAATTGGTTTGCTGCGCCAGTTCCAGCAGTACCGGCGATTTATACTGGTGCAACAAAATCCGTTTAGGAACCGCTTTCGCTTCCGGCCGGCCGGTTTTTACCGCGTCAGGCCAAGGCTGATCAGGGCGCACAGCAACGGGCGGATTCACTATCCGGACACTGTCCCGGCGCAATTGCTCTGTCAGGGCGAAGGCAACATAGTGGGCAGGATCCGGTAAGGACCCTTTCACCGCAAATTCAGAAACGCCCATCGGCACCTTGCCGGTAAGCCACTGCTGCCCGGCAAAGGGGGCGCCGTAAATATTGACCTGGTCGCCGGTGCCGGCCTTGTCAGTCGTCACACGGTTGTTCAGCGTAAGATAGGGCAGAGCCGGATCGGTACGGAGGACACTGGCGGGGCTGCCGGCAGTTTTGCCGGGCCGGAAAATAACACGGTACAGGTTTTCATTGAAATTCAGCGCACTGAGTCCCGCACCGTAATAATTGCCCAAGTCGCCCCATGGCCAGGTATCGGGGGTAGGCAGGTCGTCGTACAGGGCCGCATCACCAATTACAACGCCGTCAATCCGCCGGATACCGGCCTTCCGGACGGCATCTGACCAGATCAGCAACAGCGCGTTAGCGTCCGGATAACCCGTGTAGCGCCAGGTACCCAACGACGGATCACCGGAGCCGCGCAGGTAGAGATTGCCGGTCAGCACACTGTCTTTAATGACCCCGTCGTATTCCAGCGTTGTTGCATACGTAAAGTTAGGCCCGAGGGTGGCGAGCGCCGTAGCGGTTGTGATCAGCTTCAGGGTAGAGGCCGACGACAGGCTTTGGCGGCTGTTGTAGCCAATCAGGCTTTCGCCGTCACGGACACGCCGCACGGATAACGCCACGGTGCCATGGCGGGCAAGCGGCCCGTTCTGAAACTGATCCAGAAAGGTTAATAACCGTTGGGTAGCCGTTGAGTCACTGGTTGTAACCTGATTTTGGGTGTTCGATAAATTTTGTGCGCTGACCTGGCCACATAACCAACAGCTTAACAACCAATAGGCAAGAGATTTAACTTTTCGTGCGTGCATTTGGAATAAAACAGGGGTTAGGAAATCGCCCCGTTAGTCGTAACTTTGCAAAAGTAGCGGTTTTTCGCACGCCGGACTTGTGTTTAATCAATCTCATTAACGCGACACATTGACGATAGATTACGACGTTTAAGCTGAACGCATGAAGTTATCATTTTTGGGGGCAGCCCGGCAGGTTACCGGCAGCATGTACCTGTTGGAAACTGAGGATGACTACCGCATTCTGATTGACTGCGGGTCTGATTTAGAGCGTTCCAACGGTCAAACGCCTCCAACTGCACCAATTACCGGTGGACATGCCACGGGATTTTTCCCGTTTGAGCCCTCCGGTATTCACCTGGTCCTGCTGACCCACGCCCACGTGGATCACTCAGGCAACTTGCCAAACCTGTATCGGGAAGGATACGAAGGGCAGATTCTGTGTACGGAGGCAACTTATTCATTGACCGAACTGCTGCTTAAAGACGCAGCTTCGCTGAACCAGAAGCGGATCAACGAGCTGAACGCCAGCAAAAAAAAGCGCGTCAAAGACCGACAGCAGCAGTTACAGAAAGATTTATACCTCGATAAACAGGTTCGGGAAACCATGGAGAACGTGGTTCCTATCCAGTTTAACCGGCGCTTTCGGGTAAACGATAGTGTAGACGTAACCTTTATTCCGGCAGGTCACCTGCTGGGGGCGGCCCATATTGTCATTAACGTCCGGGAAAACGGCGAACGGAAAAGTATTTGTTTCTCCGGCGATATCGGCCGGAAAAATTACCCGTTGCTGACCGATCCGGCACCTGTTCCGCAGGTTGACTATCTGGTCTGTGAAAGTACATACGGCAACCGCCTGCATGAAGACCGTAAAAAACCGGAAGAAGCGCTGGCTGATGTGATTAAACGCACCTGTATCGATATTCCGGGACGTTTGATTATTCCGTCGTTTTCGGTAGGCCGTACGCAGGCCCTGCTGTATACACTTAATAAGCTGTATACAGACTATAACTTCCCGCCCATCAAGGTTTTTTCAGATAGTCCGCTGGCGCTGGAAAGCACACGGGTGTATGAAAAAAATATCCGGTTACTGAACGCCGATGCGCGTGAGTTTTACGAAGAAAATGAAAGCCTTTTCGACTTCGAAAATTTTCAGTATCTGGAATCGGCCAAGGCAAGTAAGGCCATCTCGAATCATTATGAGCCGTGCATCATTATCTCGTCATCGGGTATGGTGCAGGGCGGACGGGTGGAATATCACGTAGCGAATAACATCAGCAATCCGTATTGCACGATTCTGATGATCGGCTACTGTGCAGAAGGAACGTTAGGCTGGCGGTTGCTGAACGGGCAATCAACCCTGACCATCAAAGGCAAAGAACACGCCGTTATGGCGAACATTGAAAAAGTGGACGTATTCAGCGGACACGGTGACCGCGATGACCTGATGCGTTTTGTCGGGATGCAGCCGGCCGCAACGCTGAAACAGGTATTTCTGGTCCACGGAGAATACGCAAGTATGGAAGCCTTTCAGCAGGCGCTGACCGAAGCAGGTTATGCGAACGTCACGATCCCGAAAAAAGGCGACAGTTTTGACTTATAAGTGAGTGACAGGCTCCGGTCTGACACAACATCACTGACTATTTACCAAACGATGAGAACGTACTTAGATTTTGAAAAACCGATTGCAGATCTGGAAGCGCGGTTGTCTGAAACAAAAAAACTGGCCCAGACTTCGGGCGTCGACGTGAGCGATGCGGTTGATATACTGGAGCAAAGTATCGATAAGCTCCGGCGGGAGATTTTTGACAACCTGACCCGCTGGCAGCGTGTTCAGTTATCGCGTCACCCGGACCGGCCATATACGCTGGATTATATTTCCCTGCTGTGTGACCAGTTTATTGAGCTGCACGGCGACCGTACCGTTCGGGATGATCCGGCGATGGTTGGCGGCTTCTGCGATATTGAGGGACAGACAGTGATGATCATCGGCCAGCAGAAAGGCCGTAATACCAAGCAACGCCAGCACCGGAATTTTGGCATGCCAAACCCGGAAGGCTATCGAAAAGCCCTCCGCTTGATGGAGATGGCTGAGAAATTCCGCAAGCCGATTGTAACGTTCATTGATACACCGGGTGCATTCCCGGGGCTGGAAGCCGAAGAACGCGGTCAGGGCGAGGCCATTGCCCGTAACCTGCGCGACATGATGACCCTGAAGGTACCTGTCATCTGCATCGTTATCGGTGAAGGTGCATCGGGTGGTGCGCTGGGCATTGGCATCGGCGACCGCGTGATGATGCTCGAAAACACCTGGTATTCGGTGATTTCGCCGGAAAACTGCTCGACCATCCTCTGGCGCAGCTGGGATTACAAGGAGCAGGCTGCTGAAGCGATGAAACTGACCGCCCGCGATATGAAAGAAGCCGGACTGATTGACGGCATTATTGAAGAACCGGTTGGCGGAGCACACAACGACCATCAGGGAATGGCCGACATTCTGAAAGGCGTGATTCTGGCGACACTGGACGAATTGAACGCGTTGAGCCCGCAGGAGCGGATTAACCAGCGGATCGATAAATTCTGCTCGATGGGTGTTGTTCTGGAATAAACAGGAGGATACCGAATCGTGTTGTACGAACGTGGCACAACCGGCAGCATAGGCGCCTGTTGTGCCATTCTCATTTTATAGCGTATCCGCGATTTAACCGGTAATCATACCGAAAAACTAAACTTTGCCTTACCTTAGGGGCGATTCTCAACATCTTTTAACAATGGCCTCAATACTGACACAGCCCAATCTCCGGAATATTATTTTTGACCTTGGCGATGTAATCATCCCGATTGACCTGAGTGCTCCCATCCGCAATTTTGCCACGCTGGCAAACCTGTCTGAAGCTGAGGTAACAGCTCTCTGGAAAGAGCATAATCAGATACTGGCCTATGAAACAGGCCTGATCGACGATCAGGATTTCCGGCAGCATGTCAGGGAGTTGTTGAAACAGCGGGGTGTTGCGTCGGAGGACTGGGCAGATGAAGTGATCGATACGGCGTGGAATACCATCCTGCTGGACCTGCCGGTGGAGCGCGTCAGGCGCATTCAGGAGCTACAGGGCAATTACCGGTTGTTTTTGCTGAGTAATACCAGCCCGATTCATATCCGGCGGGTCAATCAGATACTGGCCGGACTGGGACTTCCCGTGCTCGAAGACTTGTTTGAGCGTGTGTTCTACTCCTATGAGGTACGGCTGGCAAAGCCATCGCCTGAAATTTACAGCTATGTGCTGGAGCAGGCAGGCCTGAAGGCGGATGAGACCGCCTTCCTTGACGATAATTATGCTAACATTCAGGGTGCGCTGTCGGTTGGTATACAGGCTGTGCATGTTCAGAAACCACTGACGATTCTGGATTACCTGGCCTAGTTAGCGGCCGGACATACGGCAGTTTAATGGAGCTACAGCGCATATAGGTGGTATCCTGTGCGTTATGTACGCAGATTCTTTTTCCGGCATTTCGAATTATGAACCCCAACGTAAAGAAAGTACTCATACACGGCGGATTATTTTTAGTAACTCTCCTCACCACTACCTTAGCCGGTGCCGAATGGATATACGGCCGCTTTCTGAGTATGCCGAAAGGGTTACCCTCACTGACATGGGATGAAGTTAAAACCGGCTTTCAGTTTTCGATTCCGTTTCTGACTGTGCTGACGGTGCATGAGTTCGGGCATTATTTCACCGCAAAAGCCAATAAGGTAAGGGTTACACTGCCGTTTTACCTGCCGTTCTGGCTGGGCATGTTGTTAATTAACAGTATTGGTACATTCGGGGCGTTTATCCGCATTCAGGATTATATCAACAGCCGCAGAAAGTATTTCGACATCGGGATTGCCGGGCCGCTGGCAGGCTTCGTTGTGGCACTGGGGCTGATCTGGTACGGCTTTACGCATCTGCCGCCAATCGATTATATCTTTACCATTCATCCGGAGTATAAAAAATACGGCCTGCGTTACGGAGAATATGTGTACCTGAATCTCTCGGAAGGGATGGCGATGAAGTTGGGTGATAACCTGATATTCTGGTTTTTCAAAACGTATGTGGCCGATCCGTCGCGGTTGCCGCATCCGTACGAGATGGTGCATTACCCGTATTTACTGGCCGGTTATCTCTCGCTGTTTTTCACATCGCTGAACCTGCTGCCGATCGGGCAACTGGATGGCGGGCATGTGCTGTATGCGCTGATCGGGTCGAAACGGCACCGGATGGTGGCGCCTGTGTTATACGTGCTGTTTATATTCTATGCCGGCTTAGGCATGTATACGGTAGAAACGTTTTCCACGGCTAGCGACGAAAACTTTTACAATGAGCTGATGAATCTGGGTATTTATATTTTGTTCCTGTACGTCTGCTTTTACCGGCTGACCGAAGATCGCGGAACAACCTGGATTCTGGCATTAGGCATGGTGTTGGCCCAGTTCGGGTTCGCATGGTTTTTCCCTGCCATTAAGGGGTATTCCGGATTTCTGGCGTTCGGCTTTTTACTGGGCCGGTTTATTGGTGTGTATCATCCCGAAACCGAATTACAGGAACCGCTGGATACCAAGCGTAAGGTCCTGGGCTGGCTGGCACTGATTGTCTTTCTGATCAGCTTCAGCCCCGCCCCGTTCGATTTTTCGTAGCATTAAAGAATACCTTCATCGGCAAAGCTGAAATAAGCTTTGTCGGTGAAGATCAGGTGATCAAGGACCGGAATGTCCAGCAGCTTGCCGGCATCCCGCAACCGGCGGGTTAGGTCTTTATCTGCCTGCGAGGGCGTCAGGTTGCCCGACGGATGATTGTGGCTCAGAATCATACCGCTGGCCAGTTGTTCGAGGGCAAATTTGAAAATCATTTTCGGGTCGGCTACGGTCCCTGAAACGCCGCCTGCCGAAACCTGAACGGGCCGCAGCACCTCATTCGCCCGGTTGAGCAGCAGAATCCAGAATTCTTCATGAGGCTTATCAAGCAAATGGGGCACCAGTTCCTCGTAGGCATCGCGTGAGCAGGTAATGCGCCGGCGTTGCAGCCGGTCCTGTTCTTTGCGCCGCCGGCCAAGTTCGAGGGCTGCCACAATGGTTATGGCTTTCGCTTCGCCGATACCCCTGAATTTAGACAGATCTTTCACGCTGAGGCGGGCAAGCTCATTCAGGTTATTACTGACGCTATGCATAATAATGCGCGAGACATCAACGGCTGACAGATCGGTTGTTCCTGATCCGATCAGAATCGCAATGAGTTCGGCTTCTGACAGGGCTGCTTTTCCCTTATACATCAGTTTTTCACGCGGGCGGTCTTCTTCGGCCCAGCTCTTAATGGTTCCCGGATTTTCGTAAGGCATCGTACTGTATTGTCAAGTCGTTTGCTTCTGACGGATACCTTCCGGAAAGGGCACAAAAAAACCGGTCACTAACGAGTTAATGACCGGTTTTATATGAATGTGAAAAGCGTTGCCGCTGATCAGATTAAGCTGTAGCCAGTTTATTCACGTAACGAGCTAATTTCGATTTGTTATTAGCTGCTTTGTTTTTGTGAATTACATTGCGTTTCGCCAGTTTGTCCAGAGCTGAAGCTACTGTTTTGAACAGCTCAACTGCCATTGCATGATCGTGTGTTTCACGCAGTTTTTTTACCAGATTCCGGGTTGTTTTGTGCTGGTAACGGTTCAACAACCGTTTCTTGGCACTAGACCGGATCGCTTTTTTTGCCGATTTATGATTTGCCATTGTGTATTATAACGAATTTCCTGATTTCGCGAAAAGGTTTGCAAAATTACTTTTTCCTGATGGAATTGCCAACTATTCGCGAGAAATTCTTTGGCAAGTTGCTGATTCTATTCAGGATATTCATCCGCTACACTGTTTTGGGCAGGCGGAAAAATCTCCTTGTGAAGCAATAACCTGTTATTAGGGTTGAATTTCTGCGTTTACGACCAGGACTTTATCCCAGTTCTCCTGATTGTCCTGAACGAATTCTTTATAGGCTGCACTTTTTTCAAAATTTTTCATGTCAGCCTCACTCTGGAATGTCAGATAATGCATGACATCGTAACCTTCAGCGGCCTTTGCCGTCTGAATAGTGCGTCCGGCAGAGTAGTTTACAATCTCCTTGATTTCATGCTTTAAACCGGCAAAATCATGCATATGCCGTTCAACAGCCCGATTTTCAATCCCGTTTTTGAACTTTATGCAAAAAATCTGCTGTTTTTGGGCTTTTCTCGCAGGAGAGTAGGCACCGTAGATTAATAATGCTAATACACTGAAAAGTACTAAAACGAGTGCGTAGCCTTTGGTTTCGCGTTTCATTGCTTTGGTATTTTTTATGTTTTTCAAAATATTGTTCTGTTTGTCACAGTACTTTATTTTAATAGTCTAATTTTCTCTTAGTAAAGTACTATGTTGCTTCAAAGGTATTTGTTTTTTATTTGGTTGTATGCATCTGCACAAAATATTTTTTTAGTGGCCCGCGCTGAGACCCTGAAAAAACCGCAGATTATTTGGGGATTTTACGCACACCAGCAGATTAACCGGTTGGCCGTTTTTACGCTCCCGCCGGAAATGATGCCTTTTTTTAAGAAACATATCGGCTTTCTGACAGACAATGCCGTTAATCCGGATAAACGCCGGTATGCGGTAGTCGGGGAGGCGCCCCGGCATTTTATCGATCTGGATATGTATCCTGATACATCGGCTGAAGCATTACCGCGTTTCTACAAAACGGCTGCTGAACGGTTTGGTGAGGATACGCTGGCCATGCACGGGATTGTCCCCTGGCATATACAACTGGCGAAGTACCAGCTGACCGAGGCTTTCCGGCAGAAGAATATACGGCGTATCCTGCGGCTGGCTGCTGATTTGGGGCATTATATTGCGGATGCCAATGTGCCCCTGCACACTACCCGCAACTATAACGGACAGCTAACCGGTCAGCATGGCATTCATGGCTTTTGGGAAAGTCGGTTGCCGGAATTATTCAGTACAGACTATGATTTCTGGGTCGGGCAGGCGGTATATGTGTATTCTCCGCAAAAAGCGGCCTGGCGGGCTGTGTTTACTGCGCATGCGGCCCTGGACTCCGTGCTCTGTTACGAAGATGAACTGACGAAGAAACTGGGAGACCGCAAGAAATTTGGTTTTGAGGACCGGAATGGCATTTCGACTAAGGTATACAGCGCAGATTTCTCACAGCGATATCATCAATACCTGAGCGGACAGGTTGAACGGCAGATGCGGGCATCGGTGAAAATGACCGGCGATTTCTGGTTCACTTGCTGGGTCGATGCCGGACAACCGGATTTACGTAAACTGGCCGAAAAGGACTTGTCTGCCGACGAAAAAGGAGAGGAAGAAACCGAAAAGCGGAGCTGGATTAAACGGCTGCTGAATATCCGGAGCGAAGACGAATAAAAAAGCCTCTGTGCATAGCTGCGCACAGAGGCTGTATAATGCGATTGATAGGTCTGTTAGTTTACCCGCAGCTTTTGGCCCGGGCGTAGCCGTGAGCGCGATGATAAATGATTTTTGCGGGCCAGCGTTGATACTGACAAACCGTACCGGCCGGCAATCGACGATAAGGTCTCTCCCGGACGCACACGGTGAAGTACCGTACGCTTAAAACGGGTTGGGGTTCCGCCGCTGCCCGAACGGCCGCCGCGTAAATAATCCCAGGCACTGCTGGTCAGCAGGAAATGTTCGCCAACCACCTGGTTATCCGGAAACCGGAAAATGTTCAGCGGACTGAACGGATTGCCCTCATAGCGGGTCTCGAAATGCAGGTGAGCCCCGTAGCTGCGGCCGGTATTGCCGCCCAGACCAATCTGATCCCCCGCTTTCACCAGCTGGCCCTGTTCAACCAGCTGTTTTGACAGGTGACCGTACAAGGTTTCAAGGCCGTTATAATGCCGGACAACGACAAAACGGCCGTAACCGCCGCCGTTCCAGCCAACGACACGCACAATGCCGTCAAAGGCTGAATAAACCGGATCACCGGTTTCAAGGTCAAGGTCAGCTCCTGTATGCCAGCGGCCCCAGCGATAACCGAAGTTAGACGTTAGTTTGCCCTCCTGTAAGGGCGCAGACCAGAAATGGTTGGCCGGCGGATCGTACAGCTTGATGTCGATAGTTTCGTCGAACTCCAGCGGGTCAAGACCATACGGGTTAATGATGTTCGAATCCCAGACCTGATAGTACTCGGCGATTTTTACCCATTCGTCACCTACCTGAACGGAATCAACTACTTCGACAACTTCAATTTCGCCCTGGTCGATCATGCTGGTGTCTTCTGCAACAACGGGATTGACCTCTTTCTTTGGCTCGAACTGATTGTTGAAACGTAAGTTGGTTGTTTCCTGCTCAAATACTTCGACTGGCTTTGCCGGTGTTTGTACCGTCGGGAAATTCGGGTTGTTTTTGGGTTTAATGTTAGGCGTTTTTTTGAACAGGCCGCGTTCCTGTGCCTGCACGTTGGCGGTAACGCAGCAACCGCCAGCGGCCAGAAGGCAAAATAGAATTAGTTTTCTCATCCTCGTCAGATGGGTTTACAGGTGGCTGTCGGGGCTGGCAGACAAATCAGTCAGGGGAAACAGCCACCTGCAAACGGAGTTTGGGGTTAATGTACAAGCTGCTCCTGAAACTCAAGCGTCACCAGATACCGTTCGGCATCCAGCGCCGCCATACAACCCGTACCGGCAGCTGTAACAGCCTGACGGTAAACATGGTCCTGCGCGTCACCACAGGCAAATACACCCGGAATATTAGTCCGTGTGCTGCCTTTTTCTGTAATAATATAGCCGTTTTCGTCAAGCGTCAGGTAATCCCCGAAGATTTCTGTATTCGGCTTATGACCAATGGCAACAAAGAAACCTGTTGCATCGATATCTGATTCTTCGTTGGTTACAATATTGCGTACCCGTACGCCGGTCACTTCTTCGTCACCCAGTACCTCAACGGTTTCCGTATTCCAGTGAATATGGATGTTTGACTTAGCCATTACCCGTTGCTGCATGAACTTCGAGGCACGCATTTCGCCGCGGCGAACGAGCATGTGTACGTTACGGCACATGTTCGACAGGTAGTGCGCTTCTTCGGCAGCGGTATCACCGGCACCAACAATCACTACGTCCTGGCCACGGAAAAAGAATCCGTCACAGACTGCACAGGCCGATACGCCGCGACCGTTCAGCCGCATTTCCGACGGCAGGCCGAGCCATTTGGCCGAAGCACCAGTCGAAATAATAATGGTATCCGCTGTAATTTCGTGCTGATCGTCGACAATAGCACGAAGCGGACGTTCTGAGAAATCAACTTTTGTAACTAAACCATACCGGACATCCGTCCCGAAACGGCGTGCCTGCGATTCCAGATCCTGCATCATCACAGGGCCCTGAACGCCATCCGGATAACCCGGAAAATTCTCAACGTCGTTAGTAATGGTTAACTGGCCGCCAGGCTGCGGACCCTGATACAGAATAGGACTCAGGTTCGCGCGGGCTGCGTAAATTGCTGCTGTATAACCAGCCGGACCTGAACCAATAATAAGGCACTTAACGTGTTCTGGAGTCATGGTAGGTAAGTTGTCTGCCATTTGATAAACTATTTGTTCACTTATTTACAGTGATGTACTCCGACAACATATGCAAAGTTGAAAAAATTTCATTGAGAAACCAAGCAGTTTGGTGGAGTGATGGACCCTGAACAGGTGGATTTGTACAAATCAATGAATTATACGAAAAAGCCGCAGCCCCCGCCCGAAAAAGTTTTCCGGACGGGGGCTGCAGCCTCAATTAAAGCACACGCCACTCAATCCGGCGGTTGAGACGGCGATTTTCTTCGGTAGTGTTCGGCGCCAGCGGCCTGGCCTCGCCGTAACCGGCGGCCTGTATCCGGGCGGCGTCAATACCGGCTTTAGCAAGGTAGTCAACAACGGCCTGCGCCCGCTTTTTCGACAAATTCAGATTAGTAGCCGCTTCGCCCTGATCGTCGGTATGGCCGGCAATTTCAATCTTAACGGTCGGGTTGGTTTTCAGGAAATCAGCCAGCCGGTCAAGCTCCGTGCGGGATTTATCGGCCAGGTCATACCGGCCGGACTCAAAGAAGATGTTATTCAGGGTTTCGCGGGCAGCGTCTTTTCCCGTGGTAATGGGTTCGAGCGGCACGCTTAGCGTCAGTCCGTCGCCTTTGGTTTTCTGCGTAAAATCAAACGAAAGACTTTTGAAGAGATACCCCGGCACGCTGACGTACAACGCATATTCTCCGCCACTTGGCAGCACGGAGGTGTATTGCCCGGTTTGCGCATCAGCCGTAAAGCGGTTGATGACCTGTTTCGTGGCCAGGTCGATAAGTTCGATGGTAGCAGGCAGCGGTTTTTTCGTCCGTGCATCCACGATGGTGCCTTTCAGATAGCTGACCGGCTTTACCCGTTCGCGCAGGGATTCCGGCAGGTCGAACATATATAGGCGTGATTTCTGCGAAACGCCTTCTTTCTGCTCCTCATACGAGTAATAGGCACGGGTGCCGTTGGCGGTCACAAACAACGATGCCTGATCATCGGCATTGTTGATGGGGTAGCCCAGGTTAACCGGCTGCGACCAGCTTTTCGGCGCATCGGTTGCGGTTGGGTTATCGGAAACAAACAGGTCATATCCTCCCATGCCCACATGCCCGTCAGACGCAAAAAACAAACTGCGGCCGTTGGCATGAATAAACGGTGAGGCTTCGTTGAACGGTGTATTTACCGGTGCCCCTACATTTACCGGCGTTTGCCAGTTGCCGTCCGGATCGAGATCTGTCCGCCAGATGTCGCGCTTACCAAGCCCTCCCGGCCGGTCCGATACAAAATACAGGCGACGGCCATCGGCTGAAAGCGACGGCTGCGATTCATAAAAACGACTGTTTACAATCGGGCCTAAATTCTGCGGTGCCGACCACTCGCTGCCGGTTTTGCGGCTGACATACAGATCGCAACCGCCAAGGCCGGCGCGGTTCTGGCAGGCCGTATAGACCAGCATCCGCCCATCGGCCGATAAACTGGCCGTCCCTTCGTTGTCCGGTGTATTGATCGACTGCGAGATAGAGACCGGTGCGTTCCAGGTTTCACCGGTAAACGTAGAGACTTGTAAATCTTCGTCGCCCTCGGCTTTAAGCGCCGTAAACACCAGCGTTTGTTCGTCGGCAGTCAGTACCGGGAAATACTGGGAAAGTGTTGTTTGCAGGGTAGGGGATACCGGCCTTGGCGTAACCGACTGCGGGTTCTGCATAGCCTCCTGGCCGAACTTAGCCGTCGCGATGAGGCGCTGAATCCGCGAGGCCTGGGCCGATTGCGGCGCGAAGGCGGTCAGGTAGCGCTCCAGCACTGGCAGCGCTTCGGCATAGCGTCCCTGCCGCATCAGCAGCGACGAAACCGACTGAAAAGCCACACCCGACAGCGTCGGATCGGGTTGCAGACGCATGGCGTTCTGGAATGAAGCAAGGGCCGCATCATACCGTTTCCGGAATTCGTAGAGCTGACCCAGTTTGATATGCGCGTCCAGAAAATCGGGGGATCGTTTGACGGCCTCCTGCATAAAGGTAATGGCCTCCTCCGGCTTTCGCTCGGTAAACAGCTTATTGCCCTGATTGTAGAGATCACGGGCTTTCGAATCCTGCGCCTGGATTGGGCAGGGAGCATAGAGCATGGTGCATAAGGCCAGTATCCTCAGCCCGCTACGCCATGCCCTGTGCCCTATGCGCTTAGCCCTAAGCACTACACCCTCAGCCTCACCTGTCAGGGAATATCCATGTACTTGTGTGTTTGCAACGAAACCTGCCATTGCGGATTACTTTTTACGTATTCAACGATGAGGGGCAGCATTTCGTTTGTCCGGCTCCATTCCGGTTGCAAAAAGAGGCGGCAGTCGGGCCGTAAATGCGGAACGAACGACTCGGCAAACGCAAAGTCTGATTTATTATAGATGATGACTTTCAGCTCGTTGGCCTGTGCGTAGATGCCCGGATGCGGCTCCTTGAATTTTTTGGGCGAAAAGCAGATCCAGTCCCACGTACCCGTTACGGGATACACGCCGGAAGTCTCGATGTTGGTCCGGAAGCCGGCCGTTTGCAGCGCGTTTGTGAGGTCGGTGAGGTCGTGCATAAGCGGTTCGCCGCCGGTGATCACGGCCATGCGGCCGGGGTATTGCAGCGCTCCGTCCAGAATGGTATCAATCGACAGTTGCGGGTGGAGCGCGGCGTCCCACGATTCCTTTACGTCGCACCAGTGGCAGCCCACATCGCAGCCGCCGAGGCGGATGAAGTATGCCGCGCGGCCCGTGTGTGCGCCTTCACCCTGCAGGGTGTAGAACGCCTCCATGACCGGCAGTGCATGCGTAGTTGTTTGTTGTTCAGTAACCATGCCGCAAAGATACGACATTCCGGCGGGTTGCTGATTAAAAGCACAGGCGGCCCTCCCCACGGGCCGCCTGTAGTGCTGATTTAGAAGCCGAGTTGTAGCCTGGCGCCGCTGCCGGTGCTGATCCGGCCTTCCGGCCGGTAGATGATTCGTTTACCGTAGCCGGTTGTGTTGGCCGGGACGGTCACGGTATGTCGGATTTCGAGCACATCGCTGCTGTTTGGTACCCGCCGCTCCGACCACGTATCCGGGTTATCCCAGTTGCCGGAGGTAATGGTGTACATGGTGTAGGTAGCTGGCGGGGTAAGAATGTAAATGCTGTATCCGCTACCATATCCGGGAAGACAAATACCCGTAAAGTCAACGGAGTATATAGTATTTGGCTGAAGTCCTGTTATTGTAATAAATGGGGTGTTTTCCGGGTAAACTCTGGTTGATGAACTACTGAAAAGACTTCTGTAATAGATTTCTGTAGCACGCAGTTGAGGATTATTGCCATCTAAGCTTAACCGTAAAGTCACACTTTCAGGCGTTATTGCACTGATCGCCAGGTTTGTATTGACGTACGAACAGACACTGTTGGTCTGCTTCAAAAAGCTTGATGTCCACGGGGCTGAATCACAAATAAACCGAACCTGAAATTCATACATTGTGCTGGCAATCAGGTTTGAAACGGTGTAGTGATTGGTCGTTGCTGTTGCGCTACCCGTCCAGGCTGTTGTTCCATACTGCCGCCACCGGATTTCGTACTGAGCTCCCTGAACAGGCCCGCCCCAGTAGAGATCAATAGCCGTCTGACCTGTCCAGTACTGGTCAACGAAACCAATAGAACCGCATTGCGTCGTAAACACGCGTGACGAAGAATAGCCTGAGAGTGTGCCGTCTGAGCAAATTACCTGTATCTGCCATTCATAGGCCACGCCGGCAGTCAGCGACGGGAATGTATAGAACATATAACCTGGAATGGATGAAACAGGGGTAGGTGAAGTAGCCCATGTTGAGGTCCCGACCCGTCTCCAGCGCAGTTGGTATTGCACACCAAGCTGGCTATACCAATACACTTCTGCCTGAGTATTGGTTATGTAAGATTCTCCTCTGGAGATACTGCTGTTACAGTACGTAGAGAATGTTTTTATTGCGGAGAATGGGGCTGTAAAATCCAAACTACAAGTAGTCTGTACCCGCCATTCGTACGTTGATCCGGAAGAAAGCCCCGTAATCCGGTATTTGCTTTGGGTAGTTGTGAAACTTGTCCATTCGGAGATGCCAAGTGGCCGCCACTGTACGGTGGAAAACAGGCTAGTATTATTGGAATACCATTCCAGCACAGCCGATCCGCCCTCAAGGTTGCTTACATACATATTGTTCGAAGTTACCGAAGCACAGGTGCTTGTTGTGAAGCTGTAAACCGATGACCATGGGGATTCGCTGCCGGGGCTACAGAGTGTCCGGACCTGCCATTCGTAGCCGGTTTGCTGCGTTAGGCCGGTCAGGCTTGCTGTATTTGACGCCACGGTGAGGCTATAAGGCCAGGTACTTGAGCCTTTAGGTCTGTATTGCACCGCATAGGTTATGTTTGTCCCCAATGATTCCCAGTAAATACTGCCAAATGAATTATTGGTACCGCCATAGGTTGGCGCAGTGCAGGTAATGGTAAATGTTCTTGGAGAGGAAAGGGATGCCGTAATCCCGTCCTGACAAATCGTTTGAATCTGAGCGGTGTAGACTTCCCCGTTTGTTAGTCCTGTCAACGAATAGGGAGACCCTGTTAAGCTGTTTATCGTTGTAGACGTTGGTGAAGAAACATTTCGGTAAATGAGTCGGTATTGTGTACCATTTCCGTACGTATACCAGGACAATGTGGCCCGATTACCAGCGGTTAAGACATTGTCTATGTAGGACGACGAACAATAGGTAGTGAAACTATTAGTGACCGAAAAAGGTGAACTGTCCTGTGCGGAGCATATTTTTTGCACCTGCCATTCGTACGTTGTATTGCCTGATAACCCGGTCAGGTTGCAGGAACTGCCAACTATACCCGGGACGGATGTCCAGTCACTGGTACCGCGAACCCGGTAGCGGACGCTATAATTGACTCCCGACTGCCCATTCCAGGAAACAGTTATTCCTGTTGATGTACCACTTCCCCAACCCAAACCAACAGGAACACCACAGGTAGCTGTGAACTGACGGGGAGCTGTAAAGGCAGATGTGCTACCGTCGGGGCAAATGGTCTGAATCTGCCATTCATACGCTTGTTCTTTCGTCAGGTTCTGCAGCGTATACGAGCTGCAGCATATATTCGTAAGCGACGTCCAGGCGGTAGCTCCGACGGCCCGCCAACGGATATTGTAGGTAAGCGAATTGCCGGCTGGCGTAGAGAAATAACTCCAGTTCAGCGTCGCTTTATCAGCGGCTAGTTGTTCCGACAGATATAAAGGTATCGGGCAGACCATGGTAAATGTCCGTTCTGCTGACCACTCAGAGTAGCTACCGTCTCCGCAAACCGACCGGATTCGCCATTGATACGTTTTGCCGTTTTGCAGATTGTTTACGTAGTAGGATGAACAGCAATGATTGCCCGACTCGTTCCAGGTGGCCGCCCCGGTTTCCCGCCATTGAATCCGATAACTGTTACCAAATACCGAAGTCCACCTCAGATAAACTGAGGTATAGCTTTGGTCAGACTCGGTCAGGCTGGCAGGAGTTGTGCAGGGAACATAAACGGCTAAACTACCTGTGGTTTCCATGGTGCCGCAACTGTTCGTGGCACTGCCAATGGTATAGGTAGCTGATTGGTACGTTGTTGAGGTGACTGTGTAGGGGGACGAGCTCATCCCTACAAAGGTCCACCATGAGGAACCATTGCGGTAAACTGTAAAATTCCATGGGGATTGCCCGGTTAAGGAAACCGAAATCGGCAAGGTTTGGCCCGCTGTCAGGCTAAGCGGGGTCGAGGAAATCGTGGCTACTCCACAATTCTGTGTCTGGAAGGTGGCCGTAACTGCCCATTCAGAGGATTGATTATTCCCACAGTTTGTCTGCACCTGCCATTCATAAGTTTTATTGCCGGTCAGGCCGGTTAGCAAATACTGTGTGTCCGTCACCGGTACCGGTGATGACCAGGCCGAACTCCCCTGAATCCGCCACCGTACCAGAAAACTGTTAACCGAAGCATCACACTGCCAGGTAAGTAGATACTGGCTACTGGCAGTAGGATTGGTTGTAGAGGTTAAGGCCGTTGGCACCGGACAGCTACACGTCGATTCAATCGTCAGCGGTGTTGCCGGGGTATCGGTCAGCGCCGGACTGGACGAAACAACGCGCAGTTGATAATCAGCACTGGCCGGTATGCTGGCCGGAACCGTAACCGTTAATGACCCGCCACTGGTCCCCGTAACTGAACCCAGATTGGTAGGCGAGGTGAACGAGCCGTTATTGTCAGATAATTGCAGCGAAAAGATGTTGGCCTGGCTAAATGGAATGGTGGTCGCAAAACTGACCGCCAACGGTGCATTATAACAGACCGGCTGCGTGCGTTGGGTAATCTGGACAGTATTGGTGCTGTATACATTCAGTAAAAAATCTTCCGTTTCACTATAGCTATAGTTGCCACACGGATCATAAGGTATTGTGCCAAAAGCGACAATGACGCGCATTGGTAGCAGCCCTGCCGTTGTGGATGCCGGGATAGTCAGGCTGCCGGAAAAGGAAGTAGTTACCGGCGAAGGGGTAGCAAAAACCCGTTCGCTGGTTTCATAAATTCCGTTCCGGTTAACGTCCAGCCAGATACAGATTCCTTCATAGTATGATGAACTGAGCAACGTTCCGCTGAATGAATAAGGGCGTCCGGCTGTAACGGGTACATTGATTCGTGTATTGGTGCGATAGCCGGCAGGTGAACAGCCCTGGCTTTGGGTGATTGTCTGGTTATTAAACGTAAAGCTATTAAGCCCGTCATTATCGAAACAACCATACGTTGTAATGGGGCGGCAGGTTCCCTGCGTTTTAAAACTAACCGGGCTCACATACGTCTGGCTTCCGGTAGGTGTGCACAGGCTGCGGACCTGCCATACATAACCTATTCCCTCGCGCAGACCTGTCAATGAATACGTATTGGTGCTAATTCCGTCAACCAGATTCCATGTACTGCTGCTCTCGGGTCTCCACGCCAGATCATACGTCCGGCCTTCGCCGGCAGACGACCAGCTCAGTAACGCTGATGATGCCGTGATCTGACTGGTGGTCAGAGCGGTGGGAGCCGAACAGACCGTAGCAAAAGCAGATCCGGCATAAACAGATGTTCCGTCGGCACAAACCGCTCTGACCTGCCACTGATAACCGGTGCCGGCAGCGAGGTTAGTAAGCTGAAAACGGGTCGCCGATAGACCGGATATGATTGTCCAATCGCTGGCATCCTGTGTTTTCCAGCGGAGTTCATACGAAAAAGCTTCTGAGGTCGCATTCCAGCTCAGTTGCGCCGATGATGTCGTAAGGCTGGTTGTGTTAAGCCCGCTTATGGTTGGGCAGGCATTTGCCGGGGCAACCTGTATAGTATAATCTTCGGTTTCACCGTAGGTGTAGCTATCACAGCTGCCCGCCGGGGAATACCCTCTTACACCGGCGATCCGTATGGCAAGCGGCCCGGCTGCCAGACCGGCCGGTATCGTAAAGCTGGCCGAAAAGTTTCCGGTTCCGCCGGTTCCGACGAGGCGCTCGTTGCTCCCAAACTGTCCGTCGCGGTTCAGGTCCAGCCAGACCGATACGCCTGTGTACAACAATCCATTCAGAAATTGCCCGGTAATCGAACAGGTTTGTCCCGGTACCACCGAAACAGAGGTGGTCGGGAACTCCTGATACGCATTCGGTGAGCAACCTGACTGAACACTTAAGGTGGCACCGTTGAGCTGGATGCTGTTGAGGCCATCGCCGAGCGCACAGCCAATGCCGGGAGTCAGCGTACAGGCGGGGGCCGCGCTGATGGTTGCAACGGCCACGTTACTCAGAGCACCGAGGGTGGTATTCGATGGGCGGATACGGTAGTAATAGGTACCTGCCCGGCCAGTTCTGGCATCGGTGAAGCTGGTCACGTTCGGGGCAGTTCCGCCAATCTGAATAAACGGTCCTTCCGGCGATGAGGCCCGTTCGACAAAAAAGCCCATTTCGTTGGTGCTGTTATCCCGCCAACTCAGGATGACATTCCCGGTCATACCTGCGAGAGCCGTCAGCTGATTCGGGGCGGTGACCGGCGACGGCGGGAAGTCGAGTGTGTAGGCGGAATGGCTGAGCCGGAGGGCTAGCCCGGCCTCTATGCGGTCATATTGGCCCTGTGTGAAATCATGCGTACAGGAGTTGTAATATGACATGAGGTTGGTCATCGACGGAGAGTACGTCAAGCCTTTCGGGTCGGTGGCCGTTCCGGTATATACGAGGCAGTTATTTGTTGATGTGAACGTAGATCCGGAGCGGCCATAAGGATCTGCCGGGGTATCGCACAGTAAATCACCGGCAGTTGTACAGTTGGCACTATCGCCTCTGGTCACCAGCTCGGGCGTAGAACTAGTACTCCCCTGAAAGGTATGGTACAGGTTAAAATTATGCCCCAGCTCGTGCGGAATCAGGAAGTTCCCCAGCGTGTTTTCGGTTGTTGGCGTGGCTAGAATAAATGAACGCGTTGTCAATAGGGTGTTATCCGGGAAATAGGCATATCCCTGAAGGCCACCGGTGGTAAAGGCGTTAACAAAATACATGTTCAGGGCGTTCGTCGCATCCCGCCCGTCGACGCCACCTTCATTGAAGTCAGTGAAAACCTGAAACATGGCATCGTTGTCGATATAATCGGGCGACGTACCCGCCAGATAGAATTGTATCCCAACCCCGTTTTTCTGGTAATAACTATTCGTCAGGGCGATAGCATTGTTCATCCGGGCGAGATCAAAACCGTCCTTGCCGGCTGCCGTACGGAAAATATGCGGCCTGATTGGTACATAATGAATACCGGTAAACGCTTTGTCGGTGGTTTTCCTGAGCTGAAAGGCTAGTTTCGCCATTTTGTCCAGTTCCTTTCGCTGATAGTCACTCAGATCAGGTGAGGCGCAGAACGTACTGTCTTTGCCTTTTATGGTATGAAGCTGGGCAGACGCCGGTGTTATGAAGCCAGCAAGGAGCAGCAGACAGCCATAACCGAACACAAAAAAGGGCTTGGCAATACGGAAAAACCGTATGCTTGTACGTGTAGACGTGGGCATGTAGAGGAGATAAGTATAGGTGGTTTAATCAAATTTGTTCGCTGGTAGTGGATGGACAGAAACAGATATATGTTTTTTAAAAAATGATATGGTAGATGAATATTCAACCGTAGTTAACGACTCATGCATGGTGTAGTATATTGTTTCAGTCAAATAGGTTACGGGGGGCAAGTTCTGAAAAGAACAGGAATAAATCAACCGCATCTCAACCCTTATAACAATTTCAGGAGTTATAAGTAAAATAATAGCCAGAGCCTATTTTTGTCACATGATCCCTGTACGTTCTACCTGCCTGCTGAGTTTTTTGCTACCGGCCACCTGCCTGCTGTCATCATCGCTTTATGCCCAGACAACCCTCGATTCAACCCGACAACTGAATGAGGTGACGGTACGGGGGTACGAATCAAACCGGTCGGTTATGGAAACGGCCGCTTCGGTCGGCCTCCTGACCAGCCGCGAGCTGAATCAACGATTTAACCTGCCGACACTCGTCCCGGCCATGAATACCCTGCCCGGCGTGCGGATGGACGAGCGGTCGCCAGGTAGTTACCGGCTGTCGATCCGGGGGAGTCTGATCCGGTCGCCGTTCGGGGTACGCAACGTAAAAACCTACTGGAACGAAATTCCGCTGACCGATGCAGGGGGCAATACGCCGCTGAATGCACTCGATGTGCGTTCGCTGGGGCGGGTTGAAGTCCTGAAAGGTCCGTCAGGTAGCTTGTACGGAGCCAATACCGGCGGCACGGTCCTGTTCAGCGGCTTGTCGGTACCGGCCGGTAAAAACGCTGTGGAGGCCTCCGCATTTGCGGGGAGTTACGGCGCACTCGGCTATGCGCTGACGGCGCAGACCGGTAAGGACAATACGGCAATGTCGGTCAGTTATAATCACCAGCAGAGCAACGGCTATCGGGTAAACAGCGGTATGGGCCGCGATAACCTGAGTCTGGTCAGTACATTCAGAGTGAGTCCGAAACGAACAGTGTCTGTGCTGGGCTTTTATTCGGACCTGCACTACCAGACGCCCGGCGGCTTGAATGCGGCCCAGTTTAAAGTTGACCCGCGCCAGGCACGTCCTGCTACGCCGGCGTTGCCGGGTAGCGTTGACCAAAAGGCGGCTATCTACCAGAAAACCGGTTTTCTGGGCCTGTCACAGCAATATCGTTTCAATGAGCACTGGCAGAATACAACGGTCCTGTACGGATCGCTGACCGACTTTGCCAACCCGTTTATTTCTAACTACGAAAAACGCGCCGATCAGGGTATTGGCGGCCGGACCGTTACCCGCTGGCGGCATGGCTCCGACCGGATTGCTATGAACCTGACCTTTGGCGGCGAATACCAGCAGAATTTCACCGTCGACCGGAACTGGGGCAACAAACGCGGAGTGCCCGATACATTGCAGACGGATGATGAACTGCGGGCACGCCAGTCGGTTCTGTTTGTGCAGGAAGAAATCGCACTCCCTACAGGGTTGATCATAACCCTGGGCATCAGCCGGAATGACATGCGCTACGGGTTTACCCGTTTTTCGAGCCGGCCGGTTGTTAACCAGAAGCGGAATTTTACGCCCGTCTGGCTGCCCCGTGTTGCGGTATTACAAAAGCTGAACGATCAATTCTCGGCATTCGGCAGTATCAGTACCGGCTATTCAGCCCCGACAACGCAGGAAGTACGGCCATCGGAAGCAACGTTTAATACGACACTTAATCCGGAAAGAGGAATCAGTTATGAAGTGGGCCTGAAAGGGAAATTCCTGCAAAATCGTCTTCAGGCCGACGTGTCGGCCTATCAGTTTCAGCTACGGGAGACCATTGTCCGGCGCTCGGCAGCCAGCGGAGCCGAGTATTTTGTGAACGCCGGCCGGACAAATCAGCAGGGTATTGAGACGTACCTTGCCTATGACCTGCCACTCGATATAGCAGATGTCAGACTCTATAACAGCCTGACAGTGACGAAATACCGTTATCTGGATTACAAGCAGGGTGCCGTTGATGTATCGGGTAAAAAGGTGCCTGGGGTAGCGCCGGTTACCAATGTCAGCGGGGTAGATTTTCAAACCGGTTTTGGGCTGTATCTGAATGCTAATTTTCAGTTCCTGACGCCGTTTGCGCTGGATGATGCCAATACCGTTACATCAATGCCTACCCGCGTTCTGACCGGAACGCTGGGGTACCGGAAAACGCTTGGCAAGGAAATTGCGAAGACCAGGCTTTTGCTTGATGCTTACCTCAGTGGTGATAATTTACTTAACCAGGCATACAGCCTTGGTTATGATCTGAATGCGTTTGGCGGGCGTTATTATAATGTTGCGCCAGGAAGGTTAATTTTATTTGGTATTAAACTGCAAGTGGTAACAAATTAGGCATACTTTTTGAGAATATTTACCCAATAATACCGGAAATAGTGAGCCGGTATAAGCAATACCATTTTTAATCGGGACATAGGTAAACAACGTGGCGAGTGAAGTGTGAGGAAGACAGTACCTATCCCTACCCATAACGGATGTTATATGAATAGGTTATTACTCGTCATTAGTTTGGTATTTGGTGCGGTATCATCGCTGTGGGCGCAGGTGAGTATCATGTCGCCTCAGGCGCGAATGGTATTTCAGCGCAATCAGCAGAATGAAGCCAGTGTTCCGATTTCAGGCATTTGTCCGGTTAACGCGACGCGGGTAGAAGCCCGTTTCGAAATTATTCCGGGCGGTGGCGGGAGTTCAACAAACTGGTTTCAGATTGACGGTAATCCGCAAAACGGCACCTTTCAGGGCAATCTCACAGCACGAGGCGGCTGGTACCGCCTGTTTGTCCGGGTATTTGCCGGGAGCACCAATATCGGAGAAGCCGTGCTCGACCGCGTTGGAATCGGTGAAGTATTTATCATTGCCGGGCAGTCTAATGCATCAGGTGGGTTGCAACCGACACCCGGAGCCTCTGATGACCGGGTGTCGGTCGTTGATTATGCCGATGGCGATCTGACCGAATCCCGGTTCCCGTTTGTGTACAGTAAAGCTGATGCCGGCCGTTCTGTTGGTCCCTTTAACCCGTTGTATATCTGGGGGATGCTGGGTGACCGGCTGGTGAAACGCCTGAATGTACCGGTGCTGTTTTACGGTGCTGCCTACGGTGGTACCAATAGCGAAGTCTGGAAGATTTCGGCAAATGGTCAGAATCCCGGTGGTCAGCCGGGCGAGCTGCTGATGCCCTATCGTTGCATCGGAGCCGTGCTGGAGCACTATACCCGGCGGACGGGTGTGCGGGCGGTACTCTGGCATCAGGGTGAGTCGGATAACAGCTATCGCGGTGAACAGGCCTACTTTGATAACGTAAAAACGGTTATCGACAAAAGTCGTCAGGAGAGCGGCTTCAGCCGGTTACCGTGGGTGGTTTCCCGCGTATCCTACATCGGCGGAACAACCGATCAGAATATTATTAACGGTCAGAATAAGTTAATCCGTGAAGTCGACCAGGTGTGGCCCGGCCCGGAAACCGATCCGCTCATCGGGCCGGATAACCGTTTCGATGGTCTGCATTTCGGCGGGCAGGGCCTGATCCGTCTGACCGACCTTTGGGAAAAGTGCCTCACAGAAAACTTTTTTGCCCAGTCGGCACCAGGCACGGTGAGCGGTGTTCCTCCCGTACTCACTACCGGCTATGTTCTGCCGCTGAATCAACAGCAGGCAGGACAACCGATTTCTGTGCCGTACCTCCGGAGCAGCATCGGGTTCAGGGATGGTAATCAGTTTAAGGTACAGCTTCTGAAAGATGGCGGTTTAGTGCAGGAGCTTGGCACGGGTAATTCCAACCCGCTTCAGGTAACGCTGCCGGCCAGTCTGCAGACCGGTCAGTATCAGGTGCGGGTACTGTCAACGAATCCGGCCTATACCGGTTCGGTCAGCCCGGCCTTTTCGGCTAACGGCGTGGCTCCCAGCACCGGCGGCGGGGGTGGCGGTAGTACAACAACCGGTCAAATTCAGCAGGTCAGCTATAAATACGATGCACCGACACACGGATTTGATGTTTATGTGCAGGCAGACGGACCAACCGAGGTGAAACTCGAACGTCTCGACGGTGCCTTCAGCGCCTCCGGCTGGATCTCTATGGTGAGCGGTAATTATGGTAGTGGCTTCAATTATACCCGTTTTTATGCACCGGCTGCGGTAGGCGTCGGGGGCGTTGTTGCCGGTCAGTACCGGCTGACGGTACAGCGGACCGGTCAGGCATCAACCGCCCAGTCATTTGTATTTTCGCCGGCTAACGGCAGCTGGAAACTGTTCCCTACAGCTGACACCGGTTCAAACGGCGGTACGACTACCACGCCGCCTTCGTCAACTACGACCACTACAACCGTTCCGGACAACATACAGGCATCTGCCATCCGGAAAATCGGTTATAAATACGATGTGCCGACACACGGATTTCAGCTTCTGGTCGATGCTTCATCTGCTGTTGAAGTACGTCTGGAGCGCCTGGACGGGACCTTTACCGCCAGTGACTGGGGCACTGCTGCTTCCTACGGCGGTGAATCCGGCTATTCGTTTCAGCGGTTCTATTCACCGGTTGCGCCGGGCGTGGGCGGTGTAGAAGCAGGTCGTTACCGGCTCAGCGCACGGATTGCCGGTCAGCCATCGACAGCTGTCGGGGTCGAAGTCGTATTGCAATATGGTATTTTCCCGGTCTATACCTCGACCGGTTCGTCGGGTAGCGGCGGTTCAACAACCACGCCGCCATCGACCACAACCACTACGCCGCCGACAACGGTGGCCGGTATCCGGAAACTTGGTTATAAGTATGATGCTCCGACAAACGGTCTCCAGGTTCTGGTAGATGCCGACGGGTCGGTGCAGATCAAAATTGAACGGCTGGACGGCGCTTTTTCTCCATCAGACTGGGGAGCAGGTCAGACCTATACCAACGAAACCGGTTATAACTTCCAGCGGTTTTATCCGCCGGTTGCGCCTGGTGTTGGCGGAGCTGTGGCAGGGCGTTACCGCTTAAGTGCCCGACAGGCCGATAATGCCTCCACCGAAGTCTCGGTCGAAGTGGTACTGCAATGGGGTGTTTTCGGCATTTATCCGGTACCGACCGTTGCTAAATCCAATTCAATTGACAGCGAAACCATTCAGCGGCAGTTCTACATTCCGACGTTTGTAATTCCGTCTAATCAGCTGGGTTGTGGAAACTGTATTCCGCTGGATGCGGAACGGATCCGGTAAACATAAACAGTCAATAGGGATGGTGATGCCGGTTCAGACAGGCATCACCATTTTTTTATCCGCTCAGAAGCGCCAGCGAATCTGCACTTTTATTTCGGATTTGTGCGGACGGGCAATCTGATCAAGGTCAGAGCCAACGGTTGGCTGGTTGGTGAGGTCAGTCCGGGCCCAGCGTACCCATAGATCCATATGCCGGTTGAGGCTGTATTGGGCCAGTACATAATGCCGGACGCCGTTGTAAAAATAAGCCGGAAAAGAGAACGCCGTCAGCACGTCCTGTTCATACGTGTATAACCGGCTGTCATAATCGTCGGTATTGAAGAATGCCAGCCGTCCGTTAAGCTGCCAGCGCTTATACTGCCAGGCCACATCCTGCGCAAAGGCAATTCCCTGAGAGGGCGACTGCTCTATATACCTGAACCGGCTTCCCTGCAACCGTGACCGGAACGAAAACCGGTTCAGGGCATATTCTGCCTGCATGACCAGCTGGCTCAGCCGTGTTCCGGTCAGTTGTTTCGGTGTAGTCTTGCTGCCCGGTAAATTTTTCTGTTTGTGTTCCTGGTGAAAAATCATGGAAAATGTAGTTTTCCGGTCAGGGGTATAGGTTGCCTGCGTCAGGTAGTCAAAACCACCGGATGCACCGTCGACCAGATAACGCCACCACGGGAAACGGAAAATATCCAGATATCCGCCTAGTTTCAGCCGCCGGTACAGGGTGTATTTGGCGCCGATGTAAGCACCTGTCTCGTTAATGGTTCGTGAATTCTCGCTGAAACCATTGGCATAAAAGCTATGGAAATTGCGGTCGTAATGCCGGAATACGATACCAAGGTCTGTTTTCCGACCCAGACTGGCCATCAGCCCGGTAACCACACCAATACCGCCGCTGTAGGTCGCTGATCCGCTGCTGCGGGCAAACTCACCGAATGCATTCCAGTTTTGACGGCTGTAGGTTCCGTGTACACCCAGCACAAGATTCCGGATACCGGTAAACTCAAACTGATTATAGGTCAGTGACCGTTTCTGTACCGGATGGTCAAATGTTGTGTTCAGGCCGGTTATTCCCAGCCGGAGACGGTCTTTGAGGTGCAGCAGCAGATGGGCTCCCAGATTGGTTTCGATAACACTATAACGGTCAGCCAGTTCGGAACTGGTCCGGTGCAGACCGGAGGTGATGAACGAGGTAATGATCGTTTCCGGTCCGGCCGTTGCAGCCAGGTTGGCTGAGCGGCGGTTCCGTGCCCCAAACACCGTCAGGTCAACGGAAGGGTGCAGGGCATAGGTTGCCGCCAGTCCCCGGAAAAAACCGGATTCGGTGAGTGATGTATACGCTCTGGCGCCGAGGGTCGGACGGCGAATCGTTAATATAGTCTCCGAATTTTTGCCCATCACAAAACCGGCCGAACAGATGAGGCTTTGACCGAACTGTAACTGATAGTCACCCGCAATCAGATTTTTGAGTTTCCCCTGATTCCGGACCTGAACATGAAACGAAATATAATCAGGGCCGTATTGCCGGTTACCAGGCGACCAGGTAAGGCGTTCGCCCGGATCTTTTTCGGCGGTGAAACCAAAGCTGAAGGCGTTTGGCCGGGTATAGCGGTAGCGGGCAAACCATTGCTGTGCATTGCCGGTGTAGCGGTTCGGGAGCTTACCGTTTTTATCCGGAACCGCCTCCGAAAATCCCTTCTGCTGTTCTAAAATATGCTCAAACCGTAAGATGAAATAGTGGTCGGTGGGGGTAGGCAGCTTGCTCAGCGGATCGGCAATGACTACGAAAGGCAGCAACCGCCGGATTGTAACGGCATCAAATGCGGGGACGGCCTGTAGTTCATACAGCGAGAGCAGTGCACCATATCGGGTGCGGTACTGTAGCAGGCTTTCCAGCTGGCTTTCCGTGAGCAGAAACAGACTTGCCAGTTCATCGCGGGTGGCGGTGTTGAGATTCAGCGGATTTTGCTGTAACTGCGCCAGATTGTCTGCTACCTGTTGAAAATCAATACCGTCCGGCTGGATCGGGAAAAGGTCTTTCAGGGTTTCATTAATGTTGATGGCCGGCCGTTGGGGATGTAAAACCGTTTGGGCCTGACTCCCGATGCATACCAGCGTTAGCAACAGGGTAAGTGTGTAAATAATCCGGCATTCCATAGCCGATATATGACGGATAGTGGATGGATGCTGTCACATACAGGCAGGTAATAAAACGTAGAGACGCAATATCTTGCGTCTCATGCTAGCGCCTCAGGCTGGCTCATGCTAGCGCCTCAGGCTGGCTCATGCTAGCGTTTGGCGTATGATGTCAGCTACCAGAAGGCAATAAAAAAGGCAGCACACCTAAGCGTACTGCCTGTAAGGGCTATAAGCTGTTTGGTTTTACGTAAAGCGGCGCTTTAAAATTTCAACCAGTTCACCGACTTCATCACTGCTCATATCCCACATGAACTGAGATGCATAACGGTATGAAATCAGGTCAAGGGCCTGCCCGTAGTTACCTACCTTATCCAGCTCATTAATGGCTTGTTCGTAGGCAGTGGTCTGCCCGTTGAACAACTGATTGATAAACCGGAATTTCTGGTTCAGTGAAATACTTTTCGCAATACTTTCGATTGGCGACCGGTGGAACGCTTCGGCGACCGAAGTTGGTTCGGTGGCTTCTGTCTTTAGAATTGCCGGTACGTCAGAGCCATACGATGAATCCGATAAGGGTGATGGCTGCATGACCGGTGAGGGTGGTTCTGCGGGCCGGAAAGACAGATCACTGTCGCCGTTCAATAGCGGTTCACGATCATACGATGGCTGCAGGGGCGATGATTCGAGCGGTATGCCGTTGGTATAGGGAAGTGCCTGATCTCTCTCCGGTGCTTCGTATGACGACGATGGCGGTATGTGCGTTTCTTCGGCAGCTTCGAAAAATGACCGTGTCGGCTGACCTAACAGCGGGCTGTCCGGATCATAGCTCCGGATCAGCGTAGAAAGGTCAATCGGTACTTTTTCCGACAGAGCGGCAATGTATTTTTCGGGTTTTTCGAGCTCATGTCCGCGCTGGGCCAGCACTTCATCGAGATGCATCAGGGCCTGATTGACGTACACAAAATCTTTGCCGTTCATGCGTTGCTCAAGTGTAGCCGGCACAAATTTGTTAATTTGCGTATAGCGTGTCAGCTGCCGCGCGGCATCGAGCGAAAGCCGGAAATCAGGCTGACTGCGTAGCTGATCGTCAAAATAGTTGCGCGGATCAAAGATCAGCACCAGTGTTTTTTTGACGGCATCGGCCAGCATTGGCTCCAGATTTTCGCGACGGACGGCAATGTGCTGTGAAACAACGTTCATGAAAAGCCGGAGCGCTTCTTCAACTTCAGGGTGGCTGAAATCGAAATAGGGGCTACGGAATTTTTCGGCATCTGCTTTCCATTTATCGAACAAACTACTTACAACCAATAAGTTTATTTGACTAATCGGGGTCAGATTAAGAATCTGCTTTCCATTAATAACGTTGTGCGCACTGTAAAAATCGGCCGAAACACGGCGCGCGTAAGAGCGGCTGTATTCGGTCAGGGCATTTTGGTGGAACTTGTTCGACATTGGTAAAAGTCTTTGCTTGGTAAATATATTGCTTTCAAAATAAAGCTGTTTTTTCCCGCGAAAAAAAAGCGATAAAATTGATGCAATGCGAACCGATTCGGCCGATTCGCCGATATCTGCTACTTTAAAATGCTTAGTCGATAAGCCATCCTGGAAGTACATGTTCGGCATATCAGCTACCTTTGTTAAGTGGGTATTCAATTGGCTTCAAAAAAATAAGAAAAATCAGGACGCCGTTCAAGGCGGATGATTACTTATTTTTACCAATTAGCCACATTTTGTTGACATAAATTTTAATCAGGCAGCATTTTTATATCGACTACTGCCCAAATAACGTTATAAACCAATGTTTATTGAGCCAACACAAAGGCGTGAATCTCCTCATTTACGAACAGGCTGGATTGAAGTGATCAGTGGTTCGATGTTTTCCGGAAAAACCGAAGAACTGATCCGTCGACTAAACCGGGCCCGCATCGCCCGTTTAAACGTCGCTATTTTCAAACCGGCCATCGATACACGGTATCACGACCAAAATATTGTCTCTCATAATTCGTTGGTAATTAACTCAACTCCCGTGCAAAAAGCCGGCCAAATTCCGGCGCTGGCTGAAGGGTTTGATGTGGTAGGTATCGACGAAGCCCAGTTTTTTGATACAGAAGTGGTGGAAGTATGCACACAACTGGCAAATCAGGGGCAGCGCGTCATTGTTGCGGGGCTGGATATGGATTTTGCCGGTAAGCCGTTTGGCTGTATGCCGCAACTGATGGCCATCGCTGAATATGTTACCAAAGTTCATGCCATTTGTGTGGTCTGCGGAGATATGGCACATCATTCGTTTCGGTTACTCCCTTCTCAGGAACGTGTTTTGCTGGGCGAAACGGATAGTTATGAAGCCCGGTGCCGCCGCTGCTTTGTGTTAGGCAACGAAGCCGGGGCAAAGGAATGGATCTATGTGGATGATAAATAACAGGATACCGGTTGCCGGATGGTGGTGCACTATCCTTCTCTTTGCCCTCTGCCCGCTTCTCGTTGCTCATAGCCAGCCCGTTGGTACGTGGCAGTCGCATGCCGCCTATCGGTCGGCGCAGGCGGTTGAGGTCGTTGGCGGGCAGGTATACGCGGCAACACGCTATGGCTTATTTTACTACAATAAAACTACAGGCGAAACCGCGGCGCTGTCAAAAGTCAACGGCCTGAGCGATGTGGGGGTAAGCCGGTTGTATTATGACGCCCAATCCGGAAAACTGCTGATTTATTACCGGAGTGGTATGATCGACCTGCTGGCTGTTGATAAGCAGGGCAACCCGGCAGGTGAAATACAGACCGTAGATGCCATTAAAAATGCTTCGCAGCTGCCTGTTAACCGGCAGGCAAATCAGGCGTATACTCTGGGGGCCGGCCGCAATGTGTATGTGAGTACCAACTTCGGTATTGTGGTGTTTGATCCGATACAGGCCGGCATCCGCGATACCTACCGCAATATCGGTACAGGCGGCAGTGAGGTGGCTGTTCTGGCCACGGCCCTGAGTCAGGATACGCTCTACGCGCTGACGAACCGCGGTCTGCTGGCAGCTCCGTTTTCAGACAGGATCAATCTTGCGTATTCCGGTAACTGGCGGACAATCGGCGCTCCGGACAATCAACCGGTGGCGGCGCTTGGGAGTGTGGGCGGACGATTGCGGGCAGCGGTCGAAGGGATGGGTGTCTACGAGCGGCAGCAGGGCCGGTGGGCACTTGTTCAGGCCACGACCACAACGCCGGTCCGCTTTTTCCCGACGCCCAGGGCGGCAGCAACACCGGCAGATGTGAATCAATTAGTAATCACCGGCTCGCGGCTGACCAATACCGGCGGAATCGCCTTTCAGGGCAATCTGCTGAATCAGCCACAGGATGCCGTCGCAGACGGGGCCGGTGTCTGGGTGGCCGATGCACAGAACGGCCTCTTACAGGGGCTGAACGGCGCGTTTCAGCCGATCGTTCCCGAAGGCCCGCCTTCGGATCAGTTTCCCCGTTTGTTTGCCTACAGCCAGCAGCTTGTGGCATTGGGTGGTAATAACCTGGACACGCCGCTTTCGCTGGATATTGACCGGAAATCGGGAAAATTATCGGTGGCCGACGGGCGCTGGCAGGCATATCCGAATACGACCATGCCGTTTAATTCGGCGGCCTATGGAGTCGCCGGTCAGCAGTTGTTTCTGGGCAGTTATGGAGGTGGTCTCTGGATGCAGGGAGAGGGGCAGAATCCGGTGACGGTGACCATGCCGTCAACCATCAGCCCCTACATTACGGCGCTGGCGACAGACTATGACGGCAACCTCTGGATCGCGACAGTACCGACCGGCACGCAGCCAACGACGTTACACGTGCGCCGGCCAAACGGACAATTCGAGTCGTTCCGGACGGTGTCGCAGCAAAACGTGGCGCAGATTGTGCCCGACGATAACGGCAATCTGTGGCTTCGACTGAGTTACAGCAGCATTCTGGTGTTTAACCCACAGACTGCTCAGACACGGTATTTATACGCAACGGCCAATGAAGGGGGGCTGCCGAACAACGTTGTACGGACTCTGGCCAAGGACAGAAGCGGGCTGATCTGGGTTGGTACTGACCTTGGCGTTGCTGTTTTTGATGACCCGTACAACGTATTTACGGGTGCAGTTAACGCAGCCATACCCATTCTGAACCGGCGGCGGTTGCTGGCCAATGAGTCAGTGACAGCCATAGCCGTGGATGGTGGTAACCGGAGATGGATTGCGACAAAAAGCGGATTGTACCGCGTGGCGGCCGACGGCACTGAGTTGTTCGAAACCTTCACTACGGCGAATAGTCCCTTGCCGTCGGACCAGATTCTGGATGTGGCGGTTGAGCCCGTCAGCGGATCGGTTTTTGTGGCGACGACGGCGGGGCTGGTGTCATACCGGGGCGTGGCCACTGAACCGGCCGGTACACTGAATAAGGTAACGGTCTTCCCGAATCCGGTGCGGCCGGATTTCAGCGGTGTAGTGGCAATAAACGGTCTGGTGGACCAGGCCGCCGTAAAGATTCTGGATGCGGCCGGTCAGCTGGTGTATGAGACAAAAGCCCAGGGTGGTACGGCCACCTGGAACCTGCTCGATTATCGGGGACGCCCTGTCCGGACAGGTATTTATCTGGTGATTGCCATAGCAGCAAACGGGGAAGAAGGTGTGGCCGGTAAACTGGCTGTTGTAAGGTAACCACAACGCCGGGAAGTACCTGAGAAACATAAATTACGTAGTGTTTCTCAGGTACTTCCCGGTGTTTTGATTTATTCGCCAACCCGTTCAGCGATCTGGAAGTCAGTTGTTTTGGGGGCAAACTGCCGGATCAGTAACTCACCGATAAAGCCGGCCAGAAAAAGCTGAACCCCCAGTATAATGGCCACTAAGCCAAAGAAAAACATCGGGTTATCTGTTACGTTCCGGTAGCGGACGCCCTGCGATATGCGATATAGTTTTTCTCCGATCAGATACAGCGCAATCAGGGTGCCGACAAAAAAGGAAAATGTCCCGAATCCGCCGAAAAAGTGCATCGGCCGCTTGCCGAATTTCTGCATAAAGGCAATGACCAGCAGATCAAGAAACCCGTTAATAAACCGGTCAAGCCCGAATTTAGTCGATCCGTATTTGCGGGCGCGGTGCTGAACCACCTTTTCCCCGATCTTCGAAAAGCCGTTCCATTTCGCCACAATCGGCAGGTTGCGGTGCATTTCGCCGTAGAGGTTAAAGGTTTTCACCACTTTGCCGCGGTAGGCTTTCAGCCCGCAGTTGAAATCATGGAGTTTAACGCCGGAGACCATCCGCGACACACCGTTGAACAGTTTGGTCGGCAGGGTCTTGCTGATAGGGTCATAGCGCTTCTTTTTCCAGCCCGAGACCAGATCGTATCCGTCTTCGGTAATCATCCGGTACAGCTCCGGTATCTCATCGGGGCTGTCCTGCAAATCGGCATCCATGGTAATCACTACACTGCCCCGACACGCCTGAAAACCAACCTGTAAAGCGGCGGTTTTGCCGTAATTCCGGCCAAACCGGATGCCCCGAACGTGCGGGTTACGGGCCGACAAGGTCTCAATTACCTCCCATGAGTTGTCGGAACTGCCGTCATCGACAAAAAGAATTTCGTATGTAAACTGATGCTCTGTGGCTACCCGAACGATCCAGTCATGAAGTTCAGGTAGTGATTCGTCCTCGTTAAAAAGAGGAATCAGGACAGAAAGCTGCAAAGGAATATGTGTCATTCAGTTGAAAATCCGCTATTGCTACGTGGGGGCCGGGGCCGCATTGGCCAGTCGTATTCCCCTGTTACTGAAACAGTGGCCACTCCCGAAATAATTCCGGACACGACAAAGGTACGACCTTGGCTAAAATATCAGATAAAAGTCTTGCAATAAGCTGCGGAAGGCGGCAGTGTAGGTCCGGCCGTCGGTTTCGTAAATGGCCAGTGTACTGTCTGCCAGTGGCTGACCGGCAAACGAAAAGCCGGTAATGTGCCGGAAGAACGGTTTGTTGGCATGGTGCTGTACCTGAAGCCGCCGGAAAGGCATCAGGCCGGAGCGGGCTGCCTGCTGCGTCAGCTGATCCATTTCGTACGGAGGCAGCAATACCCACCATTGCCCGTTACGGGCTAAAAGCCGGCCGACAGCTGCCAGTAAATCGCTGAAAGGCAGGTCATCGGTATGCAGCGCACGGTTGACGGCGGCGTCCGGCGACCGCAGGTGATTGGTGTAAAACGGCGGATTGGTGAGAATCCGGTCGTAGGCTGTCGACGCCGGGGTAAATTCCTGCACAGGGGTGTGCCGGATCGTGATCCGGCCGGCAAAGGGGCTGGCAGTAACGTTTTCGGTCGCCTGTTGCGCGGCGTCGGCATCAATTTCGACGGCGTCGATCCGGGCGTTCGGGTTGCGTTGAGCGGCCATGAGTGCCAAAAGGCCGGTACCGGTGCCGATGTCGAGCAGACGTACGGGTTGCTCATTGGCTACGTCGGCGAACGCGCCCAACAGGCAGGCATCGGTACAGACTTTCATCGCCGCCCGTTCCTGCCGCACCGTAAATTGTTTAAAACGAAACATAAAAAAAGCCGTATTACCGGCTACAAAACCAATTACCACATAGCCACATAGAAAACAAAGATTTTTTATTTCTTATATGTTCTATGTGACTATGTGGTTTAACCAATTAATACCCGAAAATCTCTTCCAGCGACAGTTTTTTCACGGTGCCGTATTTAGCGAGATCCTGCGGCGTTACCCGCTTTTCAGACGCAACGACGCAATAGGTATACGGCTTGTTCGCCAGATTTTGTTCCGTGAATTTCTTCAGGTCGGCATACGAGAGCTTGTCGAGCGCTTCGTAGGTTTTCTGACGGGCATCGTAATCAAGGCCTTTTTCCTGCGCATCAAGGTAGCTGTAAATGATACCATCCTGACGGATACGTTCCGTCTGCATGGTTTTCTTCATGCTGGTCTTGGCCGTTTCGAGCAGTTTCGGCGACTCCGGCAGTACGTTCAGCAGCTCATTCATACCGGCAACCGCTTCGTGGAACTTATCGGCCTGACTGCCGATGTACGCACTGACCGAATACTGCTCGTCTTTGCGTTCCGGCGTGTCGTAGTTCGCATACGTCGAGTAGGCGAGTGCCTTTGATTCGCGCAGGGTCTGGAAAACAACCGAGGCCATGTTGCCACCGAAGTAGTTGTTGAACAAGTTAATTGTAGGCATAACTGCCGGATCAAACGCACCGGTGTTCCGTACCCAGAAAATCTCGGATTGTACCATGTCGTAATCCGCAAACAGCACCTGATTCTGAGTCTGGGCTACCTGCGTGAACGCCTGACGGTTCGCTACCGGACGGAACTGTGCCGGCATCTGATGCTGGCTGGCAATCTCCCGACTGAAGTCACCGATTGATTTTGGTCCGTAGTAAATGATCTGCTGCGGATAATCGAACAGTGTATGCAGTACGTCAAGCAGCTGAGCGGATGTCAGTGCTTTCAGTTCGTCGTTGGTCAGCTGGTTATTGAACGGATTTTTCGGACCATACTGCGCATAGTTGATCAGGCCCTGCATGATCGTGCCTTTGTTCAGCTTGTTGTCAGCGCGCGATTTCAGGATCCGGCCTTTCAGCGCTTCCAGCGCGTCTTCATTCGGCTTACAATTCCGGAGCAGATGGTCGAGGAGTTTAACGCTCTTATCGAAATTCTCCTGAAGACCCGACAGCCGGACCGTTGTGTAATCGCCTGACGAATAGATGTTATAGGCGCAGGCCAGATCGAAAAATGCCTTGCTGATTTCCTCGGCTGAATACTTGTCGGTGCTCAGGAATTGCAGGTATTGGGTAGCAATCGGCAGCACCTTGCTGTGGTAGGTACCCATCGGAATCCGGTAGCCAAGGCGGAACAGGTCGTTGTCGGTGTTCTGTACATACAATACATCGGTCGCACCGGCTTTTCCGCGCTGAATATCCTTCTGGTAATCAAGCCATACCGGTTGCACATCGGCCATCGGCATGTTGCTTACCTGTTGCAGGAACGGCGACTGCGCCTCGCGGTTAACTTCTACCGGTGTGATAGCCGGCTTGTCAACTTTCTTGATATTCTTGTCTTCGCCTTTCCGTTTGTAGACAACTACATAATTGTCTTTCAGGTATTTATTGGCAAAGTCAACAACCTGCTGCTTCGTCACCTTAGCCATGTCGTCGATCAGGCTGGTCTGATCCGCGTAGTTGTCGCCACGGGCCAGCACGAACGCCTCCAGCAACTTGTCGGCGCGGCCGTAATTGTTCTCATATTCTTCGATCTGCCGCTTCTTGTAGTTGCTGACAATCGACTGAATGACTTTATCGTCGAAATTACCGCTCTTCAGTTTGGCGACTTCGGCGAGCAGCAGGTTTTTCACCTCATCAAGGCTCTGGCCTTGCTTTGGCCGGCCAAACATAGTCCAGACACCGTAGTCTTTCATCCATTCCGGCGAACTGCCGCCACCGAGCACTTTCTGGGCTTTCACCAGGTTCAGGTCAATCAGACCGGCTGCCGAGTTCGACATCAGTTCATCCACGATAACGCCGACCGGCTTTTCTTTCGAAACAGCACTCGGGAAGCGGTAGCCGATCCGCACCGATTCGGGGGTTGGCCCGAACACTTCGCGGGTGATTACCGAAGTCAGCGGTTTTTCGGGAGCAGGGTTATACAGCTGGACAGGTTTTGCCTGCATGTAGCCCATTTTCTGGTCAACTTTTTTGATGACTTCATCCGGATTGAAATCACCGGCCATGATTACGGCCATGTTATTCGGCACGTAATATTTGTTGAAATAATTCCGGATTTCAATCAGCGACGGGTTTTTCAGGTGTTCAACCGTACCGATGGTCGTTTGCTGCCCGTAGTTATGGGTCGGGAAAAGTGCGGCCAGCAAGGTTTCCTGCACCTTCCAGCCGTCGTTGTCCAGTGAGCGGTTTTTCTCTTCGTAAACCGCTTCAAGTTCGGTATGAAAAATCCGCAGCACCGGTTTCCGGAAGCGTTCGGCCTGTACGGCTAAAAAGCGGTCTACGGCATTCGACGGAATATCTTCCATGTACACCGTCTGCTCATACGACGTAAAAGCGTTGGAGCCCTGCGCGCCCATACCCGCCATCAGTTTGTCGTACTCGTTGGCAATGGCATACTTAGCGGCCTCGCCCGAAACACGGTCGATCTCCTTATAAATGGCTTTCCGCTGCGCCTCGTCTTTCGTTTTGTTGTACTTTTCGTACAGTGCGTCGATCTGGTCGAGAAGTGGCTTTTCCTTAGCCCAGTTCAGGCTGCCGAACTTGTCGGTGCCCTTGAAGAGCATGTGCTCCAGATAGTGGGCCAGACCGGTGTTCGTACGCGGGTCGGTGTTTGAACCTGCGCGGGTCGGAATAAACGTAAAGATGCGCGGCTCTTTCTTGTTGACACTCAGAATAACCGTCAGACCGTTTTTCAGCGTGTAAAAGCGGGCCTGCATGGGATCATTGGTAATGTACCGATAGGTGTACCCACCGGATGAAGCCGTTTTCCATTCGTACTTGTTGGGAGCTTCGGCGACATAGTTGCCCGGAATATGGGCTTCTACTACCGAAAGGGCTCCGAACGCGAGTGTGCCGGCCAGGAGCGCATTTTTGATGAATTGCATAGGTGTATAGAAAAAAGGAATTGCCCAATTTACAACGGTGTAACGAATAGTAATAGGAGTTCAGAATATTATTAAGATTTATTAGGAGATTATTATATTGCCATCCGTATTTCTAACTAATAAACCACCACGTACCCATGGGTAAATTTGTTATCTCGACCCGTAAAAACGGTGAATATCAATTTAATCTGAAAGCTACCAATGGTCAGGTAATTCTGGCCAGCGAAGGCTACACCACCAAAGCTGCCTGCGAAAACGGGATTGAATCGGTAAAGAAAAATGCGGCGGATGATGCCCGCTTCGACCGTAAGGAATCATCAAACGGCAAGTTCTATTTTAACCTGAAAGCCGGCAACGGTCAGGTGATTGGCTCAAGTGAAATGTATGAGACGGTAGCCAGCCGTGATAACGGAATTGAATCAGTAAAGAAAAACGCACCGGAAGCAACGGTGGTTGATGAAACGGAATAAGCAGACAGTATAAACAAAACGGGGCAGCTTCTGAAGCTGCCCCGTTTTGTTTATAACCGCTCGTCAAACAGTTTCAGAATTCGTTTGTACTCATCCATCCAGCTGGTAGGCTCCACAAAACCGTGGTCTTCCATCGGATAGGCGGCAAGCTCCCAGTTCTCCTTCTTCAGCTCAATCAGTCGCTGTGACAACCGGACAACGTCCTGAAAATGAACGTTTACATCAACCATGCCGTGACAGATCAGCAGGTGACCTTTCAGGCCGTTGGCAAAGTAAATCGGCGACGACCGCTTATAGGCCACCGAGTCCGCCTGTGGTTCGTTCAGGATGTTGTTGGTATATGGGTGATTGTAGGCCGCCCAGTCTGTTACAGGGCGCAGGGCCGCACCGGCAGCAAACGACTCCGGTGTCGTGAACATGGCCATCAGGGTGATAAACCCGCCGTAAGAGCCACCGTATAAACCAACCCGCTTCGGATCAACACCGTGATTTTTTACCAGCCACTCAACCGCATCTACGTGATCGGTCAGGTCTTTACCGCCCATGTACCGGTAAATACCCGTGCGCCAGTCGCGGCCGTAGCCGGCGCTGCCACGGTAGTCAATGTCAAGTACGGTATAGCCCTTGTCAGCCAGCAGGTTATGGAACATGTATTCGCGGAAATACTGGCTCCACCACTTGTGGGCATTTTGTAAATAACCCGCACCGTGTACAAATACTACTGTTTTGCCGGATGGTTTTTCCGGCTTATACAAGCGGCCGTAAATGGTCTGTCCGTCGCGGGCAGGAATGGTCACTACCGCAGGATCGCGCCACGGATAAGCTTTAAATTCCTCCGTCAGGGAGCTGGTTAGCTTTGTCGCCGCCGGTACATCTTTCGCCGGGGCAAGCACTAAACCGCTTTTCTTGTCGGTTTTCAGCTCTGTCAGGAATAGCTCCCATGGCTGGTTACTATACGAATACCGGATCGCCAGTTTGGTCTCATCGGGAGAGAGTGCCACGTCATTGGCACCCGTCATGGTCGTTAGTTTCAGGCGCTCGCCACCAGCTACCGGCATCCGGTAAAAATGCTGCTCGCCGGGGTGGACTTCGTTGGTTGTCAGGAAGAAGTACTGCTTGTTTTTGGATAACGCCACCTGCTGCACCTCAAACTTGCCGCTGGTCAGCTGCTTTTTAACCCCTGTCACTACATTGATGGTATACAGATGCGAGTACCCGTCGGCCTCCGACTGGAAATACAGGGTCTGATTATCGGCAAGGAAACCCAGCGTACCGCCGCCGAAGCCTGAGCCAATACCCGGACCGGCAATCCATGCCTCGTCGCGCTGACGGTCAAGGAGTTTCAGCTGACGGGTGGCCGGGTCCAGCAGGAGCAGCCAGCGGTCTTTATTGTCGGCCGCACGGAGGGTAATGACGGCATATTTACCGTCTTCCGACCAGACTGGTGCGCCGTAGGACACGGCCCGCAGCGGACTGGCCTTTGCTTTACCGGCTTTGCTGGTATCTGTTGATGTCTTAGCGCTGGCAGTGCCCTTTTTAAAATCCGGCAGATCGGTAATGCCCGGTACATCCTTGATGGATACCGACTGCACCGTATCGCGCTGGATGTCATAGACAAAAAACTCAAATGTCGAGCCTGGCGCACCGACTTTGGTCCGTGCCGGAATATCTTCCGTGAAGCCGGATTCGGTGACGTAGTTCGGTACGTTGGCGGTTTTGGCACCGGTAGCCTGTTTCATGAGCGCAAACGTCACAAAGCGGCCATCCGGACTCAGGCGCGGGTTCATCACCTGACGACCTTCTGTAAAAAACTGTTTAGGGCGTTTCGGCTGATCGGCTTTTGTAATCTTTTCGCCTTCGTCGCGTTTGGCTTTGCGTTCCCGTAAAATATCGAACATACTGAGCTGATCTTTCTTCAGCCAGGCTTCCTGTTCGTTAGGTTTTGGTTCCGTACGCTTGGTTCCGGGGTCAAATTGGGTTACCTGCGCCAATTCTCCCGTATTAAGGTGCATAGTATATAGATTACTGTTTCTGGCAAACACAATCCGCTGTTCGTCGCCGCTGAATAACGGGTTGCTTTCGCGGTCTACTGTGTTGGTAAGCTGGCGCACGGCAAACGTTTTGCAGTCAAGTAAAAAAAGGTCGCCGTTTTTTTCGAACACCTTGAGCGTGCGCATGCGGTTGTAGACCCCGCCATTATCAGGGGGCAGTGCCCGCCGTTCAGCCGGTGTTACCTTGACTGGTTTACGGTCGCCGGTGAGTGAAATTTTGTAGAGCGAATCCGCTTTGGCTTTGTCAGGATTCCAGTTGAAGTAGATGGTTCTGGCATCTTCTGACCAGAAAACACCGGATGGCGAGGTGCCGATCCAGCTTTTCGGGTCCTGCATAATCTTGTCGACGGTGAGTACCGGTTTGGTTTGTGCAACGCCTTTAAACGTACACAAACCCGCAATAAGTAGAAGAGTAAAGGTTTTGTTCATAGAGAAGTGGTTCAAAACAAAACCGTGAAGTTAACGAAAAGAGCATATGCTATACTGCAGTCCGGTCATTCTGTGACTGCAAAAAATGACTTTTAAAAAAGAAAGCGTAAGGTAATATGGTATTCCCAATAGAATACAGTACACTTTTGGGAAAATAGGTATCTTCGCCCGACTGTAAAAATATCGTTTACCGGACCGTACCTATGGTCCGGCACCTAACACGTAACAAGCACAAACCACTATGTTGTACGTCATTCACGCATACGACTTTACAGATGCAGAAGCGCTGAACCGCCGCATGGCGGTCCGGCCGGATCACCTGGAAGGGGTAAAACAATTAAAAGCCGGTAATAACTATGTTCTCGGCGGGGCGTTACTGAATCCCGACGGCCAGATGTTCGGCTCGATGATGGTCGTTGATTTTGACACCGAAGAGGCCATGCAGGCGTGGTTACAGAACGACCCATACGTTACCGGACAGGTGTGGGAGAAAATCGACGTTAAGCCTTTTCGCCAGGCCGTTGTCTAACCATTGGCATTGAACCGAAACGTCCCTTAACCGTTCATGAAACAATTATTTTTAACCGCTCTGGTAGCCGGCGTTTGCCTGACAGCCTGCCAGAAAAAAGCTGATCAGCAGGCCGGTAGCCAGACAGCTGACTCAGCGGCAACGGCATTCGATAACGTACCGGAACATGCGTCGGACCAGATGGTATCGCCCGACAACTTTGTGATTATTCCGGGTAAACAGGCCGGCAATATCCGGGCAACCTCAACGCAGGCCGAACTGATTGACCTGTTGGGCAAGGAAAATGTAACGGTCAATGACACGATTTACGTAGCCGAAGGAGCCACTGAAATTGGTACAACCCTGTTTAAGGGAACGCCCGACGAGGCGCAGATTCTGTGGCTTGATAAAGAGAATGCAGCCAAACCGGATGCTGTTATACTCCGCCCGGCATCGGATAAACCTGGCACGGGTGGGAACCAGACCCAATGGGTAACCGACAATGGTCTACGCATTGGCTCTACGCTGAAAGAAGTCGAGAAACTGAATGGGAAGCCCTTTAAGCTGTACGGTTTCGGATGGGATTACGGCGGGTCGGCGAGCAGCTGGCAGGGCGGAAGTCTGGAAGGGAAAGACGGTAAAACGTATCTGAGTATTGTGTTTGGCTATGGAGAACTCTCCGCCGAACAGGAAAAACTAGTAGACAAGGTATCGGGCGATGGCGAGTTTCTGTCGTCAAACCCCGCTATGCAACAACTGAATCCGGTCATTCAGACCATGACGGTTCGGTTTAACTAACATGATCAAAGCAGCTATTCTGGATATGGACGGGCTGCTGGTGGATTCAGAACCCCACTGGCGGCACGTTGAGATTGAGGTTTTTAGAACGGTCGGTCTTGAACTGACTGAAAAACAATGTCTTAAAACCACGGGTTTACCCATTGGTGTAGTAATTCAATATTGGTATGAACGCCATCCGTGGCAAGGGCGCACCCTTGCCGAACTGGAGGAGGAAATGCTGACAAAGGTGTATGACCGGATTGCGAATGCGGCCGAAGCCATGCCGGGTGCGGTTGAACTGTTACAGTTTTTCCATAGCCGGAACATTCCGCTGGCCATCGCATCGGCCTCACCGATGAACCTGATCGAACTGGTCATCCGCCGCTTAGGGATTCAGCATTACTTTACGACCTGGCACTCGGCCACACTGGAAGCGCGGAATAAGCCCGCCCCTGATGTTTATCTGGGGACGGCACGAAAGCTCGGGGTAGAACCCCGTGAATGTATTGCCTTTGAGGATTCGGGCAATGGCCTGAAATCGGCGGTTGCTGCCGGAATGATCGCTGTATCGGTTCCGGCAGAATTTGAATATGATGATGCGAAATTTGAGATTGCCACAGTAAAAATACCATCGCTCCATCATTTTACAGAAAGCCTTTTTCACGAATTAGAAGCCAGTGTTCCGAAACCATAAACCTTAAAAAGCCTGATTCATGCGCCTGTATCAACTTGATGCGTTTACTGACCGCTTGTTTGCCGGAAACCCGGCGGCGGTTATTCCTTTAACTGAATGGCTTCCTGATGAGCAAATGCAGCGGATTGCTGCCGAAAATAACCTGGCCGAAACCGCGTTTTATGTAGCCACCGGCGAGCCCGGTCACTACCATATCCGCTGGTTTACGCCAACTGTTGAAGTCGATCTGTGCGGCCACGCCACGCTTGCATCGGCCTATGTCGTTTTCTTTCTGGAGCAGCAACCGGATGCCGACCGGATTACGTTTGATTCGCGCAGTGGTCCGCTCAATGTCTGCCGCGAAGAGGCGGGCTGGCTGGTGCTCGACTTCCCCGTCGATACGGTACAGAAAGCTACTTTATTGCCGCCTGCACTTCTGACCGCTTTCGACGAAAAACCATCGGCGATTCTGAAGGGTAAAACCGATTACATGCTGGTGTATGAGACACAGGAGCAGATTGAGCAGCTTGCCCCTGACTTCCGCGAACTGGTGACCGTACCGGCACGCGGGGTGATTGTTACGGCTCCCGGCAAGGATGTTGACTTCGTGTCCCGCTTTTTTGGCCCGCAATCCGGTATTGACGAAGATCCGGTGACGGGCTCGGCCCATACAACGCTAATTCCTTACTGGGCCGAAAAACTTGGTAAAACCTCCCTCAGCGCGCAGCAGTTGTCGGCCCGTGGCGGTTCGCTGATGTGTAAGCTGTCAGGTGAGCGCGTCGAAATTGCCGGGCAGGTGCAGCTTTACCTGAAAGGCGAAATTCTGTAATATAGCTGAAAAGTCCGGGCGTGAATCTTTTGATTCACGCCCGCTACTTATTGACTCTTCTTTACCCAGTTCTTCAGGCCTCTGCGGATGGCCCTGGCCATGTTTTGCCGGAAACGTTCATCCAGAATCAGATTCTCGTCGGCTGTGTTGCTCAGGAACGGGCCTTCGACCAGTACATTGGGGTATTCAGTCGGCGCGTTGAAGAAAAAGTTAAAATGCCCGACATTGCCGAACTCATGGGTATCTACCTTCAGTAATTCCTGCAAAACGGCCTGACTCAGCGACCGGAAACCGAGGTGTTTGTAATAGGTACTGAAACCCCGCACGCCGGCATTGCCCGACGCATTAAAGTGTATGCTGACCAGCAGGTCGGGCAGCAGCTGCCGCATGGCCTTTATCCGGTCGGTGGGTCCGATGTTGGTGTCTTTGCTGCGGGTCAGGACCACCAATGCCCCCGAACGTTCGAGTTCTTTTTTAAGCTTCCGGGCTACGTCCAGCGTAAATTCTTTTTCCAGCCGTTTCGACTGCTCACCGCGGGCACCCGTATTGCTTCCCCCATGCCCCGCATCAACGGCAATGATTAACCCCCTGAGTTTTTTGGATTCCGGTCCGCGGCGAATACGGGTAATGAGCGTATGGCGCTGATAATAAATGGAATATCCCCAGTGTGTGGGCTGGTTTAGGTCAATGTATACGCGCAGCTGCTCATCGGCAATCTGCTCAAACCACACATTTTTGATGCCCTTTGTGGTGCGCATCTGTGTGATCCAGTTGGTGTTACTGGTCGCACCGAAAATGTCAAGTACAATGCGGTTAGGGTTTACCTCCTGCCGGCTGCGGTAGGGAAGCCGGGCGGGCAGTGCCACTGACACGTAATCGAAACGTCCGGGGATGGGGCCGTTGGCTGTATCGCCCCACGTCCGCCAGGAGCCGGTCAGGGCCTGGGCCGGGAACCGCAGCAGGGTATCCGCCTGTACCTGCTCGACCGGAACATATGCCGACAGCGACGGAGCCAGCCGTACACGCCAGTACCGGCGGGTTGTATCCAGACCGGAAATCCGGAGCACGACGGCTGAATCCAGCGTTTCCATCCGCGCACCACCCAGCCGGTCGGTGCCTAAGCCGTAATAAAGCGGGGTCAGTTTGCTGCGGGTCAGGCCGGTCAGGGTTGTATCGGTGACTGCCTGGCTATGGGCAAAAAAGGAAAGCAGAAGAAAGGAGAAAAGGAAAAAATGTTTCACGTTACGCATTACTGGTTGCTGATCAGATGCCTTCGTCTATTGACGGTTTGCCCGGACCATTGATAAATAAAAAGAGGCTTGTTGCCAGCAGGATCAGAGCCGGAAAGGTATTCGTAAAACTATCACCGATTGCCCAATGTCCGGCTATAACTGCAAGGATAAAATTTATGGCTAAAGGTATACAAAACCACCTTGCTTTCCAGCCAAGCAACAAACTGATGGCGCCCAGAAATTCGGTATAGGCCGACAGAATGGCGGCAAGGGTCGGGAACGGGAAGTGGAGGGTGGCCAGCCAGTCGGCATACCCTGGAATTCCCTCAGCGGGATGCAAAGCTGTGTGTCCCGCTGCATCGTATAATTTCCAGGCACAGACTACCCGCAATAAAAAAGGGGCGTATGCTTTAACGCGTTGTAACTTTCCGGTTTGTAGTTGCATGGCTTTGCAGGAATGCGTGCTGGTAAAGCAGATTGCTAAAGGTATGAAAAATGTCAATTACCGGATTAGAAGTTTGATACAGGAAAAGATATTTATTTGGATTAATTATAAATAATGAATAGGTTTGTATAAACTAAATGAGCAGATGGAGCAGGAGGATGTGTTGATGAATAGCTTGCCGGATACAGGTATGCGGCTCAGCATCATGGAAAAATCGCGGGTACTGGAAGAGTGTGTACTGAAAAAATGCTGCAAAAAGTACAAGAAGGGCAAACGCTGCAAGAAATGTCCTGATCGCTAAAACAATACATTACAACGGATTTGACTGTATTTTTGCCGGACAAACACGCAATGCTTGTGACTAACAGCGCTACCAATTTGTCCGGCAGCATACAGTATGAGATGGTAACCGGCCTGCCATCTGCCATGTTGCTGCAATCGTTACTGGATTTGCATCTGACCGTTTTTCCGGATCAGATGCGGGAAGAAGTGCTTGCCGAAATGCGCTACTACCAAAACCGGCGGCTGACCGTATGGCTGGCCAGGGCTGATAACCGGGTTGTAGGCTATAAAATGGGCTATGAACGCAAGGAAGGCCATTTTTACAGCTGGCTGGGCTGCGTTGACGCTGCTTTCCGCGGGCACGGGATCGCTACCGAACTGATGGTGCAGCAACATGACTGGTGCCGGGATAACGGGTACCGGGCAGTGCGTACCCAAACTTATAACCAGTGGCGGTCGATGCTGTTGCTGAATATCCGGCAAGGCTTTGACATCATCGGTACCCAGCAAGGAACATACGGTCTGGTGATTGTGTTGGAAAAGAAACTGTAATGCATCTTTACCTACACATTCCGTTCTGTAAGCAGGCCTGTCACTACTGCGATTTTCACTTCAGTACCAGCCTGAAGCAGAAACCGGCTATGGTCGATGCCATTTGCCGGGAAATCAGGCTGCAAAAAGAGTACCTGCCCGAACAACCGCTTGAAACAATCTATTTTGGCGGAGGTACGCCATCGCTGCTTAATGAGGGTGAGCTGGAGCAGATTTTTAACACCATTTACCAGCAGTTTGCCGTTATCCTCGACCCCGAAATTACGCTTGAAGCCAACCCGGATGACCTGACCGCTGCTAATCTTCAGCTTTTTCGCCGTTATGTGAACCGGCTAAGCATTGGTATTCAGACATTCGATGAAGAAACGCTCCGGTGGATGAACCGTGCGCATACCGCAGCCGAAGCGGAACAGTGTGTGCAGCTGGCGAGAGAGCTTGGCTTCGATAACATCAGCATTGATCTGATTTACGGCATCAAACCGGAGGTCTGGGAACGGGATCTGGCAAGGGCGCTGGCGCTGCATGTACCACACCTGTCGGCCTATGCGCTGACCATTGAGCCGGATACGGCATTCGGGCGGTGGCAGCAGACAGGTAAACTGACCCCCGTTGATGAAGCGCTTGCCGCCGGACAGTTTGAAGAACTCGTTGCGGGACTGACCGGTGCTGGGTATGTACATTACGAAATCTCCAATTTTGCACTTCCCGGCCAGTTTGCGCGGCATAATTCGGCTTACTGGAAACGTCGCCCGTACCTGGGGGTGGGTCCGAGTGCGCACTCCTACAACGGCCGCGAACGGCAATGGAATATAGCCAATAACAGCCGGTACATCAAGGCATTGGCGGAGAACGAAATTCCGGCTACGGTGGAGACGCTTTCGGCCGCTGATCAGGTCAACGAATACCTGCTGACTGGTTTGCGGACCATCTGGGGATGTTCCGTTACGGAGCTGAACAAACTGCTTCAAAAGGACTTCCTGCGGGTGCAGCAGAAACCGTTGGCTCAATTACAGCAGGCTGGCTGGGTAACTATTCAGGGCGATGTGTTAATATTAACAGAAGCTGGTAAACTTTTCGCGGACCGGGTCGCTTCCGAATTGTTTGCGTAGTTGTATTTTCGCACTGAAGTCAGCCACCTATGCAACCAAACAACCAGAATATTCCGCGTAATACGTTTCGTAACCGCCCACGGCAGACGGTAGAAAACCGCCCGGCCGATGGTTCCGGCGCCAGGCCGGCGGGCAACTATACCCGTCCTGAACCGCCGGAAAGCGAAACACCGGATCTGTTGCGGCAAATCCGCGCAGCTATCCGCCAGTATCCGATCCTGAATACGATTTATGTATACAGCATCAGGGCCTTTATCTGGCTGTTTCTGGGTTCTATTGGCTGGGTCATTCTCCTGAAATACATTCCGGTCTGGGTAACGCCGCTGGTCGTAACCCGTAAGCTGGATGCTATGGGCGAGGATAAATCGGCCAAAGTCTACAAAAAATGGCGTTCCCTAGACGAAATCAGTAAAGAAGCAGCCCTGGCCGTTGTGGCGTCGGAAGACCAGCAGTTTCCGGTTCACTGGGGCTTCGACTTTGACGAGATTCAGGACGCCATTAAGGAAAATAAAACGCGTAAACGCCCGCGTGGTGCCAGCACAATCTCACAGCAGGTTGCCAAAAACGTATTTCTCTGGAATGGCCGCAGCTATATCCGGAAGGGGCTTGAAGTGTACTTCACGGTCCTGATCGAACTGATCTGGGGTAAAAAGCGGATTCTGGAAGTATACCTGAACGTGGCCGAAACCGGTCCGCTGACTTTTGGTGTGGAAGCGGCCTCACAGCGCTATTACGGGCATACCGCCAAGCTGCTGTCGCGCGATGAAGCGGCGCGGATTGCGGCAGTATTGCCGAACCCGATCAAATTTTCCATCCAGAACCCGTCCGGTTATGTTCTGCGCCGGACCCGCCAGATTTCGCGGCAGATGCGGGCGCTGGGCGGACAGAAATACCTTAAAAATCTTTAGATGGTCAGTTCGGTTGCCGGATCCCAGAGGATACGGGCAAAATCAACGACCTGATCATTTTCGACGCGGATACCTTCTGCTTCGAGGTGCTCCTGCATGGCTGTTGGCGAGCCGAAAAAGTGCTTTCCTGAGAGTACACCCAGCCGGTTCACTACCCGGTGGGCCGGTATATCGGGTTGGGTGTGTGAGCCGTTCATCGCCCAGCCAACCATGCGGGCACCCGCCCGCAGGCTCAGGTAGCGCGCAATGGCCCCATAGGTCGTTACCCGGCCTGCCGGAACCTGCCGGACGACATCATACACATCCTGAAAATAATCACGCATGGTAGTAACGGGCAAAAGCCCCTTCCGGAGCTTTTGCGTGGTTGACATCTATTCTTTTGTCTCGATGGCAGCGACCAGCTTGTCGTACCATTCCTGCCCGTAAGCGCGGACGAGCGCCTCGCGGACAAACTTATAGACAGGGACCTGCAACTGTTCGCCGAAACTACAGGCCGGGCTGCAAATCGGCCAGCGGTCGTAATTGAGCGCATGATAGGCTTCGTATTTTGTTACCCTGATCGGGTAGAGGTGGCAGGAAATCGGTTTCTTCCAGTCAACTACCCCGTCGTTATACGCTTCTTCGATACCACACTTCAGAATACCTTTGTCGTCGTAAATGGCATAGACGCATTCACGGCCGCCGACGGTTGTTGTCACGTAGTCTCCGTCAACATCCTGCTCATAAAGTCCCTGCTCCTCAATGGCTTTGATGCCGGCAGGAGAGAGGTATGATTTAATTTTCGGGTAAATTTTCTTAAGCATTTCCGGCTCACCGGCCTCCAGCGGAGCTCCCATGTCGCCTTCTACGCAGCAGGCACCTTTGCATTTGTCCAGATTGCAGACGAAAAACTTTTCGGCAACGTCATCGCTGATGCAGGTGTTATCAATTAGTATCATAGTTACTTGATGATCTTTATTTTCTGTCCTTCTTTCACCGTTACGTCCGTCAGCGCATTCCATTGCTGAATCTGCTCCACGCTGACGTTATACTGTTTAGAAATCCGGAACATGGTTTCACCTTTTTGTACGGTATGGTAAACAACGTCTTCTTTCGGCTGGCTGCCGCTTCCTGCCGACGGGCGTACTTCCTGACCAACCGGGAAGCCTGCCGGTACATTCCGGATGCTGAGCTGCTGCCCGACTGACAGCCGGTCCTCAAGCGTCAGGTTGTTCCACGCCAGCAGATCGTCTATGGCAATACCGTAGATTTTTGAGATGCTGTAATACGTTTGTCCGCCCTGTACGGTATGCGTCATCGAGCGTCCGCCTTTCGGTGTCGTCGTAGCCGGTGTTTTAACCGGTGTCGTTACCGGTTCGGTTTTTGGGGTACTGCTTGCCGGAGGCGTAAACGGTTTCGCTTTCGTACCGGTTGTGCGGCCGGCCGTTGACGGGTTACCGGTCACCTCAAACCCGCCGTTGCCGGATGGTTTGGTGGGTACGTTAATCGGTGGCTTGTCGTCGGTCGGGATGCTGCTTTCGTCGATGCCTGCCGGTTGCCGCGTCGGGTTTGCCGGTGTACCGACCGGTGTTGTTGTTGTCGACGTGCCGCTGCCATCCCGGACAATAACTACCCGCTGGGTACCGGCCGGGTTATCGGCTGACCGCGATGGCGCCGGTGATGTACGTGCCGGCGTGTTTACCGGTGCTGACGGAACCGGTGACGATGGTGTCGGAGCTGGTTTGGTGGCTGGTTCGTCGATTGGCGTACCGGCCAGTTTCGGCGTATACACCTTGCGGTCGGCGGCCGTTTTCGGGTAGTCGCTGCTGCGTGTCGGGTTGCCGTCCGCCGGCTGATCGGCAGGCGTTGAGGCGGTAGCCCGGTTTACACCCGGCTGGTTCGACGGAATGGCCGGTGTGCGGTCATAGACCGGCGGTGTCGGCGAATTAATAACTTCAACCGGGCGATCTCTCGGCCGTTTTTCACGCAGCCACATCACGCGGCCAACCTGTAGTTTCTGGACACGGTCCAGCCGGTTGTAGCGCATGATGAATTTTGTTCGGATGCCGTAACGCTGCGCAATACTCCGGATCGTTTCGTCTTCGCGGACGGTATGGTACGGTACGAGGGCTTTCTTACGCTTTTTGGCCAGATAGTATACTTCGCCGGGCACAATCTGGTCCAGCTCGCCTAACTCATTATACCGCAGGAAACTCGACAAGCTTACACGCGCCTTACGGGCCAGCGAACCGGCGTTGTCACCGGCCTGTGCCTGAATGCCGGGCAGGCCGTTGATTTCGTACAGAATCGGATCGTTTTTGCTCTGGACGCCGGTTGTGATTTTTCGCAGAACGGGAAAACCAATGTCGTTCTGGCTGAAATCAGCCGTTGGCCGGTCGGTAGCCTGACCTATTTTTTGCCGTACATCGTTGATCTGGTTGTTCGGCGTCGGCACCATGAGCGAATATGCCTTGTCGTTCGGGATATTGTCGGCCAATACCCAGCGGTTGTATTTCCGCAGTTCAGCCGGATCAACACCTACTTCTTCGGCCACCTGATTCAGGGCTTTCCCGCTTGCCTTCGGGTATTCGACCAGGGCAATGGTGTTGGCGGTCTGATGGCTGGCAATCGCACTTTCAATGGCAATTTTGTGGGCGAAGAACCGAAGCATGTACCGGTCCGTCTGGCCGTCCAGATAGATTTCCTTGGCATAGGCCCAGTCCGGAGAAATCAGTTTGCTGATACCGCCGGTACCGAGATAATAGGAATACAGGGCTGATACCCAGTTGTTGTAAATACCGTTGCTGCGTTTGAGGTATTTAGCGGCGCCATGCGTGGATGCGTTGATGCTCCGGCGTTCGTCAACCTCGCTGTCAACCCGCATGCCGTGATCGATGGCGGTCCCTTCCTTAAACTGCCAGAATCCAACGGCCTGCGACGACGAAATCGCGTCGGGCAGCAGCGAGCTTTCCTGTACGGCCAGGTATTTGAAATCGGTTGGAACCTCTTCGTCGGTCAGGATGGCTTCGATGGTCGGGAAGTACAGCACCACGCGGTCGAGCTTCGCCTGCCAGAACTGCCGGTTCGACAATAACGCACGGACATCCTGCTGAATGATGCTGCGGGCACCATCATCGAAATTCACAGAAATGCCGGCAAAACTGACCTGAGCCGGTATGGGTGGAGTCGGTACAGGCTGGGCCAGTGTCAACCAGCTGATGAGCAGGAAGAGGCAGGTCAGGGTGTACGGTCTATTCATGGGTTAATCGTTAACAGTGTTAATCAATAAGGCAATCACTTCTTGCGCATCATCATCAGCCCGTCGCGGACCGGCAGCAATATATTCTCAACGCGCGGATCCGCATTTATTTTATCATTAAAGGCTAAAACCGCGTGTGTATCCTTATCGGAAGCTTTTACCGGTCCGACTACCTTGCCGCTCCACAGTACGTTATCGGCCAGAATAATGCCGCCCGGCCGTACTTTATCGATTACCAGGTCGAAGTAGGTTCCGTTGTTGCGCTTGTCGGCGTCGATAAAAACAAGGTCAAATTCTTCGTCAAGGCTTTCAATAATCCCGGCAGCATCGCCCAGCCGGAAGTCGATTTTAGCGGCATACGGCGTTTGCTGCCAGTAGGAGCGGGCAAAATCCTCCAGTTCCTCGTTGTTGTCGATCGTAATCAGCAGCCCGTCATCGGTCAGCCCTTCGGCGAGGCACAAGGCCGAATAGCCGGTATACGTACCGAGTTCAAGGATGCGCCGCGGACGAAGCATGTGCGACAACATGGATAGCAGACGTCCCTGTAAATGCCCTGACAACATGCGCGGGCGAAGGACGTGAGCGTGTGTATTGCGGTTAAGCCGTTGTAAAACGTCACTTTCGGGCGACGTATGGCTTTCGACGTAATCAGTTAATTCGGCCGGAAAAAAATCCATTCAGTTTAATCCTGCGTGGTAATGAGCAGGGGGAGTCTGGTAAAATTAACGTAAAAGCGAGTTAAATACGATTTTTGGTATCAATAATTATCGTTACCGGTCCGTCGTTGAGCAGAGATACTTTCATATCAGCACCGAACTCGCCGGTTTGAACGGGGTGGCCCAGATCAGCTGAAAGCTGTGTGATCATCTGCTCGTAAAGCGGAACGGCGATATCGGGTTTTGCGGCCTCCAGAAAGCTGGGGCGGTTGCCCTTTTTGGTAGACGCATGGAGTGTAAACTGGCTGATCAGCAGGATGCTGCCGCCGACGGCTTTCAGATCAAGGTTCATTTTGCCTTCTTCATCGTTGAAGATGCGCATACCCACAATCTTTTTACTGAGCCAGTCAATATCTTCTTTTGCATCGGTATGGGTAATCCCGAGCAGGATCATAAATCCGGTACCGATTGCTCCTTTTACTTGTCCGTCGATGGTAACGGAAGCTTGCGAAACACGCTGAATTACGGCGATCATAAAGTCCCTTTAGGCAAATGAGGGCCAAAAATACCCAAAACTTGCCATATGCCGAGAGGGGGAGAAGAACAGGGTATATTTAACCATTTGTGTAAATTGTAGCTTTGCGGAATGAAAGAAAAGAATTTATATATCATTTCCGGATGTAACGGAGCAGGTAAAACAACTGCATCATTCATTATTCTGCCTGAAATACTACAGTGCAGGGAGTTTATCAATGCTGATGAAATTGCTAAAGGATTATCACCTTTTCGGCCTGAAACCGTTGCTCTTGAAGCTGGACGTATTATGTTAAGCAGAATAGAAAATTTACTGAGTGCAAATGAAAGTTTTGCATTTGAAACTACCCTCTCAACCAGAAGCTACAGGAACAAAATAATTGAAGCAAAAAAATTAGGTTATAGTGTCACACTGATCTATTTTTGGCTTAGTAGTGTCAGCCTGGCAAAAGAAAGGGTATTAGTAAGGGTGTCTGAAGGTGGACATAATATTGAACCGGAAATTATTGAGCGCCGTTACTATAAAGGTATAAAAAACCTGTTTAGCCTTTATCTGCCAATTGTGGATGGTGCGTTGATATTTGATAATTCAGAAGGTATGCCCGCGTTATTGGCTGAAAAAACCATCGATGGCCAATTGACTGTTATTAACAATAGAAAATATACTGAACTCAAATCATACTATGATAACTATTGAGAAGCAAGCGGAGATAAAAGCAAAAGTTTTGTTCGGCCTTGCAAAAACGTATGAAAGTTTACTGGTTTATAAAAAAGAAAAAAAGTCAGATCTGGTAATCCTCAGAGATAATAAAATTGTCCGGATAAAAATGTAATGCGTTCTTAGTTTTCAAGATATTACCGGCACGACCCTTTTTTCAGCCGGATGCCTTCGGCAAAACTGATGGTGGCTTTGTCGGTAAACACAAATTTGCCGTTCTGGTCCTCCATGTCGCTATACCCCTCAACCAGTTCGTCTCCTTGCCGCAAAAACGCCACTTCACGGATTGACTGTGTTCCTTCCGACTGAAAGGTATAATTGGCCAGCAGCGTATCCCCGTGGAATGTGCCGGTGAAGGTCCCCTGGTTCCGGTCTTTTTCGTAGAAATTATAGGTCAGCGCTCCTTCGGCGTTACTGCCTTTGGTTGTTAACTGCATGGACACGGTATCCTGAGCGGTTACCAGCTGGTAGCAGACAGTTGCCGGCTTATCGGTTGCTGACGACTCGCTCTGTTGTTTATCAGCTTGTTGGCAACCAATAGTGAAAGCAAGTACCGGAAAAAGAAGCGTTGCGTATCGGGTCATAACGGTGTAAACAGCTATAAAACGTGTGCTAATGTAACGAAAATGCCTCAAACAACCACTTAAACCTCTGCAAGCAGCAGCTCGGCAATGGTAAAGTAAACCCCGATACCGATGAGGTCATTGGCCGTCGTTATAAACGGTCCGGATGCCACCGCCGGATTAATGCCGATGCGGTTGAGCAGCAGCGGGGTGATTGTACCCATAAACGAGGCCAGCATCACCACTGCCAGCAACGATAGCCCCACCACCCAGAACAACCGTGGCTCACCGATCAGAAAGGTGTAGGTGCCAGCCATCAGACCAACCACCAGCCCGTTGATGATCGCCACCAGAAAGGCCCGCAGCAGCCGTTGCGACAGGGTCGTGCTCAGGCCGGACGTATCGGCCAGGCTCTGGACAATCAGCGAGGCGGTCTGAATCCCGACATTCCCGCCGGTAGAACCAATGATGGGAATGAACGCCGCCAGGGCAGCAATCTTACTCAGCTGACTCTGAAAGCCGTTGATAACCGTAGCCGCCAGCAAACTGCCTACCGCTCCGGCAACCAGCCACGGCAGCTGCACCCGCGACCGTGCCCAGATGTTGTCGTCTTCCTCGACTTCGCCGGAAAGACCCGAAATGGCCTGAATGTCTTCATCGGCCTGTTCGGTGATGACGTCGACCACGTCGTCAATAGTGATTTGCCCGAGTAGCCGCCCCTGCACGTTTACGACCGGGATGGCATCAAGGTCATAGCGCTGCATGATCTCGGCCACTTCTTCGACCGGCCGGTAGGTCTCCACAAACAGAATGTCCTGTGTGTAAATGTCGGCGATTTTTGCATTCCGGCGGGCAAGTACAATCCGCTTCAGCGATACCAGTCCTAGCAGCACATCGGCATCGTCGACGACATAGACAGAATATACCTTTTCAACATCTTCGGTCTGGTCGCGGATTTCCTCGATACAGGCGTTTACGGTCAGGTTGACGTTGATTTTAACCAGCTCCTTCTGCATGAGCCCGCCGGCCACATCTTCGTCGTAATGCAGCAGATCAAGGATAAAGCGGGCCTGTTCGCGGTCTTCGAGTAAGGCAATGACTTCTTCACGGATGCGGATGGGCTGTTCGTTCAGAATATCAACGGCATCGTCGGAGTCCATTTCGTTGATCAGCGGCGCGAGATCAGCGGACGAAAAGGTTTCGAGCAGGTCCAGCCGGACGGCAGGGTCAAGGTTCGCCAGAATATCGGCACCCACCTGCTGATTCAGTAAGCTGAGCAGGTAATGTGCCCGGTCAGGTTCGAGTTCAAACAAAATACTTGAAATATCGGCCGGGTACAGCTCTTCCATATCAGCTCTGAGCGTCGCTGCGTCGCGCTCTTCAATCGCCAGCTGAATATGTTCAAGGTATTCTTTGGTAAGCTCGAAAGTCATTAGTCAGTACGGTACAATGTCGGTTGCAGATAAAACGTATGGGTACGTCCGTTTGTTAGACGCCACTTCACGTCTGCGGTTTATTCGTTGTCGGCAGCCTTAACGGATTTGTCGCTCATCAGCAGGGTGAGTGTAACAAAATCGGCTACGCTGAGCTGTTCAGCCCGTTTATCCATAAAATGGCTGGCCGCTGCTGCTTCCGTGATACCCAATGGTTTAAGGGCATTCCGGAGTGTTTTCCGGCGCTGGTTGAAACCGGCTTTTACGACCTGCGTAAACTTCCGTTCGTCGCAGCCCAGCTCCGTAACGTTGTTGCGTTTCAGCCGGATAACGCCTGAGTGCACTTTCGGCGGTGGAATAAATACGTCCGGATCAACGGTAAATTCGTAGGTAATGTCGTACCAAGCCTGTAAAAATACGCTCAGCAGGCCATAGTCTTTTTTGCCGGCCGGAGCCGCCAGCCGCTGCGCTACCTCCCGCTGAAGCATACAGACCACTTCGGGGACACGGTCCTTGATTTCCAGAACCTTAAAGAAAATCTGCGACGAAATATTATACGGGAAGTTGCCGATTACCGCAAACGGCGGTTCGCTGCCTTCTTCCCCGAATGTAAACGTACGGGGATCCATCGTCAGGAAGTCTCCTTCGATGATGCGGCCTTTAAGCGGCAGAAAATATTTTTTCAGATACGTAACCGACTCGGTGTCAATTTCGACAACGTAGGTTTCGTACTCTGATTTCGGCAGCAGATACTGCGTCAGCACGCCGGTTCCGGGACCGATTTCGAGCACATATTTATACCCGTTATGACCGGTCAGCAGATCGGCTATATTCTGAGCAATGCGCTGATCATCCAGAAAGTGCTGCCCGAGGTGTTTCTTTGGTTTTACGTACATAAGCTGCAATGAGTGATTGGGCGATTGGTGATTGAGTGAGTTTACGAACAAATTCGCTCAATCACCAATCGCCCAATCACTCAATAATTTTATCGTCCAATCGCAACTTTGCGGAGGATGGAGTCGATGACCTGAAGGGTGTTGACGCCGTCGGCCTCGGCTTCGTAATTAAGCATAATCCGGTGATTGAACACGTCGGGCATCACCTCTTTGATATCTTCAGGCAACACATAGTCGCGCTGATCGAAGTAGGCAATGGCCTTGGCGGCAAGATTCAGGTTGATACTCGCCCGCGGCGATACCCCGAACTGAATATACCGGGCTTCATCGCGCAGGTTGTATTCCAGCGGCCGGCGGGTGGCAAACACCAGTTCAATGATATACTGCTCCAGCGACTCGGATATATTTACGTTATTGATCTCATTCCGGATGGCGGTAATGTCGTCGGTATCCAGAATCGGCTGTACTTCATAGTTGAAGTTCATGTTCGACATCCGCCGCATCACCTGTAGCTCGTCTTCCCGGCTGAGGTAATCAACGAATACCTTCATCATGAACCGGTCCACCTGTGCTTCCGGCAGTGGGTAGGTGCCTTCCTGCTCGACGGGGTTTTGCGTTGCCAGTACCAGAAAAGGCGGATTGAGAATAAAGGTTTCTTCGCCGATGGTCACCTGTTTTTCCTGCATGGCTTCCAACAGGGCCGACTGCACCTTCGCCGGCGACCGGTTAATTTCGTCGGCCAGAATCAGGTTGGCAAAAATCGGACCTTGCTTTACCTCAAAATCGCCTGTTTTCTGGTTATAAATCATCGTGCCGATGAGGTCGGCCGGCAGCAGATCGGGCGTAAACTGGATACGCTGAAAATCAAGCTGTAATACTTTGGCCAGCGTATTGATCGTCAGGGTTTTGGCCAATCCGGGAACGCCCTCCAGCAGAATATGCCCGCCGGTAAAGAGGCCGACGAGCAGCCGGTCTATGAGGCGGTCCTGTCCAACGACAATTTTACTGATTTCGGAGGTGACTTCCTGTATTTTAGCGTGATAGGTAAACGACGTTGGTTGCATAGCGGTTGATGAGGGCCTGCAGGTAGGGACAGCCGGACCTGTCCGGCACTACCCGTTAGCGGCTGTTAAAACGTAGCCCGGATACTGCGGTCTTTGCCATGAATATCCCGATAGACCTGAATCTGACGGAAACCACGTTCCTCAAACACCTGCCGTGTTGCTGCACCAAACCGTTCGTTGATTTCGACGTAGCAGGCACCGTCTGCATTCAGGTGCGCCTTGCTGTAATCGGCCACGGCTTTGTAAAAAATCAGCGGATCGCTGTCCTCCACAAACAGAGCCACATCCGGCTCGTAATCAAGCACATTACGGTCCATCTGGGCTGCCTCCGAACGGGTAACATACGGCGGGTTGCTGACGATGCAGTCGAATTTGCGGGTATCAGTGGCCGGAATGTTGAGCAGATCCTGATTTTCGAAGGTAACGTCTGCGTTCAGGTTGTCGGCATTGCGGCGGGCCATTGAGAGGGCCTTCTCCGAGACATCCCAGGCCGTTACAATCGAGGTCGGCAGAAACCGGGCAAGCGTTACTGCCAGGCAACCGCTGCCGGTGCCCATATCCAGTACCTGCACCGGACCGGCTTCATCCGGATCAGCACGGTCAGAAAAATCGTGCATGATGAGCCGCACAAGGTCTTCGGTCTCCGGCCGTGGTATCAGCACATCCGGTGACACTTCAAATTCCAGTCCGCAAAAAATCGTCGTCCCGATCACGTGCTGAATTGGTTCCTGATTGTTCAGGCGGCTGATAATCTGATTCCAGTCCGGCTCCGTCCGGTTGGCGGGCAGGGCTTTGTCAGACAACACATCCGTCTTACGCAGGCCAAAGTAATGATCAAGTAACATAAACGCCATTTCCCGGGCTTCTTCGGGAGCATAGGCGGTAATTTGCTGAGAGAGGTGTTTATATAGAGGCTTTGCTGTCATCGCCATAGTAGTAATTCAAAAGGGCCATTGGTTGATTTCCGGTAGCGGAAATCAGCAAGCAGAGCAGGCCGGATTCTATTTTTCTGTAAAACTGGCAAAAATGGGGGACAAATAGAAACCTTTACCGCAGGAAGCTCCGGGTTTGTTTACCGGATGCGGGTACCGAATCCGGGTTTTATTTGTAGTTTAGTGAATTCAACAACTACCTGCCTCCTGAATCATGCTGAAAAAAGTTCTGCACGCGAACGCGTATGCGCTGTTTCTTGCACTGGCCTTTGTTGCCTGTAAAACCAACAGGCCAGTATCGTCTACCACACAGCAACAACAACCCGGCGTTGCCAAAAGCCAGGGTGTCTATCAGTATTCCAACGAAGATCCGTCGGTTAAACCGTTTTACTCTGACCGTCAGGGTGTCATTGCACGGAACGGGGTGGTGGCGTCGGCCCATCCGGATGCCAGCCGTGTCGGCGTAGATATTCTGAAGGCAGGTGGTAATGCCGTTGATGCGGCTGTGGCAGTACAGTTTGCGCTTGCTGTTGTGTATCCGGCAGCCGGCAATATCGGCGGGGGCGGGTTTATGGTGTTCCGCGATGCAAAGGGCAGTGCCTATACGCTCGATTTCCGTGAGAAAGCACCGGGCAAAGCCCATCAGAACATGTACCTTGATGGGGCAGGTAATGTGATTCAGGGGCTGAGCATCAGCGGCCACCTGGCAAGTGGTGTGCCGGGATCGGTCGACGGGATGGTCGAGGCCCACAAGCGGTTTGGTAAACTGAGCTGGGCACAGGTGCTGCAACCGGCCATCGATCTGGCCGAAAAGGGAGTGGTCCTGACTGAGCGGGAAGCCAGCGGCCTGAACCGTGTGAAAAAAGACCTGATGCGGATCAATCCGGGAAAAACGTACTTTATGAAAGCCAGTCAGACTCCCGGTGACACCACGGCCTGGGCGAAAGGAGAGGTGCTGATTCAGAAAGACCTGGCGGCAGTACTGCGCCGGATTCAGGACAAGGGCCGTGCCGGTTTCTACGAAGGCGAGACCGCCCGGCTACTGGTCTCGGAGATGGAGCAGGGCAAGGGGCTGATTTCGGCTGAAGACCTTAAAAACTACCATTCTGTCTGGCGGGACCCTATTAAAGCATCTTATAAAGAGTTCAATATCATTACCATGCCGCCAACCTCGAGTGGCGGGGTAGCGTTGTTGCAACTGCTGCGTTTTGTGGAGCCTTATCCGCTGCGCCGCTGGGGCTGGAACCGTGACTCTACGGTGCAGGTCATGATCGAGGCGGAGCGCCGGGTATATGCCGACAGAGCCAAGTTCCTCGGTGATCCTGACTTTGTGAAGGTGCCGGTGAATCAGCTGATCGACCGGGCGTATCTGAAAGACCGCTGGACCGATTTCTCATTTGCAAAGGCCACTGACAGCAAGGCGGTTAAGGGTGGGACCATTCCGGGCTACGAAAGCCTCGAAACAACGCACTTTTCCATTGTTGATAAAGACGGTAATGCTGTTTCGATTACAACAACCCTGAACGGTGGTTATGGCAGCCGCGTAGTAGTCGGCGGCGGCGGGTTCTTTATGAACAACGAGATGGATGATTTCAGCATTAAACCGGGCGTGCCGAATATGTTCGGCCTGATCGGTAACCAGGCCAACGCGATTGCGCCGGGCAAACGGATGCTTTCGTCGATGACGCCGACCATTATCGAAAAAGACGGTAAGTTGTTTATGGTTGTCGGAACGCCGGGTGGCTCAACCATCATTACGTCGGTTTTCCAGACAATTCTGAACGTAATTGAGCATGGCATGACCATGCAGCAGTCGGTAAATGCCCTGAAGTTCCACCACCAGTGGCTGCCTGATAAAACAATATTCGAAAACGGAGCCTTTACCGAAGGAACAATTAAGGCGCTGCAAGGCCGGGGATATATACTGGAGCAACTGACCAACACTCTCGGCCGGATGGACTGCGTTCTGGTACGGCCGGATGGCTCCTACGAGGGCGCTTCTGACCCGAGAGCAGATAATACGGCGGCAGGGTTTTAAAAATGAATACTGAGCAATGTACAATGAATAAGGTGAGGTAGCAGGCCTGTGCCTCGCCTTATTCATTGTACATTATCCATTTATTTAAAAGCTTCCGTGGGTTTTGGCGGCGGTCAGAATCGCACGGATGGCGGGGGTATCAACGTCGGCTTCTCCTTCAAACTTGATATGCCTCATTAGTTTACCGGTTCCTTTCAGTAATCCTTCCGGATCCGGCAGTTTCGTTCCAAACGGAAAGCCAAGATTTACACTGGTTGTCAATGGTGCTATGTAACAGATCTCATCGGACATGTGAGGACCTGCGCCATAAATAATGGTTTTGTACGCCGGATTAACCGTTTCGCCGGTATCGTGCAGTACTTCGCGGACGACATCCCGTATGCGTAAGGCTAAATCCCGGACTTCAGGTTTGTACGATTCTAAAAAGGCTTCGGTAGAAAGGGTCATGGTAAGTCTGTGGTTTTGGAACTGGGCGAATATAGTAATTCCATTGATTATTCACATAATACCAAGTGTATGTACAAAAAAATACACTTAAAAAGTAAAAATGACTGTTCAGGATAGGCTGGTTTGTAAGAGTACAAGCCATGCTTCGGTCACTTGGTTGGCCTGTAACAGGTGTTTTGCCCGGCTATGCAGCAGATCCGGCAGATAGGCGCAACCGGCCTGTGCTTCGTCAAAAAGTTCTGTTAGCTTTCCGGACTGCCGGTAGGCCAGTACTGCTTCTGCCACCGGTAACGCCGGTATGGCGGCCAGTTTGCCCAGGTCGTTACCCGACAGAATCCGGCTTTCCCGCACGCTCCGTGGCAGCTGATCGAAGCCAATACCCCGCTGTGGCCGTGCTACTTCAAACAAGGCTTCTCCGCTGGCCCGTGCATACCAGTTGCCACCCATCCGGCCGATAAGGTCAATTTTGGCGGGATCAATGGTGCCGTGTTCGTCCAGAATGTCTTCTCTGACATGCGCCAGCACAATTTCGGCGACAATCAGGTGGCTGCTGCCTGCTCCCTCGCCAACCGGAATAATCTGCTTAACCCGGCACTCAAACGCCACCGGCGATTCAGCAACGCGTGGCGGCAGCACCAGCGTGGAAGCTACCGGGGTAAAGCCGGCCTTGTCGAATTCATTAACGCCCCGCTCAAATTCGGCACTAGACAGCGACATCTGCTCGACCATCGCGTAGTTGACGATGTTGATAACCACTTCCGGTATTTCTTCAATATTCAGCAGCGTGTGCTTTTTCTGTAAGTGCCGGTTAATGGTGGTTGCAAACACGACAGTTGGCGGTTTGGACCCCATCATGTTGAAAAAACTGAACGGGCTCAGGTTAACTGCGCCTGCCCCGTCGACGGTGCTGGCAAAGGCAATCGGCCGCGGGCCAATGGAGCCGATCATAAGCCGGTGAAAGTCAGGATGCGGAATATCGGCAGGTTTGATGGTTTTCATAAGGTAGTGATAACGGTACACCGGAAGAACAAATGTTATCCGGATAAAGGTCAATCTTGAATGTGTTAGGCGGTGATCCGGCCGCGTGCTTCGCCTAAGGAAAGACGGCCGGCGGCGGTCTCTATCCACCCCCGCAGCGTAACGGTATCGCCGTCAAGTAGATACGTTCGGGTACTGCCGTCCGGTAAGGTAACCGGTTTCTGACCGCCCCACGATAATTCGAGCAGTGAGCCGAAGGTGCCTGCCGGACTGGTTTCAGTAGCGGGGGCCGAAATGGTGCCCGAGGCCATTATGTCGCCGACTTTCAGGTTACAGCCATTGACGGTATGGTGGGCGATCATCTGGGCAAAATTCCAGTACAGATGCCGGGCGTTTGACTGGCTGAGCAGGACTTCATCGCCGTTGGCAGGCTGTAAAAATACCTCCAGATGAATATCAAAATGGCCCGGCTGGCGGGTTTGCAGATAAGGCAGCGGAGTGGGTTCCTGCACCGGCCCTGCGATTCTGGCCGCGTCGAGCTGGTGGAAGGGCAGGACCCAGGCCGACATCGTAGAGGCAAAGTTTTTGGCCAGAAAGGGGCCGAGCGGCTGATATTCCCACCGCTGAATGTCGCGGGCCGACCAGTCGTTGAACAGCACAATACCAAAAATACCGTCCTCTGCTTCGTCAACGGATACGACGGTGCCGGGCGATGTATTTTTACCCATGATCAGCCCCAGCTCCAGTTCAAAGTCCAGGGCTTCTGTCGGACCGAAAACGGGTTGGTCATTGCGCAGAAACTGCCCGTCCGGCCGTTTGACCGGTGTGCCCGATACCACGATAGACGAGGCCCTGCCATGATAGGCAACCGGCAGGTGGCGGTAATTCGGCAGCAGCGGATCGCCGTTCGGGCGGAACATCAGCCCTACATTGCGGGCGTGTTCGATACCGGCGTAGAAATCGGTATAGTCGCCGATCTGAACGGGCAGGTGCATCGTTATGCGGGATATGTCGATAAACACCTGATCGTGGATGGTCGCCAGCGGCTGTTCAGGATCGTTGAGGAGGTGATTGATCCGGTCCTGAACAGCCAGCCAGGCAGCTTTGCCCAGGGCAATGAAATCGTTTAAGGTAGGTTGAGCGAATACGGCCGGATTAACAGGTAACCCCTGAAAAAAGCCAAGAAGTCCGATTACTTCGAGGTCCAGAACAAAATCGCCTGTTTTAAAGCCAGCGCGGGGGCTGGCAATGCCGTAGCTGAAGATGCCAAACATAGGTATAGAAGATTGTCCGGAGTTCGTTTACCAGACAAACCAACCTGCCTGGCCAATCAGTCATTAAAGTTATTGTAGATAGAATCCATAATCCTGACGAAGTGATGATAATCGTCTTCGTTCAGATTTCCCCAGCCTTTGCGGCGGATCGCTGCTACGGTCGGTAACATTTCGCTGTATTTCTGCTGTCCGTTTTTCGTCGGATAAATCAGAAATTTACGGCGGTCATCTTCTGCCATGCGTCGCTCAACGAGGCTTTTTTTAGCAAGAAGATCAATAATCCGGGTCACCGTCGGGGCGTCTTTGGCTGTCAGATCAGCCAGTAGGTTCTGACTGATGCCCGGATTTCTGGCAATGTGGTCGAGTACCACCCATTGATCAACCGTCAGATCAAACCCTGCATCATTAAACTGCTTCTGGAGGGCATTCCTGATTTTTTTTATGGTTGTGTCAATCTTAAAAAAGTAAGCACGCGAATCAGAGGGATGCGTCATGTTGTAAAGATCAGATAACGGAAATTGGTTAATAGCAATTTTTTAAATTATTACAAAAGTAATTAAATACGCTATTTAGGCACTTTCTGTTACGGAGTATATTGTTGTTTTGCCGAAGTTGTCAATAATATTCTGCTAACAATCAATATAATTCAATTTTCTTCTGATCTTTAAATATGTTCGGTATTGGCCAGCAGCAGCTCCAGATTCCGGGCAATTTCCGGTACGGAGTGGTATAACTGCCCGTACGACTCAACGACAAAATACCGTTCCTGATACCGGTCAATGATATAAGGCGTTGTCAGCAACGTTGATACAGCGTAGGAAGACCGGCATGGGGCCGGATCATACAAACTGTAGGTTGTTTCGCCCGGCGACGACAGTATGCCCCCGCCGTAAATCCGCAGGCCTTCCGGCTCCTGAATTAATCCAAATTCGACCGTATACCAATACAGCCGCGAAATCATCTCAATCGCTTCTTCACTCTGGATATGGTCGAGTGCGAGCTGGCTGAGTGATGCCAGAAAATTACAAAACGCCTGGTTCGACAGCAGCGGCACGTGACCGAATGTATCATGGAACATATCGGGCTCCTGCAGGTAGTCGAGCTGATCGCCGCGGCGGAGCCAGGTGGTAGCCGGAAACCGGCGGCTGGCCATGAGTTCAAAAAAAGTCCGGTTATCAATCAGCCCCGGCACAGCGACCACCTGCCAGCCGGTGAGGGCCAGCAGGCGCGGATTGATCTCCCGGTCAAAGTCGGGGATATGGTCTGCTACAAAACCCGTTTTACGGATTCCCTCAAGATAGGCCTGACTGGCCTTACCGGGAAGCTGCGCCATCTGCCGTTCAAACAGCAACCGCCAGACTGCCTGGTCTGAAGCGGTGTATTGGTCATATCGCTGGTGCATGGTGTCAGTATGGTTAGGTTAAAGCGTTCCGCGCAGTTCCTGCTCCCGTTCAATGGCTTCAAAAAGCGCCTTGAAGTTGCCTTTTCCGAAGGAGCGTGCTCCTTTCCGCTGAATGATTTCAAAAAACAGGGTCGGGCGGGGGCATACCGGTTTGGTAAATATCTGTAACAGATAGCCTTCGTCGTCGCGGTCGACCAGAATGCCGAGCTCGCGGAGCTGATCAATCTCTTCGTCAATCTCGCCGATCCGTAGTTTCAGCTCTTCGTAATAGGTATCCGGCACGCGCAGGAACTCAACTCCGCGGTCGCGCAGGGCGGTTACGGTCTCAATGATATGGTCGGTGGCTACGGCAATGTGCTGAACACCCGGGCCGCCGTAAAAATCGAGGTATTCCTCTACCTGTGATTTTTTCTTACCCTCGGCCGGCTCATTGATCGGGAATTTAATCCGGCCGTTGCCATTGCTCATCACTTTGCTCATCAGCGCCGTGTAGTCAGTCGAAATATCCTTATCGTCGAACGACACCAGCTGGGCAAAGCCCATCACGTTGGCATAAAAATTAACCCAGGTAGTCATTTCGTTCCAGCCTACATTGCCCACCATGTGGTCAACATATCGCAGGCCGACCGGTGCGGGCTGGTAGTGCGGCTGCCAGGGCTTAAAACCAGGCAGAAAGACACCGTGGTAGTCGTTGCGCTCCACAAAAATATGGATGGTATCGCCGTAGGACCGGATACCCGACCGGACCACATACCCCGAATCGTCCTGTTCGTGGGTAGGCTCCATCACCGCTACGGCACCGCGGCGGGTGGTTTCCGCAAAGGCACTGGTTGCGTCATCGACCCAGAGCGCAACGACATGAACGCCGTCGCCATGCCGGTTTATGTGCTGACTGATTTCACCGCCCTCGTGAAGGGGTGATGTCAGTACCAGCCGGATTTTATCCTGAACAACTACGTACGATTCGCGGTCTTTCAGGCCGGTTTCCAGCCCTGCATAGGCCAGTGGCTGAAAGCCGAATGCTGTCTGGAAATAGTGGGCTGCCTGACGCGCATTGCCGACATAGAGTTCCAGATAATCCGTGCCGTTGAGTGGCAGAAAATCGCCGGTATAGGTTGTTGCCGGCGTGGTTGTCAGATTGTCAGTGAGTTGCATAGTTTTTTGAAGATGAAGTGTTTATAGCCAGGACCGGAAGTATTTTCCGTCATCGAGCAGCATCGCCTGTTCAGTCAGCATCAGCGGCTGAAACGTGTCGACCATTACGGCGTATTCCTGCGTTTCGGTTTTGCCGATGCTCCGTTCCATCGCGCCGGGGTGCGGTCCGTGAGGAATGCCGCCGGGGTGTAAGGTCATGTGACCGGCCGCAATGTCATTCCGGCTCATGAAGTCTCCGTCGACGTAATAGATAACTTCGTCGGAGTCGATGTTCGAGTGGTTATACGGGGCCGGAATCGCTTTCGGATGATAGTCGTACAGGCGCGGGCAGAACGAGCATACGACAAACGCGTCGGTCTGAAACGTCTGATGCACCGGTGGCGGCTGATGAATACGGCCGGTAATGGGTTCGAAGTTGAAAATGCTGAACGCATACGGGAAATTATAACCGTCCCAGCCGATAACATCAAACGGGTGCGTCGCATACACTAACGAATGTAACGTTCCCTGTTTTTTGATTTTAATGACAAAGTCGCCGGTCTCGTCATGGGTTTCCAGATCCTGCGGCCGGCGGATATCCCGCTCGCAAAAGGGCGAGTGCTCCAGCAACTGTCCGAAAAAATTCCGGTAGCGCTTAGGGGTATAGACCGGCGAACCTGACTCTACATATAAAATGCGGTTTTGCTCTGTCTCAAAGTCAATCTGGTAGATCATACCGCGCGGAATGACCAGGTAGTCGCCGTAACCAAACGGAATTGTGCCAAGCAATGTCCGCAGGCGGCCGCTGCCCTGATGGATAAAGAGCAGCTCATCGGCGTCGGCGTTTTTGTAGAAATAGCCGGTCATTGACTGCCGCGGAGAGGCTAAGCCGATGATTGTACGGCTATTAACCATGAGCGGTACGCGGCTGTCGAGGTAATCATCGGCAGGAGGGAGGTTAAAACCGATGAGCTTACGCGACAGAATATTCCGTTCAACGCTGATTTTCGGCGTCATGTCAACGCTGCCCAGATCGGCTTTGACCATCGTTGGCCGGTGCAGATGATAGAGCAGCGAAGACATGCCGTCGAAGCCAATCGTGCCGAATAACTGCTCATAGTAGAAACCGCCGTCTGGTTTTTCAAACTGCGTGTGCCGTTTCGGCGGAATCGTTCCGAGTGTATGGTAAAATGGCATAACCGGACTATTAAAGTTGATGAAGTATAATTTGTTGCCTAGGCAACTATTGTTAAGCGTAAAGTTAAAAGAACAAATTTAAATTATAACAATAGTCAGAAAAAATTTCCCCTTTTTGTGATTGAATGGATTTGCATGGGATAATCCGCATTTGCTGACCTGCGTATCAGGTTTTCTGTAAATTTGCGCGGCAAAACATGTAATCGTCATTCTTTCCTAAGCCGGAATGACTTAACTAAGTAGATAATGCAACCAACCTTGTTGATTTTGGCGGCCGGAATGGGTAGCCGCTATGGAGGGATTAAGCAGCTTGATCAGTTCGGGCCAAACGGTGAAACAATCATCGATTATTCACTTTTTGATGCCATCCGGGCCGGTTTCGGTAAAGTTGTGTTTATCATCCGTGAAGAATTACGGGCTGATTTTGAAGAGATATTTTTGCCAAAGCTGGCCGGAAAGATAGCCGTTGATTTTGCGATTCAGGCCTTAGGTTCGTACGTACCAGCCGATCTGGGTGCTGTCACGCGTTCAAAGCCATGGGGTACAGGCCACGCGATGCTGTGCGCACAGGAGCAGACTGACACGGCGTTCGCGGTGATCAATGCCGATGACTTTTACGGTCCTGAAGCCTTTCAGATTCTGGCCGATTTCCTGAAAAATGATACCAACGACGCGCTGCATGCGCTGGTCGGTTACGAAGTAAAAAATACGCTGTCAGAATTCGGTTCAGTTTCACGGGGCGTTTGTGAAGCCGATGCGTCAGGTAATCTGGTGTCAGTAATTGAGCGGACGAAGATTTATGAAAAGGACGGCGAAATTGTTTTTGAAGAAGGAGACACCCTTACTCCGCTATCGCCGGAAACGCCGGTGTCGATGAATTTCTGGGGCTTCAAAAAAGCGGTATTTCCGTATGTACAGGAGCAATTCGAAGCGTATGCGCGGGCAAATTTTGACGCGCCTAAAGCTGAATTCTACATCCCGACCGTTATGACCAACCTGATTGAGCGTAATCAGGGACAGTGTAAGGTATTCAGAAGCCAGTCGGCGTGGTTTGGTGTTACCTATCCGGAAGACAAGCCGATGGTACAGGCATCGCTGAAGCAACTGCATGACGAAGGTAAATACCCGGCAAAGCTCTGGTAGTCATTAAGGTGTAATGGATAAGGGGCAAACGCCTGGCGTTTGCCCCTTATCCATTACACCACTTTATCTCTGGTGTTCTGAAGCAGTTTAATGCCTGCAAAGAAGAAGATCACACCCAGCAGCAGGTAAACAAACGAGGCACGGGCTACCCCACCTGATGATAAATCCATACCGCCATATATCAAACCGCCCATACCGGCCAGTGTCAGTACAATTCCGAAAATTTTTTTAGCGCTCATGTCGTTGCGTAATGATGATTGTACCATACAAACGCATAGCAGACACCGGCGTTTAAAACCCTATTAAATGGCAAAAAAAAAGCGGCTTTGTCCGAACAAAGCCGCCCTTGGATGGATCAGGAAGTATTATTGACGATCAGTAAGCACGTCCTTGATGTCTGAAATAATCTTCTTCGCCAGATGGTCTGCCGTTGACAGCGTATCTGACTCCGAGTAAATCCGGATAATCGGTTCGGTATTTGATTTACGCAGGTGTACCCACTCTTTACCAAATTCGATTTTAACGCCGTCGATGGTGTTGATCGGATGCTTGGCATATTTTGCCGTGATACGATCCAGCACATTATCGACATCGATGGTTGGCGTCAGTTCGATTTTGTTTTTAGAGATGTAGTAGCTTGGGTAGGTCCGGCGCAGCACGGAGGCCGATTTACCGAACTTAGCAAGGTGGCTCAGAAACAGTGCAACACCCGCCAGCGCGTCACGGCCATAATGCAGTTCAGGATAGATGATACCGCCATTGCCTTCGCCGCCGATTACCGCGTTTTTTTCCTTCATCATCTCAACCACATTTACCTCGCCAACGGCTGAGGCAAAATGCTGACCCTGTGCTTTTTCGGTAACGTCGCGCAAGGCAATGGTAGAGGACAGGTTGGATACCGTATTTTTGACAAAGCCGTTGGCCGGCTCATGCTTCAGAACATAATCGGACACGGCAACGAGCGTGTATTCCTCGCCAAACGGTGTGCCGTCTTCGCAGATCAGGGCGAGGCGGTCAACATCCGGATCAACAACAATGCCCAGATCATAACTGCCTTTTTCCAGCTCCTTGATAATGTCGCCGAGGTTTTCGGGCAGCGGTTCCGGATTATGGGCAAAATGGCCGGTTGGTTCGCCGTGAAGTGACTTAACCTGCTCTACACCCAGGGCTTCCAGCAACAGCGGCAGCGCAATGCCGCCCGTTGAGTTAACCGAGTCGATGACTACGCGGAATTTCTTATTGGCAATCGCTTCGCGATCCACGAGCGGAAGCGCCAGAATCTGATCGATATGCCGGCGCAGCCAGGTATCGTCGGTACGGTATGAGCCCAGTTTTTTTACTTCAGCAAAATCGAATGATTCGGCTTCGGCAATGGCCAGTAGTTCAGCGCCGTCCTGTGCCGAAATAAATTCACCTTTTTCGTTCAGTAGTTTCAGCGCATTCCATTGAATCGGATTGTGGCTGGCTGTAAGTATGATGCCACCAGCAGCCTGTTCGCCGGGAACAGCGACTTCAACCGTTGGTGTCGTCGATAAACCTAGGTCAATAACGTTGATGCCCATACCCTGTAACGTTGCCGAAACTAGACGCGATACCATATCGCCCGAAAGCCGTGCATCCCGGCCGATTACTACTGTTATGGGTGTTTGATTGCCCGCTGCCTGTTGACGCTGGCGTAACCATTGCGCGTAGGCGGCTGCAAATTTGACTACATCTAAAGGGGTCAGCCCTTCTCCACTGCGCCCCCCAATCGTTCCGCGAATACCGGAGATAGACTTAATTAATGCCACGTTAATGGTGATAAAGATTAATTAATAGACAAAGATAGTGCCTTAAACGGGTATTGGATAAACAACGATGAATCAGACGAAAAAATGAGGTTCGGGCCAACATTATTTTGCTAATAAATCGCCACTTCGGCCCGGAAGGTTGATTTAGCCGTTCCCCGGTACGTACCCGAAATAGGAGCTGCCAGTTCGGGCTTGGCTGTCGACGTCAGAAAGATGTGGTGGTTGCTGACTACCGAGCCTTCGGTGGGGTCGAAACCACGCCAGCCTGCACCGGGCAAGTATACCTCTGCCCATGCATGCAGCTGGTGCTCCTGCTGCGGATTGCCGAACAGGTACCCGCTTACAAACCGCGAGGCCAGCCCCAGGCTCCGGCAGGCGGCCATAAACAGTGTAGTATAATCACGGCACGATCCTTTCCGGTCGCTAAGCGTCTGAGCAGGCGACAGCGGCGGACCATATTCTCTGATCTCGTAGGAAAACTGCCGGATGGTCTGGTTCAGCGTGGTCAGGAAAGGAACCGTTTCCCAGTTGGCACTGGCTGCGATCCGGCGCGCCCAAAGCTCGACATCGGCAGTTACGCCGACCCGCTCCATATAGGGCTGCAACATACTCTCAACCGTTGCCGGATATTTGAAACCGGCAAGGTGTTTGGTCTCAAACGGAAACAGCACAAAGTCAAAGGAATTGAAGCTGTCAGACCGCAATTCCATACTTACCGACACGTTAAGCCGGTTGGTCGGACCGGTAAAGTAAACCACCTGCTGCACATTACCTTCAACGTCGACATTACGGACAACCTTCGACGGGGCAGGTTCTATCGTCAGATCATAACCCAGCAAACGCTGGTACGGATACATGCGCGGATACAGGTACAGTACGTGTGGAGACAGCGTGACTATATCGTCGTAGTCATAGTACGACGAGTGCCGTACATGTATAATCATACCGATGGAGGTGATGCTTTAAGTTTTTCGAAAATAGGATCCATCCAGTACGAAGGCAGCTTACGGACCGAGTTATTCAGTAAGGCGCTCCACTGGTGCGAAATTTCTTCCAGATCTTCTTTTTCAAGCCGGTGTTCAGTCATATGGAAACTATTTTCGCGATAGATAACCACATCGAGCGGATAATCTACATCATTAGCACTGACCCGTGTTGCATCAAAGGCGAGGAAACCAATCTTCAGGGCTTCCTGAAGGCTTGTTTCATACGTCAGGTTTCTGAACAGCAACGGCTTACCATAGCCGGAGTTGCCGATGATTTTAAAAAGCGAACCGCTGTCTACTTCCACCCAGTTACCTTCCGGATAAATCATAAACAGTTTGTGCTCCTTATCATCTTCCAGTTGCCCGCCGACAATCGCATTCAGGTTAAAATTCAGGCCGCTGGCGGCCAGTGATTCTTTATCTTCAGTGGCCACACGCTTAACCATCTGGCCGAACGCATTGGCTGCTTTGTAGAGTTTGTTGAAAGAGCGGTCGCGCTCATCAATGACCTCCTGAAAGTAGGTAATCGCTTTGTCCCGGACCGAGCGTAGGCCGGACGTCATAATGAATAAGGAATGGTTTTCGACTTCGTGAACAGTGATTTTACGGTTACGGGAAACTTCAGTTCCTGAAGTCAGGCGGGTGTCTGCAATGGCAACCAAACCAGAGCGAACCTTAATGCCCAGACAGTACGTCATGCTTGCAGTGGGTCAGGTTATCGGAGCAAATATAGTATTTTTAAGTTTGTAGAATGAGGACAGCGGCATTTAGAATGCTACTAAATCTTCATCAATGCCCTATTAAATGCTCCTGATGTCAATAGTTGCCGTATCATCTTCGCCGTTCTGCGACCCGTTGTTCGGCGTGCTGTCGGGGTCGGGCTGGCTGCATCCTGTTACCTGTGCCCGTTGAATTAACTGCCCTGTTGCTGTCACAGTTGCCGTAAACGTAAACCAGATATTCTGCCCTGCAGGCAACTGACCTATAGACGCTGTCAGTAATCCGTTCTGGAACGTCATGAGGTTTGGCGAAGACAGAAACTGAAGACCTGCCGGAAATTCATTCCCGATTGAAATGTTGGTGGCTGTCAGACCTCCGTCATTATAGACGACAATCGTAAAAGAAACGACCTGACCAGCGGATACCGTCCGGACATTTGAAAACATGCGCAGGCTCAGGTCGGCACCGGTTGAACTGCTGGCCGGTTGATTGGGCTGTACGGCCGGAAGCGACACCTGATTCGGGTTCGGCGAGGCATAAACGGCATCGGCGCCCTGATCGCTGGTCCGCAAATCGGCAAAGGCAGCATCATCCTGTCCGTCGCCGGTACCTGAGCCGGGCTGGCTGTTCGGATCCGGATTGCTGGAGCCCATGATTTCGGCCGCATTCTGATAAATGCCGGGTGCCGTAACCTGTGCCCGGAAGCTGTGTGAGGCCGTACTTCCCGCCGCCAGATTTGAGAGTACACCGCTTACGGTACCATTCGCGAAATTTAATGTCGGTGATGAGATAAAGTTCAGATTGGGCGGTAAACGGTTTTCAAAACTCACAGTTGTTGCGCTGCCGGGCCCCGAATTTTTGATGTTGAGGGTATAGCTCACGATGTCGCCTGTCCGCGGAGTCCGGTTGCTGACCATCATATTCAGTGATAGATCTGCGGCGACTACCGTATTGCTGGTTGGTACATAAATCGTGATTGATGTAGTGGCTACGCACGCACTGGCGCTCCAGCAGCTCAGCGAGTAGGTGGTCGTTATGGTTGGGTTAACCACAATAAAGCCAGTAGTTGCGCCGGTCGACCACCGTTGTTGCGCCCCTGTACAGCCCGATGCGGTCAGGGTTGTATTTTGTCCGTTTGTCAGCGTTGAACTCCCCGGTGTAATAACCGGTGTAAACGAGGAGCCTGATGAAACGGTTACGGTAGCAGGGGCCGATACGCAGCCATAAACCGGATTAATGGCCTGAACGCTGTATTGCCCGGCTGCGCTCACAACGATACGTTGCGTAGTTGCGCCCGTACTCCACAGGTTATTGACGGTGTTGCCGGAGGTAAGTGTTACACTCTGCGCATCGCAAAGAGTAGCGCTTAACGGCGTAACGGCAGGCGTAGCCACGGTTACGCTGGCGGGTACAGTCACCGCCGGCGGGAAATAATACTGGTTCTGACTGTTGCGGATGCGGGCGCTGTACGTGCCCTGGCCTACAGTGATAGATTGTGTTGTTGGCCCGTTATCCCACAGGTAGCGGTTGTAATTTGCCGGCTGGTTGATGGTCAGCTGATTGTCGGCCGCGCAGCTGACCGATGTAAGGGGTTGTAGCTGGCCCGTATACGGCGTTGTTACGGTAAAAAAGTTTGTGGTCAGCAGCGCATTGGCCCAGGCAACGCCCACCTTTTGCTGGCCGGTCGGCGAGAAGTGAATCTGGTCCGGACGATCGGTGTCGGAGCTAATCTGGCTGAGATCGGGCCCCTGGTAAACCTTGTAATTGGCCGTATTGATGACATTCTGCTGGGCCGATTTCACATTTGCCCAGTCAGCACCGGCGGCATACGATGATATAGCCATACTCCAGGCCAGGTTCGGCATGCTGAACTCAGAACGTACCTTGTCAATAACCCCGACGTTATACATCTGAATAGACGATGCATCAAGTGAGCGGTCATTTTCACCATGCTGGAGCAGTACACCACGGATACCGGTGGTGGGCACATACAGGTTCATGATGTTCCGCATGTTCACATAGGGCATGCGCAGGTCATACCGGATAAAGCCATGATCAAAGGGAATATCATACGCTGCTTTGTAGGTATGCTCCATGTTGGAACCGCCGAAACCGGCATTGTAGAACAGCACCGGCACACCCAGTTGTTGCACTAGCAGGTCGCCGACATAACCCCAGAACCAGGAAAATTTGGCAAACGGCGCCTCGCCGACATAAGTATCGAGTTTAGCAAAACGGGCTGCCCCCGGCAGATAAGCCGGGTCGGCGGTGTTTTCGTAAATGCTGAAATTGGGTGACGAAAAGGTCGATGTGTTATTATCGTTCAGCTGCACGCAGGTAACACGGTCGTCGGTAGCACCGGTGAGCGTGGGGCACAGGTTACATTCATAGTTGCAGGAAGCCACGCTACAGGTAGACCCCTGCGCGTTGGAGTGGCCCATAATAGCCAGTACTTCGCCGACGCCGACCCGCTGGATGGTATCGGTCGCTACCACAGCGTTGTTAATTACCCCTTTAACGACGATTTTCCACCAGCCGCCGGTCAGGATAACGGCACCGTTGAACTGACCGCCGCTCAGGTTGGTTTGTAGCGTAACATTACTCATTGCGGTTGCCCCCGAAATCCGGTTGATTACATCAACTGAGATGCGGTCATAAGCCTGGCTATAACTACCGGCAATCTGTACGGTGGCCTGATTGTTGTTACTGCGCTGGAAGACCATCCGTTCCTGCGGGAAGGTGGCATCGAGTTGTGCTTTCACCGCAACCGGAAAAGCGAAGGTAATTGAAAAACAGAGTAGTAGAAGGCGTACCAATCCCCACGAATCATTAAAAAATCTCATAACCACAGCCCTAACCGAAGCACCTACGATAATTGAGCACCAAATTACGGATTATTTGCGAAAAGGGGAAGCAGGACGGGTAGAACACATGTGAAAAGTTGTATACGAAAAGGTTACTTCTGCTTCTTGTTCCGGCGCGGGAAAAAGCGCGCTCTGGTGGCTTCAAGCGAGGGATAGGTAAGTTCATGTTCCATGTCACTCAGCTCGATTTTCAGGGCATTGATCGAAATCGAAATTTCAACAACCGAGATGCCAAGCGCCAGAATCTGGAGCAGCAGCGCTGATACAAACAGCCAGCGGGCAGCGGTCTGGCTTCCCTGAAAAATGACCAGCATACAGATCGCACTCAGCAACAGGCTCAGTATACTGATAATCTGCATATTCCGGATCAGGAAAAGCCGCCGGTGCAGATTCTGTATCTGGGCAACGTATACCGAGTCGGGGTTCGTACGGAATTTTTCGTGCAGATCACGGATGAGGCTGGCAATGGCCAGAAAGCGGTTGGTGAAGGCAATCATCAACAAGGAAACCGTTGAGAACAGGATAGCGGGTGTACTGACGGTAAGCTCCATTTTTATGTGCAGGGATTTGTTTTTGGCAAACGATTGTGTTCATTTGCTATAAAAATAGCCATAATGTATGCGGTTTGATGATGATGATGACGAGCCATTTGACTGGGACGATTTCGAGGAAAATTATGACCCCGAAGCGGCTCAGCGTGAGCTGGAGGCTGAAAACCGGCGTATTGAAAATCTACCCGTTCTGAAAAAAGCGCAGGAAGTGCTGGACATTACCCAGGCCATTGCCGATACGATTGACAAAGAGGCGGACATTTTAATGATGCACGAACAAATGATCGCCAATGCGATGATGCTGGCGCCCAAAATTGTTGGTGCCGAAGGCGGCGATCTCTTTACAATCCGGATGGAGAACGCGGTGTTGATTAAAATCCACGCCCGCGAACTCCTGACCCAGACCAATTACCTGCGTGCCGAACGCCTCTGCGATCCTGCCTACATCAAACTCCTTCGTGAGGAGATTGAGCAGTTCCGGGTGCTGTTTGTTGAATGGGTGAAAAGTTTCGACCGCACCAACGATATTCAGGATAACTGGGGCTTATTCTACTGATGTTTGACCCGGTCAATCACATCCAGCAGTCCGCCTTTGGGCTGATCACCGTTTAAATCCCAGAACATAATACCACCCAGTTTCTGATCAATCGCGTACCTCGTTTTTGCCTCAATGGACCGCGGGTCGTCAAACGTAAAATAGAGCTTTTCCGCAGCATTGTAGAGATAGGGAGCCTTGGCGGTATCATCCCAGTAATACGTAAAGCCTTTGTCCGGTGCCATTACATTAGCGCGGTCGCGGTAATTAGTACCCGATTTAAACTTGCCTGCCTGATAACGGCCGTTGTTTACATTGGCTACATTTTCCCACATACGTCCGTAGAAAGCAGCACCGATCACCAGCTTGTTGCGGGGAACTCCATGATTGATCAGCCATTGTACCGCATTATCCGTTGATTCTTTCTGTTCGGGTGTTGAGTACAGCGGTGTATGGTGGCCCGTGACGGTCGAATAGCCATGTACCAGATCATACGTCATCAGGTTTACCTGATCGACTACGGCCATAACCGGTTTCCAGTCGATTGATTCATCCAGAAAACGCTGGAACCCACCGGCAGCAAAGGTGATCTTATACTTAGGACCCAACTCTTTCCGTAGCTGCTGGACTAAACGGGTGAAATTCGGCTTGTCTTCCGGTACCCACCGGTGGCCGGGGTGCCCCGGAATGGCCGGATATTCCCAGTCAAGGTCAATGCCGTCTGCATTAAAATAAATTAGGTTTGCCTTTACTGACTTCGCAAATACCTGCCGGTTTTCTTCCGTCGAAAAGATTTCCGAGCACGGTGCACAGCCGCCCCAGCCGCCCAGCGATACATGGACTTTCAGGGCCGGATTCTGTTTTTTCAGGGCAACCAGCTTTTTGAGGGTTAGCGAGTCCCGGGCATTGTCGATCGCAAAGCGGTTGCCCTTCAGGTGACCGAAACTGTAAATAATATCGGTCATTTTTTTGGGATCAATGTCGGCCACCTGTTCCGGTCCGGCCGAGTAATAGGCGATTACCTCAATCGGGGCGGGTTTGGGCGCAAAAACGAATGCGGTTGATGAAATTAAGAGCGTTAACAGCGCCAATACGTTTGTTTTCATTCCTGTTGGTAGTTGAGATAAGCTGCGATTTTAATGATTTTGGCGCGGATTGACGGCAATCAGGCCGAAAATAGGTACAGAATCCATGAACTTCCCAAAAAAACAAAAAGGCGGTTTCCCGCCCTTGTTGTAGTATGCATGAGTGTCTTACCGCCAGTTGATAAACTGCTTCAGATCGCGCTTAGAGCTGTCAAAACTAAAAGTGTCGAACACAATGTAATAGTTCTGCCGGTCGGTAACCGATTCCCAGCCAACCTTAGCGGTTTCAAGACGGTATTTATCGAACGAGAACTGACGCAGCAGATCGGATAACTGCGCTGATGACAGCGGACGGCCCGGCAGCACGTTGCGGAGCAGCTCAAATTTCCGCTCGTCGAAACTTTCGCGGTTTACGCGGCTTTTTAACTGCTCAAAATCAAAGCGGCTCATACCGGCTGTATTGGTGTTCGGCGGGTAGTTACCGTTACCGTTGCCGGGACGGTCACGATCCGGCCATGTATTCCCGTTCGGCCGGTCAGGGTTTCCGTTTGGCCAGTTGGGGCCGTTGTTGGTATAACCCTGCTGATCCCAGTCTGGTCCGCAGTAACGGCCGTTGATGTAGAGCGGATAGACCGACAGCGGGCGGATGCCGCGGCGTGGCACGAATTCGGCAACGGTCCGGCTATCGTTCCGCAGATCAATCCAGTCCTCAAACACCTGCATGTTGTTCCGCAGAATGGCAATACGCTGGCGACCGGCCGGCAGGTCAAAAAAGCGGAACCGGCCGCGCGACATGGTGATGGTCTGGTCGTCGATGGAGACGGTGTACCGGCCGTCGTCGCTGATGCGCAGAAAGAATTCGGCATCGGCCCGCGCTTGTGTAAACGCAATAGTCAGAAAAGAAAATATCGCAAGGGTCAGTTTCGCTTTCATGGTCGTAACACGTGAAATGGTTGTCTTTGCCGGTAAGATAGCAAGAAGCCGGGCATGGTTTAATCCCTGACCAAAAAATAGCTTATTGTAAAATGTTTGTTACCAAAAGCGGCATTATGTGTGTCAACCAGCATGTCTCATTTACATTTGCAGCTATGAGAACCATTTGCTTTCTGCTTTGTCTGGCTGTTTTTCCGGCTTTTGCCCAACCATCATCTGATTCCCTGCGGTTTGTCCGCCAAAACTGGAAACAGACGAAACTCAAAAAACGGGTTTTCTGGCGGGAAGCACATTTCGACACGCTGTTCCAGGCTCCGCAAAACCTGAACGTCCTGATTTTTCCGAACGGAAAGCGTAAGCCATCCATTCACCTTGGCTCTGCCGGACAGGCACTGAAAGCAACGAGCTGGTTCGGTAACCGGGATCAGGCGCTGGCGGCGGTCAACGGAACATTTTTTGATGTCAAAAACGGCGGGTCTGTCGATATGATCAGCGTTGGCGGGCAGTTGATGGACTCAACGCGCTACACCCCCGGCAAACCACTGGCAGAACACCAGCAGGCAGCAGTTCTGATTGAAAAGAATACGTTAAGCGTCGTTTTTGGAGGCAACCACGCTGGCTGGGAACGGGCATTGACCGCGCCGGATGTGATGGTCACCGGGCCGTTGCTGTTGCAGGAGGGACGCCGGCATACCTTACTGAAGAATGCCTTTAACGATAACCGTCACCCGCGCACCTGTGCCTGTGTAACAACGGATAACAACGTGATTCTGCTGACAGCCGACGGGCGTAATGCTAAGGCGGCAGGGCTGAATCTGCACGAACTGGCCTCGGTCATGAAGTGGCTGGGGTGCCGTGACGCCATCAATTTTGACGGGGGCGGGTCAACAACGATGTGGATTCGTGGCCAGCCTGAAAACAGTGTGGTCAATTACCCTTCTGACAGTAAACAATGGATCCATACCGGCGAACGGCCGGTGAGTAATGTGGTATATGTGAAATAAAAAAGGGCAGCTTTCAGGAGCTGCCTTCTTTTATTCAGACTGTGATGACGTCCGGTGTCGAACCGGAACTACATAGACAGCTCTTTCGCTTTATTCATCATTTGTACGCCATGTACGAGTGATGCCCCGCCACGGATTGCGGCGGCAACGTGCACGGCTTCCATCATTTCCTGCTCCGAACAGCCCTTTTCGAGGGTATCGCTTGTATAGGCATCAATGCAGTACGCGCATTGAACCGTGTGGGCAACAGCCAGTGCAATCAGTGATTTTTCACGGGCAGTCAGTGCTCCTTCTGCAAAAACGGCACCATAGTAGCTGAAAAATTTATCAGCCAGTTCTTTCTGAAACTCGCCGATTTTACCAAATTTTTTGAGGTCTTCGGGGTTGTAATAGGTTTCCATCTGTGTTTTCTGAATGTTAAAAAGAATTTCTGGTCAGGCAGCCGCAGGCGATACAATCGCCGGAAAGGGCAGTACGGCCACTTATTTAACGCTGAATCTACGAGATATTTTGCATAAAAATCATTGTCGTCGCCCAGGTCAGGCCAATGATTACAACCAGAAAAAGGATAGCTGGTTAGTCTTCCACAGAAAAAAAAACGTATTGCTGGCAACGAATGGCTCAGAAAAGCGGTCATAGGCTAATAAGCAGACACCTGTGCAGCATGTCAGGCTGGTGATCAAGATGCATTTATGCTACCTTGCCGGTATGAATTTGCAGATACATGAAGGAAAACACAGTAAAAACAAAACTAAAGAATAAGCAGCCTGTATTTGGTGTCCTGTCGGGCTCGCCGGACCCGGAAATTGCTGAAATGTGCGGCGTTTTCGGACTTGATTTCTACATGATCGACGGTGAACACAGCCCCGTCACACCTGGTCAGGCGCTGGAAATCGTACGGGCCTGTGAACTGAGCGGCATCATTCCGATGGCCCGGATTCGCAGCAATGATCCGAAACTGATCCTGCAATACCTGGATGCGGGTGTTATGGGCATTATGATGCCCGGCATCAGAACGGCAGATGATTTGCGTGCGCTTGTCAGCGCTGTAAATTACCCGCCGGTGGGAGAGCGCGGGCTGGGATTTGTCCGTGCGGCCGGCTACCTGCAGGGGGTATTTGACCAGAAGGAATATATCCGGTTTGCCAACGAGCAAATACTGGTGCTGCCACAGATCGAAACCAGAGAAGCGGTTGATAATCTGGACGAACTGGTAACGGTTCCTGGTATTGACGGGTTTGTGGTCGGACCGCGGGATCTGGCGCTGTCACTTGGCTACATTGAAGGCCCCGGACACGAAGATGTAAAACGCACCATTGCCAGGGTAGTCGGTAAGATTAATCAGGCCGGACTAATTGCCGGAACAACGGCCTCAGGCGGGGATCAGGCAAAAGCCTTAATCGATCGTGGGGTACTTTTCTGCCTGAATTCGGTTGCAGGGCTGCTGAAAACATCAATTACAGAGTTTACCAGGAAACGCAGTGTGTAGAAAAATGACGCAATTTATACGCCCTGGTTAGCCGGTCCGGCTGAAGTGAAATGACTGCCAGTGGCTTACATAAAGTTACTTAAGTTACCGACGTATATAAAAGTGAATATGAAGAAATACCGTTTACTAACTTACTTAAGTTTCTGGTATGCTGTTTTCTGAGTTTATCTATTTTTATAGCGCTGGTAATGATGTTTTTAGTTATAACTGGTAAATAAGTTAAGTAGAGAAATGTAGTTTTTGTGATTTGCTCAAACAAATGTGTTTTCTGTAAGTTTGCGTTTGTAAACACCCGTCCGCTCGTATGAACATAAAAAATGAGGGGTGTTTTTGGGGCTGACGCTGTTACATTAGTGAAACGGCACGTATTAAAGTGGGCAATCCGGAACGCTTTACTTACCTGGCCGGCACTTGGTTCCTGACGTCAGGACCGGAGAATAAACTTTAAAGTACATTTTTAATTAAGTAACGTTAAGAGTATCGAAAGTACGTAATTGTACACTTCCAATAATTGCCCTGACAGGTGACTTGCTGATCCGAATCAGGCAATTGGATAAAAAAAATGGATTTTTAGCTGTCCAGGCCGTATTTTTTTGGAATAGTGACAGACAATTACAAGTTTCGTCTCAAAATAGTAAAATGTCGTTTATCATGACCAGAATTATCCGACAACTCCTCTTAGAACGGGCAAAATGGCGTCAATTTGTAACTTATGCGGCTGCAGGGTCGTTGGTTACAAGTTTGTTTTTTTCGTCGCCGGATGCCTACGCTCAACAAGCAGACACCGTTCGCCGAACTACCCAGGGAGATCGTTGTACTCCCCGCGAAAACCTCTTTAAGCTAGGGATTCGTCCTTACAGCGACACGCTGAAACGCGCTGACTTTAAAGCGCAGTATGGCAGCACCGCCGAGCTTACTGACTGCGATACAACCTTACAGACGTTCGTATTAGTTCGTCGCCCTTCTCCGTGGAAAGTTGGTCTGTTTGCCGGACCTAACTTCGCATACTGCGGTACATGGGACAACACATTCGGGCCGAACAAACGTGACAAGTCATTGTACAACGGTACTGGTTTCAACATCACCGGTAACGCTGACTATTACTTCTCACGGCCTGAACGCCGGCTGAAATTTGGTGTGGGTGCTGCGTTAGGTTACCAAAACTACATTACACGTTCGGCTTACCGCAATTCACTGGTTGACCTGGGTGTCAGCCGTGGTATTCCGGCTAACCAGATTTCGGTCATTCACCGGTCTTCGGAAGATATGTACCTGACAATCGGTCCGGCCTTGCAGTGGATTTTTGCCCGCAGCCGCCGGAACCCGACCTGTACATCATTCCTGGAGCTGGCCGTTCGCGGTGGTTTGTTCCGGACCCAGGCAGCAACAATTGCCGCCTTCGCTCCGGCTCAGAACGACCGGTTGATCCGCTCGGTTAACCCAAGTGATAAATTGTACCACCCAGGTGGTCTGATGTCATTGGGCGTCTTCTTCCCGCTGCGTAACAACTGGCACCTGGGTGTTCAGGCGCAAGGGTTCTACACAAAGCTGAACTACCTGATTGTTGATAACGGCGGAGATATGGCCGGTCAGCTGATGGAGTTCGAACGGAAGCACGGTGGTTTCAGCGCCGGCTTAGCGGTTCGCAAAGGCTTCAACCAGAAGCGTCTGATTCCAAAGGCACCAACATCGTGCCCTACCTGCGACTCGATCCCGACAGTTGCTGTCCGTTTCAACAACATGCGCATCAATGGTCAGACAGTGGCTTACCGCGACAGCCTGACAGAAACACTGACGGCACCGGTTGTGAGCTGGAAGAGCACAACGCTTAACGCACGCAACGAAACGTTCACCGCCCGTCTGTACTACCGTCCGGACACAGTTGTTACCTCAACCGGTGATCAGGTAATTGCGCAGAAAATTAACACGACAGATACTACCCTTGCGCTGCCGACAGAATTCCTGAGCAATGGTCAGCCTCGCCGTGGTTTCTACTATGTAACGGTACACAACCGTCAGGATGCAAAATGCGGTTCATGTATGAGCGAAGTTGCAACAACAAGCTTCGCGTTCCTGAATCCTGCACAGCCTGTTCTGGCCAGCGCACCATGCAAGTACACGCACAAACTGGAGCGTCTGGAAGTTAACTACCGTACGCCGTACACACGTGAAGTGGCTAATGTATGTTATTGTAATGGTACTGTTACTTCAGTTGGTGATACGGTTACCCGTCTGCGCTACCGCAGCCTGAACCGCCGTCTGGCTGGTGAGTACTCATTCGAAAACGAGCAGCTGGTGCTTAACCTGAAAGACCTGCCTGGCGATCTGGCTCAACTGTTACAGACAGAGAAGTCACGCATCGAAAGCGGTTCGGTTACCCGGTACAAAGGCCGTCGTGTTCGTCCGCAAGTACAGAACTTCCGTGCGGTATTCACCGTTACGCAGCCTCCTTGCAACGGCCAGCCTGAATCAGTTATCGGTTCATTCAGCGTAGTGATCAGCGACAACACGTACTCGATCACAAGCCTGCGTCCATTGTCAGATGCTGAATACCAGAAATTAACTACACCTGCTCCGGCACCTGCACGCCGGTCACGCAGCCGTCGTTAATCGATACAAAACAGCGTAAAACAACACGGGCCCGAAGAATTCTTCGGGCCCGTGCTGTTTTTTTATACCGGCTGCTGAAGACCAGCGATAGTAAGTGAGACGCTGCTATCCGGATAAAGACAGGTTTTCGGGTAAAACAACCGGCATCTAAATCATTTAATAGCCGGTAATCAATTATTGACCACCAGAAAGGTAGCAATCCCTTCATACGATTTAACCCGTTCGTAACCATTTTTAGGCTTGGCAAAGACGTAAACCGTGTAGGTGCCGGACGTAGGCAGGTCAACTGCCAGCTGGTACATTGATCCTTGTTTTCTGACTGACACATCGGATTGAGTCGTCATCATCCCTTTGGGTCTGCCTACTGAACAGGTAAATTCTACGGCCTGATTCGGGTTTTCGAAGGTTAAGACAACCTGCCCGTTGGCGCGCAGCAGACCGCGTTTCGGAAAGGCAGGATTAAAGCCAAGCCGGAAATAAGCATCGTGAATTTTTGGATACCTGTCAAACTCACCCTTGCTGACCGGCCGGCTGAGGAGCTGCCATTTCGGATCGTTCGGGTAGTGCTGGGCAATAAACTGTTCCGGATCGGTGAGAAAATAGTGGTCATTAAAACGCCCTTCTTTGGCCGTTGTGGCTGCCCAGGTCAGATCAATCAGATACCAGTCACCATCCAGCCGCACAGCATTCCATTCATGATCCAGCCGGGGAATCGGCATACCTGCCTGTGAATCGCTGACCCGGGAATAGCCCTTTACGTTCTCTACCTGAACACCTGCCTGTTTCAGCAGTTGTTTGTAAATCAGTGCAAAGCCGGTACAGACTGCCCGCCGGCTTTGTAATACCTTCGTCGCATAATCTACTTCCGAATAATACACCTGGCCACTGTAAATAGAACCGTCATACCGGATATGACTCAGTACCCAGGCATAGATCGACCGTGCCTTGGCCGTTTCGCTGTGAGCAGGTGCTGTCAGGTAGGTTGCCAGCGTTTTCAGATTCCGTGTATAGGCTTCCGGAGTTCGTATCGCATACGAGTCAATTACCTGATATTCACTGGCCTCCCATGCTGTATTGAGATTGGCAGAAACTGTTTTTTCGGATACAACAGGGTGAAAATCAGGAGCAAAAGCAGAACTGATAAATAAAAATGTAGCTGGAAAGAGCCGGGTAATGTAGTTTCGCATACGGTCAGATCAATCACACATCAATCTAACTAGTATGCTTCGTTTTTTATTGTTCAATGTATGTTTCTCTTTTTATAGTATGATGGATCTCAATGCCCAGCCGGTTGCATCCCGGCTGGAAACGTTTTCCTTTCGCCTGAAACCAGGTCAGGATCTGAAACAACAGATTGATCTGGTTGTCAAAGAAAAGCGGATTGAAGCAGGAGCCATGCTGACCTGTGCCGGAAGCCTGACCGATGTTCAGCTGCGGCTGGCCAATCAGGAAAAACTACCCACTGGCAGGGGCATTTCGAGATAGTGTCGCTGGTTGGTACCCTCTCCGCCAATGGCAGTCACCTGCACCTGTCGGTATCGGATTCAACAGGGCGGACCATTGGCGGGCATTTGTGGGAAGGCTGTAAAATATACACCACGGCTGAGATCGTTATCGGGGTATTAACCGATGTCGTGTTTGCGCGGGAACCCGATCCGACGTTTGGCTATAAAGAGCTGGTTGTGAAACCGAAGCGGCGGAAGTAAGAGGGCGCGAAGGGCTATGGGCAGGGTGTGTAGGCAGTAAAAAATAACGGGGCAGATGCTGGTCTGCCCCGTCGCCTGATTGCTGTATTTGCGTTTTCGGGATCTTTCCTGTGCCTGACGTCAAGGACAGCCGATAGTTAAACGCCGGTAGCCGGTGCTTCCAGACTGGTTACTTCTTCGGCGGTCAGTAATCGGGAACGGATCAGAAAACGGATACCCATCGGAATTTCCAGCGAAAAGCTGGCCCCCCGTCCCGGTGTTATATCCACTGTTAAGTGAGTATGTTTCCAGTACTCGTACTGATCTTCGGACATCCAGAACGGACATCCGTGAATATGCCCCAGCAACACATCGGACGACCCGATCTGAAAGTCACCGAGCTGAAAGCACATCGGCGCCGAGCCGTCGCAGCAGCCACCACTCTGATGAAACATCAGATCGCCGTATTCGGCCTGTAACCGGTCAATGACCCGGATCGCCGCCTCCGTCACCGACACACGTGAGATTGATGTCATGATGATTGGGTGATTGCGCGAATGAGTGATTGAGTGAAAGATTATTCACTCAATCACTCATTCACAATTCACTAATTATTAAAAGAAACCTAACTTCGATTTGCTGTAGGAGATCAGCAGGTTTTTGGTCTGGCGGTAATGGTTCAGCATCATCAGGTGCGTTTCACGGCCGAAACCAGACTTTTTATACCCGCCAAACGGGGCGTGGGCAGGGTAGTGGTGGTAGCAGTTAACCCACACCCGGCCGGCCTGAATGGCTCTCGGTAGCTGATACAGCTCGTGGGCGTCGCGGGTCCAGAGCCCGGCACCGAGGCCATAGAGCGTATCGTTGGCGATTTCCAGCGCTTCTTCAGTCGTCTTGAACGTCGTTACGGACGTTACCGGCCCGAAAATCTCTTCCTGGAATACCCGCATTTTATTGTGGCCTTTCAGGATCGTCGGCTGAATGTAATAGCCTTTGCCCAGTTCACCGTTCAGGTTGGCGGCCCCGCCACCGGTCAGTACTTCGGCGCCTTCTTCCTTACCGATATTGATGTACGACAGGATTTTTTCGTACTGATCATTCGATGCCTGCGCACCCATCATGACCGTAGGATCGAGCGGGTGTCCCACTTTAATCGCTTCGGTGCGGGCGATAACACGCTCCATGAAACGGTCGTATACGCTTTCATGCACGACCATCCGCGACGGACAGGTACAGACTTCGCCCTGGTTGAGGGCAAACATAACTGCACCTTCCACGCATTTATCAAAGAATTCGTCGTCGGCATCGGCGATAGACGGCATAAAGATATTCGGCGACTTGCCACCCAGCTCCATCGTTACCGGAATCAGGTTTTCCGAGGCATACTGCATGATCAGACGGCCGGTTGTTGTTTCACCGGTAAAGGCAACTTTGGCCACCCGCTTCGACTGGGCCAGCGGCTTACCGGCTTCCACACCGAAACCGTTGACGACGTTGACCACGCCCGGTGGAATGATGCCTTCCAGTAATTCCATCAGGACACAAATGGAGGTTGGAGTCTGCTCAGCGGGTTTAAGGATGGTACAGCAACCGGCAGCCAGGGCAGGGGCCATCTTCCACGTAGCCATCAGCAGCGGGAAGTTCCACGGAATAATCTGGGCCACAACACCAATCGGCTCCTTAATAATCATCGAAACCGTTGTGGCATCCAGTTCGGTTGAATAGCCTTCTTCGGCCCGGATAACACCGGCAAAATAACGGAAATGGTCAACTACCAGCGGCAGGTCGGCCGCCAGGGTTTCCCGCACCGCTTTGCCGTTATCCATCGTTTCAACGCGGGCCAGGTAGTCCAGGTTCTGCTCAATGACGTCGGCAACCCGGAGCAGCATATTACTGCGCTCGGTTACCGAGGTGCGCGACCAGGCCGGAAATGCCTTATGGGCTGCGTCCAGAGCAAGCTCAACATCAGCCGCTTTAGAACGCGGCATGCGGGCAATCAGACTGCCGTCTACCGGAGAAAAATTCTCGAAATACTCACCGCCGACAGGCGCTATCCACTGGCCGCCGATATAGTTTTCGTATTGTGCCTTGAACATTGGCCGTGCCAGGATGTTGCTGCTGGTTTGAATCGTTTCCATGTACTCTGGTCTGTTATGAGATTAAAATCGCATTGTTTCTGTTACAAATTTTGCCGATAGAGTACAAAAAGAGTTCACTTATCATATCAGGAAGTTGAACGATACTCTCAAAATGGATTTAGACATAACCAGATTGGATAATTATGCGTTAATTGGTAAAGTATGATAAAGAACATAGCGCAGATTGTTGAAAAAATTGCAACTTGAATCGTATTAGTGCTAGTCTTTGTCGAAATAGTACCAGCTGAGTGAATGTTACTTTGTTCCATTGAGCCTACTGTATGCATATGAATCCCATGTCAGCAACGTTTGATTTAACCAGACATCTGCAAACCCGCAAACTGGAGCAGGTGGTAGAAAATCGTACGGCCTATACCATCGACACGGCGGAGCTGAACATATACGAGACGCACCAGTATGCGGAGAAAGTAGAATTGACGTTCAACAGTCCGGTGCTGGCCAGTATGATCCGCGGGAAAAAGGTGATGCACCTGCCCAATACACCATCGTTTGAGTTCCTCCCCGGCGAGTCGGTGATTATGCCGGCTAATGAAACGATGTGTATTGACTTTCCGGAAGCGCGGATGCAGAACCCGACGCAGTGCCTGGCGCTGGCGATTGCGCCGGATAAAGTGAAGCAATTAACGGATTACCTGAATGATAAGGCGCCGCTGATTGATCAGAAAAAAGGCTGGCAGTTTGATGAGTCGAATTTTTACCTGACCAATGATTCAACCATTAATCAGCTGATTGCCCGCCTGATACAGATTTTTACGGAGAATAATACGGCAAAGGATCTCTTCGCTAATCTGGTGATGCAGGAACTGGTCATCCGGCTGATGCAGACTAAGGCGCGGCAGATGCTGCTGATGAATTATCACCCGTATGTAAACACCAACCGGTTAGCGCATGTGGCAAAATACATTCAGGATCGGCTGCATGAGCAGATGACAGTCAGGGAACTGGCCGATCAGGCGTGCATGAGCGAGCCGAATTTTTTCCGGTGTTTTAAGCAGCAGTTCGGTCTGACGCCGATTGAATACATCAATAACCAGCGCATTCAACAGGCGATGCGGTTGCTGAAGACGAGCAACCAGTGCCTGGCCGATGTGTGTTTTGTGTGCGGTTTCAACAATGTGACCTACTTCCTGAAGCTTTTCAAGAAAACAACCGGCATTACGCCGGCGCAATTCCGTAAAACCTACCGGCAGTTACAGTTAGGCTAATCTTGTTTCGTGAAGGCCAGATCAACGACAACGGCTTTGTGGTCAGAACCTGGTTGCGGAAGGGTCCGGAAATTAACGGTCCGGAATCCGCTGTTCACAAATGCCTGATCAATAGGAATCATCATCGGTGGCAGGAACCGCGGCCACGTTTGCTGGAGGCCGAATCCTTTGCGGCAGGCCTTAATGTCCGGCTTATCCTCAAAATACTGCGCGTAAACCGGTGAGAAAATACTGACGTTGAAATCTCCGATCAAAACAGCCGGTTGCGGTACCTCCTGAATACGTCCGCTGACGAAGGCCAGCTGGTCGTTGCGTTCGGCAAACCACGACGGCAGAATCGGTGTGCGGGTATGGACGGTCATAAACGACAGATCATGGCCCCGCACATTGGTCATCATGTGTAATACCAGCTTATTGCGCCGGGCCTGTTGATCGACCAGAAAGGATGTCCGGCTGGCTACCAGTAAAAAGCAGGGATCTTTCGCCATCAGCGTATCCGTATACGGATAGGTATCCGCCAATGCTTTTGTTACCTGCTCAACGCTTTCGGGCGTCATTTCCTGTAGTACAAACAGGTCTGGTTTTTCCCGCCGGATCATGTCAATTGTTGTCTGCATTTCCTCACGGGTGTAGAGCACATTGGCGTGCAGGATGCGTACATCGGCTTTGGTACCGGCGGCCGGAGGAGTAGCCATTAACCACGGAAGTACCTGATAGCTGTGCCAGCCAAGGCAGAGTGCAGCAACCCCCGTCAGCAACCACTGGCGGCGAATGGTCCAGAACAGTGTCAGCAGGGCAGCAATAGCGGCATACTGAACCGAAAAATGACTGCAGAGTTCAAACAGGAAAAAGAAACGACCCAAACGGCCAAGGATCGTGGCCAGTGCCAGAAGGCCGGTTGCCAGCACAAGGCCGGTATGGATCCACTCCGGCTTAACGGAGAATTTTTGCTTACCCGAAGAAACGGACGGTGTAGTGTCGACTGCCTGCACGGATGCCTGATACAATGGTTAACCCTGCAAAGATACGGCGCTTTGTGTTAAGGTGCTGTTAAAGAATCCGGCCAAACGCTTTTCCTCCTGCCCGTAAGCTGTTTTCTTTGCGAACGGAATTGCCGGTGGCATTCTGTCAACAAACAATCTGCGTCTAAACAGGCCGGACATAACCCGGTATTTTTATTCTGGTATGCGTTATTTGCCAATTGATAATCAACTATTTGTCCGGAACCGGCAGCGGCTGGTACAACAACTGAAACCGAAATCGCTGGCGATTCTACACGCCAACGACGTGATGCCTACCAATGCCGATGGTACGATGACGTTCCGGCAGAACAACGATCTGTTTTACCTGACGGGTGTCGATCAGGAAGAATCCATTCTGGTACTCTGCCCCGACCATCCGGATGAGCGCTTCCGGGAGGTATTGTTTCTGCGCGAAACCAGCGAACTGATCGAAATCTGGGAAGGCCACAAACTCACAAAACAGGAAGCCGAGGAAACGTCGGGCATTTCCCGCAAGAATGTTTACTGGACCCACCAGTTCGAGGCAATCTTTATCCAGATCGTTTTTGAAGCCGAACAGGTTTACCTGAACACCAACGAGCATACGCGCAACGGTTCGGAGGTGGAGACGCGCGACATACGCTTTATCAAACAGTTTAAGGAGCGGTATCCGCTGCACCGGCTGGAGCGCCTGGCACCGGTTATGCACTACCTGCGGGCGATTAAACTGCCGCAGGAGGTTGAGTTGCTCGGACGGGCTATCGACATTACCGATACGATGTTCCGGCGGCTGCTGAAATTTGTGAAACCGGGCGTCTGGGAATACGAAATTGAAGCCGAAATGATGCATGCCTTCCTGATGAACCGCTCACGCGGTGCGGCCTATACGCCGATTATCGCCTCAGGGAAAAATGCCTGCGTCCTGCACTACATTGACAACAGTGCCCAATGTCAGGCCGGTGATGTACTGCTGCTCGATATTGGCGCTGAATATGCTAATTACAATGCCGACATGACACGCTCGATTCCGGTCAGCGGCCGGTTTACGGCCCGTCAGCGTGCGGTGTATGATGCGGTGCTGCGGGTCATGAAGGCTGCTACGGATATGCTGCGGCCGGGTAACCTCTGGGATGAATACCACAAGGAAGTGGGCAGCATCATGGAAGCCGAATTGATCGGCCTTGGGCTGCTCGATGCCCAGGCTGTTGCAAAGCAGGACCCTGATGCGCCGCTTTACAAGAAATATTTTATGCACGGCACGTCCCATTTTCTGGGCCTGGACGTACATGATGTCGGGAATAAATACCGCCGTTTTGAGCCGGGCATGGTGTTTACCTGTGAGCCGGGGATCTACATCCGGGAAGAAGGGCTGGGCATCCGGCTGGAGAACAACATTCTCATTACCGAAGACGGTAACCTTGACTTGATGGGCCGGATTCCGGTAGAGGCCGATGAGATTGAGACATTAATGAACGAATAAAAAGCAGGCGCCTGGCTTTATGAGCCGGGCGCCTGTATATAGATGAAACTACCGGACGTTAAGTAAGCAGAATTAGATTAGAATTAGCCAGAGAGCATAGAGTTGTATTTCAATGGCTTATTCACTCAATCGCACATTCACTAATTCGCACAATAACTTATTTGGTAGCCGCCTCTTCTTCTTTTTCGATTAGCGAGCGGTTCAGGCTGCGATGAATGCGCTCGACGCCTTTTTCGATGCGGTCCCAGCCGGCTTCACTTTGCAGGTCGATGCCGATAAACGGATTGCCCTGATCAGACAGCAGGGTCAGATACGTGATCCCGGCCAGAATAATTGCCGTAATGCTGGTAGGATCATAATCCGGATAGGGGGCCAGTTTCTGAATCATTTTGGCATAGGCTTCACTCCGGAACTGGGCAATCCGGCGCGCCAGTTCGGTTTCGCCGTGAGACATTTCCCAGCGGACAAGGTCTTGTGACGATTTGCGGGAACGAAACTCACGGGTCAGCCCCAGGATGTACTCAGACCAAACTTTGTCGCGATCGGCAGGGGGGATGTTGGCAGGTAACGTGTCAGTATATTTGTCATTGAACATCGACAGAAAGAAGCCGCGTTGAACATACGCTTCCAGCAGTCCATTCCAGCCACCAAAGTAGCGGTAAATCAGTACTTTGTTGACCTGAGCCTTTTCGGCTACTGAGTTAATGCCTGCTTTTTCTGTTCCCCGTTCCGCGATTACTTCTCCGGTTGCCCGCAGAATCCGATCCATCGTCATAGCACGATTACGTCTCTTTACAACTTTCATAGGTGAAATTGCATTTAGGTAGTTTGTGTAAGATTAGCCAGGTTAGTTAGGGTTGATTATATCTTTTTACGATATACGTTACAAAAATGTAAAAAATACCCTATGTTACCAAGTGGTAACGCGTATTTATGTGGATATCGCAAAAAAAAGTATTGGTATTGTACTATAGAGCAGAAAAAAGTTGTTTTTGCCAGCATAGCTGAAACGGTTTGGGGAGCAAAAACCGTTTCCGACTACAATTATGGCAAAAACAACTTAAAGTATAAAGAGTATCTTAAAAGTATTTTTTATTTACTCAGCCTTCTAATCTGTTAACGTTCAGGAAAGGCGGCTAACTGGCGGCTAAGCTGGGAAATTACGTCTTCAAGCTGGCTACGGGTCAGTACCATGCTCATCTCAACCGGAAAGTCAGGATAGGCATTCCAGGATGGTGTCAGGTCATGATCAAGCTGAATCTGGCAGGCATAGGTTTGATTAGGTAACGCTGAGATATCAACGCTCAGGCCCGGTTCCGCAAAATTTGTCGATATCCGCGATGTCCGGCGCGAAAGCAAGGCCTCCAGATCGGTCAGTAAACGGGCAAGCTCATACGTCTGTAGGGGAGCTGTCTGCGTATCGGAATTTTTCTGCCACAGCGTTGATACGCGGCAGTTAAGGTTGTTGCGTCCCCGCCAGTTGCTGCCTTGCTGGCTGTAACCCAGAATCGAAAGTTCAAAAGAGCCAAGAGAAGATGCCAGTTTCATAACGTTTGAGTGATTTAAAGAAAGAGAGATAATCTACTAAACGAATATACATAAATATTGTTTCAGTAACAAGCTTCCCTGTCTTTATTTATCACTGCTTTATCCCGCAAATAAGGACTATCTTTGCGCCTAAATCATTACAACGACAACAAACCATTCGATTAACATGGCAAAAGTGCTCATTATTGGTGCAGGAGGGGTTGGTAGCGTGGTGGCTCATAAGTGCGCCATGAACGCTGACGTCTTTACTGACATCATGCTGGCCAGCCGCACAAAGGCAAAATGTGACCGGATTGCAGCCGAAATACAGGAAATGCACGGCGTAACGATTCAGACTGCGCAGGTAGATGCCGACGTAGTGCCTGAGCTGGTTGCGCTGATTAAGCAGTTTCAGCCGGTACTGGTCATCAACGTTGCACTTCCTTACCAGGATCTCCCGATCATGGATGCCTGTCTGGAAACAGGTGTCAACTACCTGGATACGGCCAATTACGAGCCGAAAGACGTAGCTAAGTTCGAATACAGCTGGCAGTGGGCTTATAAAGAGCGCTTTGAGCAGGCGGGTATCATGGCTTTGCTGGGTTGCGGTTTCGACCCTGGCGCCACGCAGGTATTTACGGCCTATGCCGCTAAACACCATTTCGACGAGATGCATTACCTCGATATCGTCGATTGTAATGCGGGGAATCACGGCAAGGCATTTGCCACCAACTTTAACCCTGAAATCAACATCCGCGAAATCACGCAGCCCGGCCGCTACTGGGAAAACGGCGAGTGGGTTGAGATTCCGGCCATGTCGATTCACAAACCAATTGAGTACCCTGAAATCGGCGCCCGTGAGTCATACGTACTGTATCACGAAGAGCTTGAGTCGCTGGTGAAAAACTTCCCGACCATCAAGCGTGCCCGGTTCTGGATGACCTTCGGCCAGGCGTATCTGACGCACCTTGAGGTGTTGCAGAACGTGGGCATGACCAGCATCCACCCGATTAAATTCCAGGGTGTTGATATTGTTCCGCTCGAATTCCTGAAAGCCGTATTACCGGCACCGGATTCGCTCGGCGAAAACTATACCGGCCAGACCTCAATCGGTTGCCAGATCAAAGGGATCAAAGACGGTCAGGAGAAAACTTATTTTATCTGGAATAACTGCGACCACGCGGAGACCTATAAGGAAGTACGCGGTCAGGCGGTAAGCTATACTACCGGTGTGCCGGCGATGATCGGTGCAATGCTGATGCTGAAAGGTGTCTGGAACAAGCCGGGCGTCTGGAACTGCGAAGAAATGGATCCGGATCCGTTCATCGAGCAAATGAATAGCCAGGGCTTACCGGTGCAGGACCGCGTTAACATTACGCTGCCGCACGAATACTAGTCTTCAGGTTAACACTAAACAAAAAACCACTCCTTCATCGAGGGAGTGGTTTTTACATTTTCTTAACCTAAACAATCTAAACTCTTTATATGAAAACGGTAAGACCGTTACTGAATGTTCAGCAAAATGAGCAAATAGCATGTTTGATGAGTGTATAAACAGACGTTACGTGGTCTTACGCTCGAAGGCGTATACGTCTATATAAGGGTATTCATCAACCTACATACTGTTATTTGTCCTTTTTTTTTGTAAACGGGCTAAAAAAAATTACCGGGCCGATTGCATGGCCGTCATCGGTGCCTTCATCGGTAATTTCTGATCACGCATCGCCGCATTGTAAATAAACGCCGCGACAATCGTTGCCGCCTGTTTCAGGTCGTCCGGCTGGAGGTGATCGTAGGTATCCATATTGGTATGGTGCGTACGGGTATCGTACTCGATCCGGTCCTGAATAAAGCCAAAGCCCGACAGGCCGGCGCGGTCAAACGATACGTGGTCGGTGCCGCCGCTGCTGCGCTGGGCTACGGTCGTAGCGCCGAGGTCATGGAACGGCTTCAGCCACTGGGTGAAAATCGGGCTGGCATCGTTGTTATTCTGCGAATAGATCCCGCGGATTTTACCGGTGCCGTTGTCTACGTTAAAGTAGCCAGCCAGAAGCTCACCTTCCTTTGTCAGTTTGTTATTGGCGTCAACCAGGTGTTTGGTCACGTAATTTTTTGACCCGTGCAGCCCTTGTTCCTCCCCGCTCCAGAGCGCCAGCCGGATCGTACGGCGTGGTTTTACGCCCAGTGCTTTCAGAATACGGACGGCTTCCATCATCACGGCCGAACCCGCGGCGTTGTCGGTAGCACCGGTAGCCGCATGCCATGAGTCAAGGTGCGCACCCAGCATCACCACTTCCTCTTTCAGTTTAGGGTCGGTGCCCGGCAGCTCGGCCAGTACGTTATAGCCTTTAGTATCGGCGGTGTGGAATTTCGTTTTTACATCCAGTTCCAGCTTAACCGGTACATTGGCTTTCATCAGCCGGCACAATGTCATGTAGTCTTCCATCGAGATCGACAGATCGGCCAGATCGTCCTGGGTTGACCCAAGGGCTGCGTTGGCGTAATCACCGCTCACGAACAATGTACCGTCTTTACTGGTCTGGGTCGTATTCAGAATGCCGAGTGCGCCTTCCTGTTTGGCCAGTTTCCGCATTTTCTGGTTGAAGGAGTTGCGGGTCCGCATGGCCTGAATCATGTTCCGATACGTTGAATCAGCCCCGTTACGGCCGCCGCGACCACCGGCTGCCGGCGTTTCAGCGGCCATTTTGGCCAGATCTTCGTCGGTAAAGCGGTCGGCATCGGCTTTGAACGATGGCTTGCCCGTAAACGACTGATCGATCAGAATGACTTTGTTTTTCAGCTTACTGCGGTACGATTCAAGAGCGGTGGTGTCGGAATCGCTGATATAAAGAATTTCTGCCTGCTGGAGTTTATTGGTGCTGCCACTCCAGGCACGTGGCACGGCAATCATGGATTTGTAATACGGAGCCGTCATGGCGATGTAGCACCGCTCTACTTCCCAGCCTTTACCCCATTCACCCCACGATTCGAGGCGGGCGTTCTGCAGGCCCCACTCCGCGAGTTTATTTTTCGTCCAGTTGGCGGCCTTCATGAACCCTGGGCCTTGCAGGCGCGGACCGTTCACGTCGGTCAGGTAAAAAGCCGTTTCCATAACCTTCGACCGCTGAAGCCCCTCTTCCCGGATTTTCTGCATCATCTGAAGGTCAATTTTTTCATCCTGCCCGAACGCACATAGCGAAGCCGTAGCCAGCAGGCCGGAGAGTAAAAGTTGTTTTTGCATAGAATTGTGTTTGTTAACGATTTAACCGGCAATACGATTGCGGGTCAATTTAACACAAAAACAGAAGAGTATGGGCGTTAAGTAACACAAAGGCCGAATAAGTCTCTTAAAACAAGAAGGCCGTACACCAGCGGTATACGGCTTTGCTGACAATCCGTTTGCTATGAGATAGAGGCCGGTACAAGCGGTCTAATTCAGTTTTTTGCTGCCATCCGGCTGGTAAACATAGCGGAAGGTAAAGTAGCGGCTTTCGCTGGTAGCGGTCGGGGTTGCCGGCGCATCCTTGTAATAGCTCAGAACCTCCAGTTTGGCATATTTACCGTCGCCGGTCTTCAGAATCAGGACTTTGCCTGGAATCGGGGAAACAATCGTATTCGCGTAATTGTACCAACCCTTGCCCGAACCGGTCGGTATCGCCAGCTGCGAACTGCTCTGATCGGTCGCGAACGTAATACTTTCCGGAACGCTGGTTAATTCGTCGAATGTGCCGGTATGGATATACGCACCCCCCTGACCCGACCGGATGGTCCCGCCGTTAACGATAAGGGTTGTGCCCCTGAAACCAATGTCCCACTTATTGGAGGCCGAATCGCTGTTGGCAATCTGCTGGCCGTCTTTCAGGCTGAACAGGGTATACTTGCCGGTTCCGGCGCCCGGCTGACCCGTTTGCGGATCAATTGTTACCGGATCGGCGGCGAGATTTTTGACCGTCTGCGATTGCACCGGCTGAACGGTTGGTGTATTGTCGTCATTTGTGCAGCTGAAGAAACTGATGGTACTGAACAGACAGACGGCGAGTGAAAGATGTACGCGTTTCATAGAAATACTGGGAAATAAAGGTTGTTAACTAATTTTTGGCGAGTGCCGGCAGGCTCCAGCGGAGGCTGGTGTACCAAAGACGCCCCGCCAGATTGGGGATGTACTGCGGGTTTGTCTGCCCGAACAGGTTGTCGATTCCGGCCTGAACCGTAAGGTTTTTGATGGTTTTACCGGCCGAGAGGTTCCAGAGCATATAGCCCGGCACATATTCCGGCGCGGCGTCGAGAATCACGTTGCCGTTGCGGTCCGAAAACCCGTAGCGACCCCGGTAGATTCCCCGCAGGTTCACGGTCAGGCCCTGTTTGGACAGCTCATAGAACAGCTTGATATTGGCCATGTGTTTTGAGCGGTTGTATAATCCGCCATAGTCAGCCGGCTTCACGCGTTGGGTAGCCAGGGTTTCCGGATCGCGCCGGTAGACTTCGCCCCGTTTTATCTGCGCAACCACCGTTTTGTCGCCCGTCAGCAGGAATTGGTAACCGGCACTGATCTTCAGGATCCCGTTGCCTGCCGTGATCCGGTAGCTGCCGTCGAATTCGGCGCCCTGCGTAAAGACGCGGTTGAGGTTGACATAGCTGAATACGCTTTGTCCGTTGGTTTTCAGGGCAACCGCCCGGGTCTCAATCAGGTCGCGGATATCATTCCGGAACAGGTTGATGCTGAACGTAACCGGCAATTTGCAGGCCGTCTGTAAATCAGCCGTTACGCCAAGGTTATAGGCAACCGAACTTTCGGCGCGGATGTCGCTGAACTGCGCCGGGTCGGTAAGTACCTCGGCAATCTGGCCCAGCTGTTGCAACCGCGACAGGCTGTTGACCAGCTCATGGGTTCCGAAAACGCTGTAGCCGACCACCGAATTATCAAAGTTGAGGTACAGCTGCCGGAAGTCCGGTGCCTTGAACCCGACGCCGGTACTCCCCCGCAAGGCAAAGGTCGGGGAGAGTTCGAACCGCGCCGACGCTTTCGGGCTGAACTGACTGGCATACTGCGAATGGTTGTCGAACCGCCCGCCGACGATAATGTCCCACCGCCGGTTTGGCAGCCATTCATACTGCGCATACGCGTACCGGTTACTGAACCGCTGCCGGTCGGTATAGCGCGTGGCTACCACACTCTCGGCATTGTAGCCCAGACCCAGCGTCAGCAGATGTTTCCGGTTGAGGTAATGATCAATCTGTACCTCGGGCCGGTTAAAGCGTTGGTCAAAAAAACTCTGGTCATACACCTTGCCGTCGTTCTGGTAGCGCAGGTCGGTTTCGGTCCGGTAATAGCTGCCATAGAACCGGCCGGTTAGCTTCCAGTGCTGGTTAGGGCGGTAGGTAAGCACGGGATTCAGGTTGCGGTCGGTGATCATGCCCGGCCCGGCCACAACTGAACCCGCCGTGGCTTCGTAACGATTTTCCTGTTTCTCACTAAATGATCGTCCCGAGACACTAAGCGTAAGCCGGCTGCTGATATCGGCCGTTACGCGGCCGCTGAAGGTATAGTTGGCAAACGGCGATACGGTATTGCCCGCTGTTTCGGGCGAAAGGTCGTACCCCGCCGAGCCGTACCGGTTAGCGAAGGCATACACCCCGATTTTGCCACGGCGCAGGCCCAGGTCACCGGCCAGATCGCTGGTGCGGTTGGCGCCGTACCGGGCTGATACCGAGGCATTGATTTGCCGGCGTCCCGAACCGCCCGCATTGTCGGTAATGATATTGATGACACCGGCCAGTGCTTCGGAGCCGTACAGACTCGACGATGGCCCTTTGACAATCTCAATCTGTCTGATGTTGCCGACCGCCAGCCGGTTGAGTTCCAGCGTACCGGCCGTGCGGCCGATCAGCGGCTCGCCGTCGAGCAGAATCAGGGTATATTCCGGAGCAAACCCCTGAATCTGTACCCCCTGTCCGTGGTCGGTAACGATGGCCAGGCCGGTTTGTTCCTGTAACACATCGTTGAGTCGCAGCGATCCCATTTGCCGGATTTGCTGCTTGCCGATAACGGTCACCGGCATCGGCAAGGCACCCATCGGGCGCTCGGTGCGGGTGGCTGTCACGACAACTTCATCCAGTTTGCGGCTTTTTAAGGAGTCTGTGCGGGGTTGGGGGCGATCCGGTTGTAGCGGACCGGATGTGCCCCCGACCTGTAGCACAGCGAAAAGAAACGCATTCAGTAACGTTGGCATGGCATTAACGTGTTGACAGGGCCAGGTCGGCAACAACTTGCTGCCACTCCGGTTGTTCCGGCTGGCCGGGTTTGCGTTTGCCGAAAATCTGGGCAATCTGAGTGCCGGCAGCGTCGAAGAGTTCGAGGCTGGTTACGATGCCATCCGTCGTTGGCTTTTTAACCACCCACGCCGACGCAACCTGATCTTCGCGCAGGTGAAGGTTAAAGGCCGGATCGAGCACGTTAAACCACGGCCCCATCGTGACCAGTTTCTTCACTGGTCCGGTATGGATCTGAATGCAGCCACGGTTGCCGACAAAGATCATAATCGGCTGGCCGGTTTCGGAAACCCGCCCGAATACCGCGCGGACGGCTTCCATAGACGTTTGGGTGGCCAGGCCTGCGGGCGCGAGCCGCATGGCCTGTAGCCTGGCGACTTTAAACGTCCGCAACATGCCGAAGAAGTCGTGGGTGTCCTTCAGGTTACGCCAGGCATCCTGAAAATCAGCCACGGCAATATCGCTGTCGGGCGTTTCGGGCGATGGGTTGGGTTTAGGAATAGTGGCTAAAAAAGAAGGTTGATCCGGTGCCCGGAAGGCCTCGACAAGCTGGTGATACGCCGCCAGGTTGCTGTGTTCAGTCAGGTAAATTTTATGCACTGCCTCGCCGTCGGCCGTAAAAAACTGGAGGCTCCGGCGGTCGTTTTCGTTGACGGCAAACCCGAATGCCCAGCTGCTCATGAACAGCCGCAGGTCAATGTCGTCCCCTAAAACGAGGCCCATCTGCCCGGTAAACGAAACTTTTTCGTACACGCCTTTGCGCTCGTGAACCACGCTGTCGTTGCGGGTCAGGGCCATCACATGCCCAAGGCCCGTTACTTGTTTCAGCAATTCGCGGAAATCGCCTTCCAGCCGGATGGCTGTCTCGCCCACACCGGTGGCTACCAGTTCGGCTTCGCTGACATGGAGTTGGGCCGCGGCTTCGCGGATGCGGCTTTTCGGGTTTTCCAGTTTATAGGCTGCGTATTGTGCTTTGAGATCAGCTGTGTTGGTTACCATATGAATTATGCGGTTAATGCTTGATAATGAGGTTGTCGCGTTGCGGGAATAACAATGGGATAATCGAGTGTCGGCTGGTCAATGATCTGTACATCAAGACCGAATGCCTGCCGGATGCTGGAAGGCGTCAGGGCGGCGGCCGGTGTTCCGAACGCCAGTGACTGGCCCTGATGGAGCAGCAGCACCTGATCGGCATACTGCATAATCAGATTCAGGTCGTGCAGGATCGTTACGACCCCGTAACCCTGCCTGGTCAGCTGTCTGGCCTGTTGCAGCAGGGCGTGCTGGTAATAGAGGTCAAGGCCGGTCGTGGGCTCATCGAGCAGCAGAAACTTCGGGGTCAGAATATCGCTGTCAGGATGCATAAGTTCATGGTAGTCAATGAGCTGTGCCATGACTTTTGCCAGAAAAACACGCTGCTGCTCGCCCCCGGACAGGCTCAGGACGGAGCGGTGTGTCATCTGCGCGAGACCGGTCTGTTGCAGCACATGGTCAACCACGGCGAGGTCCTGCCCGGTTGGCTGGTGATCGAAGTGTGGGTAGCGACCCATCATCACCAGTTCGTAGACACTGAACGGAAACGTCAGCGTATGGTGCTGCGACAAAACGGCGCGGCATTTGGCCAGATCACGTGCCGAATACCGGCTAAGGTCCTGCCGGTTAAGCTGTATGGTGCCCGACGAAGGGGTCAGATCGCGGCTGAGCAGTTTCAGCAGTGTCGATTTTCCGGCCCCGTTGGCCCCCGCGACGGCAACCAGTTCGCCGGCGCGGACGCGGACCGTCTGTGGCTGGAGCAGCGTACGGCCGCCAACGCTGTACGAAATATGTTGGGCGTGTATCATGCGTGTGTTTGTGAACGGTTTTTAAGCAGGATATACAGAAAAACAGGCGCGCCGGCCAGCCCCGTGATGATGCCGATCGGCAGTTCGGCCGGCGCCACGAGCGTACGGGCTACCAGATCGGCAAGGGTCAGGATGATGGCACCCAGTAAGCCCGAGGCGGGCAGTACCAGGCGGTTATCGGCGCCCGCCATTTGCCGGATCAGGTGCGGAACCACCAGCCCCACAAACCCGATCATCCCCGAGACAGCAACGGCAACACCAACCCCCAGCGTGGTCAGCAGAATGACTGACCCCTTCAGCCGCCCGACATTGACGCCGAGATGCCCCGCCTGACTCTCGCCGAGCGTGAATGCATTCAGCGACCGGCTGAGCCGTGGCATCAGCAGGAGGGGAGCCAGCAGAAAGGGACCTGCTACCTGTAGAACCTCCCGGGTGGCTCCGCCTAAGCTGCCGAGGCTCCAGAACGAAATGGCTCTCAGCTGGGCATCATCAGCCATGTAGACCAGTAACCCTCGGCAGGCTTCGCACAGTACGTTGACCGCAATGCCTACCAGCAGCATGGTTGAGACAATAGTCCGGCCTCCCTGCCGGGACAGGAAATAAACCAGTACCGTAGCACCGACGGCTCCGGCAAAAGCGGCCAGTGACAGGGCATAGAGACCGGATAGCGCTGATAAGCCCGTGAAGAGCTTGACCTGCAGGACAATCATCACGACGGCCATCAGTGAGGCACCCGACGAAATGCCAATCAGTCCGGGATCGGCCAGCGGATTGCGGAACAACCCCTGAATGCTGGCGCCGGCCATACTCAGCACCGCCCCGACCAGCACGCCCAGCAGGATTCTCGGCAGGCGGATCACCAGCAGAATCGTTTCCTGCTGCGCATCGACCGGGCCGGTTTCCAGACCAATCTGTTTCAGCAGAATCGCCACAACATCGGCTACCGGAATCGCCAGCGCACCGATTCCTACGGAGCAGATCATCGTGATCAGTAACCCGATGGCCAGGCTACCGGTCAGCCACCGGCCTTTGGCGGCGGGAGGCGTCTGCACCCGTGGCGGTGCCTGAACAGGGCGTTCGGCCGTTACGTTTGCCGGCATATTAATGAAGGGTAAGGACTGAGTCGTTTAGTTTCCGGCTAAGCTCCTGCACGGCAAGGCCCAGCCGCGGGCTGAAACCGGTCATGAGTTGTCCGTCCATTTCGATGACGGCCTTGCTGCGGCCCGCGTTCGTTTGGGCTACGCCAGGTACTTTGAGTAAACCGGCCATGCCGTCCAGACTCTCTAAGCCGCTGCTGAAGAGAAGAATAACGTCCGGATTGGCACTGACAAGCGCCTCGGCGGTGAGTGGTTTAAAACTGTCGAAGCCGGTTACGGCGTTTTGTCCGCCGGCAAGTGTAATCAGCTGGTCAACCGGTGTATGCTCGCCGGCCACCATCATGTTTCCGGCTCCCCGGGCATAGATGAACAGGACTTTTTTGGCCTTCGCCGGTTTCTGCACACGAGCCAGATCAGCGTCGAGCTTGCGGACCAGGGCTGAGGCTGGTGTCGGTTTCCGGAACGCCGTTCCCACTTCCTGAATCAGTTTTTTCGCGCCTGCCACGCTGTGCGTCTGTTCAAAAAACAGGGTCTTTACGCCTGCCTGCTCAAACTGCCGGATCAGCTCGGGCTTGATATCCATGCTCGTGGCGCTTTTGGTCCCGACAATCAGGGTGGGTTGCAACGCCAGTACGGCTTCGGCGCCGATGTTACGGTTGTGCCCCACTTTCGTGACGTTTTCCATCGCCGCCGGATAGGTGCTTGTGACATCAACCCCTACAATTTGTGCTTGCAGACCGAGGCCGCAGAGAATTTCCGTTACCGTTCCGTTTAAGGAGACAATCCGCTCCGGTTTACCCTGAGCCAGTACCTGTGTATACCCGAATGTACAGGTGGTTATGATAACCAGTATGTTAGCTGCCTTTCTCCAGATCATGCCGCGTTTTTACTTTATTTATTGTTATTTAGATCAAATTTAAATAATGTTGCAAAGTAATCGGGTAAACGCTTTTCGTGACTTACGCAAACCGGATTATTACCTACGAAATCGGGAGCAACCACCTTCCCGGTCAATCCTGAAGCCGGATCTGCCGGTAAACAAACAGGCCGGAAAATAACGAAGCATATGCCATTTGACTGGACACTACGCGACGGAAAGCAGCAGCTTTTCATTCATGATTATTGCCCCGACGCAACCGGTTTACCGGAGCGCCGGATCACCGATATTGACAAGGGGCAGAACCGGGAACTTAGTGAGGTGCTGATTCCCGGAAAGCTGATCATCCGCTGGGGACGGCTGGTTTGTGCCGGACCACTCGGTGTGCAGTTTGCGAACCCACAGCGGCAGCTGGATATGTTCTTTGCGCTGTCGGGTGAGTTGAGGCGGTATCAACCTGACGGGGTGTCGTCAGTTATTTGCGGGTCCGGGCAACATACGCTGTTTCACGAACCAACGGGCCGGTTGTGCATGGACGTGGCTGCCGACAGCCTGCTTCAGTTTGTCAGTGTGCGCTGGCATCCCGACTTGCTCTATTCACTGGCCGAAACCTATGGTGATCCGCTGGTGACACTGGCGCAGCAGGTAATGGCGGATGAGCCGATGCCGCTGACCGCTACTGGATTACCGGTCGTCTCGTCGCTGCATACGGTGCTGATGCAACTGGTGGAGGTATCGCTTTCCGGCTGTTTGCTAAAGCTGTTTCTGGAGGCTAAAGTCATGGAATTGCTGGTGCTTCAGCTGAAACAGTTTCAGGAACTGGAGGCCGGCGCTGACCGGATGCCGGTTCCGGCGACGGATTTCGATAAGCTGGAAGAGGTGCGCCGGATTCTTCAGCAGGAATTTACCCGCCCGCCCACCTTAGCAGCCCTGAGCCGTGCGGTCGGCCTGAACGAATTTAAATTAAAGAAGGGTTTCCGGGAAACTTACGGGACGAGTGTATACGATTGGGTACTGAATTACCGGCTTGATGTCGGGTATCAGTTATTGCAGCAGCAACTGTCAGTAAGTGAGGTCGCATACCGGATCGGTTACCAGCATCCGGCCCATTTCACCACAGCCTTCCGCAAAAAATACGGTATTCCGCCCAGTCAGATAAAGGCCATTTAGGTAAAAAATAGCGTTTGTGCGTTAAAAATGGTATCTCGTTGTCTTATGGGAGTATATGGGTTAGACCCACATGCCTGGATCGGCTGTATACCCTGAACTTACTAACGTTTTTCGCACTTATGGAGCTTTCCATTCACAACTGGATGCGGGCCGAACCCGTTGAAAAAACAATCCGCCGTATTGCTCAGCTTGGCTACACAAAGCTTGAAATTCAGGGTGAACCATCCCTTTACGATACAAAAAAAATCGGCGCATTGCTGAAAGAGGTGGGCATGACCTGCTGGGGCTCGGTGACGCTGATGCTCGAAGACCGTAACCTGCTGGCCAAAGACCCTGCCCAGCGCGCAAAGTCGGTGCAATACATCAAGGATGTGGTGACGATGGTAAAGGAACTGGACGGACACATGGTTTCGGTTGTGCCGGGAACCGTCGGCAAAATTGTGCCGGATGGCCGTCCGGACGATGAGTGGAAATGGGCCGTCGACGGTATGACGCAGATTTATGAATACGCCGAATCGGTAGACATCCTGCTGGGCATTGAGCCGATCAACCGCTTCGAGACCTATTTCGTCAACCGGGGCGATCAGGCCCTGGCGCTGGCCAGAGAGGTAGGACCGCGCTGCGGGGTTTGCCTCGATACCTTCCACATGAATATTGAAGAAGACGATATGTTTGACGCCATCCGCCGGGCGAAGGGGCGGCTGGTGGGTTTCCACGTGGCCGACAGCAACCGCATGGCGCCGGGAATGGGTACGCTGAACTGGCCGAAAATCATCGGTACACTCCGGGAAATCGGCTACGACGATGTGCTTTCCGTGGAGTTCTGTGCGCCGCTCGACCGTACACCCGCTAACCCGTATCCAAATTCAATCGACGAAAATCCGGAAGATCTGAGCGCAGAGCAAAAGAAATTCCTCGAAGACCACGGCAGTTCTTCGGTCACCGAAGAGTTTTATACCATGCTCACCCGTAAATCGGCCGAAACGCTGCTGCCATTAATTTAATCATCTCATTGCCAGTTTATAAATGAAAATTACAAACGTTGAAGCCTTCTGGCTGCGGTGCCCGATCCCGAAAGAAAAACAGCATGCATCCGATTACGGGTTGCTGACAAACTTTGATATGACGCTGGTGGTCGTAACGACCGATTCCGGTTTACAAGGGTTCGGCGAGGCCAAGGCAGCGGTAGGTTCGTCGGGCGTGTGTGCGTCGATTGTCAGCTGCATCGAAAACGAAATCAGGCCGCTGCTGATCGGTCAGGATGCGCGCCATATCTCACGCATCTGGGAGATTGTCTATAACGGCACCCGCGACCATTATGCGCTGAAACGCGGCCGCGGATTTCCGGTGCTGGGTCGGCGCGGTATAACCATTTCGGCTCTCAGCGGTGTGGATACGGCGCTGTGGGATATTAAAGGCAAGGCGCTGGGCGTACCGGTGGTCGATTTGCTGGGCGGTGCCTGCCGCGATCAGATGCCGGCCTATGCCAGCGGCGGCTGGGCCGGTGTTGAGAAGATCGGCGAGCAGCTCAACGGCTATGTTTCCAAAGGCTTTAAAGGCGTGAAAATGCGGGTTGGCGTCATGGACGAAACCGTTCAGGCCAGCATTGACCGCGTTCGGGCGGCCCGCGAAGCACTGGGCGACGGCATTAAGCTGATGGCCGATGCTCACGGCACCTACAGCGTGCCGGAAGCCAAACAGTTTTGCCGGGGTGTGGAAGACTGTAACCTTTATTGGTTTGAAGAGCCGATCAGCCCCGACAACCGCCACGGAACGGCGGAGGTGCGGGCATCGACGTCGATTCCGATTGCGGCCGGCGAAAGCGAGTACACCTGTTTCGATATCCGTGACCTGATCGAAGTCCGGGCGCTGGACGTTGTTCAGCCCGATTCAGCCATTATCGGCGGTATTTCCGAAGCGATGCGGGTAGCGCATCTGGCCCGTACGCACCAGCTCGAACTGGCGCCGCACTGCTGGGGTTCGGCGTTCTCCTTCATGGCGGGCGTGCATATGGCCTTTGCTGCACCGGCCGCTACGATTGTCGAGTTTTCGCTGGGCGGTAACCCGATGATGTATGAGCTTGTGAAAGAACAGATTACCGTAACGGACGGCCAACTTGACGCACCAACGGCCCCCGGCCTCGGTGTTACCCCGAACTGGGAATTCGTAAAAGAATTCAGCCAGAAGATCTGAGTAAATCCTGAACAACCAAAATCTCTCTTCAGTCATGGCAAGAGCCATTCGCATCAATCACGTAACGCTGATCGTGGATAACCTCGAGAAAGCCGGCGAGTTTTACGCCAACGAACTGGGTCTGGAAATCCTTCCGGCGTTTAAGTTCGATTACCCGGTTATGTTCTTCAAGTTCAACGAGACGCAGCAGCTGCACATCTCGGAATGGGAAGATACCACCTCTTTCCGGGGCCATATCTGTGTGCAGGTCGATGACTTTAACCCGATCTTCTGGCGCATGAAAGAACTGGGTGTGGTCGATGTTACGCCATGGGGCAAGGTGCGTCGGTTGCCGGATGGTGCCATGCAGATGTTTGTCCGTGACCCGTCGGGCAACCTTGTCGAAATCTCATCAAGCCCGACCTACGAACCCGATCCGGCGATTTTCGAAGACGAACTGTATGCCGACGGCCTTTATGTATCGAACCGTAATGATTTCCGGGGCGAACGTTCCGAAAACGCGACGCTGTATCACGAGTAACCATGCAGAAAACTGTTTTGCTGCTTGAAACCGTAGCTGAAGAGGCGGATGCCCTGCTGCACGATACTGTGCGGGTGCTGACGGCCTATGGTGAGCGGCCTCTGGCGGATATTTTACAGAACGAGACGATTCACGCAGTCATTACGCGGGGCAAAGGGCAGGTAAATCAGGCATTGCTGGATGCCTGCCCGGCACTCGAAGTGGTGGCCCGCTGCGGTGTAGGACTCGATAACGTGGATGTACAGGCGGCAACGGCGCGCGGTATCCGGGTGATTAACGCGCCCGGTGCCAATGCCGCGACGATTGCCGAACATGCGATGTCGCTGATGCTGATGCTGGTCCGGAATATGTACAACTCGGTATCGCAGGTGCGGGCCGGTAACTGGAACGGACGGAATCAGTACAGCGGTGACGAACTGACGGGCAAAACGCTGGGCATTCTGGGGTTGGGCAACATCGGACGGCGCGTGGCCCGGCTGGCCGAAGCCTTTGGCATGCAGGTCGTTTACTGGGATCTGAGCCAGAATCCGTCCGTGAATTATCAGGCGCTGCCGCTGGAAGAGCTGCTGGGGAAGGCGGACGTGATCAGCCTGCACCTGCCGCTGACGCCCGAAACCGACCGGCTGCTGAATGCAGACCGGCTGGCGCTGCTGAAACCGGGGGCGTTTCTGATTAACACCGCCCGGGGCGGACTGATCGATGAGCAGGCGTTGCTGAACGCACTCAATGACGGACAACTCGCCGGTTTCGGGGCCGATGTGCTGGCTGAAGAACCGCCTGCTGCCGATGATCAGCTTTCCCTGCACCCGAAAACTATGATTACTGCGCATGTGGGTAGCCTGACCGCGACTACCTATCGTACTATGTGTATGTACACCGTGCAAAACGTACTGACATTTCTGGCCGGCGATGCGCCTGTGCCGGAAAGTGTGTTCAACCGCGTAGCGCTCGGTCTGTAAGGCGGTTGCCTCTCCCAAACCTTTTTATTTGACCTTGTTTTATGTTTTCAACGTTCAAGCTGAGCAAATTAGCCCTTGCGCTGTCAGGCTTCGTGTTGTTCGGAACGGCCTGGGTACGTATGCAGGATGCCGGCACGTCGCAGCCTCCGGCTCCCAATCCTAAACTCGATAAGCTAAAATTACTACCGGGCTTCAAAGCGGAGCACCTCTATAGTCCCTCCGAAAATAAGCAGGGTTCATGGGTCTCGATGACCTTTGATAACAAGGGCCGGATGATCGCCTCTGACCAGTACGGCCGGTTGTACCGGCTGGAAATACCGCCTATCGGTGGTGGTCAGGCAAAGGTTATGCCGCTCAACATCAAGCCGCAGCCCGGGGATACCACAAAAGCCAAAATCGGCCTTGGCTACGCGCAGGGGCTGTTATGGGCCTTTAACAGCCTGTATGTCATGGTTAACCACCGGAGCGATAAAACCTTCCCGACGGGCAGTGGTTTGTACCGGCTTCAGGATACCGACGGCGACGATCAGTTTGACAAGATTACCCTCCTGAAGGCCTTAAAAGGGGAGGGCGAGCACGGACCGCACAGTGTGGTGCTGGCGCCGGATAAAAAGTCGATCTATGTGATCTGCGGCAACCATACCGATGTGCCGGAAATGGATAGTTACCGCCTGCCGAAAGTCTGGAAAGAAGATAACCTGTTCCCGCAGATTAAAGACCCGCGCGGCCACGCAAACGACCGGATGGCACCTGGGGGCTGGATCGCCAACATTGATTCTCTCGGCAAAAAGTGGGAACTGGTCAGCGCCGGTTTCCGGAACCCGTTCGATATTGCGTTCAACGAGGCAGGGGATATGTTTACCTACGACTCCGACATGGAGTGGGATTTCGGCTTGCCGTGGTACCGGCCGACGCGTATCTGCCATGCAACGAGCGGCAGTGAGTTTGGCTGGCGTACCGGTAACGGCAAATGGACACCGGCCTTCCCGGATAACCTGCCGCCGGTGGTGAACATCGGACAGGGCTCACCGACCAACCTGATGTCGGGCCGGAATGCACGGTTCCCGCAACGCTACCGGCAATCGCTGTTTGCGTTTGACTGGAGCTTCGGGATTATCTATGCCATCAGCATGAAACCGCAGGGCGCATCGTATGTCGGTGAACGCGAAGAGTTTATTTCAGGATCGCCGCTGCCGCTGACCGACGGAGCGATCGGCCCCGACGGCTCAATGTATTTCCTGACTGGTGGCCGCGGGCTGGAGTCTGATTTATACCGGGTGTATTACGAAGGCAGCGAGTCAACCGCCGCGTCAGTCGCTTCGGCCCCGACGCCGGAGCATCAGTTACGCACTCGTCTGGAGGCCTACCACGGTGATCCGAATCCGGCAGCATTGGCCGCCGCATGGCCTAACCTGAACCATCCGGACCGGTTTGTGCGGTATGCGGCGCGTGTGGCCGTTGAGCACCAGCCGGTTGCTACCTGGCAGGATAAGGCATTGGCCGAAAAAGACCCGCAGCGGCTGATTCAGAGTATGATTGCGCTGGCTCACCACGGTGCTCCGGCACAGCGTGATGCCATGCTGAAAGCCCTGACCGGTATTAACGCCAAAGCCCTCACCGAGCCGCAGCAGATCGATTTGTGGCGGGCCTTTGAACTGACGTTTTTGCGGATGGGCATTCCTGACGGAGCCGTCCGGAATGAGGTCATTGCGTATCTGAACCCGTATTTCCCCGGAAAGAATGCCTTGCCGAACCGCAGCCTGAGCAAGCTCCTGATTGCGCTGGAAGCGCCGGGGATCGCGGCTAAAACGCTGACACAACTAGCGCTGAAAGACGAGCCGGGCGGCGGTAATGTCAACGGCGAAATGACCAATAACTCCTCGGATCTGATTCTCCGGAATCCGCAGTACGGGCTGGATATTGCCAGTATGCTGGAGAAGGTGCCGCCGGCCCAGCAAACGTATTACGCCACGATGCTGAGCCGACTCAAAACCGGCTGGACACCGGAACTGCGCGAAACGTATTTCAAGTGGTTTGCCAATGCGTTCAGGTATCAGGGTGGCAATAGCTACATCGGCTTTGTCGACCGGGCACGGAAACTGGCGCTGGCCAACGTGCCGAAAGAGCAACTGGCACAGTATGCCAAACTTTCCGGCGAAGAGCTGCTGACCTCGTCAGGAAATGATCTGGCGGGCAATTATACGCCGAAAGGCCCGGGGCGTGGCTGGAAAGTCGAAAACGCGCTCGCTATGCTGGATACCAACATGCGGAATCCGGACTTTAACCGTGGCAAGCAGATTTTCGGAGCGGTCGTCTGTAACCGGTGTCATACGATACGGGGCGAAGGTCGTGATATAGGTCCTGATCTGACGCAGCTGGGTACCCGTTTCTCGAAAAAGGACATTCTGGAAGCTATTATTGAGCCGAACAAAGCCATTTCGGATCAGTATGCATCGACCATTTTTTACTTAAAGAATGGACAGTCGGTGCTCGGGCGGTTAATCAGTCAGGATAACACCAGTTATTCGATTTCGCAGAACCCGTTTGCTGCCGACTACCTCCGGAAGATTCCGAAGAAAGATGTGGTTAATACCAAATATTCTACCGTGTCAATTATGTTGCCGGGGCTGATCAACAGCCTGAATCCGGGCGAACTGAGCGATTTGATGGCGTATTTGATGTCGGGTGGAAACGAAAAACATTCGTTGTACATGGCGACTAAATCAGAGAAAAAATAACCAACAACCCCTGTTAACCTATATGTCATTAATCACCTCACGCCGTTCTGCGCTCAAAAACATGGTAGCGGGCTCGGCCATTCTGTCGGGTACGGCCGCGCTGACCGATGCCTTTGCGGAGGCACAGCAGTCGCTCGGCGCCGAACTGAACGGAAAAATCAACCATTCAGTGGCCCGCTGGTGCTACAGCAAAATTCCGCTCGATGACCTCTGCAAAGCGGCTAAGGACATGGGCATTAAATCGGTGGAGCTGCAAGGCCCTGCCGAGTGGCCGACCATCAAAAAATACGGCCTGACGTGTGCGTTGCCGTGGGGTGCCGGACTGGGCATCGAAAAAGGATTCAACAATCCGGAGCTGCATGATGAGCTGGTGAAAAGCTACGAAGAGCACTTCCCGAAACTGGTTGCCGCCGGGTATGATAAAGTGATCTGTTTTTCGGGCAACCGCAAAGGTATGTCCGACGAGCAGGGCATGGAAAATGCGGTAAAAGGCCTGAAGCGTCTCATGCCCGCCGCCGAAAAACACGGCATCACGATGGTGATGGAGCTGTTGAACAGCAAGGTAAACCACAAGGATTACCAGTGTGACCATACGGCCTGGGGCGTAGAACTGTGCAAGCAGGTCGGTTCGGAGAAGATGAAGCTGCTGTACGATATCTATCACATGCAGATCATGGAAGGCGACGTGATTGCTACGATCAAGAAATTCCACCCGTATTTTGCGCACTACCATACCGGTGGTGTGCCGGGCCGTGCCGAAATCGACGATACGCAGGAGCTGAATTATCCGGCCATCATGCGGGCCATTGTTGATACCGGCTACAAAGGATTTGTCGGTCAGGAGTTTGTGCCGAAGCGCGATCCGCTGGCCTCGCTCAAGCAAAGCATCCAGATTTGCGACGTTGCCTGAGGCTATTGACCCCACCCCAACCCCTCCCCTTGGAGTAAGGGGAGGGGCTTTAGAAACCTGAAACGCACCCCTTCCCTGATTTCAGGGGAAGGGCTTTTTTTTGCTGTAGGGTCATTAGGCAATTCGCTGTACCTTTGCGGCCTGAACAAAAACGGTCTACCTACCGTTGGTACAGTGCTATGGCAATTGACTATCAACAACTCCCATCACCCTGCTTCGTGCTGGAGGAGGCAAAACTCCGCCGGAATCTGGAACTGATAAACTCGGTTCAGCAGCGTGCAGGCATACAGATTATTGTGGCCCTGAAGGGCTTTTCGATGTTTAGTGCGTTTCCGCTGGTGCGGGAATATCTGCCGGGGGCAACGGCCAGTTCACTGAACGAAATTAAACTCATTAACGAGTACATGGGCATTCCGGCCCACACGTACATGCCTGCCTATCAGTCGCATGAGTTTGAGGAAGTGCTGTCGCGTAGCAGCCACCTGACGTTCAATTCCATGAACCAGTGGGAGAAGTACCGGGAACGGGTGGCCGCGTATAATGCGTCGGTTGATCCTGAAAACCAGGTGAGCTGCGGTATCCGGGTCAATCCGCAATATTCGGAAGTGGCAACGGATATGTACAACCCCTGCGTGCCGGGTTCCCGGCTGGGCGTTACGCGCGACAAACTGCCGGCGTCTCTGCCCGATGGCATGGAAGGAATTCATTTCCATACGCTCTGCGAAAATGACTCTTACACCCTCGAACGCACCCTCGAAGCGCTGGAAGCCCGGTTCGGCGAACTGCTGCATCAGGCCAAATGGGTGAACATGGGCGGCGGCCACCTCATGACCCGCGAAGGCTACAATACCGACCACCTGGTGGAACTGCTGACCCGGTTCCGCGAGAAGTATAACGTGGAAGTGATTCTGGAACCAGGCTCGGCCATTGGCTGGCAAACCGGCGTATTGGTATCGTCGGTGCTGGATGTGCTCGATAGCCAGGGCATTCCGGTGGTGATACTCGATACATCGTTTGCGGCCCACATGCCGGATACGCTCGAAATGCCCTATAAACCACGGATTATCGGGGCTTATCACGAGCCGGTTGCCGGTAAGCCAACCTACCGCCTTGGCGGCATGACCTGTCTGGCCGGTGATTTCATGGGCGACTATAGCTTTGACGAACCGCTCAAGGAAGGCGACCTGGTGGTGTTCGACGATATGATTCACTACACGATGGTGAAAACAACCACCTTTAATGGAGTAAATCTGCCGTCAATCGGCATTTGGAAAGAAGATAACACCTTCCGGCTCGTACGGTCGTACGGCTACGAAAGCTTTAAGGACCGGCTGAGCTAAGCCGTACCGGAAACGGTTCCGGGCCTGTGAGCTGCGTCGTGCCGGATGGGTGTTTTATGCGCTTAGCGTTATAAACCCGTTACTCCATCCATCATGCGTAGTTACTCATGGGCCCGGACGTTTGTTCTGGCCGTTGTCATGTTGCCGGCCCTTGGCCAGAAAATGGTTAAACCGGTCGAAAATGACCGCTTGCTGCCCCTCGAAACCGTCAGGGTGGAGGGCTATATCGGTGAACGACTGAACGCTTCATACGAGCACCGGATCATGGCCCAGGATGTAGAGCATCTGGTCGCGCCGTTCCGGACCCGGACCGAATCAACCCGCTGGCAAAGCGAGTTCTGGGGTAAATGGTTTACCTCCGCCGTTCAGGCTTACAAGTACCGCCCCGAACCACGCCTGAAAGCGGTGCTGGACAAAGCAGTGGCCGGTTTGCTGGCAACACAAACCCCCGACGGCTACATCGGCAATTATGCCGAAGATAAACACCTCCAGCAGTGGGATATCTGGGGGCGTAAATACTGCATGCTGGGCCTGCTGGCTTATTACGACCTGACCGGCGATAAAAAAGTCCTCGACGCCACCCGCCGCCTGGCCGACCACCTCATCAATGAACTGACCAACCGCAATACACTGATTGTCAAAACGGGAAATTACCGGGGCATGGCCTCCAGCTCGGTACTTGAACCGATGACGCAGCTGTATGTACGAACCAGTGATAAACGCTACCTGGATTTTGCCGAAGAAATTGTCCGCGAGTGGGAGACCCCCGATGGTCCGCAGCTGATGGCGAAGGCCACGCAGGATGTATCGAAGCGGTTTCCGCGCCCCAAACAGCACTATGGCTACGAACAGGGGCAGAAAGCCTATGAGATGATGTCGTGTTACGAAGGGCTGCTGGAACTCTACCGGCTGACCGGCAAAGCGGCGTATAAGACAGCCGTTGAGCAGACATGGACCAATATCCGCGATACAGAAATTAACATTGCCGGTTCGGGGGCGAGCACGGAAATGTGGTTCGGCGGGAAAAACCTGCAAACCCTGCCGGTCCGGCATTATCAGGAAACCTGCGTGACGGTGACCTGGATTAAGCTCAGTCAGCAGTTGCTGCGCCTGACAGGCGAAGCGAAGTACGCCGATGCCATTGAACAAAGTTACTACAATGCCTTACTGGCATCTATGCAGCCGGATGGTGCCGACTGGGCTAAATATTCGCCGTTGTCGGGACAGCGGTTAGAGGGCGAAGGACAGTGCGGCATGGACCTGAACTGCTGTGTCGCCAGCGGGCCGCGCGGGCTGTTTACCCTGCCCGCCACCGTTGTAATGGGCGACCGGAGCGGGGCGGCGGTAAACTTCTTTGTAGCAGGTCAGTATACGTTCAAAACGCCCAAAGGGCAGACGGCGCAGTTGATCCAGCAAACAACCTATCCCGATGCCGGTACTGTCAGTCTGAAACTGGCGCTGCCGAAAGCTGAGGAACTGACGCTGCAACTCCGCATACCGGCCTGGAGTGCCCAAACCACGTTGCTGGTCAATGGCCAGCCCGTCGACGGAGTGAAAAGCGGGGAGTATGCCAGCATCCGGCGAACATGGCAACCCACCGACGAGGTGACGCTTTCGCTGGATATGCGGGGGCGGCTGGTACGCATGGGTAATTTGTCGGAATACGTCGCCGTTTTGCGCGGACCGCTGGTGCTGGCCCGTGACAGCCGGCTCGATAAGGTCAGTGTTGACGAGCCGCTGAATCCGCTGACCGATAAGGAGGGCTTTGTGGTCCTGGAGCCGGTAACACCCAAAAATCCGGCGGTCTGGGTCGCGTTCAGGGCAAAGTTTGCGCTGGAGTCGCATCTCGAACGGGGTGTGCCGCCGGTTACGCTCACCCTCTGTGACGTGGCATCGGCCGGCAATACCTACAACGATCAGTCGCGTTTCCGGGTCTGGCTGCCGCAGCTGGTTGATACGGTGAAATTGCCGTAGGCTACAGGTTGACTTCACGCCGGAAAATACGCTACTTGCCAAGGTAAAACCAACGCTACGAACGATATGAATCAACATGTTACAGCAATAAGCCGGTTGCTGACAGGGCTGCTGCTGCTCTGCCTTGTGCCGCAACTGAACGCACAGGTTATCACGGCTCCGCAGATTGACGCACTGGTCGAGCGGACGCTGACGACATTTTCGGTACCGGGCATTGCCGTGGCCGTGGTTAAAGACGGGAAAGTGGTGCATGCCAAAGGCTACGGTGTCCGGTCGCTGCGAACCAGGGAGAAGGTGGACGAAAACACGATGTTCGGCATTGCGTCGAACAGCAAGGCGTTTACGGCGGCGGCGCTGGGTATCCTGATGGACGAAGGCAAGCTAACCTGGGATTCGAAAGTGATTGATTTTATTCCGGAGTTCCGGATGTACAACGCCTACGTAACCGAGGAATTTACGATCCGCGATTTGCTGACCCACCGCAGCGGCCTGGGCCTTGGTGCCGGTGACCTGATGTTCTGGCCCGATTCGAGCAACTTCACGCTGAAAGACGTGATTCATAACCTGCGTTACCTGAAACCGGTATCGGGTTTCCGAACCAAATACGATTACGATAACCTGCTCTACATGGTGGCCGGCGAGGTCATTCAGCGGGTTAGCGGTAAGACCTGGGAGGCCTTTGTGGAAGAGCGGATTATGAAGCCTTTGCAGATGAACGGCAGCGCCGGCTCCTACGAACGGCTGCCGGATAAGGTCAATGCGATTGATGCCCACGCGGCAGTAAACGGTACGGTACAGGTAATCAGCCGCGACAAGTTCCGGTTCGGTCATTCGGCCGGCGGGATTAATTCCAGTGTTTCGGACATGGCGAAATGGGTGACCATGCAGCTGAACCGCGGGAAGTACGGCGACGGCAAACGGCTCTTCAGCGAGTCGGTGCACAACGATATGTGGGCTCCGCAGACGATTACACCGGTTAGCCCTGTGCCGGTTCCGCCCTACAATACGCACTTCTCAGCCTATGGTCTGGGCTGGGGGCTATCCGATGTAAAAGGCTACAAACAGGTAACCCACACCGGCGGTCTGGCCGGGATGGTGACGCAGGTAACGCTCCTTCCGGAGTTGCAGCTGGGCATTATCGTCTTTACGAACCAGCAGGTCGGAGCCGCGTTCAGCGCCGTAACGAACACGATCAAAGACAGTTACCTGGGACTGCCGCCAACGGACTGGGTGAAACTCTTCGGTGACCGTGTACAGAAAGGACAGGCGGAGGCCGATGCCATTACCAAATCGGTCTGGGAAACGATTACGAAAGAACAGCAGAGCACGACCGCTAAACCGGCCATCGCGCCATACCTGGGCACCTACCGCGACAACTGGTTCGGCGATGTAGTAATCAGTCAGAAAGACAACCGGTACTGGTTTACCTCGGTGCGGTCGCCCAAACTGACCGGTGAGCTGTTTTATTACAAAAACAACACGTTTATCGTTAAGTGGAACAACCGCAGCCTGGATGCCGATGCGTATGTTATGTTTCAGGTTGATGAAGACATGAAGCCGTCGCGGATTACGATGAAGCCGATTTCGCCGCTGACCGATTTCAGTTTCGACTTTCAGGATCTGGAGCTGAAGCGGGTGAAGTGAGTTAAGTAATAATAGTGGAATATTGGTGGCACGCCCGGCAGCCGGCCCTGTTTGACGGGGCTGGCCATCCAGTCGTGCCACCACTTAACTTAAACGGAGTAGAACATGCTACTGAAAAGCCGTTATATAGACGTTTTTTCATAAAACAAAGGCTGACGGGGAAAATACTTTTTTTGAGGAAGCGGTCCGCTGATTGCCAGATAATTATCCGGATGTACCCTAAATTCCGTTTCCGAATCCCGGTAATTTTCGTAATTTTACATCCCGTAACGACGAAAACAGGTTTTCAGACATGGCGTCTACGGGCTCAAAATCCGCAAAATACATCTTTGTTACAGGCGGTGTAACATCTTCTCTTGGCAAGGGCATTATTGCTTCATCGCTTGCTAAATTACTTCAATCACGAGGTTTATCGGTAACCATCCAGAAGTTCGATCCCTACATCAACGTTGATCCGGGCACACTGAATCCATATGAACATGGAGAGTGCTACGTCACTGATGACGGGGCCGAAACGGACCTCGATCTTGGTCACTACGAACGTTTCCTTAACCGGCCAACGTCGCAGGCCAACAACATTACTACGGGGCGGATTTACTACAATGTAATCAACCGCGAACGCCGTGGGGACTTCCTTGGGAAAACTGTACAGGTTGTACCGCATATTACCGACGAAATCAAGCGTAACATCCGGTTGCTGGGCGATACGGGTGAGTACGACATCATCATCACCGAAATCGGCGGCTGCGTAGGCGACATCGAGTCCCTGCCTTTCGTGGAGGCTGTCCGGCAGCTGAAGTTTGAACTGGGCGAAAAAGATACACTGGTCATTCACCTGACCCTGATCCCGTATCTGCAGTCGGCCGGCGAGCTGAAGACCAAGCCAACCCAGCACTCGGTGCGTATGCTGCTCGAAAACGGCGTTCAGCCGGATATTATCGTGTGCCGGACCGAACATCCGCTGCCGATGGAAATCCGCCGCAAAATTGCGCTCTTCTGTAACGTACAGGTCAACTCCGTGATTGAGGCAATCGACGCGGAAACGATCTACGACGTACCGCTCCTGATGAAAAAGGAAAAGCTCGACCAGCGCACGCTGTACATGCTCGACCTCTACAACGACCAGGACGCTGATCTGGACGCTTGGAAAGACTTCCTTGGCCGCCTGAAAAATCCGTCGGATACCGTCCGGATTGGTCTGGTCGGTAAGTATGTGGAGCTGCACGATGCCTACAAATCCATCGCTGAATCATTCATCCACGCCGGTGCCGAAAACGAGTGCAAGGTGAAACTGGAGTGGATTCAGTCGGAAACGCTGGTCGATGAGCACCACTGTGCCGATGTACTGCGCGAACTGGACGGGGTACTGGTGGCGCCGGGCTTCGGCGAACGCGGTATCGACGGCAAAATCAATGCCGTACGCTTTGCGCGGGAAAACGGTATTCCGTTCCTGGGCATTTGTCTGGGAATGCAGATGGCCGTAATTGAATATGCCCGGAACGTACTGGGTCTGGAAGAAGCCCATTCGACCGAAATGAATCCGGAAACGCAGGTTGCCGTAATCGGTTTAATGGAAGATCAGAAAAACGTGACCGAAAAAGGCGGTACGATGCGGGTTGGTGCTTATCCGTGCAAAATCAAGCGTGATTCAATGGCGCACAGAATTTACGGCAAGACAACCATCAGCGAGCGTCACCGTCACCGGTATGAGTTCAACAACGAGTACCTGACGAAATTTGAAAAGGCAGGCATGAAGGCAACCGGTATTAATCCGGAAAGCGGACTGGTTGAGATCGTGGAAGTACCGAACCACCCATGGTTTGTGGGCGTTCAGTTCCACCCTGAGCTGAAAAGTACGGTCATGGCACCGCACCCTTTATTTGTTCACTTTGTGAAAGCCGCCCTCGCCTATTCTCAGAAAAAACAGAATTATCTGCCTGAACCAGCGGCAGATACGGCCGTACTGTCGTAAGACGTAAGGTCCTGATTAACTGCACAGCCCACTACTGTTTCGCTCCGGACAGAGTGGGCTGTGTGCTTATCGGCAGTAAACCCGGATGAATGGTATGACATCACCGTTGGTTAACCCGGCATTTCCCCGTAATTTTGCACTTATTCAAGCAGTTTTCAGTTTTCAGGTTACCGGTTACAGTTAAACGACAACAAAACCATAAGCTGAGTGCTGTATACTGAAATCAATTACAAATGGATCGTAATCAACTCGTTGGAATTGCCCTGATTTTAGCGCTGCTCGTCGGGTATCAGGTATTGATGCCTAAGCCGGAGCCGAAACCAGCTCAAACACAAACACAACAGGCCAAGGCCTCTTCAAAAACTGCCACCACGCAGAAAACCACCACGCAGACGCTTGATTCTACCGCAGCCCGTTCGCTCTACGGCGATTTTGCCGTTGCTGCCAATGGCGAGGCCCGCGATATCGTGGTTGAAAATAAGGACGTAAAAATTACCTTCTCGACAAAAGGTGGCCGCGTAAAGCAGGTACAGCTCAAAAACTATGAGACGTACACCAAAAAGCCGCTTTTCCTGATCGACGAAAAAACGAGCAATACCTTACTGGAGGTGCAGACCAAAAAGGGTAAAGTCGATTTACACAGCCTTTATTTCCAGACAGCCGCTCAGAATTCGACCGTCAGCGGTCAGCCGCAGCGGATTACTTTCCAGCTGGAGGTTGCGCCCGGCCAGACTGTTGAGCAGTCATACACCATCCCGGCTGAAGGATACACCGTAGAGTATGATCTGAAAATGAATGGCATGGACAACCTCGTCGGTAACGAGAACGTCCGGTTCTTCTGGCAGGATCGTATGCCTCAATTCGAAAATGACCTGAAGGAAAACCGTCAGAAAGCAGTGATCAACTATCTGCTTCAGGACGAAACTTTTGACGGATTACCCGAAGGGCAGGACAGCCACGAAAAAGCGGTTGAAGAGCCGGTGCAGTGGTTTTCGATCAAGCACAAGTATTTCCTCGCCGGTTTTATCGCAAAAAATGCTCCGTTGCAGAATGCGACGTTCAAAACGCTGGTCGATCCGGCGGATAGCTCAGTTGTAAAAACGGCCGTGGCGATTGTGAACCTGCCAATGGGCGACATCAAAACCGGCAAAGGCAACTACCGCTTCTACTATGGCCCGAACGACTATCAGCTGCTGGGCGATGTAGCAACGGAGTTCGACCGGAACGTGTACCTGGGCTATGCCGTCCTGAAACCGCTGAACAAATACTTCTTCGTGCCGGTTTTCAGCATGTTTGAAAAAGTATTCACGAATTACGGCTTACTGATCGTAGCGCTGGTGGTATTCGTAAAACTGCTGCTGACGCCGCTGACGTATAAGTCGTATGTCAGCATGGCGAAAATGCGGGTGCTGCAGCCGGAAATCAACGAAATTAAAGAGCGCGTGGGCGACGATATGACGAAAGTGCAGTCGGAGCAGATGAAACTGTATCAGCAGGTGGGAGTGAGTCCGCTGAGCGGATGTGTGCCGGTACTGGCCACGATGCCGATCCTGATGTCGTTGTTCTTCCTGTTCCCGAACCTGATCGAACTGCGCCAGAAATCGTTCTTGTGGTCAAGCGATTTGTCGACCTATGATGCCTTCCTGAAGTTTCCGGTAACTATTCCGTTCCTGGGCGATCACCTGAGTCTGTTCACGGTGATGATGACCATTTCGTCGATTGTCTATGCGTGGTATAACAACCAGAACACGCCGGCACAGCCCGGCCCGGTCAATATGAAAGCGATGAGCTACATTTTCCCGGTAATGTTCATGTTTGTTCTGAACTCATTCCCGGCCGGTCTGACCTGGTACTACTTTGTCTCGAACGTGGTTACCATTACGCAGCAGCAGGTTATCCGCCGTTTTGTAGATGAAAACAAAATCAAAGCGGTATTAGACGAGAACCGGAAGAAGTTTGCTACCGGAGGCGGGGCTAAGAAATCGAAGTTCCAGGACATGCTGCAACGCACGCTGCAACAGGCTGAAGATGCCCGTAAAGATGCCGAAGAAGCGAAGCGTCGTGCCGAACAGCGTCCGAAGAAGAAATAGTCACTGGATAAAAAGCTAATGATGCTCATACATTATCAGCTGTCATTCGTTTTTATTTGTTATGTAAAGCAACGCTTTCGGGCGTTGCTTTTGTCTGTTTAGTGCGCTAACTACTTTATCCGATGGAACATAGATGTTTTCGGCTTTACCTGCTGGTGATAACCGTATTACTGGCAGGAAACCCGTTACGAAGCTGGAGTCAGATTTCACCCGAGGCCGAACGCCGCTACAAGGCGGCCGTTAAGCTGGTACAACTGGGTGATTATGAACGCGCCAAAGTTGAATTATCCCCCATGACGCAGCGTGTAAACGGGCTGGCGCCGTACGCACACTATTACTATGCTATTGCATCATTCCGGCAACGGAATTACGCCCAGGCACGGGCAATGCTTACCCAGCTCACGGAGCGCTTTCCGGACTGGAAAAAAATGGATGACGCCCATTACCTCTATGCTGCCGCATCTTTAGAAACGGGCCAGTGGGAAGAAGGTATTGCAGCGTTGCAACGGATTACAGATGCCGACCTGAAGCGGGAAGCCGTTAAAATGGAACGGACCTTTCTCCCGAAAATTAAGGACCTGGCGCTGCTGAAAAAACTACAGCGTGATTATCCGGAAGATAAATACCTGGCCTGGACGCTGATTGACCGCATTCAGCAATCCTCAACGGATAAAGCGGATCTGGTACTGTCTGACCAGCTGACCAACCGCTACGGTGATCCGTCGCAGCTGGCTTTCGAAACAGCTCCGCGCGGCACCCGTCCCGTGCAGCAACAGACCACTCCGCCTCCGGTAGTGCAGACCCAGCCGGCAGCCCAGCGTAAACCTGTCATAAACCGGCAGAAAGGCTACTATAATATCGCCGTTTTATTTCCTTTCCGGTTACCGGAAACGGATACTGAGCGGCCGGCCCGCAACACGCAGTTTGTCTACGACCTGTATGGCGGTATGAAACTGGCGAAAGCAAAGCTCCAGGCTGAGGGAATTACCGTAAACCTGTTTGCTTACGATCTCGACAATGACGACGACAAAACGCTGGAGCTGATCAATAATCCGTCCTTCTCGCAGTCGGCCGATATGATTTTCGGACCTATGTACGCCGAACCAAACCGGCTCGTAACGTCCTATGCCATGCAGAGTGAAGTGCCGCTGATTAACCCGATTGCCACAAGCCGTGAGCTGGTCGACGGTCAGCCGATGGCTTATCTGGCTCAGCCGTCGCTGAATCAGCAGGCTGAAAAAGCCATGACCTTTGCGCATTCGCTGGGGCAGGCGCGCCGGGCAGCAGTATATTATGGCACAACTAAAAAAGACTCCACACTGGCGGCTCTGTATCAGGCGGAACTGAAGCGGCGCGGTTATCAGATTCTGGAGTTTAAAAAACTGGCCGGAAACGCGGATGCCATTGCGGCATCCATGAAGATTGGCGGAGTGAGCACATCGGTTGGTCAGCCGGCCATTGGCTCGGCAAACTCGTCGCTGATGCCCGGCCACGTGTTTGTAGCCAGCAGTAACGAAGCCGATGGCCCGCGCATGGTCGACGCCCTGAACAAACGGCGGGTGGCTGCTCCGGTTATCGCAACGTCGTCGGCCTTTGATTTTTACCAGAATGCCGTATCGACGTTCACCAAGCGGGAATTGTACCTGCTCTATCCGGATTTTCTGGATCGGGGCCGGCCGGTGGTCGATGAGTTTGAAAAGGCATACCTGAACATGCAGAACATTATTCCGTCGGTGTATGCCGCTCAGGGGTATGACATGCTGCTGTTCTTCGGGCGGCAGATTGCCCGTAACAGTTTCCCTGTAAAAAACTCATCCGGAGCACAGGCCGATGATTACCTGTTGTCGGGCTTCGATTACGCAAAAGGAAACGAAAACCAGGTGGTGCCCATTGTTAAATTTGAAGACGGGCGGTTTACGAAAATTAACTAATTAAATGAAGAGTATGTACTGTGTAATGAACAATGTGTAATGTATACTGAGGACTTACGCTCGTCGTATAGGTTGGCTTCAGCACACATTATCCATTGCTCATTATCCATTATTCATTAGAAAAGTAGTTATGACAACGAGCGAACAACTTTTTGAGAAAGCGAAAACCTTGATACCAGGCGGCGTAAACTCACCGGTACGGGCGTTTCGGGCAGTAGGCGGATCGCCGGTATTTATTAAGTCGGCAAAAGGACCGTTTTTATACGACGAAGACGGCAAACGATATATTGAATTAATCAACTCATGGGGTCCGATGGTGCTGGGGCACGCATTCGAACCCGTAGAGGAGGCCGTACGCGAGGCCATTCAGCATTCCTTTTCATTTGGTGCACCGACCCGAAAGGAAGTCGAAATGGCCGAGCTGATTGTGAGCATAGTCCCTTCAGTGGAAAAAGTGCGGATGGTAAACTCAGGTACGGAGGCAACGATGGCCGCTATCCGGCTGGCGCGTGGTTTTACCGGACGGGATAAAATTATCAAGTTTGAAGGCTGCTATCACGGCCACGGTGATTCGTTTCTGATCGCGGCCGGTAGCGGTGCCCTGACGATGGGCACGCCGGACAGCCCGGGGGTTACGAAGGCTACGGCCCTGGATACACTCACCGCCCCGTATAACGACCTGCAGGCCGTTGAAACGCTGGTAAACAATAACCCGAACCAGATTGCCGCCCTGATTCTGGAGCCGGTGGTCGGGAATATGGGGTGTGTGTTGCCGGAACCAGGCTTCCTGGAAGGGTTACGGGATCTGTGTACGCGTCACGGTATTCTGCTGATTTTTGACGAGGTAATGACTGGCTTCCGGCTCGCCAAAGGCGGCGCTCAGGAACGCTTCGGCGTAACGCCGGACCTGACAACGATGGGGAAAATCATCGGCGGCGGTATGCCGGTGGGTGCTTATGGCGGTCGGGCCGATATCATGAATTTTGTTTCTCCGGCGGGACCGGTTTATCAGGCCGGCACACTGTCGGGTAACCCGATTGCCATGTCGGCAGGTCTGGCCATGCTGCGCCACCTGAACGGGCATCCGGAAGTATATACACGCCTGGAAGAAACCGGTAGCAAACTGGCGGCAGGCTTTAAAAAGGGACTGGATAAGGTGGGGCTACCGTATACCATCAACCAGATCGGGTCGATGTTTACGATGTTCATGACTGATCAGCCGGTAACGGATTTTGCTTCGGCGAAAACCTGCGACCTGCCGTTGTTCGGCCGCTATTTCCAGGCGATGCTGAAGCGTGGGGTCTATCTGGCTCCTTCGCAGTTTGAAAGCCTGTTTATATCGACTGCCCTGACGGATGAACTGATCGATGAGGTGATTTCGGCCAACGAAGACGCCCTGCGGGAAGCCGTTTAAGCATGACGTTTTCGATTGTCATTCCGGTCTATAACCGTCCCGATGAACTGGCCGAGCTACTCGGAAGCCTGACCCGGCAGACATACACTGATTTTGAGGTGATTGTCGTGGAAGACGGATCAACGCGTAAGGCTGACTACGTAGCAGAACAGTATGCCGGTCAGCTTCGGCTGACCTATTATTATAAGGAAAATACCGGCCAGGGGTTTTCGCGGAATTTTGGTTTCGAGCGGGCAAACGGAGATTACTTTGTCGTATTCGATTCCGATGCTATTGTGCCCCCGACATATCTGGAAACGGTGGACCGTCATTTGAAGGCCAGCTGGCTGGATGCTTACGGCGGGCCGGATGCCGCCGATCCGGATTTTACCCCGTTACAACGGGCCATCAGCTACTCGATGACATCCGTATTCACGACCGGCGGAATCCGGGGCAGCAAAAAGAACCTGGGCGGACAGTTTCACCCGCGTAGTTTCAACATGGGCCTCTCGCGGAAAGTGTTTCAGGAAACAGGCGGTTTTGCGAAACGGGACATGGGCGAAGACATGGAGCTCAGTACACGGCTGATGCGGTCGGGCTATGCGGTCGGGCTAATTCCGGATGCGTTTGTCTACCACAAGCGGCGGGGTACGTTCGGGGCTTTTTTTAAACAGGTATTCAGCTTTGGCCGAACCCGGATTCAGCTTAAACGGCGTTACGGCATTCCGGTGAAACTGGTCCATACTTTGCCGGTATGGTTTACCGTCGGGATGTTAAGCTTACCGGTACTAGCCTTAGTCTATTGGCCGTTATTCGGGTTGGGCCTTGCCTTGCTGAGCCTGTTTTTGCTCCTGCTCGGGCTGGATGCCGTCCGCCGCGAAAAGAGTATCTATGTAGGTGGCCTGAGTATGATCGCGGCACTGGTTCAGCTTACGGGCTACGGACTTGGCTTTCTGAAAGAATGGATCCGGCCGGCTTAACTAAATCACACCGGAACGGGTTCGTAGTTGCCCGTTCCGGTGAACATTTCACGATAACCATCAATATGAAAAACGTGTTATCTCAATAAAACACGTAACTATAACTGAGAAACCAGCATGCCTTATGCCTAATCCTGCGAAGCCCCCCGGACGACGCTTGTTAAAGCGGATGAGTACCCGTACCAAATGGATGATTTTATCGCCGGTCAGCCTGTTGTTAATCGGTGCCGGCCTCTGTATTTTCAGTGAAGCATCACAGCTGAAACATACCGGTGCGCCGTTCCGGCAATGGTTCCTGATCGGGACTTACAGCCTGATCATGATCAATGGCGGATTAGCCCTGTTCGGGCAGGCAGTGCGGTTGCGGGTAGCGCTGGATTACCGGCGGTTTGTGCGGCGGCAGTTGAAGAAGGAACTTAAAGACCGCCTTGCGCGGCGTAAGGCAGCGGCGGGGAATAAGGGCGGCGGACAAAACTAGTTTCCCGATCCGGCAGACTATATAACCGTAAAAACCACATAGTGTCATAGTATCTGTAGCGATTACGCTACCCGCTATGCCGCTATGTGGTTTTTTGTATAATCACAAGCCTGACCGGGAGATAAAATCCCTGAGGCCTGATAATTAAGCTGCTTTTTTCTCAGCGAAAGAAGCTTTGATGGCCTCAACGTCAACGTTGCGGATTTCTGGTTTGCGCAACAATTGTTTGATTTTGCTAACTGCGTTATTAGCACGCGCTTTGTTTTTGCGGTCTTTCCGCTTAAGTGCTGAAACTCCCATTGTGTATAGTTATTTTTCGTATCTTCTGAAAATGAACCGCAAAATTACGATTTTTTACGTAGAGACGCAAGATGTTGCGTCTCATTTACGTGGTTTACTTGTCTTATTCGGTGAGGTGGATGCGTTAGACGTCAGCGTAGAGACGCAAAATATTGCGTCTCGTTTGCGTGGTTTACTTATCTTATTCGGTGAGATGGATGCGTTTGACGTCAGCGTAGAGACGCAACATCTTGCGTCTCATTTGCGTGGTTTACTTGTCTTATTCGGGCAGATGGATGCGTTAGATGTCAGCGTAGAGACGCAACATCTTGCGTCTCATTTGCGTGGTTTACTTGTCTTATTCGGGCAGGTGGATACGTTAGATGTCAGCGTAGAGACGCAACATCTTGCGTCTCATTTGCGTGGTTTACTTGTCTTATTCGGGCAGATGGATACGTTTGACGGCGATTGGAGACGCAAAATATTGCGTCTCTACGGATTCAAATGCCTAATTTTGCGGTATGCAAAAACCAGGATTACCCAAAGGAACCCGTGATTTCGGGCCGGAGCAAATGGGCAAACGGCTCTATATATTTGATACCATTCGTCAAACATTCCGTAAGTTCGGTTTTCAGCCGCTTGAAACGCCGGCCATGGAAAACCTGTCCGTGCTGATGGGTAAATATGGTGATGAAGGCGATCAGCTGCTGTTTAAAATTCTGAATTCCGGCGATTATCTGGATAAAGTTACCGACGCTGATATTGCCGCCGGTGCGAAAAAACTGACTACTAAAGTTTCTGAAAAAGGCCTGCGCTATGACCTGACCGTACCGTTTGCACGCTACGTAGTCATGAACCGGCATGCGCTGGCCTTGCCTTTTAAACGGTACCAAATGCAGCCGGTGTGGCGGGCCGACCGGCCGCAGAAAGGCCGCTACCGGGAGTTTTATCAGTGCGATGCCGATGTGGTGGGTACTGACTCACTACTGTGCGAGGCTGAAATTGTGATGATGGTCCACGAAGTATTCCGGAATCTGGGCGTTGCGGATTTTACGCTTAAAATTAATAACCGCAAGATTCTGGCCGGTATTGCCGAGGCCATCGGTGCGCCGGGACAGGAAGGACCGCTGGCCGTTGCTATTGATAAACTTGACAAAATCGGCCGCGAGAAAGTCCTCGACGAACTGCGCGAACGTGGCTTCTCCGAAGAGTCAATTGACCGGCTTGAGCCGATGTTTGCTCCGACCGGTGACTCACTCGAAACACTGAATGAACTGAAAGTATGGCTCGCCGACTCGGCACTGGCGCAAAAAGGCATTGCCGAACTGGAAGAGGTGTGGCAGATTGCCGGAGCACTTGGTCTGTCGGACTCGCGGCTTGAACTGGATGTGACGCTTGCCCGTGGCCTGTCCTATTACACCGGCGCTATTTTTGAAGTGAAAGCCAACAACGTATCAATCGGTAGTATCAGCGGCGGCGGTCGTTACGACAACCTCACGGGTGCGTTCGGGCAACCCGGCTTGTCGGGCGTGGGCATTTCGTTTGGTGTCGACCGGATTTATGACGTGATGGACGAACTACAGCTTTTCCCGGCCACGGCACAACAAAGCACACAGGTGCTGATTGTTTGCTTCGACGCCGAGGGCCGGAGCGTGGCCTACCCATTATTGAGCCAATTGCGGGAAGCAGGCGTAGCGGCTGAGGCCTACCCTGATCTGGCCAAGGTAAAGAAACAGCTCGACTACGCCAACGCCAAACAGATTCCGTATGTGGTGCTGATTGGCTCGGAAGAAATTCAGACCGGCAAACTGACCGTTAAAAACATGATAACCGGTGAGCAACAGAAACTGACGGCGGCTGAAATCACCGCGTTGTTCTAACCGGTTCCCTGCTTGTATTGACGCCCTGATGACTCATCAGGGCTTTTTTATGCCTGATGTAATACAAACGGCACCGGTTCGTACTCTTTGCCATTAACAATCAGGGCGATACGGTGCTCGCCGGTATAGAATCGCCGGGTGGTGATCGGGATGAATTTCTGTCTCCGGACAATGGTTGCCTGTTCATTGGGAGCAAAGAGCCGCTCGCTGATTTTGAATACTTTCCGCGAGAGCTGCCCGTTCTGTAGCCGGTAATAAACGGCGTATTCAAGCCGGACGACCAGTGCTTGTGCCGACGTATTCCGGACCGAAAACGTGAAGGCCAGGCTATCACCAATGCTGACGTCCGCCGTCAGCAACCGGAATTGCTGAGCCTGTATGTCGGTGCTGTTGAGGGCATAGAACGCCAGAATCGATTCGTGTCCTTGTTTCAACAGCGTCCGGCACCCGTGTTTGATCAAGGCATCGGTCTCGCGGCTAAGGCCTTTCCATGCCTGTGCCACAGCCAGTACTGTCTCCGGATGGTCTTTCGAAATGTCGTTCAGGTTATTGGCTACGCTCCGGCGGACGTATTCAGACGGATCGTTTTTCAACGTTTCCAGGATCGGCAGAATAGGGGACGGGTCTTGCTTCAGAGCCGGTACGGCCATGCCCCACGGTAGCCGCGGACGGCTGCCTTCACTGGCCAGCCGCCTTACGTGATGATTCGGGTGATGGGCCCACGCCTGCATTTGTGCCATCATCGGGTCAGTGTACAGGCGCAGAAACGGCCGTACGGCAAACTCACAGCTGATAAACTGCGTCACCCGTTCAATGGCCGGAATAGCTTTGTCGAGGTCTTCGATCCCGTAGGTCTCGATATAATCCGGCAGAAACAGGAAAAGGAAACTGTTTTCGCCCAGCCTGTCCTGCCGGAGCCGGGCGATCAGGGCTGAGATTACGTCAACGGCTTTACCAAAATCAGCAGGCATAAACCGGTGTAGCACACGGGTGGTATGCCGCATCCGGTCTTTTAATTCTTTTTGGGCAAAGGTATCGTCGAAAATAAGATCCGTAAATGCTGCCTTGTCAAAGGAAGGTAGTACCTGCTGCATGACCCGGGCAAATTCCTGATAGAATACGGGCGAGTAAAGGTCTTTCAGTGCGCTCATGGCACAAAGATCGCCAGCTTCAGTGACAGCCCTATGGCAGTAGCGGAAGGAACAGGCTGGTTTCTTGTTTACAGCATCTGATAGATCTGGATATTGTTGCCGCAGGTATCGTTAAAGACCGCGAGTCTGGTCGGTCCCATCATCGTCGGTGGCATGCTGAAGGCTACGCCGGCGGCCAGTAACCGGTCATACTCCTCATCAAGGTTATCCACCTCAAATGCCGTATACGGAATGCCGGCATCAAAAAGGGCTTGCTGAAAGGTTTGGGCGGGCGGGAAGGCTGTTGGTTCAAGCACAAGCTCAACGCCGTCGGGTTCCTCTCTGGCTACGACCGTCAGCCACCGGTGGTCGCCCATCGGGATTTCGGTTTTCTTGATAAAGCCAAGTACTTCGGTATAAAATTGTAGCGCGTTTTCCTGATTATTAACCAGCAGGCTTTTCAGTCGTATTTTCATAATATCGGGCGTTTAAGGACGCAAATACGCGCTGAATTAGTCGGCGGCCTTCTTCAAAATTGCTTTTTTCTGAAAAGCTGACGGGGCCTGACCTGTATGTTTTTTGAACAGAGCCGAGAAAGAGGTTATGCTGGAAAAGCCAAGAATAAAGCAGGTGTCGGTCATGGAATGGCCGGTCAGGAGCAGGCGTTTGGCTTCCCGTATCCGAACCGTTGTCAGGTATTGGTGCGGAGTTGTGCCATAACATAGTCTGAAAAGCCGGATGAAATGAAACGGTGACAGGTGCGCTTCGCGGGCGAGGGTTTCCAGAGGAAGTGCCTCGGCGAACTGGGTATCAATGAGCTGTTTGGCCTTGATCAGCTGGTTGACCAGTGCCTGATTCGGGAAGCACCGTAGCCGCAGGTGCTGGACCTGCTTCTGGTAATATGTCATGATCGGTTCCTACACGGGTACCGGATAAAGATACAGCACAGGCGGGGTAACTACAACCGGTTGTTCCCGACGCGAAAAATGCCTGGAACCAGACTGTCCCGTTCTCCAAAGCCGGAAACGGGACAGTTTACAGGACAGCCTACCTGGTGTATCCGATGCCCATCATATTCTCGCGGGTGGCAGATTCGCGGCCGGTGAAGTCGACCGTCACCGACGATGCATAGTCACCGTCGCCGAATACATCACTCACTTTTAGTTTTGTATTGGTTGGTTTGTATACTGCCGAAACCTCATAGCGGCCTATCGGCAGATCTTTCAGGAAGTTGTCGTAGCGTTTTTTAGCCCGCAGCGTAAGGGTCTGACCGGTTGAGCCATCAATCAGCGGCCCCACGGGCTTAAAGGTAAACTCAATATTTTCGTTGTCATACAAGTCTGTATTCGGGTCACGGAAGAGCTCAACCGTGCCGCCATAATACAAATCCAGGCTCAGATCAGGTACATGACCGGTCAGTTTCCATTGAAAATCGCGGACAGGCTGTTCCTCGGCCGTAAACGAATCCGCGTTTTTCGGGTCAAGGCTGACTTTATAGACATGGCCATTGTATTGTTTCAGGATAAAGCCACGGGCAATCCATTGGCCCAGCTTGTCGATTAACTGAATCTGATAGCTTCCCCCGGAAGATGTTTTTACCTCGGCACCGCGATCCTTAACTACTGTATTTTCGGTGTAAATAGTCGCCTGAGCCAGCGGTTTTCCCTGCGGGTCAGTGACATTGCCGGTTACATACCCTTTTTTTCCGCCGGACGGCGTACCGGGATCAACCGTATTTGAATTGCTTTGACAGGATGTTGTACTGAGCAAACCGAAGAGGCTCAGTGTTAAAAGGCCGGTCAGGCTGCGGAATGATTTTGTTGCGTTCATTGGTATCGTTGTCTGTATGGTAATGTCAGATGACTGACCAAAATTGCGGACAGACGAGCGGTTTTGTAAACGAAATAATCATCAAGTGCAGGGAAGACCGGATTAACTGCCGGTTCGGCTGAATAAATTGTCAGCAGTAACCGGAGGTTCGGGCCTCAGCCGGTCAGTGTTTTTGCTGATGCCCGAACTACCCTCCGGTTTACCAGGTACGGAGAGTGTAGGCGGCGTCCCAGAAATCGTACTCCAGCCTTGAAGCTGTGATGAATGCGCCGGTCATCGCCTCGCGGACAGCGTCGGTCGTTTGGGCCGCCATACGGTCGCAAATAGCAATGGCCTGTTGTACGGCAATCCCGAATTCCTCCCCGCCATAGGTGTCAATCCAGCGTTGATACGGATTATCAGCTATCTGTGGCTGCTGGAGAATGAAGTCGCCAACAGCTTTATAAATCCAGAAACAGGGCAATACCGCTCCCATCGCCACTTCGACGGCTTCCAGAGCAGCCGTACTTTTCAAAAAATGTATGTAATGGTGGCAGGCCGGTTGCAGGGTGCCTTTGTCGGCCACCCCGAAATCAACGAAATACGATTCGTGCAGACTATTCTCAACCAGAATGGCATTTTCGGCAAAACGCATAAAGGTAAGCGCATCGCCGATATGGGTAGCCCGGGCCCCGATCAGGGCGAGGGCACGGCCGAAATGGTCCAGATACCCCGAGTCCTGCATCATATAGAACCGGAATTTCGCCTTATCCAGTGTCCCGTTGGTCAGTTCAGTAATAAACGGCATCGACAGGATGGACTGGTAAATCGGGGTAATTTGCTGCCATGCCTGCTCAGACCACTTCATATTTGATTAGTTTTTGCGGGTTAAAGAAATGGTTCAGCGGCCCGTTGCCGTTGCCCGTGCGCACGTCGGCACCGTTCCGGATAGCCTGGTGCACATAATCCTGACCGAGGGCAACCGCTTCTTGTAATGATTTGCCCTGTGCAATATAGCTGGCAATGGCTGAGGAGAGTGTGCAGCCGGAACCGTGGGTGTTCCGTGTGTCAAATTTCTGGTACTCAAATGACTGGATTTGTCCCGACCCGTCGAAATACAGCGATGTGAGCAATGATGTCGGTAAATGGCCGCCTTTCAGCAACACCGACCGGCAACCCAGTTTCAGAATCTTCTCACCGGCCACATACATATCGTTAAGCGTTTTAATGGGCATTTCGGCCAGAAGAGCGGCTTCGTCCATATTTGGCGTAATCACGCTGGCAATCGGGAACAGCTTGTCGATGAGGGTGGTTATGGTCTGTTCCTCAATCAGCCGGTGCCCGCTGGTGGCTACCATAACGGGGTCAAACACAATCGGTACGGCGGCGTATTGCCCGAGCGTCCCGACAATGGTTTCGACCAGTTCACTGGTATGCACCATCCCGATTTTGATAGCATCGGGAAAAATATCATCCAGAATGCAGCTGATCTGCGCACGGACGGCCTCCACCGGAATCGGGTAGATCGCCTTGACGCCGGTTGTATTTTGCACGGGAAGGGCGGTCAGGACCGAGGTGGCGTAGCAGCCAAGGGCCGAAATGGCTTTCATATCGGCCTGAATACCGGCCCCGCCGCTGCCGTCGAAACCGGCAATGGTGAGCACCGAAGGATAACGAAACCGGGTCATAATGCTTTCAGAATTGCGTTTTTGAGTGCATATGCGGCATGCTGCGGGCTGCCGGCCGTACAAATGGCGGAGACGACGGCAATGCTGTTGGCGCCGGCCTGAATGACTGACGCAGCATTTTGGGCGTTCATGTTGCCGATAGCGATCAGCGGCTTATCGGTCAGGGACCGTATTCGGGCAATGCCGTCGAGTCCCCATTCAGTAACCGTATCCGTTTTGGTTACGGTACTGAATACGGGACTAATCCCCAGGCAATCGGCCGTAGCCGTTTCGGCGGTATTGAGCTGGCTGATGTATTCAACGGAATAACCGATGTGCCGGCAATTGGGCCATTGTCTGCGGACTTCTGACGGCGGTATATCGTTATTGCCGACATGAACACCAAACGCTCCCACGGCTTTTGCTACGCTCAGGTTGTCGTTGATGATCAGCGGGACACCATAGCGGTCGGTAATTTCTTTCAGCAACACGGCCTGACGCAGAAAGGCAGTATCGTCCAGTGTTTTTTCCCGTAACTGAATAATGTCAACGCCCCCTAAAATAGCCTCTTCAGCTACAGCCAATAAGGATCGTCCGCCGCAATGCTGCGCCGAAATAACCAGATAAAGCAAATACGGAAACGCGGGGTGATTAGCCATGCAGGCTGATGGTTAGCTGTTGTTTAAAACCGGCCTCTGACAGGGAATGAAGCTGGTCGAGCAGCTGCACCTGTAGACTTCCCGGGCCGGCAGCGGTTTGGGAAGCGAGCTCGCCGGCCAGGCTGAACAGCGCCATCGCCGCCGCCACGGCCTCGGTTTTGTCAGGAATGACGGCAATAAATGCCCCGATGACAGCAGTAGCCGAGCAACCCAGTCCTGTAACCTTTGTCATGAGCGGATGACCGTTTTTAAGGAAAATGGTTTGCCCTGACCCGACTACAATGTCAGTAGCGCCCGAAATGCAGACAACAGCCCCGTACGTTTCCTGAAGAAAACGGGCGGCATCAATGGCTTCGTTGCTTTCGGCTGTGCTGTCAACGCCTTTGGTGACAGTCTGATTGGCTTTGGCCAGCGCCATGATTTCGGAGGCATTGCCACGGATAACGGTCGGGTGAAGGGCCAGTAACTCAGACAGCACCTCATCGCGGAACGGCGTGGCTCCGGCTCCAACAGGGTCCAGAACCCATGGCTTGCCAAGCGCATTGGCTTGTCCGGCGGCCATTTTCATGGATTTAACAAAATACTCGTCCAGTGTGCCGATGTTGATGACTACCGCCTGACAGATGGAGACCATATCCTTGACTTCCGGATGGGCATGGGCCATGATGGGGGAGGCACCGACGGCCAGCAGGGCATTGGCGGTGTTGTTCATCACCACAAAATTGGTGATATTATGGACGAGCGGCGATTGGTCGCGGACGGATTGGATGTGATCCCAGAGCTTGTTTACCATAACAGTGATTAAAACATGAAATGGCTATAGACGCTCTTCAGGAATGAAGATCAAGGCGGAATACGGCACCGGTCGGTGTTACGTACCTGCTTTTCCCTACGCCGGTATCAACCGGATCAGGTTCAAAGGGACTCTCTCAATTCTTTACAGAATACCCCTAAAGCCGGTACGAAGGTACAAAAAAATGCAAATCCTCAGCCTGTGATGGATTAATTCGACAGGATTACAGGATAGACAGAATGTGGGTTTTTATAAACAAAAGGTGCAGCATACAAATCCCGTCAATCCCGTAATCCTGTCGAAATCTACTCCTGATCGCCTTTTTTATCCAGCATAATCAGTTGATCAGCAACGATTTCGGTGACGTAGCGGGTATTGCCTTCCTTATCATCGTACTGACGGGATTTAATTTTGCCTTCGAGATAGACCAGGCTACCTTTTTGCAGATACTTCCCCGAAACCTCTGCCAGGTTCCGCCACACAACAATCGAATGCCAGGTGGTTTCGGCATGGGTTTGCCCGTTTTTGTCTTTGTAGCTTTCCGTGGTGGCCAGTGAAAATTTAGCGACAGCCGTATTGTTGTCGATGTGTTGCAGAACAGGGTCTTTGCCCAGATGGCCGATCAGCGAGACTTTGTTTAATCCTCTCATGGTGGTTGATGTATGATTGACGTTTCAACTGAGACGGAGGGGTATAAAAAAAGTCTCGCCGGTAAAAGCGAGACTTCACAAACAAAGTGAACTATTTTAAAAAGAGAGGCTTACAGGCCGGTTGCAAAGGTTACTTGTTGTACTGCGGAAAGGATCGTCGGATTGCCGAGGCGGGCTACTTCACCGATAACAATGATGGCCGGATTACCGACACCGGTTTCGGCAACCAGATCGACCATGGTATCGACCTGGCCAATCACGGTCTGCTGCTCCGGTAACGTTCCGTTCTGAACGATGGCGACCGGCGTATCGGTTTTGCCGAGGGCCGCAAAGACGTCCATGATCTCCGGCAGTTTGTGCATTCCCATCAGAATAACCACCGTCGCCGTGGATTGGGCCGCCAGCTGCAGGTCCTGCGAAAACTTACCGTCTTTGGTGGTGCCTGTAACTACCCAGAAGCTTTCGGACAGGCCGCGGGTCGTGAGCGGAATACCGGCGCTCGCCGGCACCGCATAGCTGCTCGACAGCCCGGGTACCACATCGACCTCAATGCCATGTTCACGGGCGAAGTCAAGTTCTTCGTATCCACGACCAAACACGAACGAGTCGCCGCCTTTCAGCCGGACAACGTGCCCGTATTGCCGGCAGTAATGGACAATCAGCGGATTGATTTCTTCCTGTACGCAGGAATAGGCACCCCGACGTTTCCCGACATAAACCTTCAGCGCATCCGGACGGCAATAATCCAGTAAATCAGGATGGACAAGGGCATCATACATCACCACATCGGCCTGTCTGAGTGCCTTAATGCCTTTCAATGTTATCAGCTCCGGATCGCCCGGGCCCGCACCAACGAGGGTTAGCTTCATAAAAAGAGTTAGTGATTGAGCGGATGAGTGATTGAGTGATTTTTCGCTCAATCACTCAATCACCAATTCACTCAATAAATTAGCTGTCTTGTGCCTGAACCAGTTCCTGGAGGGCGGGGGAGCCTTCGAGCATGATCTGGTGATCACGATACGCGTTGACAGCGGTTAGGAATTGACCGGCCTGCTGAATCAGTTGTTGCGCAAATGCTTCAGACGGTTCATTTTTATTAATGCTGAACGCCAGTGCTTTAAACTCACCTTCGGCCGTATGGAAGCCTGCTTCACCGATAAAGTGCTTGTCGAAATCACTCACGATGCCGTGCTGGGTGTTGGTGGCTACATCCTTCGTCATCAACGCCGCTTTCGCACCGGTGATCAGGGTGTTGTAGGCATGGTAGATGGCATCGGAGAAACGACCTTCTTCCAGGGCTTCGCTGGCCCACTGTAATTTTTCCGTCGCTTCAATCAGTGTTGTCGCGACCAGGTCAATCATAACACCCGCACACTCGCCGACACCAACTTCCGTCACAAACGGCTCGGTATGATCCCAGTCGATATAGTCCTGCTCGGTGACTGTTTTCAGGTCAGCCAGTGGCTTCAACAGCTGGTAGAAGTAATTTTTACCCTGACGGGCATAGTAATCACTGTAATATTCGCCGTCGAATGCGTTGGTATCGTAATCCTGAAACAGGGACCGCAATACAGCCGGGCCACGTTTGGTCGGTACTTTAATCACCTTATCACCAATCAGCCCTTCGTTTTTGCTGTTGAAGCCGCCGCCCAGCAGCACCTGTAAAGCCGGCAGTACATACGCGCCGTTTTTCAGCGATGATCCGTGGAAACCGATGTTGGCCGCTGAGTGCTGACCGCAACCGTTCATACAGCCGCTGATCTTGATTTTAATATCGTTGTTGTAAATCAGGTCCTTAAACTCAACCTTCATCATGTCTTCCAGCGCACGGGTAATACCGTAGCTGCTCGAAATGGCGAGGTTACAGGTATCCGTGCCCGGGCAGGTGGTAATGTCGGCCGTTGAGTCGAAGCCTGGTTCGGCGAGGCCCAGCGCATGCAGCTCGTCGTAAATCGCCTGTAGGTTTTCAGGACTTACGAAGCGCAGGAGATAGCCCTGGTTAACCGTCACACGGATGTCATCGGCTGCGTATTTTTTGACGATACCCGCCAGCGCACGCGCCGTGTTCGACGACATATCGCCCAGCAGCACCCGCAGCTGAACGGCATACCAGCCTTTTTGCTTTTGCTCAAACACGTTACTCTTAAACCACTCCAGGAACTGCACATCCGTAGACTCAGGCTGGTAACCTGAGACTTCCGGACGTTCGGCAAACAGTGGTAAATCAAAAGCTGTTGTATCAACCGGGAAGACCTTTGCGTTCAGCGCCGGCTGCTCTTCGGCTACTTTCGCAAGGAAACCTTCCAGACCTAAATCGTTCAGCAGGTATTTCATCCGGGCCTTATGCCGCTTGGTACGTTCGCCGTAGCGGTCAAATACGCGGATTACGGCTTCGGTGAACGGAATAATCTGATCCGCTTCCAGAAACTCAAACGCCGTTTGCGCCATGTAGGGCTGAGCACCCAGACCACCGCCAACGACAACCTTAAAGCCTCGTTTGCCGTCCTGTATGCGCGGAATCAACCCCACGTCGTGGATATAGGCATAGGCAGAGTCTTTTTCCGACGATGAAACGGCAATCTTGAATTTACGACCCATTTCCTGACAAATGGCGTTGCGCAGGAAGTACTCGAAAATAGCCTGAGCGTATGGGGTAATATCAAATGGCTCCAATGGATCTACACCGGCACGGGCCGAACCCGTAACGTTCCGGACGGTATTGCCGCATGCTTCCTTCAACGTAATATCCGCGTCTTCCAGATCAGCCCACAACTGTGGGGAGTCGGCCAGTTTTACGAAGTGGAGCTGGATATCCTGACGGGTTGTGGCGTGCAGATTACCGGTTGCATACTTGTCGGATGCTTCGGCAATCCGGATCAGCTGATCGGCGGTAATCCGGCCATGTGGCAATTTGATACGGATCATCTGTACGCCCGGCTGACGCTGGCCATACACGCCCCGTGCCAGACGAAACTTACGGAACTGCTCATCGGTAAGTTCTCCATTGGTAAAGACACTGATCTTCTTCTGAAGGTCCAGAATGTCGCGTTGAGCTTTCGGGCTTACGTTATCGGAAAATCGTACAGACATAAGGTATGTAGTCTATAGAGTTTATATTCTAGTTCTTAAAAACAAAGGCCGGAATGACTCCGGCGCTTTAGGGTAACATTGTAATGGCAAATATAGTACGTCAGGGCCAAGCCGGAAAGAAACAGACCGGCACATTTCGTTATAGGTCATAACCACAGGTTATACCGTTGTTATGACCTATAACGGATAATCACGCGTTTGGTTTTATCTATGTACGGGCGACCCCACGTGGTCGCCCAAATCTCAACCCAAGCGACCACGTGATTTGTGTTTATACAGGCGACCCCATATGATTTGTATTTATACGGGCGACCGTGCAATTTGGCTGTGTATTCGGGCGACCGTGCAATGCAATTTGGCTATGTATGTATGATTCGGGCGACCACGTGGGGTCGCCCCTACGTTAGCATTAATGCGCCGACGGTAACGTTTGAGGTTTCGTCGATCAGGATGGCGCCGCCGTTAACGCGGTTTTTGGTGTACGGATCGAAACTGATCGGCTGTGATGTTTTCAGCACTACCCGGGCAATGTCGTTCAGTTTAATGCTTTCGACGCCTTCCGTTTCTTCGTATGTATTGACATTCAGCTGATAGGCAATGTCACGGACTACGCAGCGCGCACGGAAAGTGCCATGTTGCAGGGTGTATTTGCTGCCAACTTTCAGCTCCTTGGTATCCATCCAGCAGAGCATAGCCTCAATATTCTGCGTAACAACCGGTTGGCTGTCTGACTTCACAATCAGGTTGCCACGGCTGATGTCAATGTCATCGGCCAGGTGCAGGATCACCGACATCGGGGCGAAGGCTTCGTCTTTCACCTCTTCGAAAAACTCAATGGCTTCAACGGTCGATGTTTCGCCGGAAGGCAGCACGGTTACCGCATCACCTTTCCGGAAAATACCACTGGTGATTTTACCGGCATAGCCGCGGTAATCGTGCAGGTCAGGTGTCTGCGGGCGGATGACGTACTGCACCGGGAACCGGGCATCGGTCAGGTTTACGTCGTGGTCCAGTTCAACCGTTTCAAGGTAGTTGAGCAGCGTCGGGCCTTCATACCATGACATGTTCTGCGACGGATCAACCACGTTGTCGCCGTTCAGCGCACTCATCGGGATAAACGTAACCTGCTTCGCATCCAGCTTTTTCGCCAGTTCGGCATACTGAATGCAGATGTTCGAGAACACGTCTTCCGAGTAGTCAACGAGGTCCATTTTGTTCACCGCTACCACCAGGTGCGGAATGCCCAGCATGGAGGCAATCAGCGAGTGGCGGCGGGTCTGCTCCACAACACCGTTACGGGCATCAACCAGCACAATGGCGAGCTGGCAGTTCGAGGCGCCGGTCACCATGTTCCGGGTGTACTGGATATGGCCGGGGGCATCGACAATGATAAATTTCCGGACCGGCGTCTGAAAATACCGGTAGGCCACGTCGATGGTAATGCCTTGCTCGCGCTCCGAGCGCAGACCGTCGGTCAGCAGGGCCAGGTCAATTTCACCGTCGTTTTTGTTTTTGCTGGCCCGCTCCACGGCTTCGAGCTGATCGGCCAGAATTGATTTTGAATCGTATAGCAAACGGCCGATGAGGGTACTTTTCCCGTCATCCACAGAGCCGCAGGTGATAAATCGTAGTAAGTCCATGCGAGTTAAAAATTGAGTGAATGAGCGGTTGAGTGATTGAGTGAAAAAATCGCTAATTCACTCAATCACTCAATCGCCAATCAGAAATAGCCCCCCTTTTTGCGGTCTTCCATGGCGGCTTCGGAAACCTGGTCGTCGATGCGGGTTTCGCCGCGTTCGGAGATGCGGGTTGCCTGAATTTCGGCAATGACAGCCTCCAGCGTGTCGGCGTTCGACTCAACGGCGGCCGTGCAGGAAATATCTCCGACGGTCCGGAACCGCACCCGGCGCGTCACCAGTTCGTCGGCTTCTTCGCGCTGGATCACACCACCGGCTGTGGCCAGCAGCTTGCCGTCGCGGAGCAGGCATTCGCGGTCATGAGCGAAGTAAATCGGTGGCAGGGCGATGTTTTCGCGTTTGATGTAATTCCAGACATCAAGCTCGGTCCAGTTGGAAATCGGGAACACGCGGACATTTTCGCCCTTGTGGATCTTCCCGTTGTAGGTATCCCACAACTCCGGACGCTGGCGTTTCGGATCCCATGAGCCGAATTCGTCACGAACGGAGAACACGCGTTCTTTGGCCCGTGCTTTTTCTTCGTCGCGCCGGGCTCCGCCGATACAGGCGTCAAACTCAAATTCTTCGATGGTATCCAGTAGTGTAAACGTCTGGAGCGCGTTACGGCTGGCATTGCGGCCGGTCGGCTCTTTTAGTTTTTTTTCGCGGATAGTATCTTCTACGTACCGGACAATGAGCTTTTCGCCCAGACTTTCGGCGAGCCAGTCGCGGAAATCGAGTGCTTCCTGAAAGTTATGGCCGGTATCGATATGTACTAGCGGAAACGGAAATTTGCCGGGACGAAACGCCTTCCGTGCCAGATGCACCAGCGTGATGGAGTCTTTCCCCCCCGAGAACAGTAAGGCAGGCCGTTCGAACTGACCAGCCACCTCACGCATAATATGAATCGCTTCGGATTCGAGTTGATCGAGATAGTCGAGTTTCATGTTTAATGAGTGAATCAGCGATTGAGCGATTGAGTGAATAATTCGCTAACTCACTCAATCACCCAATCACTAATTATTTAGCGTGAAGTCCACATTCTTTTTTGGAGTTGTCTTCCCACCACCAGCGGCCGGCGCGGAAGTCTTCGCCTTCGCGGATGGCGCGGGTGCAGGGCTGGCAACCGATGCTGACAAACCCTTTGTCGTGCAGCGGGTTATACGAGACGTTGTTTTCCCGGATATAGGTTTTTACGTCATCGAATGACCAGTTCATCAGCGGGTGAAATTTGAACAGCTGATGCGCATCGTCCTGCTCCACCTGCGTCATCGTTTGCCGGTTCGGCGATTGCTCGGCCCGGATACCGGTGATCCAGATTTTATTACCGGCCAGTGCCCGGTTCAGGGGCTCAACTTTCCGGATAAAACAGCATTCTTTCCGGTTGTCAACCGAATCATAAAAGCTGAACGGACCTTTTTCAGTCACCAGCTTTTCCGTAGCTTCCTGATTCGGAAAGTAAGTTTCGATCTGGATACCGTAGCGGTCGTTGGTCTTTTTCCAGACTGAATACGTCTCTGGAAATAACCGGCCCGTATCCAGCGTAAAAATCCGGATCGGAATGTTATGCTTACAGATGAGGTCGGTAATGACCTGATCTTCATAGCCCAGGCTGGTCGAAAAAACAACCTTACCCGGATAGAGGTCTGCCAGCGCACGCAGTGCGTCCACTTCGGTTTTACCGTCGAGGTAGCTGCTCAGGCTTTCCATTGTATAGGATGGTTCTGCAATCATGGTATTGCACCTGTGTTTATTCAGTGGTAAATAATCAGGCTTCTGCCGATCTCAGCACCTGTGCCGAAACGGTAGCCGCCTGCGAGAAGTCTTCAATTAAATCCTCTATAGCTTCCAGACCGACCGAAATCCGGATCAGGCCCGGGGTAATGCCCAGGGCGGCTTTCTCGTCCGGTTTCAGTTTCGAGTGGGTTGTTGTATTCGGGTTGGTTACGATTGTGCGTGTATCGCCCAGGTTCGACGACAGCGACGGAATCTGTAACGCATCGTAAAACGCTTTCACGCGCTCAAAGCCGCCTTCCAGCTCAATCGTGACGATAGAACCACCGGCGTGCATTTGTTTTTTCGCGAGTTCATACTGCGGGTGCGAAGGCAGGAACGGATATTTTACCGATTGTACGTCCGGGTGTTGTTCCAGTGCTTCCGCCAGTTTCAGGGCGTTGCTGCAATGGCGCTCCATCCGGAGTTCCAGCGTTTCAATACTTTTCGACAACGTCCAGGCATTGAACGGCGACATCGACGGACCGGTATGGCGGGCGAAGAACCGGATCTGGGCAATCAGCTCTTTGGAGCCAACCACAATACCGCCCAGGACGCGGCCCTGACCATCCATAAATTTTGTCGCCGAGTGAACCGACAGGTCAGCACCGAAATCAATCGGATTTTGCAGAATCGGCGTCGCAAAGCAGTTGTCAACGTTGATAATAAAGCCGTATTTTTCCTTGAGGCGCGCCAGCATCGTCAGATCCACCAGTTCGAGGCCCGGGTTAGACGGGGTTTCTAGGTAAACCATGCGGGTGTTTGGCTGGATAGCCGCTTCCCATTCGGCTTCGGTCGCCGTGGCGTCAACGTAGGTATGGGTAATTCCCCATTTGCTCAGAATCTGGGTAATGATCTGATGTGCCGAGCCGAATAGCGCGCGGCAGGATACAATGTGATCGCCCGATTTCAGTAAGGCAGCCATGCTGGCAAATACCGCAGCCATACCTGTTGCTGTCGCAATGCCTTCTTCGGCATTTTCCAGCATACAGATTTTATCAACAAACTCCGTAACGTTCGGATTCGAAAAGCGGCTGTAGATATTGCCTTCTTCGGTCTCCTCAAATAACGCTTTACCCTGCTCAGCCGTTTCGAAGGTGAAACTTGAGGTAAGGAACAGGGGAGTTGAATGTTCCCGGTACTGTGACTTTTTCGTCTGTGTACGGATGGCTTTGGTCTGCTTTTTCATGGTACTAACAGGATACCAGCCAGCTTCTGGCGCCGACAGATATCGACTTTAAAAAAAGAACTTTAAGATTTTGCGCAAACTTACGAGGATGACCACGATTCCGACTAATACCATCATGGTTTTTACCGGTAAGCGGCGCGAAAGATGAGCCGCAATGGGTGCGGCAATCATTCCGCCCAGAATGAGGCCGATAATGACGAGTCCGTAATTGTCCAGACCCGCATAGAGGGCGAAAACTACAGAACTGGCAAACGAGACAAAAAATTCAGCCAGGTTCACAGAACCAATGGTATAGCGCGGGTGACGGCCGGCCGCGATCAGTGTTGAGTTCACAATCGGGCCCCAGCCACCACCGCCAATCGCATCCACAAAACCGCCGAACCAGGCGAGCAGGCCGATCTGCTTCACCGGCCGTTTTTTAGTCCGTTTCGTCAGGGCTTTTTTCAGGATCAAAATGCCGAGAATCGCTGTATAAATGGAAATAACAGGTGTCAGGTAGTTGGCCACTACTTCCAGTTCCGACAAGGCGGTAATGAAATAGGCGCCTAACGCTGCCCCGATCACACCCGGAATCAGGACAACCTTGAACAGTTTGCTGTTGATGTTGCCGAACTTGAGGTGCATGTAGCCGGAAACACCGCTCGTAAAAATTTCGGAGCTGTGTACGCTGGCTGTCGCAAAAACCGGGCTGATGCCGACACTCGTCAGAAAGGTAGTTGCCGTTACCCCGTAGGCCATTCCCAGTGCTCCGTCGATCATCTGCGCCACAAAACCCGCCATCACAAAATAGAAAATATCCGGTGTAACATTGATCTTACCCGCCAGCACTGTAATCCGTTCTACGGTAAAGTAGCTGAACAGCAGATGGCCGACAATCATCAGGGCCACCGCTGCGAAAAAGTAAATCGCGATCTCGGTCCGGTTGCGGCGGCGCAGCAGATTACTGAATTTGTTCGTAGTGGGTGGGGTGTCGATGGCAATCTGCGCTTCAGGAAACAAAGCTTTTATCTTCTCGGCCTGCGTGGTTGCGTTACTGCCTTCTAGTCTGATTATTAGACCATTAAGGTCGAACGGCAGCGACTTTCCGTGGGTCGGTACGCCTGCTGTTTCGGTCGATGACAACTCGCCTGATTGCATAATGTATAAAGTATATCGACTTAATAGATTATTGTCTCTTTGAAAAACGGCACAGATACGTGCCGTTTTTGTTGATGAGATTGATGCTGCAAATGTAATAAGTTCCTGAAATAAACCGCCAGAAACCGGTAGAATATTCGCAGAAAGATGAATTACTGATATTGGATATAAACGGGTTTCGGCGTCACTACCAACACCTCAGCCGGGGTCATCAGCTTATGCGGCGGCCGTTTGATGTCATTGTGATAAAAGAGCTTAAAGCCCGTGAATTGTACCGGTTCCTTCTGGATATAGGCCCGGTAAGTGTCTTTCTTCAGTACCGGCGGTCCCCAGCCATCCATGTTCATCACAATCTGTACATTCGGGTTGAGCCGGATGTTTTTGTAGTTGGTTACCATACGCTGCGTGAACCGGTGGACTACCAGAATCTTGGGCGGCAGTTTGTTTTCTTTCACGATGCGGTCCAGAAACTGCGTCGCGGTGTTGATATCGTCGGCGTCGTAGGTTCCGATTTTTGAGCCGGGCCGCGCGCCGGTTTTCATCGAAAACTCAGGGTCGATACCGAGGTGGACATACGGCAGTTTGAGGAATTTCTCCATGTGTTCCAGCTCCGGTTTCAGATCGGCAAGGCCCACCTGAATGTCCAGAAAACAGATGGCGTTGTGTTCGGCCGCCCAGCGGATTACTTTCAGGATGGTTTTATCCGACATCCGCATCCGGTATTTACCATCTTTACCCGGACTGCCCTGAGCCGATGTTGCTACCAGGTGCAGCGCTTTCTGGATCGGGAGGGAGTCGGCTTTTTCCCAGTTGCGGGCTTCCTCGTCGAGGCGACGGAGCATGTCGGCTTTCGGATATTCGCCGAGGATCCCCATCTTTTTCGAATGCGGGTTACCGTAATAGGCCAGAATCCGTTTGGCCGGCAGGATGTTGCCTGTAATCTTCGGCCCGATCATGGCCAGTGAATCCAGCGGTGAAAGCGGTTCGGCACTAGCCTGGGTAGTGTCGGCTGTTGCAGCGGGCGCAGCAGCCGAGTCGGCGGCAGCGGCTTCGGTTGTTTTGGCCGGCGTTGTTGCGGCCGAATCAGTAGCCGTCGTCGCATTTCCGGATTCTTTCGCTCCGCTCTGGCAGCTGGAAAATAAAAGTAGTGAAACGGTCAGTGCTGATAAGCAGAGTTTTAGCATAGCGTTCAGGTGAATCTGAAACCACCGGTATCAGTCGATTTCCCCCAATCCCTGCCGGACAACCTCAAAATCATAGTCGGTTGCGTTGATGATGGTTGATGGCACGTTACCGCCATACCCACCGTCGATCACAATATCGACCTGATGCTGAAAGCGTTCGAAAATAATTTCGGGGTCAGTCGGATACTCAATAATTTCGTCTTCGTCTTTAATGGTTGTTGTAATGATTGGATTACCTAATTCGTGGACAATCCGGCGGGGAATCTCGTGATCGGGAACCCGGATACCAACCGTCCGCTTATTCGTATTCAGCAATTTTGGTACCGAATTACTGGCATTGAGAATAAACGTAAAGGGTCCGGGCAGTAATCGTTTCATGAGCTTAAACGCCTGATTGTCGACCCGTGCATAATCGGCAATATGGCTAAGGTCGTAGCAAATAAACGAGAAATCGTTCTTTTGTGGCTTAATACCTTTTATACGGGCCACCCGCTCCACAGCCCGGGCATTATGGATGTCGCAACCCAGCCCATAAATGGTATCGGTCGGATAAATAATAACGGCACCATCGCGCAGCGCCGAGACAACCTGATTGATCTTGCGGGGTTCAGGAGTCTGAGGATGTATATGAATATATTCCGCCGGCATGTTTCGGATGTAATTTTGTTAATAAGACCACAAACTACGAATACATGCTGAAAACGAAAAATTACGCCGCCCTGGCTGCCATTCTGATGGAATGGTCTGCGCCCCGCCAGCGTAAATACTGCCGGTAAAGGCCGTTGACGGGTAAATGCAGCTGACTGGCCAGCAGGATAGCGCGTGTAAGCGGGTCAGGCTGTTCGATGACGCTCAGGAGTTTTCCGAACTGGTGGGCCAGATCAAACTGTTCGGTATAGAACGATTTACGGACAAAGGTGCGGATGCGGTCGGCGAGAGCCTTAAACTCGTCTGCCGACTGACAAAGCATGTAGGCTTTATAACAAACGGCAAGGGTTGATGATAGCAGCTGGTTGTCGGTCCGGATAATTTGCAGGGACTGGGAAGTACTCAGCCGGCGTTTTTGGGTCAGTACGGCGTCCACATAGGCGTATTTGTACTTGCGGGCGGAGCGGACCCAGAAATCAAAGTCTTCGTAGGTGAGGGCTTCGTCGTAGCCGTTAAGCTCGTCGAGGGCACTTTTCCGGATCATCATGGTGGGCGTACAAATGAAATACGAGCTCAGTACATGCCGGAATATATCGCCGGTTGGTATCGGCAGGGTACTCTGCCCGAGCTCATCAACAGGGTAGTGGGTTTGCTGCAGATGCCGGTTTTCGTCGATGTAGCGGGCGTTGCTGAACACCACGGCGTAGCGGTCATCCAGTTCTTCAAGCCGTTCTACCTGCCGAGCAATGCGGTCGGGAAGCATTACATCGTCGGCCGATAAGTCGATGACGTATTTACCGGTCGCAATCCGCAGCGCCTGATTAAACGCTTTGCAGAGGCCGGTATTGGTCGTATTCCGGATAAACTGTGTATTGGGATGTTGGTTGACAAAGGCCTGTATCTGGGCCGCACTCCGGTCAGTGCTGGCGTTATCAACCACGATAAGCTCAACTTTCGGGTACTGCTGATTCACCACTGATTCCAGGGCGTCGCCGACAAACTGCTCGTGGTTGTAAGCCGTACAGATAACGGTGACCCACGGTTTATGTTGGTGAAGATAAGGTGCCATTGGCACCGCATTATAGTGCTGGGTGACCGAGCGCATGCTACTGATTCAAGCGTAATAAATTTATAATTAACCTGTTACAAGCCATGCTGGCTTGGCAAGTGTATTGTTAATACAATATTACGCTATTGTCTCAGTAGATTAATAGACTATTTAGGCAAAGGAAAAAAATGAAATAATAAGGCTGGTACGGCGTTTTTGGCACGATTTTTAATAATGAATAACTGATCGTTTAACGTTTACCTAAGACGTTAAACATAAAGAGTCACATTTATGGGTTAGGGTTTGCAAACGTCACTTCACAGGTCTGAGGTGGCGTTTGTTGTTTTTGGTGATGTCAGCCGCCGCCCGATCAGCGTTGGATGATACAGTGACACGTTGATTTCAAAACCCAGAATGACCAGCATCGCGATCAGGTTGATCCACACCATAAGGGCGATCAGGGTACCGATAGAACCGTATAGTTTGTTATAGGAGCCGAAATTAGCCAGGTAGTAGGAAAACCCGTATGTCGTCAACACAATCAGAACCGACGCGGCTACCGAGCCGGGGGTGATCAGCCCCCAGCGCATATTCCGGTCGGGGCCGAACCGGTAAAGCACCGAAACCACGACGACGAAAACGGCAAAGACCAGGAAGTAACGGGTAACGTTCAGCAGAAAAACAGTCACCGGATTGTTCAGTACGGCAATATGCAGCAGGTAATCCGTCACAAAACCACCGACCAGCAGCAACACAATGGCCAGTACAATGGCAAAGGCAAACATGAACGTCAGGCCTAGTGCAATAAGACGGGTCTTGAGAAATCCCCGCCGGTTAGAGGTCTCATGGGAATGGTTAAACGCATTCATCAGGGCAAACATACCGTTGGTGGAGGCGTAGATCGTCAGTAAAAAACCAAACGACAGGACTCCGCTCCGCTGCTGGTTGATGATGTCGCGGATCGTGGTTTCTACCCACTCAAACGTCCCCGTCGGAATGACGCGGCGCAGCAGATCCATAATCTGCCCTTCCAGGTCATTGATCGGGACATACGGAATAAGGGTAAACAAGAAAATGATCGCCGGAAAAACGGCCAGAAAAAGGTTGAAAGAAACGGCAGCGGCCCGTTCGCTGAGGTCGGTGCTACCCAGTTTGTTCAGAATGTCCTTTAAAAAATCGTACCAGTTCGTCTGCGACGATTTGAATGGTTTGTTTCGCTGTAGCCGTTGTCGGAAACGCACCAGCGAGCTGTTGTTGCGAAGTTTTTCAAGCATAGTACCGGGCGGTAGTGTGTATAATAGTAAGCCCGAAGCAAGACCAAATGTTTGGCTGACAGGCAGATTTTAGCCTGTAACGGTCTGAATCAATTAGTCTGCCACCTCAAAAAAAGGCTTCAGCGCATCCAGCATGGCCGTGGGGGCAGCGCACAGGCGACCGGTATCCATCCGCTGAAAAACCAGCGTGGTTTCGCCCTTGTTCAGCAGTTCATTATCCTGATTCAGGACCTCATACTGAAAAATAATCCGGACTTTGGGGAGTTCAGGAATGGTCACGCGGACGCGCAGCAGGTCATCGTAGCGGGCCGGTTTCAGGTAGCGCGATTTGTTCTCATAAACCGGCATCATTACCCCGGACGCTTCCATTTCTTTATAGTGAAACCCAAGGCTGCGCAGGGCTTCCACACGGCCGATTTCGTAAAAACGGGCATAGTTACCGTAATAAACATAGCCCATCTGGTCGGTGTCGGCATACCGGACCCGGATATCTGTGACGTCGAATGTAAACATAGAGCGTAGGGCAGGGAGCGCAGGGCTTAGAGTATGGGGCGTGGGGCATAGAGCAGAGCGCCTGGCACTTTATACCCTATGCCCCACGCTCTCCGCTATTTCATAATGCCGCGTTCGCTGAGGGCTTTCTGGTAAATACGGGCATTGGCCATGTGCTCTTCATGCGTTTTGGCAAATGTATGGTAGCCCGAGAAGTCTGCTTTGGCGACAAAGTAAATGTACTCGTGTGATTCCGGGTTCAGCACGGCATCAATCGACGACGGCGACGGAATATTGATCGGGCCGGGAGGCAGACCGGTATGCCGGTAGGTGTTGTACGGCGACTCAAACGCCAGGTGACGGTTCAGTACCCGACGGATGGTGAAATCGCGGTTGGCAAATACCACTGTCGGGTCGGCTTCGAGTTTCATGCCCTTTTTCAGCCGGTTCAGGTACGCACCGGCCACGCGCGGCTTTTCATCGTTTTTAATAGTTTCGGCCTGAACGATAGAAGCCAGTACCTGCACCTGTGTCTGCGACAGGCCAAGGGCGGCGGCCTTCGCTTTACGGTCAGCCGTCCAGAATTTTTTATATTCGCTGCCCATCCGCTCCAGGAACGTAACCGGCTTTGTTGTCCAGAACATTTCGTAGGAGTTCGGGATAAACATGCAGACAACGGTGGTGGTATCGAATCCGAATTTCTGACATTCGGCCGGATCGTTCAGGTATTTAGCCAGCGAGTCGGGGCCAAAGGCAAATTTGTTACCCAACCGCTGAATCAGATCCGACTTCAGCCGGATGTTGTTGAAGGTGAGCGTCATCGGGTCCTGTGCACCGCTGCGCAGTTTCACAATGGCATCGTAGTTGCCGGTGCGGGGCTGAATTTCGTAACGGCCCGTTTTCACGTGCTCCGGATATTTCAGCACTTTCGCCACAAAACGGAACGACACCTCATCATTGATCATTTTGTGCTTTTTCAGGGAGTCAACAACCGATTCGAACGAAGCGCCTTTCGGAATCAGGAGGGCATAGGTCTTGACGTTATCATCCCCCGTTGCTTCGGCAGCATTGAGGTTTGGCGTCTTGAACATCTGCCAGAAATAAAAGGTAAACGTGGTAACAAGTATGGAAACGGTAAGAAAAATACCAATTTTCAGATTACGCGACATGACTGGAATAGTAATAAACGGCTTGTTTTGTGTTCACTAGCGGCGGCAAAGGTACGGCAAAGGCCATTAAACTGAAATGAAAAATTTTATCTGCCCCGCTTCCGGAACTTTATGGGCTGGTTTTGCCCTGATTTAAACAGGTACAAACAGATTAATCGATTGATTACGTCACAAAAAGCGGCTTCCACGACATCGTTATACACACTTCCGTTCTGGCTGTTGTGTCTGAGTAATTTCCTGTTTTCGGCTAGTTTTCAGATGATTATCCCCGAATTGCCGGATCATTTGGCAAACATGGGCGGGCAACAGTACGTTGGTCTGATCATTGCCCTTTTTACGTTAACGGCAGGCGTTTCCAGACCCTTCAGCGGTAAACTGACCGATACCATCGGGCGGGTGCCGGTGATGGCTTTCGGCTCGCTGGTGTGTTTTGTCTGCGGATTCCTGTATCCGTTTGTCCTGACGGTCTGGGGTTTTCTCATGCTCCGGCTGATTCACGGTTTCTCGACGGGTACCAAGCCAACGGCAACCGCGGCCTATGTGGCCGATGTGGTGCCGGTCGACCGGCGGGGCGAGGCCATGGGTGCTTTAGGCCTGTTTACCGCAACCGGGATGTCGCTCGGACCGGCCATCGGCAGCTGGCTGGCCGATGCGTTTACGATCAATGTGCTGTTCTGTACGTCTTCGGCCTTTGCGCTGCTGTCGATTCTGATTCTGATGCGGATGCCTGAAACGCTGCATACACGGGAGCCGTTCCGGTTCAGCCTGCTCAGATTAAAAACTGACGAAATCTTCGATAAGCAGGCGATCCGGCCTTTCTGGATTCTGTTGCTGCTGTCGTTCTCGTCCGGTGCAATTCTGACACTGGCGCCGGCACTGAGCAAATCGGTCGGCATCATGAATAAAGGCTTGTTTTTCACCGTATATACCATTGCGTCACTGGCCGTGCGCCTTGTCTTCTCCCGTACGTCAGACCGGCTCGGGCGGGTACCGGTGCTCATTGTTTCTGCCCTTGTACTGGCCCTGTCGATGGCTATGCTGGTCTGGACCGACTCGACAACCTGGCTGTGGATTGCGGCTGTTTTCTTTGGGTTTTCGTGGGGTATGAACTCGCCTACTATTCAGGCATGGACCGCTGATCTGAGCGATGAAGCCACTCGCGGGCGCGCCATGGCCACCATGTATATTGCCCTCGAAGCCGGTATCGGGCTGGGGGCGCTGGCCTCCGGCTGGCTGTTTAATAACCTGCCCTGGGGTATGGATGCAGCCTTCGCCGTGTCAGGTATCCTCGCGCTGATGGCAACCGGCTGGTTAATAAAGTACAAAAACTGAAAAAAAACTTCGTTTGTACTCTTTTGGTATTTTATTAATAGGTAGCTAATTGTTAATCTAACAATAATTGTTCATTTTTGTGCGATTATTAGCTAATGGTCCGTATTTACTCCGAAAATACCATTAAAAGAGTATTCTGTCCACTTATCGGCACATTGTATTATTCTGTGTCGGGCTTACCCGTCTGAAAGCGCTTTTCTGCCTCTTCTCCAATTTCTCGCTGTAATATTTTCCTTATGATATTTGGTGGTTTGTTAAAACCTCCTTAAAATTGAATTCTTAAATTATTTTAAAAACAAAGGTTATATTTTAAAATTTATGAAAAACAATTTACCCAAGTTGCTTTTGGGCTGGTTGCTGTTCTTCAGCTTTTCGGTCCTGGCTCAGCGGGTTTCTGTAACAGGCAGGGTCACTGCTCCCAACGGTGAAAAACTTCCCGGCGTATCCATCATTGTACAGGGAACAACAACAGGAACAATTACCGATGCAGAGGGGAAATTCACCCTGTCTGTACCGAATCTGAAGAGTAATCTGACGGCGTCGTTCATTGGATATGCCACGCAGTCAGTTGCCATCAATGGCCGGTCAGTGGTTGACATTCAGCTGGCTGAAGATGCCAAGGTGCTTAATGAAGTAGTGGTAACAGGTCTTGGGATCTCAAAAGAACAGCGGAAACTGGGTTACGCAACGGCGCAGGTATCCGGTGAAAACATCATCAAAACATCGCCGACCAACTTTGCCTCAGCGCTTTACGGCCGTGCACCCGGTGTGACCATCAACAGCAACACGGGCGGTGCGACCTCTGCGGTAGGTATCCAGATCCGTGGTGTAAACTCAATTGGCTACCAGCGTCAGCCGCTGATCGTTGTGGATGGTGTAATCGTACGGAACGGCGATGCCAACAACGAAGGCTACTGGGGTGGTAACCAGAAAATTAATGGTAACGGTCTCCTCGACATCAACCCTGAAAACATTCAGGACGTAAACATCCTGAAAGGTGCAGCGGCATCGGCACTGTACGGTTCAGATGCGAACTTCGGGGTAGTGGTCATCACAACGAAAAACGGCCAGGGCCGTGCTAACCGTGGTATCGGCGTGGACGTAAACCTGTCGGCCAACGTTGAGCAACTGTCTACGCGGCCTGATCTTCAGACAACCTGGGGACCAGGCTATGAGCGTTCGGTTAACAAGGCGTCTTTCGGCGCGGATGACGAAGGCTGGATCCGGACAACGGTAAACGGTCAGCAGGTAAAATACCCGAACTTCCGTTCATACGCCCAGTTTGGTCCGAAAATGGACGGCAGCCAGGTATACTGGTGGGATGGTCAGATGCGTCCGTACGTATCACACGAAAACAACTGGAAAGCATTCTACCGTGATGGTAGCAGTCTGATCGCCAACGTGGCCCTGAGCAACGCAACCGACAAAGGCAACTACCGCATTTCGTATACCCGCAACGACTACAAAGGCATTCAGATCGGCGGTAAGCAGGAGAAAAACACGTTCAACCTGAACTCACAGTACAAGATCACGCCGAAACTGACGCTGGATCTGGTGATGAACTATGTGAATGAGAAGGTGCTGAACCGTCCGCGCCAGATCGACCGTCTGACGAACAACTTCGGTGGTTTCTTCAGCCCGGCCGATTACATGGACGTTTATTTCAACAAATACCAGACCTCGAAAGGCTACAAGTGGGTTGATTTTAACTCAACCCTCGATGTGGAAGAGCGGTTAAAATACAACATCCGTGCGAAAGACCTGCTTGACTTCCTGTGGTTCCAGCAGGCCAACAAATACGAAGAAACATCGAACCGCTTTATGCCGGCGGCTACTCTGAAATACAACGTAGCGCCGGGTCTGAACCTGCGCGGCCGGATGGGTATCGATTATACCAGCTTCTTCCAGGAGTCGAAAGAACGCAGCACACAGCCGATTTCGGCCGGTGCAACGGGCTACTACGGTACCATCGCCAATACATCGACATACACGTACGGTGACCTCTTGCTGACATACGAGCGCAAGCTGTCTGACCGGTTCAACGCAACCCTGTCACTGGGTTACCAGGGCCGCAAAGAGCGGTATACGTCAACATCAGCCGGTACACGCGATGGTCTGACGTCAGAAAACTGGTTCAGCCTGAGCGCCAGCAAAACGAATCCGCCGTCGGGTAGTTCGTCAATGGGTTACCTGATCAAAGACGGGGTGTTCGGTATCCTGAACCTTGAATACAACAACTTCCTGTTCGTGGAAGGTACATTGCGTCGTGAGCGTTCGTCGACACTGGCTCCTGGCAACAACACGTTCCTGTATCCGGGTGTCAGCACGTCACTCGAACTGAGCAACGCCCTGCAACTGCCGCGTTTCATCACCTATAGCAAACTGCGTGGTGCATGGGGTATTGTAGGTAACCCGCCGGATCGCTACATCTCGAACGTGGTTTACTCGTCAGGCAGCATCGACGGTATTCCGTACCTGTACCCATCGACGTCAGGCTATGGTAACCCATCGCTGAAAAACGAAATGAAGACCGAATTTGAAGTCGGTCTGGAAAATAAATTCTTCGCCAACCGGTTAGGACTGGACATTACGTACTACCGCAACGTGATTAAAGACCAGATTACCAGCCTGGGCACACCGTCGACGATCGGTGCCAGCAGCGTACTGGTAAACGTAGGGAACATGCGTAACTACGGTATCGAAATCGGTCTGTCGGGTACGCCGGTTAAGGCCGTCAACGGCTTTACGTGGGAAACCCGCCTGAACTACGCCGCTAACCGTGGTAAGGTCATTTCACTGGCAAACGGTCTGGAGCAGCTGACACTGTCGAACATGGACAACGGCTCGCTGTACGTTTATGCAAAGCCGGGCGAAGCAGCCGGTAGTATCTGGAGCTATGATTATCAGCGGGATAACAGTGGTAATAAGGTAGTTGGTGCAGACGGTTTCTACGTAGTTGATTACTCGAAACTGGTGAAATTCGGTAACCTGCAGTCGAAATTCTCGGGCGGTTTCATGAATACCTTCTCGTACAAAAACCTGTCGCTGAACATCCTGACTGACTTTGTCTGGGGTGGTCAGATCGTATCACTGTCGCGCCTGTACGGAACAGGTTCAGGTTTATTCACGAACTCAATCTTCGGTCGTGATGCCGAGCATGGCGGTGTTTCTTACTACGTAAACAGCCAGGGTCAGTTTGTGCAGGTAGGTACGGGAACAGCTGCCGGTCCGAACGGACAGAAAGTATTCGACGACGGTATCATTGCGGAAGGTGTAACGGCAACGGGTGAGCCTAACAAGCGCATCGTTGAAGCCGGTCAGTACTACCGCTACCATTACAACTGGGGTGGCTACCCGGGTTCAGGTTCGAACATTTCGTACCAGAATGCCGTGTTCGACAACAACTACATCAAACTGCGTGAAGTGTCGCTGGCGTACTCGTTCCCGGTACGGCTGCGGTCGAAGCTGAAAATGCAGAACCTGACGGTATCTGCCTACGGCCGTAACCTGTTCTACTTCTACAAGTCGTTGCCGGGTCTTGACCCTGAAGAAGGCGTTGGTACAAGCTGGATCTCACGCGCAACCAGCGTAGGGGGTGGTACAGCGGCATCGCGCTCAATCGGTGGCAGTGTTCGTTTCTCATTCTAATCGGTTTTTCTGAATCATTCCATAAAATGAAAAAAGTTATTGTAACCGGTTTACTTGGCTTACTGAGCGTAGGGGCTATCGTGACCGGCTGTAAACAAACAGATATTGATAATGCCTACCTGAATCCGAGCGGAGCGGTGAGTGCCGATGTGCAGCGGTTATGGGCGGGTATGTTGTTCAACGAGCGGGTTAACCCCCGTTACTGGAACCTGTACACGTTCCTGATTCCTGAAATCGGGACATACAGCCAGCTGAACGGCTTTACGTCGACGAACGGGGTATATGAGCAGGTAACGGCCTACAACGCCGACCGCTGGAATGTATACTATACCCAGACGATGGCCCGCTACCGGGAACTGGAAAAAGTATACAACAACCTGGGCACCGAAGACAAAGCCGGGCTACAGCTGTTTCTGGAGACAGGCCGTATTTTCCTGTACGACCAGACGGCCCAGATGATCGACCTGTGGGGGGATATTCCGTTCTCGACAGCTGGTCAGCTGAATGCGCAGGGGACTATTTCGCTGGCAACCTACGACGAGGCAAAAACCACGTACAGCACCATTCTGACCGATCTGAAGCGTATTTCGGATTACCTCGCAACGACTACGCCGACGACGTTCTATGCTAACCAGTTTACGTCGTATGACTACGTGAACAAGGGCAATCTGACGAAGTGGCGGAAGTACTGTAACTCGCTGATGCTGCGTCTGGCGATGCGGGTGTCAGGCGCCGACGAAGCCGCTGCCAAAGCGCTGGTGACGACGATCCTGAGCGATCCGGCGAAATATCCGCTGGTTGATGCCGCAACGGAAAGCATCACGATCCAGCCGGCTGCTACCACCAGCAATCTGGTGGCCGTAAACGATATGCGGAATGGTTTCGGGGTGAATCCGTTTGCGCCGGGCTATCTGGTCAACGACGTGATGGCACCGGCCAATGACCCGCGTCTGCCGGTTTACTTTACCACAAACGGTACGGGTAAATATGCCGGGGTGAAAAATACCTGGACAGCAACAGAGCTGACCGCAGCGCAGACGGCCAATGCTATTTCCCGCTGGGATTCAACGACGTTCTCGGAGAACAACCTGTTCCCGGGCATCCTGATCACCTCGGCCGAAACATGGTTCAACAAGGCCGAAGCGTATGAACGCTGGGGTCTGGGCAACGCGAAAACGGCTTATGAAAGCGGTATCCGTCAGTCAATTGCGTTCTGGTATGGCATCAACAGCGGCAGCAGCCGGAATGCCGCCAAGGATGTAGCGCCGACGGAAGCGCAGATTACTACCTTCCTGGCGCAGCCATCTGTTGCTTACGGAACGGATAACCTGAAGAAGATCGCTACCCAGAAGTGGGTTGACTATACTGTGATGCAGGCGACACAGGCTTGGGCTGAATCCCGCCGCACGAAGCTGGTTGGTTTCACGTTCCCGACGGACAACGGCTCGAACACGGCCAAAACGCCACCGACACGGTTGTTATACCCAACCAGTGAGGCATCGCTGAATACGATCAACTATCAGACGGTGAAAGCCAAAGATACGCAGACCACGAAGTTATTCTGGGATGTGAAATAAGGGATTCATAACCCTACCCATACTGTAAACAGCGCTACGGCATTTTTTGTCGTAGCGTTTGTTTTTTAAGCGGTTTGCCACGAAGGCGGGAAGACAGGAAGGGGCACGACGTTAATTTCACGGTAATAATTAACTTCGTGCCCCTTTGTTTCTTCCCGCCTTTGTGGTTGAAAATAAACTATGGAAACAATCGAACCAAAGATCCTGCCGCTGGTAGACGCCCTGAATGCGACGGGCATTGTCCGGACATTTTCGAGCTGTGAAGGGCACTATGACCCCGCCGACCAAACCATCCGCGACCGGAATCATGCCGAGGTCCGGTTTGTGCCGGCCGCCGGACATGCTGCGCAGGATGTAGAACAATGGCTGGGCGGGGTACTAGTCCGGTTTAAAAAAAAGCACGGGGTAATGCCCATGCAGGTAATCGGCTATAAGCTGTTTACGCCGTTTGACGACGACATCGACGAGACCTTTGTGCTGGAACTGAAACCGTTCAACCGCTTTGAGCCGCCGCACACCAAGCGGGCTGATACCGATCAGGCAATTCTTCGGCTGGTACAGGTGCTGTCAGCTCCCTGACGGACCGGCGTACTCCATCTGATAGAGATCGTAGCCTGCTGCCCAGTAATCTTTGACAACCGCCTGCAACACAAACCCCAGCCGCTCGTAAAAACGGTAAACGTGCTGCGACGTGCGGACAAGGATCACCGTACCCCCTTCAGACTCCCTGATTTGCTGAATACGGTATTCGGAAAGCCGCCGGCCGATACCCTGACCCTGCCAGGCGGGATGCACAATGTCCCAGGATAGCCGGAAGATGGTCGGGCCGTCGGGGTTATTATAGCCCCCGCAGCCAACGAGCTGATCATCCGCTTCGACGACAAAATAACGGGTCGCTTCGTATTTCAGGTAATTGATAAAATCTTCTTCTTCTTCCGGTGCAAAGAACTCAGGGGTGTTAAGCAGCAGCAGACTCAACAGCGCCGGTACATCTGTGTGTGGATTAAAGGCTCTGATTTGCATAGAGGTATAGTAGGAGCAGGGGCACAAAGAAACCTCCTTCGTGCCCCTGCTTATCTTTCTGCTTTAAAACAACTTACTTCTTTCCCGTCCCGATTGACGCGGCCGGTGCTGACGCCTGACCCACAGCCTGTGTCAGCGTATTAATCTGTTCCGTTAGCTTGCCGATGGCCGCCGAGTAGCGTGCTTCGATGGCCGGCAGATTAGCGGCCGATTTCAGCGAGGCTTCGTAGAGGAACGCGGGCAGCATCCAGTCAGCATAGCCGCTATACGGGTCCGGTGCGGCATACAACGATTTATACCACTTGCCAAAGGCCATGCCATCCGGATCGATAAAGGCTTTTTCCAGCTGACGAAGGTCGCGGTTGATGGCTTCGGCCTGCTTTTTGTCAATCGTGCCCGCCGACAGCTTTTGCTTAACGGCCGCCGCATAGGCATCCGTGCTTTGCTTAAGCACATCGACCTGCTTCAGGACGTTATCAATTGAGTAGTCGGGTTTGTAGGCTTTGATCGCCTTTTCGGCTGCTTTCAGGTGCGTGGTCAGGTCGGCCGGATAGCGGGTTACGTCATACGGAATCAGGTCGGCATTGGCCAGACGCGTCGTCAGCGTGCCCATCATCTGCTCCACCAGTGGCCCCATTTTGTAGCCCGGATTGGCAAACTTTTCGTAGTAGTACAAGTCGTCGTAAACCGAGTGGTAGAGTGTCGGGCCGTGGGTGCCGATGCTGGCCGACGGTACACCGGCGTGCATGTAGAACGCAATATGGTCCGATCCGCCGCCCAGATTCCCGATGTTCGGCTCGCTGGCACCCGGTTTTTTGCTGCCCATCCAGTGTTGATACACCGTTTTGGCGGAGTCAGGATACTGCACCGCCTGAGAGGCTTCGACCAGCAGCGTTTTGAGCGATGGCGAGGCACTGCCGCCAAACATCGCCCCCGAAACCGCCGCATCGGCGTTGAAATAGGCTACGGCCTTTTTGCTCAGCTCATCGCGGAACTGCTCGACCCATTCCGTGGAGCCGATAACACCGGCTTCTTCGGCATCCCAGTGCGCAATTTTAATTGTCCGGCGGGGCCGCTGCCCGTCTTTCGCCAGTTTCCCCAGCGACTCGGCCAGTGACAGCAACATGGATGTACCGCTGTTGGGGTCGGTTGCGCCGAACGACCAGGCGTCGTAATGGCAACCCATTACTACCCATTCGTCAGGAAATTCGCTGCCGGTCAGGGTGCCGACTACTTCATACACCCGGACAAAATCCTTTTCCTGCTGCACGTTCAGCCGCACTTTCAGCGCCGGACCGCCCTCAAGCCGGTAGGCAAACGGCAGGCCACCCTGCCAGCCCGCCGGAACCCCTTTACTGCCGGTCATGCGTTTCAGGATTTCCTGGGCCGAGTTCCACGGCAGGGGTGTCACCGGAATTTTGTGCAGCGCCACGTCTTTCGGATCGCTGCGTTTGACTTTCACCGGCCCGTCGAGGGGGAGCGCCGGTTCGCCCGGAGTCAGGGCATCACCCGTAAAGTCGACGGTCAGCAGGGAGCCGCGCTGAATGGTACTTTCGCTCGACAGGGGACCTTCGGGAAAGGTAATGCCTTTTTTGTAGCCCGAGTCTTCCGGATCGGTGTAAATAATGACGCCGGCCGCTCCGGCTGCCTGGGCGTGTTTGGCTTTGTAACCGCGGAAATTGCCGCCGTAACGGGCCATGACAATCTTGCCTTTCACGGAAATGCCCATTTTGGCCAGTTGCTCAAAGTCTTCCTTGCGGCCGTAGTTAGCATAAACCACCTCGGCGGTCACGTCGCCCGAGCCGGACCAGGCATTCCAGCCCTGGGTCAGCAGCGGGTGCCCCGAGTATTTGTCATCGGGGACAATGTACTCGCGGGTGTTCAGCGGCTCGCGGATCGGCTCGACCAGTTCCACGGCAATGGTGCCGGGGCCTTTGGGCAGGTAAATGTCATGGGGGTAAATGTCGACCTGAAGGCCGGCTTTTTTCATGGTCTCGACGATGTAATCGCGGACTTTGGCGTTTTCGGGCGTACCGGCCAGGTGCGGCACCGAACACATCGTTTGCAGATGTTTTTTAAACCGCTCTGTCGATTGCTGCGTCTGAAACACCTGCTCGAATTTCGTCTGCTTCGCCTGATTGTCAGGGGTAAAGCCGCTGATGGTTGACTGCGCCTGCGCCGACAGGCCGGAGAGGGCTGCCAGCAGGCCGGAAAAGTAATAAACTTTCATGAATACGTCAGATTGTTGAGAGTTAACAGGTTAAGAACCGTAAGTTAACCGAAATCCAGGATTTCTACATACCCTTCCGTACCGTTTACACGAATTCGCTGCCCGTCTTTGATGAGCGTTGTGGCCTTATCGATGCCTACTACGGCCGGTAAGCCGTATTCACGGGCGATCACGGCCCCGTGGGTCATCAGTCCGCCGACTTCCGTAACCAGCCCTTTGATCGACACAAACAGGGGCGTCCAGCCCGGATCGGTGAAGGACGTTACCAGAATATCGTCCGGTCCGGGTTCGGCCTCACCCATCTGCCGGATTACCCGCGCCCGTCCTTCCACGATGCCGGCCGACACCGCTAAACCGGCAATGGCGTCCGCCGGCAGATTCTCCCGCTTGTACGAACTGGTAATGATCTCGCCCTCTGAGGTATACACACGCGGCGGCGTCAGTTTGTCAAACCGGAGATAATCGGCTTTACGTTGCTGAATGAGCTGGTTATCGACCGTATGCGTTTGGACGAGGTCGTCCAGTTCATCGAAGGTCAGGTAAAAAATGTCTTCGGCATCGGGCAAAGTCCCTGCCTGTACAAGCCGGCCGGCCTCGGCCAGCAGTGCCTGTTTACAAATAAAGTACCGGCTGACAATGTCGTATTTGGGGTATTCGCGGTAACCGATCAGGTTTCTGACGAGTTGAATCATCCGGTCGGCTGCGGCCGCTTTTTCGTCGCCGCCGGGGAGTTGCCGGAGCCGTTCCAGTATTGATTCCCGTTTGCGTGTTGCTTCGCGCAATCCCTCCTCAAACTTTTGCCTGGCCGCTCCGGGTACGTTGTTTCTGACATTACTGAGAATGGCTGGCAGGAGCAGGGCTGGTTGTTCGCGCCAGCGCGGGCGGGTAATGTCGATTTCACCGCTGCACCGCATGCCGTACTGGTCGAGAAACGCGAGGATCGCCTCCCTGGCTTCCCAGCCTCCCTGTACGTCGTCTAACTGATTCAGAAAGGAGTCGTCAACCGCTTGTTGCAGCCGCTCAATAACCGCCGGATAGGGGCGGATTACGTCGGCCACATCCAGCAGGGCCAAGCCCATTTCCGATGTGATGTTATTCGGAACCGATTGCGTCAGGGTATCGGCAACACCTTTTTCACCCAGCCACTGCGCGATGTGTTCGTTCAGCCAGGTGGAGGCGTTCATGGCAGTCATGATCACCCTGAACCCGCGCGGGTCTTTCATGGCGCCGCGGGTCTGCCGGATATGGTCAACGATAAAATCGATGAGCGCCGGACCGGTTTTGTGCTTAATTTCTTCCCGGAAGGCCTCAATGGATGCCTGACTTTGCCGGATCAGTTCACCGACAACCGAGGGGTCAAAATCCTTCAGCGTCTGGTAATCGGCGAGGGCCGGGCTACCAGACGGACTTTTCTGCACTGTCGCGTCATCCGTCACGGGCTGGATGAAGTCCTCGCGGGCCAGAATGGTTGTCAGCGCGTCTTTGATCAGCGGGTCGTTATTGCCCAGCACGTTCAGCATCAGCTGTCGTCCGGCCGGTGTCGCCAGTTCGGGGGCTACATCGACAAACAGCCGGCCGCCGGCTGCGTACATGGGGCGTCCGGCGGTAAGCTGCCAGAGCGACATACCCAGCGGCCGGATGGGGTCGGTCATCATCTGTTGGTGGCCGACCGAAATGTAGACGTGTGGCTGTTGGTCACTGACCGCCGGAAGGGGATAAAGGGTAGTGATCGGGCGGCTCTGCACGAAGTAGAACTGCTCACCGGCCAGGCACCATTCAATATCCTGCGGAGAACCAAAATGCTGTTCGATCTGCCGGCCGATGCGGGCCAGTTCGCCGATTTGTACGTCCGTTAATACCTGTTGCTGTTGCCGGTCCGGCGGCAGTTCCCGCTCCTGTGTGCCACCTGCGGCTGCCGCCTCCATAACCAGCGTTTTTGCCGGTATTTTCTTTTCCGTAATAATGCCGTTGCGGACCTTGTAGGTATCCGCATTCGTCCGGCCGGATACGAGGGCCTCGCCCAGCCCAAAGCCCGCGTCGATGGAAACCACGTTCCGGTTCGATGTAACGGGATCGGCCGTAAATAACATGCCGGAAGCCTGCGGAAACACCATTTTCTGAATCACCACCGCCAAATGCACCGTCCGGTGCTCGAAACCATGCTGAATCCGGTAGCTGACAGCCCGTTCGGTAAACAGCGACGCCCAGCACTGGCGGACGTGGGTCAGGATGGCTTCCCCGCCGACAATGTTGAGGTAGGTATCCTGCTGACCGGCAAATGAAGCGGTCGGTAAATCCTCGGCCGTAGCGCTCGAACGAACCGCATATGCGTCATTCGCCCCATAAGCCGTGAGGTGATTATGAATGACTTCGCGCAGGCCGGCCGGTATGGGAATGGCTTCGATCTGCCCGCGGATGGCTGCGCTGATGGAGGCAATGGCGGTCCGGTCAGCGGCCGGTACAAGGGCCAGTTGGTCCAGCAGGGCCGCGACCCCCGCGTTCCCGGCAACGATGTGTTTAAAGGCCTCTGTTGTGATGCAGAAGCCGTCGGGAACGTGAATGCCGTTGATACGGGCGAGTTCGCCCAGGTTCGCACCTTTGCCACCGGCGGTTGTCAGACCAGTTTTGTCAAGGTTCAGGAAATCAGCGATGTAGTTGTGCATGGTGCCGGATTAGAGGTCGTTGAGTTGATCGGTGGTTTGCTGCATCAGGGCAATGGCTTGCCGGAAATAGGTGTCTAGCACGGTGCGTTCGTCGGCTGAAAAGGCAGCAAGAAGTGCTTCGTGTTGTTGCCGGAAATCCCGGTACAGCGGTTCGAACAGGGCCATGATCACGTCGGTTTCCGGTACAATAAAGACTTTCCGGCGGTCATCGGGAGCAAATTGCCGGCGCACCAGTCCTTTCTTTTCGAACCGGTCAATCAGGCCCGTGACGGCTCCCGTCGTCAGACCGGTGAGCGTAGCGAGTTCGCCGGCGGTCATTTGCCCTTTCTCCTGCAAAAAGCCCAGGTATTTGTGATCTGTCCCCGACAGTCCCGCCTGACGGGCCACCGCCTCGTGCATCTGTATGGAGGTGTAGGCATATAACTGGCTCAGTTTCCGTACCTGTTTAACCGTTTCTGCGTCGCTCATTTGTCTTAGTCGATAAATATCTTAGTTACAAAGGTAAATGGGCATTATTGAATTACCAAATGAATATTGGGACCGGTGAAACCGTGTCGTACCTACGGCACGAATGGATGTTGTTGGTTTTGGGTACCGTTTTTACGGACGCGTTGTTACCGACGCTTTTCTACCGACGCTGCGCTGTTATGTCCCTACGGGACAAATGGGGTGATCGTTAGCGGATTTTTGCCATGGCCCGCACGGGAAATGTGCCGACGCCTTTGAATTTGGGCGGTACGGCGCTGAATGTGAAGCCTTCATCGGGCAGCAGTTGCAGGTTACACAGGTGTTCGACAATCAGTATTTCCGCACCTAACAGCGTGGTGTGCACCGGTCTTGTGTTGCCGGTTGTGCAGTCAATATTATGCGAGTCGATACCGACGAGCCGGACGCCGCAGTCGCGCAGATAGATAGCAGCATCCTCCGTCAGATAGGGGTGGTTTTCGTAGTAGGTTTCTGTATTCCAGTGCGCGTCCCAGCCGGTGTGAATCAGCACGGCCCGGTTTCTGATTTCGTAGTTCCGGACGTGTGCTTCGGTGATCGCCAGTGTGTCGGTAAACGGCACCCTGATCACCACGGCGTCCAGGTCAGCAAAGCAGGCAAGCTCCACTTCGGAGAGGTCTTTGCCATGCTCGAACCGGTGAAACGGACAGTCAATGTAGGTACCGGTATTGGTGACCATTTCAATTTTACCGATTTGAAATTCAGTGCCTTCGGCATAAACCTGCCTCGACCGCTCACGGCTGAGGTAATCGCAGATGACAGGAGCGGGGAGACCTTTGTAGGTGACCAGACCGTCTTCGATGGTGTGGCTCAGATCAATAAAAACCTCACGTCCCGTCGGTTCGTTGATGGGTTTACGCTTGTGCGGTTCCGTCAGAATTTCCTTGTTCAGGATTCGGGTCTGACCCACCATCAGCAGCCGCAGATCGGCGATAATGTAGTCGGCGAGTTCCCGGTCCGAAATAGCGTCGCCCGCAATGTCCAGCCGGAAATCCTCACCCTTGATGCTGCCGCCGTTGGTAAAATAAATTTCAAAGTCAAATTTTACGCGTTTGTCCATAGTCATTGTCCGGTTAAAAGTATTCTCAGGAAAGCCGGTAAATATACTCCTCAATGTCGGCTTGCCGCGCATTCGCAAAGCCGTGGTCGGTACCAATTTTCACAAAGCCGCATTTCGTCAGCACCCGCTGCTAGCCGATGTTGTCAAAGGCGACCCGTGCATAAACTGGTCGGTGGGGCGAGACTGTTCTGATTAACTCGTTTGTCGTATACCGTCCTGAATCGCTTCCAGCAGCACGTCTACATCGATCGCTTTCAGGTTTTTGAATTTGATGCAATAGCTGGTCACCGTTGCCTTTCCTAACCGGCTGCCGAACGTACCGGCCAGGTATTTCTTGTCTTTAAGCCCCATAATATACACCGAAATGCCGGTCGTCGGGGCACTTATGCCTGCCTGATAGAACTCTTTGGTTTTACCATCGGCATAGAGAATACGCTGGAAACCATAGCCAATGCTCGGGTTCGAGACTGTTTTCCCCGTTTCGTCTTTCCCGTCCAGAAACCATAGCCGGCAGTCCGGCAGTTCCTGAAGAATGCGTTGGTGTAATGCCAGAAAGTCGGTACGCCGGGGTTCCGGCAGACTGCTGATGTAGTCGCTGATTTGTTGTTGTACGTTCATCTGTTATCAGGGTATAGAGGTTTATTGCAGCTTTTTCCGCAGCCACGCCCGTACCGGCTCATCGTATAGCTTCAGGCTGGCATAGGCTAACAGCATAGCGCCGGTAAAGGTAAGCAGGGTACTGGTTGCTACTTATTTCTTTTCCAGTGCCTGAAACAGCTTACCGAGGATGAAATAAGCCCTTGCATGGGGATACCAATTGCCGTATGCACCGGAGGTCATGGCGATGACCATATTCTCTTCGGGGACAACTACCAGATGATTGCCGCCATTGCCGGATGCCCAGAGATAGCTTACTTCCCGCTGGCCAAACCTGCGTTTTGTTCTGTACCAAAGCATCCCATATCCGTCAGCCAGCGGGTTATAATCGCCGATTGCCGTGGAGTGTTCGCTTAACAGCCGGTTCATGTAGTCATAATCGGCCAGCTGCTTATCACCCCATTTCCCTTTGTTGGCAACCAGTAACCCCAGTTTGGCAAAATCCAGCGTAGAGAGGTAAAGGTTACCGGCAGCGCCGGTTTGATTGGCGGCATTAGCGTACCAGTAAAACTCGTTAATTGCCAGGGGGGCAAACACTTTTTGTCTGGCAAAATCCCTTAGGCTCATACCGGATTTTTCTTCAATAATGGCACCGATCAAAACGGCGTTAATATCGGCATATACCCATTTTTGTCCGGGCTTGCCTGCTAACGGAACGCTCAACAAATAGGATACCCATTCATCTTTTGCCATCCATTTCCCTTCACTGCCCGGGGTTTTGGGGTTATCGGAATCAGCATCTAAGCCCGACATCATATTCAGCAGGTGAATAAGTTTGACTTGCTTGTAATCTTCATGCATGGAAGGGTACTTCTTTTTGGAGAAGAACGAATAAACATCCTGATCTACATGTTGTACCAAACCCTCTTTGATAGCCACACCGAGCAATAAAGCCGTAATGCTCTTTCCGGCCGACCGGATATCATGTATGTGATTACGCCAGAACGTATTGTAGTAATTTTCTATGACAAGCTGATTGTTTTTAATAACGACTAAGCCCCGGTAATCCCGTTGTTTGAATCCGGCGATTGTATCCGTAAGCGCCCGAATGGAGTCTTTATTGAATCCGGCAGCCTCCGGACTAACAGCCGGAAGATCGGCAATTGCCTTTCGTTGTGCGTAGATAGAACACGATAAAAGCAATAAAAAGAGTGTCAGTAGTTTTTTCATGTGCTGAAAGGATAAGACAGCGTGTGGGCCAGAGAAATCTGCTGTTCCAGTACTTTCCCGATATGCCTGATCCGGTATGACAATGCCGGTACAATAAACGGATTATCAGCGGCTTGTTATCGTTAGTTTGTATTTTTCGGGCTTTGTTTTCGTGTGTTCAACAAGTCTTCGCGCTAATTGACGTTGTATAAAGGCCCGTCTTTTCCAATCTACAAAAAAACTGCCAGGCTGATCCTCATCAGCCTGGCAGGGAGTAAAAAATATCTTCTTCAGAAAACTACAAAATAAACTGGCTCAGGTCGCGGTTCTGGACGAGGCCGCTCAGCTTTTCCTGCACCATCTCTTTTGTCACCACCAGATGGGCGTTGGCCCCGATAACGTCCGGAATGTCGAACATAAAGTCGTTGAGCAGGTGGCTCATCACCGTCTGTAACCGGCGGGCTCCGATGTTCTCAACCTCTGAGTTCACTTCATAGGCAATGCGGGCCATTTCGCGCAGCGCCTCGTCCTGAAACGTCAGGTCAACGCTCTCGGCAGCCATCATCGCTTCGTATTGCTTCGTCAGCGCGTTTTTCGGTGCTTTCAGAATCTGGTAAAAATCATCTTCCGACAGGCTCTGCAACTCGACCCGGATCGGGAAACGGCCCTGCAACTCGGGAATCAGGTCGCTGGGCTTCGAAACGTGGAAGGCACCCGCCGCCACAAACAGAATGTGGTCGGTATTTATCGTTCCGTATTTGGTATTAACGGTGCTGCCCTCCACAATCGGCAGCAGGTCGCGCTGCACGCCCTCACGGCTCACGTCGGGGCCGCCGCCACCCGAACGGTTGGTGGCAATCTTGTCAATTTCGTCGATGAAGATGATGCCGGTGTTTTCGGCCTTAAAAATGGCTTCTTCCTTCACCTCGTCCATGTCGATCAGTTTCGCAGCTTCTTCTTCGAACAGCAGCTTCCTGGCTTCGGCAATGGTCACCTTGCGTTTGCGGTTCCGCTTCGGCATCATCCCACCGATCATGTCCTGCAGGTTCATCATCGACAACTCGTCCATGCCGCCGCCCATCACCCCTATGTTCGGTGCCTGACTTTGCTGCACGTCGATTTCGATTTTGCGCTCGTCCATTTCGCCGGAGCGGATTTTATCGCGGAACCGTTCACGGGTCTTCTCGTTCAGTTCCGCATCGCTGTCGGGCGCGCGGTTGCTGTCGTTGGGCATAAAACCGGTAGTCACCGGCTGCTTGACAGGCGGGATCAGAATGTCGAGGATGATGTCTTCCACGATCTGCTGCGCCCGACCCTTCACGGTTTCCTTTTTAGCGGCTTTGACCATGTTAACGGCCTGCTCCACCAGATCGCGGACCATGCTTTCCACGTCGCGGCCCACATACCCCACTTCCGTAAACTTCGAGGCTTCGACTTTGGTAAACGGCGCATCGGCCAGTTTGGCGAGGCGGCGGGCGATTTCGGTTTTACCGACCCCCGTGGCGCCGATCATCAGAATGTTGTTCGGCACAATTTCACGGCGGATATCGGCGGGGGCATTCATGCGGCGCCAGCGGTTACGCAGGGCAATGGCCACGTTGCGTTTGGCGTTATGCTGGCCAATGATGTATTGGTCTAACTCGGCAACAATCTGCCGGGGCGTAAGGTCTTTCAGGAATTCATTCATGTTGTTTTACAAATACAACCGGCCCGGCAAGCGTCAGGTCTGGTTGAGTAGTGTCGTAGCGTTAACAGTTTTTCGGGCGAAAGGGGTTCGTGCCGGTCAGTTTTTTGTCAATATCCGGTCCATACTGATGCGCAGGCTGAGCTGGCTGCTGCCACCGGCCGCCGGTGTGTACATGAAACGGGCATAGGTCAGCTGGAACCCTCTGGCCTGGGCCGACAGCCCGAACGACAGGCCGGAAAGCCCGCCAAAGTCCTGCAAACGGCCTTCCTGCCGCCGCTGGTGGTTATAACCGACCAGGATGTTGAGGTTCCGGCTGATGAGCAGTTCCGCCCCGACAATCAGGTGCCGGGCCAGTTTATCAGCAACCCCCACCTTGCTGACAACCGGATTGCCATTCAGGTCGTACGTCAGGTTCAGCTTCGGATCGTTGTAGGCGATATCAAACTGATGCAGGTGATGAGCCGTAACCGTGATCCGTACGGGCGCGTGGGCAGGCTTGAACGTCACCCCAGCCTGGAGATCAAACGGGAGCTGAGCGTCGGTCGGACTGTAGTTACGCAGCACGCGGCCGATGTTTTTAGCGGTCAGCCCGAACGTAAGCTGCTTTTTGGGGTGCCGCCAGACGCCGCCGAGGTCTGCCATGACGGCAAAGGCGCTGTAAAGTTCGATTGACGAGCCGACAGCCTTGATTGTAGCCCCGAGGGTGTAATTCCCTTCCGTGCGGGCGTGGGACAGGCTCAGCGCATAGTCATTGGCCGTAAAGGTGCCCAGGTTATTGCCCGATGGGTCGGTCAGGTCAAACTGCCCGTAGGAGAGGTACTGGAGCCCGGCAGCCCAGCGGCCTAGCTGACCGGTCTTGTGGCCGAAGGGGAGGCCATATTGCAGGGTATAATATTTAGCCGCGGCCAGATAGGGCATAAACGACAGCCCGAGCTGATGAGCGCCCACGGAGTCGGCCAGGGCGGGGTTGTTCTGGAAATACATCCCGTCGGGTTGGGTTGCCGACGCGACCTGTCCGCCCAGGGCTGCCACACGGGCATGCGTGGGCAGGTTCAGGAACGGGAACAGTTGCTGCCCTGCGATGGGTTGGGCCTGACAAAGGGTCGACAGCCCGATCCAGATGACGATGAAGTTGAGTAAAGGCCGCAAGCGATTCGCGATTAACAGTCAGAAATAACCTTGTCTACCGGCCGCTAGTCGTTGGAATACTCAAACGGAATAGGGCGCAGGATCCGTTCTTCTAACGAAATAAACGTCTCGGTTCGCTGAATGCCGCCTACTTTCTGAATTTTGTCGTGTAAGACCTCGCGCAGGTGCTGCGTGTCGCGGCACACAATTTTGGCGAAGATGCTGTAAATGCCGGTGGTGTAATGGATATTGACCACTTCGGGAATTTTTTCCAGCTCAACGGCCACTTCTTCGTAGAGTGAACTTTTGTCGAGGTAGATGCCCAGAAACGCGCTGATGTCCCAGCCCAGCCGTGTATGATCAATCACCAGCTGCGACCCGCGGACAATGCCCATTTGCTCTAATTTCTTCATGCGGACGTGTACTGTACCGCCTGATACGTAGATCCGTTTACCGATCTCAGTATACGCCATATTGGCATCCTGCATCAATAAATCGAGTATTTTGAGGTCTGTGTTGTCAATTTCTAAATTTTTCTCCATTTTTCAAACCTTGTATTTGATGGATGCCAACAAAAATAAGTTTTTTTTGAATGAAATATAAATTTTCAGATTTTTTTATAAAAAATTTGCAAAAAAGGGCGGAAGCGTTTTAACTTTGTATCGTCAAGTTAATCAAACGGACACGCTGAAGCGCTTGACAACGTTCTCTTCATATACTGTAGGATGTCGAAATTGGCAGACGTGCCCTCCTGTCTCGGGGGTGGTGATAAGGGATAAACACAGCATAATGCCGCTCGCAAGAGCGACTGGGGTTGACCACCAGATGTTGTACTGTGGCTAACTGCACCGTGGGCGGTTCGAATCCCCCTCCTACAGCCAGCTTTTTTTAGCTACCTAATTTGGTTTTTAGTTTGTTGATGAAGTGTAATTCGACACGCCGACCCAAAATTGAGGTCGGTGTTGTTTTTTGCACGAAACTTATCCAACGAACGTAAATCCTGTCTATTCTTCATGGGTACATATTATTTTTCTCAGTAGGGGACCTTATCTTTGCCCCAAATTACTGTACCCACTGCATGAAAGGTTTCTATACAATTCTGTTTGCGTTTCTCCCGTTTCTGTCATTCAGTCAGTCGCAGTTTACCAACCGTATCAGCAAAGGTATGGATGTGGGGCTGGCGTTTAAAAATGACCATACTGCGCCGTCACTTACCTACTATGAATTACTGCATCTTGGCCGGCAGCAGGTGTTCAGCCTCGGCTGGACCTTCCGCGCTGGTGGTGTTTACGGCAAAGATGTTGATTATATAACCGCTCCGGCGAGACTTACCCGCGGTGAAACCGGTCTGGCAGCATTAACGGCCGATGTGAGACCAACGAATATTGATACGCTTCGTTTCGACCGTACGTCGCAATCAATGGTTAATTTCGGGTTAGTGGCGCAGGTAAAGCTTGGTCCTGTTGAACTAGGGGCAAGTGCCGATCTGCTGGGTTTTGCACTGGGGCGTCTGCGTAGCGCAAAGATCTTATCATCAAAAGGAGGCTATTATGTTGATACTGCCTCCGAAGAAGATTCCCTGATTTATTTTTCGCCGAAACATACTACGCAGAGCGCACATCCGCGTTCTATCAACGTCCGGTTGCTGGGTGATAATGACCGTGGGTCACTAGCTACGGAAGTATATGCCCGTTTTCTGATTACCAAGCGGATCGGCGTCAAGATCGCGTATCAGTGGCTGACAACCGAAATGAAATTAAATCAGGACCGGACCCTGGATGGTAATCTGCGTTACCGCAACCGCGTGGCCATGCCATATGTGGCAGTGGCGTTCCCGTTTTTCTGATTTTTAAAATGAGAAGGGCGACCACGTGTTTAAAGGGAAAGGGCGACCACGTGTTTAAAGGGAAAGGGCGACCACATGGGGTCGCCCCTACAACCCGTACGGGCGGCCCCACGTGGCCGCCCTTTTTTTTATACGCCTGAAATCAGCTTTCCACCGGCTTCAGATCAAAATAGGTTTCAAAAATTGCGGCACCGACGGCGTTGGCGCGGATCTGGAACCGGTCGAGGTACTGGTGCAGGCCATCCTTGAAGATGTCGGCTACTTCGGTAAACTCCAGTTCGGCGCGCAGTTTGCTCATCGCTTTTTCGGCTTGATTGGTATAGCCGTTGCCTGGATTCTGTCCGCCGATTTCGTACAGCGACAACTCCGCCTGACGGATGCTGTGGGCTACGGCGCGCGGGAAGAGTTTGTCCAGCAGCAGGAACTCCACAATGCCCTGAGGCGTCAGCGTGCGGTATTGTTGCCGGTGCATGTTGTAGGCACTCACTGATTTCAGTACTGCCGACCAGATCATCAGGTCAAGCGTTGAGCCTTCGTCTTCTTCCGGAAACAAGGTAAAATACTTCACATCCAGAAACCGTGACGTTTTGTCGGCACGTTCCAGAAACCGGCCCAGACGGCCGAAATGCCACGCTTCGTTGCGCGTAATGGTTGAGTCAATAATCCCGTAGAACAACTGCGTTCCGTCGCGGATTTCGGTCAGGAAGTCCTGCATCCGGGTCTGCGACCACTCAGCATGATTCGGAGCCGAATCGCGCACCATAAGGTAGAGCTGGTTGATACGCTCCCACATTTCCTTCGAGATGGTTTCGCGGATGGTCCGGGCATTTTCGCGGGCGTAATTCAGACACGATACAATTGAATTCGGATTACGCTTGTCGAACGTCATGAACTCAATGACATTTTCACGCGTCGGCTCACTGTAATGCTGATAGAACAGGAAATTATCGGCGGTAGCGATCAGCAGCGGCTCCCATTGCTGACTAACGGTAGGAGGTAAATCGAGGGCCAGGTTAAAATTTACGCTCATAAAACGGGCATAATTCTCTGCCCGTTCGATGTAACGATTCATCCAGTAAATAGAATTAGCTACGCGGCTCAGCATGTTACAATGAGTGAATTAGCGATTGAGTGAATTAGCGACAGTATTTTGCCGCATACTGTTAGTTGCAATATACTGATTTGCTTCTAATTAATTCACTCAATCACTCATTCGCCCAATCACTCACTCTTAAGCCCAAACTTTTGTGCCTTCAGTGCAATTTTTGCACATGTCGATTTCGGAGCGGGAACGGATAAGGGCCTGACGGAAGTCCTGATAGGTGGGACCTTGCCAGAGCTCGGTGAAGCGTTGCTGCTGTAAATCACCAACACGGTGGTGGGCGTCCTTATCGAAACAGCAGGGCACCACCAGCCCGTCCCAGGTGATGACGCAGGAGTGCCACATCTTCCAGCAATGATCGTCGAGGGCGCTTTTAATGCGGTAGGAGCCGTCGGATTGCGGTGCGTAGCGGCTGTAGCGGTCAAGGGTCGGAATCAGCGGATTGCCCTGTTCGTAGTCGTAAATCTGGGCCGTTTTAAACTTGATTTCGTCGACACCCAGTTCGGCGGCCTGGCGTTTGGCATCGGCAATCTGGTGCTCGTTGGGCTGCACCACCAGAAATTGGAACAGCACATGGGGCGTGCGTGATTTAAGCTCTTTTTTCCAGCGTATAATGTTACGGGTGCCTTCCAGTACTTTCTCCAGTTTCCCGCCGACGCGGTATTGCTGGTAGACTTCCTGGGTGGTGCCATCAATCGAAATAATCAGCCGGTCCAGCCCCGACTCAACGGTCTTACGGGCATTGGCGTCGGTGAGGTAATGGGCGTTGGTGCTGGTGGCGGTATAGATGTTCTTTTTCGCAGCATACTGCACCAGTTCCAGAAACTGCGGGTGCAGGTAGGGTTCTCCCTGAAAGTAGAAAATGAGGTAGAGCAGCGTGTCGTGCAGCTCGTCGATGGTCCGTTTGAAGAGCTCTTCGCCGAGCATACCCGTGGGCCGCGTAAACGACCGGAGTCCGCTCGGGCATTCGGGGCAGCGCAGGTTGCAGGAGGTTGTCGGCTCAAACGAGATCGACATCGGCAGGCCCGACGGCTGCGCCATACCGGTCCGGCGGGAACGGTAGTAGCTGCTAATCAGCCTGATCGCATTTGCTGCCCGCTTCGGCGTCAGCTTACTGAAAAAATTAAGACCGTCCTGTACCTTACCGTTGAGCAATGACATCATCCGGCAAAGATACACGTTCCTTTTCTAAGTTCTGATGGTTGCTGGGTTGTTGCTGAGTGTTCTGATTGTTGCTGAGTGTTCTGATTGTTGCTGAGTGTTCTGATTGTTGCTGAGTGTTCTGATTGTTGCTGGGTGTTCTGATTGTTGCTGAGTGTTCTGATTGTTGCTGGATTGTTATGGGTGTTCTGGTGGTTGCTGGGTGTTCTGGGTTGTTGCCCGTGGTTCTGTCTTTTGTCATCCCGAGCCTGCGAGGGATCTTTTGACATAGAATGCGATAAGATCCCTCGCAGGCTCGGGATGACAAAAAAACATCCGGAAAACATCCGGCATCAAACCACCAGCAACAAATCAGAACCCTCAGCAACCCTTAACAACCACCAGAACCATCAACCACCCCAAACCCTCAGCAACAAAAAAAACAGCATCTACCCCCCCCCGAATACAACCCGGCAACCGTCGGTTTCGAAGAGGATTTCGCCGGCATGCATACCGTCGATGGTAGCGGGGAGGATGCCGGTCAGGCTGGCAAAAAAGCGGTATTGCGGCCGTTGGGCATGCGTCCATGCGAGGATGTCGCCCGAACCCGGCGGCAGGAGCCAGGCTGTTTCCTTACCCTGAATGTCCGGCCAGATGGATTGCGCAAAGGCGCGGATCCGGTCAATGGCCGTAAACTGTTCGCCGTTCTGGCCCCAGACAAACGGCCCGTGCGTTACCTTGTCGGTTTCCGTTTCATCGGTGACCTGGAACACATACAGCTTCGTATATTCCTCATTGGCTCCCCGCGTCAGGTGCGGGTTCCGGACTTCGAAGCCCAGGCCGACGTAACTTGGCATATCGGTCAGAAACAAGGCGGTGAAATACCGGAAAACGTTGCCGCTCCGGTAAAACTCATCGAAGCGGGGGTCGTCCTTATCGGCGGTCATTACCGTAAAGTTGGGCGCAAAGCGTCGGGTACGCAGCAGGTTGTCATACAGCACAAAGCGCTCCGTAAACTCAGGAGAAGTAACGGCGGCCGATTGCAGGTCACCGAGCGTCGAATCGGCTTCAATGGCTTCCAGATGGTCAAATTCATCGCCATAGCCCATGTAATCCGGTTCGACCAGAAACGTTTCGGCAAAAAACGCGAAGTGGGTAACACCCTGTTGATGAATGTATTGTTTAATGGCCAGCAGCGGGTCGTAAAAGGCATCCGGACTGGCGGGAACACCGTCGGGACGCATCTGTACGTGCGCCATGTCGCCCCGCATAAAATCAAAGTTATAAGCGCGCTGGCAGTCGTAGTATTTCTGACAGACATAGTTCCACGCGGCATGATTCGGCCGGTCGAAATCGAGCACCCAGTACCGGTTATCGTCTTTGCTGTGGTGGAATTTGTAGCGCGTCAGCGGGCCGAATACCCGCGACATGGCTTGTGGCTCGTCAAACTCATACTGATACCATTTCTGGTTATAGTCGTCAACGACAAAGGATTCAGGGTTGATGTGGAGGCCGCGGTAAGGCGGTGCCATCGTCATCGGCACCGTTTCGAGACCTTGCTTAACCAGCTGCTGGATGAGTTGCAGACGCCGGTTAAGCCGTCCGCCATAATCGCCGGGATAGCCGAACAGGATGGCATGCCGTTGCGCGTCGGTCAGGTACGATTGCGGGTCAAAAAAAACGTCGGCAGTGATTGGGTGTGGCTCTTTATGGGCAAAACCGGCCGTTGTAAGCCAGTTCCAGATCGCCGCTTCTACTGCCTTGTAAACCCCCTCCGTCTGGTCCGTCAGCATGATCGGCGGCGTAGTACTGCGTCTGACCCATTCAAAAAAGCGGGGATATACCAGCGCCATCTCTGAGAACCGGTCGTTATGCGGAATAACATCTAAACCAACCGTCCGGCCCATAGCGTGCAGTAGGTTGGTGACGACTTTCAGCTGCTTTTCGACCGTATCCAGAGCCGGCACATACTTGGCCAGCTCCACATTGAAAAATTCGGGATTAATCTGCCAGCTGACCATGCCGTAGAGACTACCTACCACGCCGGGTTCCCAGATCGGGAGCAGGTGGATGCTGTCGTGGCAATCAGGAATGGTCAGCACATAATTAATGACGTTCCAGAACGAACCGACGGTCCGGACATTAATGCCAACCATATTGCTGCGCTTGAGCCATGCACCGTCCGGTCTCCGTGCCATTGGACTGGCAATGGTTTCGGTCGGGTCGAGCGCACGGCGGAGCAGGTCATTGCCCAACCGGCTATGGAGAATTCCCAGGGTTTTAAAAACCGAAAACTGTACGGCCATTTGCGGCAGTAAGCGGGGAATATAAGAACTTTCGCCCTGCTGATAAACATCCGTATATCGGGCGTAGTTTTGTTGCCAGTCGGCTTGCAGAAGTTCGATGGAGGTAGGCATATCGCAAATGTACTATGCAGGACGTAAATTGTGCAATGCAGGACGTAATCATCATTGGAGGCGGTCTCGCGGGGCTGGTAAGTGCCATAGAATTAGCGCGTTCCGGCTATTTAGTGACACTGATTGAGCGGAAAATGTATCCTTATCACCGCGTTTGCGGCGAATATATTTCCAATGAAGTAAAGGGTTATCTGACCAGGCTGGGTCTGGACCTGCACTGGCTCGGTGCTGCCGATATCCGGCAGTTTGCCTTTACCTCACCGTCGGGAAAGGAACTGACGGCGCCACTTGACTTAGGCGGCTTCGGCATCAGCCGCTACCGGCTCGATTATGCCTTGTATGAACTGGCGATAAAGGCCGGTGTCACGTTTGTGCAGGGCACGTCGGTAGAAACCGTGCAGTTTGGCGACACCGGTCCGGATGGGTTGCCGCTATCGTTTATCGTGTCGGCGCAGAACGGACAGCAGTGGCAGGGGCGTGTGGTAATCGGTGCGTTCGGTAAGCGCACAAAACTTGATAAAACCCTGGGCCGTGCCTTTATGCAGCAGCCGTCGCCCTACATCGGCGTAAAATACCACGTCCGGTTCGCGGATCCGGCGGCCTATGCCCGTGACCGGATTACGCTCCATAACTTTCAGGACGGCTATTGCGGCATGTCGGCCATCGAAGACGACCGCTATTGCCTGTGTTACCTGACCACCCGCGACAATGTCCGGAAACATGGGTCGGTGGCGGCAATGGAGCAGGCGGTACTATACCGCAATCCGCACCTGAAGCGGATTTTTGCGCAGGCAGAGCATCTGTATGAGAAGCCGGAAGTGATCAATGAAGTGTCCTTTGCTCCTAAAAAAGCGGTTGAGCAGCATCTGTTTATGACCGGTGATTCGGCGGGGATGATTACTCCTCTCTGTGGCAACGGCATGGCCATGGCGATTCACGGCGCGAGGGTGGCCAGTCAGGTCATCAGTCAGCTGTTGGCGGGTAGCATCAGCCGGACCGAAGCAGAGCAGTCATACACGGTGCAATGGAACGCTCTGTTCCGTCAGCGGCTGTGGGTCGGGCGGCAGGTGCAGCGCCTGTTCGGGGATGTGTGGCTGTCGGAACTGGCGCTGTCGTTTTTCAAAACCATTCCGCCGGCCCTGCACGGCGTCATGCGGCTGACGCACGGGCAGGAAATCCGGTAAGTTATCTCAAGTAATATTGACGCACGAGCTGCATGGCTTCCCGGCCGTCCTGTGCACAAACCGAACAAAAAGTGCCGATGCCGTTAACGGGGCCTTCATACTCCCAGGTAAATAGTTTAGGCAGCCGGTTTTTGTCGGCGGTTACGTTCAGGCTACTCCCGTTCGGGATCAGGTAAAGCTGGCTACCGTTCGGAAACCGCACGGTAAAGGCAGGCATTCCTTTCACGATATCCTTGCCGAGAAACGCCAGACGGACCTCTTTGCGGTCTTTTCCGTAAGCGTAGGAAATGTCGGCCCGCTGCCCGTTCCGGACCCAGAGACTAATGTGTTCGTACTGATCCGTACCGGCTTTGTTGTAATAATAATTCGCAACTTTGGTTTGCGCTACGCTCTGTACCGCCAGCAGGCAGCCGGCGGCGAACAGCCATTTTCTGATCGGGTTCATATCTGTCGGGGATATTGTGTGGTACATGCTTTGACGCAATAGACAGGGCGGCGACAGAAAATGTTTCAGAAAACGAGCAAATAAACTCCTTCACTGCGCTCTGTAAACCCTGAAGATATGGACGCGGTTACCGGCATAGTCCGTCTCTTTGTCGATGGTCATGCCGTTGCGGAGGGCCACCTGTGCGGAGGCCTCGTTGGTGAGGCTGATGATCGAAATCAGGGAGTTGGCCAGTTGCCGGCCGAAGGCAAACTGTTTACAGGCCCGGGCCGCTTCGGAGGCAAATCCGCGGTGCCAGAAGGCGGGCAGGAGCGAGTAGCCGATTTCAAGCTCCTTTTGCCCGTCGACGGTCTGCACCAGCAATCCGCAATGGCCGATAAGGTTGCCGGTTTGCCGGTCAATAAGTGCATTCATGCCGCCAAGCTGGTTAGCATAGCGGTAAAACTGTTTGTCGTACCACTTCCGGCATTCGGTCTCCGGACTCTCCGGTGCTGCGATCCAGTGCGCATGTGTTGCCGGATCCTGAAAGAACGGCAGCCACTGGTCAAAGTCCTCGCGCCGGACCGCACGAAAGCGTATCCGTTCCGTCTCGTGTCCGTCAAGGAGGTAGGGATTATTCATGATCATCAAAAAAAAGTCCCGTCATGACGGAGCACAACGGGACCTGATACTATTGCATGAGCGAAAAGATTAGTTGATCTTCAGGACCGCCATAAAAGCTTCCTGCGGGATCTCTACGTTACCGACCTGACGCATCCGCTTCTTACCCTTCTTCTGTTTCTCGAGGAGTTTACGCTTCCGGCTGATATCACCACCGTAACACTTCGCCAGTACGTCTTTCCGCAGGGCTTTTACCGTTTCGCGGGCGATGATTTTCTGACCGATGGCGGCCTGAATCGCAATTTCGAACTGCTGACGAGGTAGCAACTCGCGGAGTTTCTCACAGAGCTTCTTGCCCCATTCATACGATTTCGACCGGTGAACGATGGCCGACAGGGCATCCACCTTGTCGCCGTTCAGCATGATGTCGAGCTTCACCATGTCTGATTCCTGATTTCCGGTAAATTCGTAATCAAGCGAGGCATAGCCGCGTGAAATGGTTTTGAGCTTATCGAAGAAGTCAAAAACAACTTCTGCCAGCGGCATTTCAAACTGGAGTTCAACGCGGTCGGCGGTCAGGTATACCTGATTTTTCAGAATGCTTCGTTTCTCCATGCACAGACCCATGATTGCACCGACATACTCGGCCTTCGAAATGATCTGGGCTTTGATAAACGGCTCTTCGATGAAGTCAATATTGTTCGGTTCCGGCATTTCGGCAGGGGCCGATACCACCAGATTTTCTCCTTTGGTGGTCAGTACCTCAAACCGCACCGATGGCACCGTCGTGATGACCGTCATGTCGAACTCGCGTTCCAGACGCTCCTGCACAATCTCCATATGGAGCATGCCAAGGAAGCCGCACCGGAACCCGAAACCAAGCGCTGCCGATGTCTCCGGTTCCCAGACCAGGGCTGCATCGTTGAGCTGGAGTTTTTCCATCGCTTCGCGCAGGTCTTCAAACTCGCTGGTTTCCACCGGATAGATACCGGCAAAGACCATTGGTTTAACCTCTTCGAAACCCTGAATAGCACTGCTGGCCGGCGCTTCAATGTGGGTAATGGTATCACCCACTTTTACTTCGCGGGCCACTTTAATGCCCGAAATCAGGTAGCCTACATCACCGCACTCAATTACGTCTTTCGGCTCTTTCTCCAGGCGCAGCGTTCCGATTTCGTCGGCAAAGTATTCCTTGCCGGTCGCCATGAACTTTACCTTATCGCCTTTGCGGATGCTGCCGTTTTTCACCCGGAAGATAACCTCAATACCACGGTACGAGTTAAACACCGAGTCAAAAATCAGGGCCTGTAATTCGCCCTGCGGGTTGCCGGTCGGAGCCGGAATCCGCTCAATGATTGCGTTCAGAATTTCTTCGATGCCGATCCCTTCCTTACCGCTGGCCGGAATAATGTCGTCGCGTTCGCAGCCGAGCAGGTCTTCCATTTCGTCCTTAATTTCTTCAGGACGTGCCCCCGGCAGGTCGATTTTGTTCAGTACAGGGATGATAATCAGATTGTTATTCATCGCCAGGTACAGGTTGGAAATCGTTTGGGCTTCGGTTCCCTGCGACGCATCGACCAGCAGCAGCGCACCTTCGCAGGCCGCAATCGAGCGCGAAACTTCATACGAGAAGTCAACGTGGCCCGGCGTATCGATTAAGTTCAGGGTATATGTTTCGCCTTTGTAGACATAGTTCATCTGGATGGCGTGGCTCTTGATAGTGATGCCCCGTTCCCGTTCCAGGTCCATATCGTCCAGCAACTGAGCCTGCATGTCGCGGTGGGAAACCGTCTTGGTAAATTCCAGAAGGCGGTCGGCCAGCGTACTTTTGCCGTGGTCAATATGGGCGATAATGCAAAAATTTCGGATGTGTTTCACGCTGTGTTAACGTAGATTCAACAGTTATGATTTTACAAAAATAGCTCTTTTTCACGGCGATGCCAACTGCATCATGATTCCGCAGAGATAACCCATGTACGTACCGACCGCATAGCCCATAATCGCCATCAGCACGCCGACGGGCGCAAGGGCCGGATGAAAGGCCGCGGCGATGATCGGCGCGGTGGCCGGACCACCGATACAGGCCTGACTGCCGACGGCCAGAAAGAAGAACGGCGCCCGCAGCAACCGGCTGACCAGCACCATAATCAGGACGTGAAACGCCATCCACACGAGCCCGACAACGATCAGTCCCGGCTGGTCGGCAATGGCCAGAATATTGGCTTTCAGGCCGATGGTGGCAATCATGATGTACAGAAACACACTGGCCAGTTTAGAGGCGCCGGCGCCTTCGTAGCGCCGGGCACGGGTAAACGACAGGCCGATGCCGATGGCCGTTGCCAGGCCCACAATCCAGAAAAACGGCGCATTCAGGCTGAACTGCTTCAGTGTCGGGTAGTTGGCGTCGATGTAGGGCGCTATCAGGTCGGCGGCGGCATGGGCGATGCCCGTCGCACCGAAGCCAATAGCCAGCATCACGATCAGATCGGTAAACGACGGAATCCGTTTAATGGCTTCGGCCTGATGCTCGACTTTTTGCTTTACCTCCTCAACTGCTGAGGCGTCGGCCCGCAGCCAGCGGTCAATGCGTTTCGAGTTGGCCGCGCCGTAGAGCAGCGCCGCCAGCCACAGGTTCGACACAAAAATATCGACCGTTACGAGGGCTGAGAAAAGCCGGTCGCTGGGCTGAAACACCTCTTTCAGGGCCGTCTGGTTTGCGCCGCCGCCAATCCACGTTCCGGCGATCGTTGCCAGGCCGCGCCAGACTTCATCGGGGCCTTCGCCGCCCACCAGCTGCGGGGCAAGGTGCGCCAGCAGCCAGACCGCCAGCGGACCGCCCAGCATGATGCTGATCGCCGAAGCCGCAAACATCAGCACCGAAGCGCGCCCCAGCCGGCGGAAGGCGTTAAAATCAACACTGAGGGTGAACAGTACGAGACTGGCCGGCAGCAGATAACGCGACACAATCGGATAGAGGGCCGTGGTATCGCCGTTGACCAGACCGGTGGTGTTGAGCAGGGAAGGGATAAAGTAACACAGTAAGGTGGCCGGTACATACTCGTAAAAGCGTTTCCAGAAGGGTCGTTGGCTATCGGCACTGATAAACACCAGGGCCAGAATTGCCAGAAGAATGCCGAGTACTACGGCGTCGTTTGTAATCATCATGTTGTCTGTTGCGTGTGTATTCGGTTGACGGGAAAGGGCGTTTACTCCGTAAAAATAGAGAATGCAAAGGATTTCCCGGCCCCATGCGCAACACAAAAGACAACTATAGCGTATTAGAAGACAGAACCAAACCAGCCCCGCATGAACGGAACTACTACGGACATACATTTTCTAATCTGAATTAAACCGTTCGTTTACAGAGACTCATGCGCTTAGCTACTATCCCGGCTTTTGTCAAGGCTGCTTTTCTCCCGTTGCTTATTATTGGCTGTCAGGCTGATCGCGAGGTTGAACCCTCGGCCGATTGTCTGGTTACGTCGTCGTCGTTGTCCGGTCAGGCCATTGCCGGTGAATACATTGTTACCGTGCAGACGCCTGATACCAGTCAGGCAGGCGGGCGGCAGGTAGCGGCGATGACGAAGCTGCTGACTAAATACGCCATTAACACGAATGCCAGTCTGCTGGCCAACAACACCACGCAGACAACCTATCTGGCCACCATGACCGCTGACGAATCTACTTTGCTGAAACAGGATCCGGCCGTGACGCTGGTTGAGCCCGACCGCATTATGTCGGTTTGCAGCTGTGTGGATCTGACGCTGGCATCGACCCTGACCTGGAATGTGGAGCAGACCGGCTATGGCCGTGGTGACCGGCAGACGGGTAAAACGGTCTGGGTCATTGATTCGGGTATTGACCTCGACCACCCTGATCTGAATGTAGATACCGACCGCAGCCGGTCCTTTGTTTCGGGCAGCACCACGGCCAACGACGACAACGGACATGGTACCCATGTGGCCGGTATTATCGGGGCGCTCAATAACAATGTCGGGGTGACGGGCATAGCGTCGGGGGCCACGCTGGTGGCGCTGAAGGTACTGAATCAGCTGGGCGAAGGGCGGCTGTCGGGGATTATTCAGGCCGTAAACTATGTGTCGCAGAACGGCCTGGCCGGCGATGTAGTGAATCTGAGTCTCGGCGGCGAAACGACCTCAACTACACTGGATAATGCTATCCGGACGGCGGCCAACAGGGGGATTCTGTTTGCGATTGCGGCCGGTAACGAAAGTACGTCGGTTGAGGATCAGTCGCCGGCGCGGGTGAATCACGCCAATGTGTTTACGGTCTCGGCGGTGGATGCCAACGGCAAATTCGCGTCGTTTTCCAACTATGGGGCGTCAGTCGATGTGGCGGCCTATGGCGTCCGGATTTACTCAACCTATAAAAACGGAGCCTATACAACCTTGTCGGGCACCTCAATGGCGGCTCCGCACGTGGCCGGTCTGCTTTACATCCGTGGTGTGAACATACCGACTAAAGGGACTGCCACCGGTGATCCCGATGGCAGTCCTGATCCGATAGCGGGCGAATAACGGCTAAAAGGCATACCCGATTTTAAAACCGGCGGTTATATTGGGTACCGTTACCCGGCCGCTTTCGTAGGTACCTAACAAGCCGTTGTTTCTGAACGTCCAGGGGTAGCTATCGGGTGGGGCTTGTATGCGTTCCACATTCCGGACGCGAATGCCTAAACCGAAGTATAGATCAATGAGCAGGCGTTCGTCAGGATCAGGGCCAAACTTGTTCTGGAAGCCAAGTTTCAGATTGCCGCCGGAAACATATTTCGTGACAGGGGTGTCAATCTGCTGATAATACGCGCAGGGGCCGCTCTGACATTCCCGGCCAATGGTATAATTCTCCCGATTATTGATCTGTTTATAAAATGCTTCCAGAGCCCAGTAGCCACCCAAAGGCGTGCGGTATTGTCCGCGGCGTTTCCAGTAGGTACGTAACTCGGCACGGCTGCGCCAAACCTCGCGGTAACGGTAGTTTTCCTTATACGTAAACAGGCTGAAATTATGCCAGCCATAGCCAAATTCGGCCTGTACGGAGCTGCGTTTGCCGAAGATATATTCGACTCCGGGCTGCACGGTATTGTCTGGATCAACAATCGACAGCGGAGCCAGCTTAATGACCCATTGGTAGCGGCGTGAAGCCGTTGAGTCAATGTGCTGGGCATGTGTGTGAAAGGCCAGCATCAGGCAAATCCCCGATGCGGCTAACCGGTACAAGGATCGGATCATTCGATGGGGAGTTTGCTGAGTAAGGTAATTTCTTTCGGATTGGCGTAGCTGTACTGAAAGAGACCGTCCGGCCCCGTTACAATCAGTACTTTCTGATTCGGAATAACATCGTAGGTTCTGATTTCCTTAAACCAGGCGATTTCCTTCGCATTCAGCGGATCGGTAATGTCCAGTACCTTGAGCCCGTAATCGCCTTCCGAGACAAACAGCAGGTTGCCATCGACACCCAGTCCGTGCGGGTTCTGCATCGGATAGCTTTTCAGCAGTTTCGGGGCTGATGGGTTTGTAAAGTCGATTACATCCAGCACATTCGCCCCAACCGTCCCTCCATTACGGCAGGCGGTTCCGCTCCGGAGGGTAGAAAAGGCCAGATTACCCTGTGCTACTACCGGATCGCAGCTCATGATGTGCTGATAAAGAGCGAGTTTTTTAGGCGATGCCGGTTGGGTAATGTCAAAAATATAGACGCCGGTCTGCGTACCGATGAACAGGTTTTGGCCGTAGGGGAAAATCGTTTCCACACCGAACCCCAGTCCGATGTTGTTGCCTTTGACCGGGTTGGCACTGTTTGCAATGCTATAAAGTTGCAGACTGGTATTATTGACGGTGTAGAGCATGTCGCCGGCCACCGTAAACCGCGCCATGGAGCCGCCCACACCGGCCCCGGGAGAGATGGAGCCGTCTTTTGACGACTGGCAGGCCATTATCACTGCCAGCAGGCTAAATACGTAAAGAGATTTCATACGATTAATGGTGTTTAACGGAAGCATTTCGGGTCGACTAACTCTGCTTTTTCCCAACTAATGACAACACCTTTGGCAGGGTCGGCACACTCAAACGTGACATTTGTTTGTGGCGGATACGCTGAATACGGGAACGAATTTTCAATGCGTTTAGCGACGCGCACATTCCGGGGGTTGGCGATGTTTAATGCTACCAGATCAATGGCATTGTCGGCATACAGGATGCTGTCTTTCACGGCGATATCCCTGTTACCACGAATGGCAATAAACGAAATACGCACTGGTTTAGCCGGATCCGTATTGTCCACAACATGAATGCCTTTATCGATTTCGTTAATGAACAGGAACTTGTCCTTAATGTAGATTTTGCCCGGGGATTTCAGCGGCTGGGGCGAGAGGGTCTGGATTTGCCGGACTTCCGCATAGGACGCATAGACAGGCCGGTAGCCGGTTTTGGCCGAAAGCCGGTCGTCGGCATAGTCGTAATAGCAGCCTGTCAGGGCGAGAAGGCCCGCCAGCAGCCAGTGGTGTCTGTGTGGAACGTGTTTTTGCATAAGCGTTTATGTTTCTGTTCCGGATGCCGGAACGGGGTAAATGGTTGGAATGAAAGATGAAAATAATAGTGCGGTATTTATAAAGCAACCCCGATTTTGAGCCCGCACGAAAGACCGGGCAGCCAGCCTTCCAGGTTGGGGATAAACCGCGTATACCGCAGCGCTTCCGGCACGCGGCCGTTAGCCAGCAATACCGAGGGCCCTTCTGTCTGATCAATCGTAATGTAACGGCGGCCGGCTCCGGCATAGGCATCCAGAAAGACGCGCGATAAAAACGACGTTTTTTGGTGACTCAGCGCCAGTTGCAGCCCGATTTTAAGGTAGCCTGCCTGAGTAATGCGGTTAATTTTCTGCGAGTAATCCAGGGAGGTGATGAGGCCGCCGCTTGCCGCACTGGTGTTTTTTACAATTCCTGCATTTTTATAGTAATACTCTGCGGCCACATAAACGCCGTTAAGCCGCCGTTTGGGTTTAAAAAACTTTTGTAAAAGCGGTATCGGCAGGTAATACCGTAGCTCACCGCGATAGCGCCATGAGGGCTGATAACTCCAGCCATCGCGCAGGTAATCCGCACCGAACAGGTTCAGGTCCGGAAACGGACCGGCCCAGTTGGCGGGCCCATAGGCAATTTCTCCCTGCACCGATACCGACGGAATGGTACGGAGTTCAATACCGGCCTGCCAGGCGGGGTCAATGTCAACCAGGGTGAGCGGGGCGAGCTTGAGTACGGCATAGGTAGGGCGGAGCCGGACCGGCTTCGGAGCAGGCGGAAGCGTATCGGTGTCCGGTTGTCCGTAAACCCCGTTAACATGCATCAGGAGCACCAGCAGCCCGACGAAAAACGTATACCTGAAACGCATAAAAAAGTAAGGGCTGACTGTATGTAAAGATGGATAGAAACGTGACAAACAGGGCTATCTATAGGTAATTAGCAAAAAAGTTATCTAAAGTGGGCCCGCGTTTGCCGTACAACAAAAATAAGCATAGTACGCAAATCACAAAGAACTATAACTTTGTCCATTCTCATTCTTGAACCTCTTGCATGGACACTACGACAAAACCAACACATGCCAAACCAAGCCCGGCGGAGACCCTTGCGCATAAAAACGAAGAAGCGTTACTGGGCGGCGGGCAGAAACGGATTGATGCACAACATAAAAAAGGCAAACTGACCGCCCGCGAACGCATCGCCCTGCTGGTCGATGAAGGCTCGTTTGAGGAGATCGGGAAGTTTGTCATGCACCGCACCAAAGACTTTGGATTAGACAAGGAATACTACCTCGGCGATGGCGTCGTAACGGGCTATGGCACCGTTGACGGGCGGCTGGTGTACGTCTTTGCGCAGGATTTCACGGTTTTCGGCGGGGCACTGTCGGAAACCCACGCCGAAAAAATCTGCAAAATCATGGACCTCGCCATGAAAAACGGAGCACCGGTGATCGGCCTGAACGATTCCGGCGGGGCGCGGATTCAGGAAGGCGTTCTGTCGCTGGCGGGGTATGCCGATATTTTTTACCGCAATACGCTGGCGTCCGGCGTTATTCCGCAGATTTCGGCCATTATGGGACCATGTGCCGGTGGAGCCGTTTACAGCCCGGCCATCACTGACTTTATCTTCATGGTCGAAAATACTTCGTACATGTTCGTGACCGGCCCTAACGTGGTCAAAACGGTGACGCATGAAGAGGTAACATCGGAGGAACTGGGCGGGGCCAGTACACACAGCACCAAATCGGGTGTGACGCATTTTGCCTGCGAAAACGAACTGGCCTGTATTCAGCACATCAAGAAGCTGCTTAGTTATGTACCGCAGAACTGTGAGGATGAGGTACCGCTGCTGCCGTATGAGCCGCAGGACGAAAGCCGCCCGGCCCTGGACAGCATCATTCCCGACAACCCGAATCAGCCGTACGACATGCGCGATGTGATCGATGCGCTGGTGGATGCCGGTAGCTTTTTTGAGGTCCATAAAAACTTTGCCGAAAACATTGTCGTGGGTTTTGCCCGCATTGCCGGCCGGAGCGTTGGCGTGATCGGTAACCAGCCTGCGGTCTTGGCGGGCGTACTTGATATTAACGCCAGTACGAAAGCCGCCCGCTTTGTGCGGTTCTGCGATTCGTTTAATGTGCCGCTGCTGGTACTCGAAGACGTTCCCGGTTTCCTGCCCGGCACGGATCAGGAATGGAACGGTATCATTACCAACGGTGCGAAACTGCTGTATGCGTTCTGCGAGGCCACGGTGCCGCGCGTCACGGTCATCACGCGCAAAGCCTATGGTGGCGCCTACGATGTGATGAACTCGAAGCACATCGGGGCAGACATGAACTATGCCTGGCCGGGTGCTGAGATTGCGGTAATGGGAGCAAGCGGGGCCGCTGAGATTATATTTAAGCGGGAAATTGCGGAAGCGGAAGACCCGCAGGCAAAACTGCAGGAAAAGGTACAGGAGTATACCGAAAAATTTGCTAATCCGTACCGGGCAGCGCATCGCGGCTACATTGATGAGGTAATTTACCCGAACGAAACACGGCAGAAACTGATCAAGGCGTTTAAAATGCTGGAAAATAAGGTGGCGACACTGCCGCGTAAAAAACACGGAAATATCCCGCTGTAAACTAAACGACGCCTTCTGGTATAAACGGAAAAAGCCCGCTCAGCTGAGCGGGCTTTTTCCGTTTATACGTCTGATCCGGTTATGGTCTGACGACTTTCTTAATTGAAATCGGTACGCAGATAGCCGGTGGACACACACAGTCGGCGTTGAGCGTAACGGTCCGGTCGGCGTAGCAGCCCAGCTGATCGTACACCCGCACGGTGTAGGTCTTCGGTGCTGTCAGCGTGGTGGCAATCACCCCGTTGGCCGGTACCGGCTGTGTTGCCGGGTTGGTGGCCGTGAAGCTGCTGCCTTCGCTGATGGCGTAGCGGTAGCCGCTCAGGTCATTACCCAGTCCGCTTACCGTCAGCACACCGTTGTTCTGCGGCGTCGTCCCTACACAGCTTGGGTTGGTGCCTGTCACGGTGAAGGTAGCCGGAATGGCGACTTCTTCGATGATAACCGGACAGCAGCTGCCGTCAGGGCAGGTACCGGCTCCGTTGTCAACCACCACCTTATACTCACCGGCGGCGGTAGCGGTGTAGCTGTTGGTCGTGGTTTCGGCGATGAGCTGCGTGCCGTTGTACCACTGGTAGCGGCTGTAACCAGCCGGCGCAGTGACCAGAATCGCATAGCCCGATCCCTGACAGACGCGGTAGGCCACGCTGACGCAGGTTGTTGTGGTATCGCCCGGAATCCGTGCCGTATTGTAATGCACGCCTTCGGCCAGAATGCTGGCTGAGAGCACCAGCGTGGCGGTCTGACCGGCGGCCAGTGAGGCAATGCTCCAGCTGCTGACCGGTGAGCCGGCGGCGTAGGTGCCGAGGCTGACAGAGGCCGAGTTAGGTACATAAGCCAGTCCTGCCGAGAGGAGGTCTTCGACGACCACGTTGGTGGCCGGTGCATTACCGGTGTTGCTCAGGGTGACGGTATAGCTGATGACTTCGCCCAGGTTCGCGCGGTTCCTGCTGACCACCTTAGTCAGATTTAGACCCGGCTCCAGCGGGATGACAGTTACTGTTACCGACTTAGTATCCAGACAGGTTGGTGTCAGGGCACAGGTAACAGAGTAGGTACTGGTCATCAGGTTAGCGGTTGTCGTCAGTTCATTTCCGGTTACGCCGGTGAGGCTCCATGTCAGCTGACCGATGTCACAGCCCAGGGCGGTGATGCTCAGGGGGTCGCCTTCGGTAACAGTGAGGCTGCTGACGGAAAGTGTCAGGCTCGGGGCCGGAACGACGGTAACCTGCGCAACAAGCTCAGTAACGTCGGTGCCGTTGGTACAGGCGACGGTATATGAGGTCGTCTGAGCCGGATTGACGACGATGCTGGTTGTCGTCTGGCCATTGACGCCAGCGCCTGTCCAGTTAAGCGTACCCTGACAGCCGACGGTCGTAAGGGTAGCAGATTGCCCCTGACAGGTAATGGCATCACCGACGGTAAAGTCATTCGGATTGAGATTACCGATGGTAAGTTTAGCCGACGAGGTACAGCCCAGCGGTGAGGTACAGGTCACGCTGTAGGTCGCGTTCAGATCGGATGGGACAACGATGAACGAGGCGCCCATTTCTCCGGTCGACCAGTGCGTAGTCCCTGAACAGCCGCGAACAGATACGGTTACCGACTGTCCGTCGGTGATTACGGTACGGCTGATGGTCAGGCTGGCCGGTGTTTCAACGAACGCGGTAGCGACCACGCTGCTGACCGAGCCGGTCGGTGTCGAGCAGGTAGCGGTATAGCTGGTAGTAGCGGTCAGGCTGGCGATGGCCAGCGTGGCACCGGTGGTGCCGTTAGACCAGGCAATGGTACCGTTGTTACAGCCCAGCGCAACCAATGTTGCCGATGAGCCCACACAAACGGTTGTTGACGTAGCGATCAGATCTGCCGGTGGCGTCGTATTAATGAGAATACTGGCCGTCGTGAAGCAGCCCGGACCCGTCGTACAGGTCGCTGAATAGGTCTGCGAGCTGTTCATTGGCATCACGGTAATGGTGTTACCGGCGCCTCCTGTGCTCCAGGCAACGTTACCGGCGCATCCCGTAGCAGACAGGCTGACCGGCGAACCGGCCGTCACGAATGTACTGCTGGCCTGAAGGCTAACGGCCGGTTTCGGATAGACCGTAACGGTACCGACCGCCGTTGCTGTCGAACCGGCTGGTGTTGAACATCTCGCGGTATAGCTGGTCGTTGCGGTTAAACTGCCGGTAGCCAGTGTGGCACCGGTTGTGCCGTTAGACCAGGCGATGGTACCGCTGCTGCATCCGGTAGCTACCAGCGTAGCCGATGAACCATAACAAATAGCCGTTGACGAAGCCGTTACGCTGGCCGGTGGCAGGGTATTGATAATGATACTGGCCGTCGTGAAGCAACCCGGACCCGTGGTACAGGTGGCTGAGTAGGTCTGTGTACTGTTGGCCGGTGTAACGGAGATGACTGAAGTCGTCTGCGCTGTACTCCAGCGGATCGTACCTACACAACCGGTTGCGGTGATACTCACCGGCGTACTGGTTGTTACCAGTGTTCTGCTGGCTTGTAGCGACAACACCGGTTTCGGATTCACCGTTACCGTGCCTACTGCCGAGGTTACTGAACCGGTCGGTGTCGAGCAGGTGGCGGTATAGCTGGTGGTGGCCGTCAGGCTGGCGATGGCCAGTGTAGCACCCGTTGTTCCGTTGCTCCATGAAATTGTCCCGTTGGCGCAGCCCGAAGCCGTCAGCGTGGCCGACGAGCCGTAGCAGATGGTAGCCGATGAGACCGTTATGCCAGCCGCTGGCAGCGTATTAATAGTAATGGTTGCCGTCGTGAAGCAGCCCGGACCCGTCGTACAGGTCGCGGAATACGTCTGCGAAGCATTCATCGGTGTCACGGAAATGACAGCGCTGGTCTGTGCCGTACTCCAGTTCAGGTTACCCACACAACCAATGGCGGTGATGCTTACCGGTGTGCCGGCCGTAACGAAAGTTGAGCTGGCTTGCAGCGTAACAACCGGTTTCGGATTCACCGTTACCGTGCCTACTGCCGAGGTTACTGAACCGGTCGGCGTCGAGCAGGTGGCGGTATAGCTGGTGGTGGCCGTCAGGCTGGCGATAGCCAGTGTAGCACCGGTTGTTCCGTTGCTCCATGAAATTGTACCGTTGGCACATCCCGAAGCCGTCAGCGTGGCCGACGAACCGTAGCAGATCGTCGCCGAGGAGACCACGATACCGGCCGGTGGCGTCGTATTGATGGTAATGGTTGCCGTCGTGAAGCAGCCCGGCCCTGTGGTACAGGTCGCGGAATAGGTCTGCGTACTATTCATCGGCGTGACCGATATCGTCGTACCGGAACCGCCTGTACTCCACGCGACGCTGCCTGCGCAACCGTTAGCGGATAAGCTTACCGGCGTGCCGGCCGTAACAAAGGTTGAGCTGGCGCTGATACTTAATACCGGCTTCGGATTCACCGTTACGGTCCCGACGGCTCTGGCTGTCGAACCGGTCGGCGTCGAGCAGGTGGCGGTGTAGCTGGTAGTCGCCGTCAGGCTGGCGATGGCCAGTGTGGCGCCGGTTGTTCCGTTGCTCCATGAAATTGTACCGTTGGCACATCCCGAAGCTGTTAGTGTGGCCGACGAACCATAGCAGATCGTCGTCGAAGAAGCGGTAATGCTGGCCGGTGGCAGGGTGTTCACGGTGATCGAGGCCGTGGTGAAGCAGTTCACACCCGTGGTACAGGTCGCCGAATAGGTCTGCGTACTGTTGGCAGGCGTCACCGAAATGACCGGTGTTGTCTGCGTTGTGCTCCAGCGGATCGTTCCGACACAGCCGATTGCCGAGAGGCTGACCGGTGTATTGACCGTCACGAACGTTGCACTGGCGTTGATACTCAGCACCGCTTGCGGATTGACGGTAACCGTACCTACCGCGAATGTTGTTTGGGTAACGGTGGTACAGGTCGCCGTATAATTCGTGGTCTGTGTCAGGGTAGGCGTTACCAGGCTGGTGCCCGTTGTCCCGTTTGACCAGCTGACCGTACCGTTACATCCCGATGCCGTCAGCGTGGCGCTGCTGCCGTAACACACCGTTGCCGATGACACGACAATGGCAGCTGCTACCGTACAGGAAGCCGGAGCCAGATACGTCAGCGAGGTCGATCCGCAGGCGGTGCCCGAGGAGACAATGGAAACCGTATGGGTAATGCCGTTGCTGGTCAGTCCGGTAACCAAGAAGGCGACCGACGGCTGTCCGGCGGTGACGCTGACCACCGAGGAGCGGGTACCGTCGGTGATGGTGAAGCTACCGGCCGGTGTATTGGTCAGCGAAATTGTCCCCGAGATTGAATACTGGTTATTGACCGGATTACACGCGCCCGGCGTGGCCGAGGCGCTCAGCGCACACGCACAGTTTGTGCGGGGCAGGAGGGTCGTCACAACGGTAGAACAGCATGGCCCGTTGTAGATGATGATGCTGTAGGATGTACCGGTGGTCGCCGTCGGGTTGGCCAGACCGGAGAACGAGGCCACACCGCCGGTGATGGTCACGTTGGTGGTCGCCGTATAGGATGGCACGGTACCGCCAAAGGCCACAATAGCAGCCTTGTCGGCATTGATGATGCCGCTTACGGTGATGCGACCGTTGCTGTTGCCGGTGTTGTTGGTCAGGTTACAGGTCGCCTGCGTGATGCTGATGGCGCCTGAGGTAATGGTCTGACAGAAGAAGCCGACATCATATGTATGGTTTGACGTACCGATGGCACCTGTGGTCAGTGAAATGACCGGCGCGGTAATACCGGCTACGGTGGCTACGGCCGCATCGGAGTCGTTGAGGTCATTGAGGTTGCCGCCGGTAGCGTTGGCTGTTGTGAGCAGGTACTTGCCGTTAGCGACCGTCAGTGTGCCGCTAGTGTACTGACTGTTGGTGCCAAATACCAGCTGGTAGGCGGTGTTGGCGAATAAAGCAGTTTGTGAACCGGCAAAGGTGACACTCGACGGGTTGGCGTAGTTCGGGAAATAATAATCACCGTTCGCATCGGTAGTTGTACGGGCGACGAGGGTACCGCTGCGGTAAAGCGAGACCGATACACCGGCCAGTCCTTTTTCGCAGGCATCCTGCTCGCCGTCCTTGTCGTCGTCAAGCCAGACACGGTTCCCGATCTGGAGCAGTTCGATGGTGTTACAGCTCAGTTCAATATCCCCCAGACCGGTGGCTTTGGCAAAACTACCGGGGTTTTGGTTACCATCAGGACCACGGGTTATATATACAGCATATTGTGTAGTTGATAAGCCGGATGTATTGTTCAGATACCGGACACCGCCGGCGTACGGGTGGTAATCAGCCGGATCGACGGTTGTGACAACTACCTCGCCCGAACCTGGTTTCAAGGCCAGACCACCCATTACGTTTTCTGCATGATAGAATGGCGGGAACGGGCGGTCTGAAGCTGGTTCCTGAATCCAGTTGTCGTTATAGAACTCGCCGAAGCCGGGACCTTGTGAATTTCCTCGACCGGACCCGGTGTTCGGTCCTGCTTTCGCATTGTTTTCAAGCACAAACGTGCCATTTCTGCTGAAAGCCCGTAGAATGTCGCCCGCCTGTGAGTTTACTTCGTACAGCGTCGAGGTATTGGTCAGATCAATACCATAGTTAAGATCACCCCCCTGCAAACCGGTACGGTCACCAAACGCTAATACCATGGACCCGTCAACGTCAAATTCAATATCGGTGAAAATAGGTACCGGACGACGCAGGATCGTACTGTTGCTACCTCCGTCCTGCAAGTCGCTGAACACATCTGTCCATGGGAACCAGCCGGTATTATTGGGGTTGGCAAGCGCTGGATAGCCTTTTGGATACGTCAGCGGGAAATCAAAAATCTGGGTGAACGTGGTGCCGTTCAGCTCGTAAACTGATGCCCGCAGATTGGATTTATTCCCTGACGACTGCGCATCACAGACACCGCCGATGTACACTTTCCCGTTATTTACCTTGAGTGCCCATGGCCGGTACTGGCCACCGGTGCAACTAGCCGGAATGGTAAACGAGGCAACATTAGCGCTTGTCGGCGTGGTACCATTCTGGTTGTATTGGGTAATATCGATCGAATACAGTAGCTTATTCGACAGGTTAGTAAACCATAATTTGTTACCGTCATCCGAAATTTCCAGATCGCCTATACCGACTTTCCCGATAACGGAAAATGACTGGATATCGTGGTTCGGTGTCCCCACGCTCGCACCCATTCCCCGTGCCGTATTAGTGGCAATCGTTCCGACGCCGATACCAAGGGCCGTAACATTCAGGAAGCTGGTTGTGGTCGGTGCGGCGGGGTTTGAGTAATTGGTAACGTAGATGCCACCCAGACCCAGGGGCCCAAGGCCGGCATGCCGCTTAAGCATGGCACTCATAAAGAGCCGCTTGGTGTACTTATTATAAGCAACCCCCCAGATAGAACCGATCTGGCTGGCCGTTGCGATCGGCGTTTCGCCGGTAAATGCCGTTGTCGAAGCGACACCATATGGAATTGTTACCAGGGCATCCGCTGTGCCGGCATTTCCACCCGCCAACGGGTTTCCGTTAACGTAACAGGGGACAAACACAACCGGATTATTGGAACAGTAATCAATTGGGTTATTGATACCCAGATTGACATTACATCGCGGGGCTGCCACAAACTGGACGGATGTCCGGGAATCATTGCCGTTAACACCAAGATTGTAAATTGACGGCACATTACTGAACTCTACCCGTACCGGATATTTATTGGCGGGAATGTTTATCGAATAAAGACCGTAGTTATCGGTTGTGGCGTTATAAATCGTACCGTCGCAGGCAATGGCTTTTACCGCAACAGCGGGTATGCCCGCAGTTTCACCGGCTTGTTTGCTGCCATCATCATTGAAATCCTTGAAGACCATACCACCCAGGTTGTTGCTGGAACAAGCTGTTGGCAGGCAGGCAGCAGGGGTAGTGAATGAACCCGTCGCCGAACAACTGGTTTGATTGGAAAAACGGGCCGTCACCGTACCGGCACTGCTGTTGGCGTCCACCTCAAAGGCCACAACCTGAGGAGACACAATCGTTTGATTACCTGTCACGGTGTTCGTGTAGCCGGGAGGTTGGGCATAGGTAACGGTAATGGTACCTGGCAAAATCGTCTGGCTCTGGGTGCCGCTTGTCACAACGATATAACCGTTAGCCGGTGCATTCGACCAGGCCACCTCGACACTGACCGTTGATTTACTCACAAGCACACCGCTGGTGTTGGTAACCGCATAACAGCCGGAGGTAGTGATCTTACTGATCGCGACCGAGCATTGTGCCTGACTTTCTGCGGTTGATGCCAGCAGGAGTAAGCCAATCAACCAACTTAGGTGGATCAGTTTTGAAACATGAGTAGACTGTCTGTGTGTGAATGTTAACGTAAAACATCGTTCAAAGAAGCTGACTAAACTCCTTTGTAGGGGATCGTAGATTTTTTTCATGACCTCTTCCTTTGCTTGGGTTGAGAATAAGCAAGTGCACTACCTGAAAGGATGCAAAAAAGAAGCCACCAATCCAACTATATCTGGATTGTGATTTTTTTGAATAATTATGTATTTGTGTTGAGCTTAAGAGTTTATGTTTTGCTTTTTTTTGTTTTCCTTTTAATTTTTATAGTAACAATTTATATGACTATGTAATGTTTTGTATTGTTTAGCAAGATTTGTGCCAGAGTGATAAATGATTTCCTCTATTGAACGTAAGTTCAGGAAAGGTCTAAGACAAATGTAAACCAGGTCTATGTCGGAGAAACTAAGTACGACCGTTAACCGATTGTCCTGAATACTACCGTTCAAAACGCCTGATTTTACCGGCTGAATGGTCGAGTATGTACAACTCGCCGGTCGCGTCTTCACCAAAAGCCGAAACAGAACCACCATCACCGGAGATGAGCTCATGGCCGGTTTTCCGGTTAGTGTCGACGCTGAGCGCCCAGACCTTCCCGTTGCTGTAATCGCCGAAAATATACCTGCCCCGCAATGCAGGGATTCGGGAACCCCGATAGACAAAACCACCGGTTACTGATACGCCGTCGGTGCGGGGGTAGGTGTGGACCGGGTCCGTCAACTGACCGTTATCGCAATCATGGCGGGGATTGTAGCAGCGATTCCCTTCTTTAAGCCGCCATCCGTAATTCCCGCCTTTGGTAATGAGGTCGATTTCTTCAAATTCATTCTGGCCCACATCGCCGGCCCAGAGCTGCCCGGTCTGGCGGTCGAAGCTAAACCGCCACGGATTGCGGAGCCCGTAGGCGTATAGTTCCTCCCGGTAACCTTCCTGATTACCGGCATACGGATTGTCGGCCGGAATGCCGTAATGGCCTTTATCCGTTTTGTTGACATTCAGGCGGAGGATTTTACCCAGCAAGGAACTCCGGTTCTGGGCATAGTTGTGCTGGTCGCCCCAGGCACCGCCGTCGCCGGTGCTGATATACAGATAGCCGTCGGGGCCGAAGGCAAGTTTACCGCCGTTGTGGTTGTCATACGGTTGTGCAAAGCGCAGGAGGATGGTTTCGGTAGCCGGATCAATGCGGCCGGCGTCCGCTGTTTTTGCCTGAAAGCGGGCGATGATGGTTTCCAGCGGTTTCCGTTTGGTGTAATTGACATACAGGTACCCGTTGTGCGTAAAGTCAGGGTGGAAGGCCAGCCCCAGTAAGCCCATTTCTCCTCCGGAAGCTACCTTAGCGGTCAGGTCCAGATAAATACCGGCTGATTTCACGGCCGGATCATTCGCAAATACCCGGATGCGCCCCGGTTGTTCGATCACAAACAGCCGGTTGCTGCCGTCGCCGGCATGGGTGAACTCGACCGGCTGCTCAAACGTCAGATCCGGAAAGGCATCTTCCAGCCGGACGGCCTGTTCCGACGGACTGGACGTGCTGCTTTTTGAAGCCGACATAAGCATAGTCAACAGAATGCCGGACACCAGCAAAAACAGGGGAGATGTATTCCGTTTCATGAGCTTGCTGTTTGAGAGAAGGTACTAGCCTGAAAAGGAGCTACGCCAAAAATGCTACTAAAAACGGCGGTAAGGTTTGCGGATTTTCGTCTTTTAGGGTAAATAGACGAGCAAAGAAAAAACTCTTCCGTACATGAAAGCAAAATACATCCTGTTGGCGGTGTTATGTCTCCTGGCAGGTCAGCAGGCCTGGTCGCAGTCGGGCAAAAAAGGTAAGATGCTGAAAGCATTGATTATCGACGGGCAAAATAACCATACGCAGTGGCCCAAAATTACGTACATGATGAAGAAGTACCTGGAAGAAACCGGGAAATTCAGCGTGGACGTTAAGCGTACCTATTTCACCTGGAACGGCGATGATATTGATCAATACAAAATTGACGGAGTCCCGGCCACAAAGGCGTTGCCGAAAGCCCGCATGGATTCCAGCTTTCACCCTAAATTTTCGGACTATGATGTAGTCATCAGCAATTTTGGCTGGAATGCCGCGCCGTGGTCAGACGGAACGCAGGCTGATTTTGAGAAGTTTATCAAAGGCGGTGGTGGCCTGGTGGTCGTTCATGCTGCCGACAACTCGTTCCCGACCTGGCCGGCATACAACAAAATGATCGGGCTCGGTGGCTGGGGCGACCGCACCGAAAAAGACGGCCCTTACGTCTATTACAATCAGGAAGGTAAACTGATTCGCGACATGCAGCCAGGCAATGCTGGTTCGCATGGGGCGCAGAAGGAATTTCTGATTACGGTCCGGGAACCGAGTCACCCGATTACGAAGGGAATGCCGATGACCTGGATGCATACCAAAGACGAAATGTATGACCGCCTGCGGGGGCCTGCCGAAAAAATGACGGTGCTGGCCACGGCGTTTTCACCGAAAGACAACCGCGGTACGGATCGCAACGAACCGATGCTGATGACAATCGACTATGGCAAGGGCCGCATTTTTCACACGCCGCTGGGCCACGTTGATTATTCTGTAGAGTGCGTCGGCTTCATCACCTGTCTGCAACGCGGTGCACAATGGGCCGCCACCGGCAAAGTCGACATCCCGATCCCCGCCGACTTCCCGACCGAAAAAGCGTCTAGCTCAAGGGTGTTTAAATAGGTTCTGAATGGTTGCTGATGGTTCTGAATGGTTGCTGATGGTTCTGAATGGTTGCTGATGGTTCTGAATGGTTGCTGATGGTTCTGAATGGTTGCT
>NZ_JBYFCJ010000006.1:42246-98388 GCF_057652235.1 Arsenicibacter sp. R0_47 | reverse complement strand
GATGGTTCTGAATGGTTCTGAATGGTTGCTGATGGTTCTGAATGGTTGCTGATAGTTCTGAATGGTTGCTGATGGTTCTGGATTGTTGCTGATGGTTCTGAATGGTTGCTGATGGTTCTGAATGGTTGCTGATGGTTCTGAATGGTTGCTGATGGTTCTGCTTAGTCTCGCTGACACTCAGAACTATCAGCAACCATCAGCAACCCAGAACCATTAGCAACAACCAGCAACTCAGAACAACCAGCAACTATCAGCAACCAATAACCACCAGAACCCGGAAGTCATTTCCCCGCCAGATGTTTCTGCCGGTATTCGAGCGGTGTGCAGCCCTTGACCTGGCGGAACTGGCGGGCAATGTTTTTGGTGTCGTTCAGGCCCATGTCGAGGGCAATTTCGAAGACAGTCATATCGGTTTCCAGCAGCTTTTTCGAAAACTTTTCGATGCGCAGGTTGGCGATATACTTATAAATCGGATAGCCGGTGATCTCCAGAAACCGTTTTTCAAGGGCGCGGCGGGACAACGGCACCTGCTTCACTACATCATCGACCTGCAGGTTTTTGTCGATATTCTGGTGAATAAACTTCAGCGATGAGGCAATGTAGTCGTCGGGGGTTGCGTAAATGTCCGTCGATTGGCGGGTTACAACCTGCATCGGCTTAATGACAATGTCGTAAAACTCCTTTGTGCCGTGCTGAATCATCTGGTCGAGGAGACGGGCGGCATCGTAACCACCTTTTTCGGCGTCGAGGGCAATACTCGACAGCGGCGGATCCGACAGGTCGCAGATCATTTCATCGTTGTCAACCCCGATCACGGCAACTTCCTCCGGAATCCGGATACCGGCATGGCGGCAGGCTTCCGTGATGTGCTGGCCCTGCCGGTCGTCGCAGGCCATGATTGCAATGGGCTTGGGCAGCGACACCAGCCATTCACTGAGCGAGTTCGGCAGGTAATACCACAGGTCGCTTGCCCGCTTCTGATTTTGCCGGAAGGTATGAACACTGAATCCGGATTCCTGAATCCGTTCTTCAAAACCTTCCAGCCGCTCCCGTGACCACACAATTTCCCTGAAGCCGTAAAAGGCAAAGTGCTTAAAGCCCTTGGCCAGAAAATAGTCGGCGGCCAGTCTTCCCGTCTCCTGGTAAGCTCCTGTTATGTTCGGAATGTCGGTAAACCGTTCGTCAAAATCCTGCGCAATAACGGGTAATCCTGATTCGACCAGCTTGCTGATGTCCTTGTCTTTTTCCTTGTACAGCTGACCGATAATGCCGTCAGCACCCCATTCACGGGCCCAGTTCAGAATCCCCTCTATACCGATGGTTTCACGGTAGTACAGCGGCATACGACAGAACACCCACGGTCCGTGCTCGCGGGAGTATTTCACAATCCCCTGCAACAACCGCTTGCTGAAGTCCTCCGAAAAGTCGATAAGCAGAATGATCTTATACATGGGTTAAAGAGCGAAAGAGCGCTGCTTCGCAGTAAAGAGTGAAAGAGATAAAGAGCGAAAGAGTGACCGCTTCGCGTCAAAGAGTGAAACAGCGAAAGCATGGTTCGCTCTTTCACCGCGCGGCGGACCGCTCTCTCGCTCTTTCACTCTTTAACTTTATCCTCGCGTTGGTGACCAGCGGGCGGGCCCAGATGCCGATGCTGAAAATATAGCCCAACGTAATAAATAAAAACAGCATGGCGGTGCGTAGGCCGGTCAGCTCGGCGAGGCCGCCGATGATGAGCGGGACAATGGCACCACCGGCAATGCCGGTACAAAGAATACCCGAAAACGTGCCGTGGTGGTGGGGAACGGAATTAAGTCCGAGCGAAACCACAATTGACCACATCACTGAGGCAAAGAACCCGACTGCCGGAAAAGCATACAAGGCTACCTCGCGCGAACCGAACAGACCGGCCGCCAGGGAGATAATGGCGCCTACGGTGAAGAGGCTCAGTACCAGCCGGCTGTCGAGGAATTTGAGCAGCAGCAGCCCTAGTAAACAACCTACGGTCAGGAGGCCCCAGAAATACGAAATCACCGTGGCGCCGGTCGTTGCCGGATCGACGTTGTGGTAGGTCTGCAAAAATTTAGAAATCCAGTTGGCAACACCCTGTTCCGTACCGACGTAGGCAAAAATGCCGAAGAAAAACAGCCAGACGGTACGGTTGCCCAGCAGGTCGCTGAATGCTTTGCCGGTATCGATGCGTTCGTCGTCTTTGAGTGCCACGTCAGGGAAACGGACCAGCCCGATAATTACTACCATCAGCAGGGCGGTGACGGCAAAGACCCAGTAGAGCGACACCCATTTCAGGTCGGCGGGCACGAGTTGGTTAAACAGCCGGATCAGGGCGGAGTCGGTGGGGCCGCTGTGTACATGCTGCACGAGGTAACTGTACAGCAACGGGCTCAGAAATGACGCCCCGCCGAAAAATAGCTGGGCCAGAACCGAGTTAAAGGCAAAATTGGCTTCACCGCCCGCCACCCGCAGGAGGGGGTTAATCACCACCTGCAACATGGCCATACCAATCCCGATCAGGAAAAGCGATAACAGCGAGACACTGAAGCCCGGTACCAGGGCAAACAGGAGCGCGCCGGCAAAAGCCAGGACAAATGCCCACACCAGTACCCGTTTTTCGCGGTATTTTTCGACCAGAATCCCCGACGGAATCGACATAACCCCGTATGCCACGAAAAACGCAAACGGCAGAAATCCCGCCAGCCCGATGCTGAGGTGAAAGCTCTGGATAATATCCGGAATAATCGGCCCCAGAATATTCGTCAGAAACGAAATGACGAAGAAAATAAGCAGGATCAGGACAACAATCAGGGTATTGGACTTCATGTACGTCAATGAGCGAATGAGTGAATGAGTGATTGAGCGGGCTGTCGCCGAATAGCGACCGAAAGGAGTAATTTAAGTAACTGCTTTCCGGTGGTTTACTTGATTTCGACGGTGCGGCTGGAACGGTTGGCGAGGTCGAAGCTTTTGAGCTTTACCGTCCCCGACACCTTTACCGGACCGGTATAGGCCGTTGATTGCGGGGTTGGCTCCGAGCCATCGGTGGTGTACCGGATCGTAAGGCCCGGATACTCGACGTTGGCTTTAAGAACCCCGTTGTCGATCACTGCGCCCGGCAGCGGCAGGCGGTAGGTGTATCCGCCGTTGATACGGGCCAGCCGTGGCAGATCCTTGCGGGCAATGGTGTTGGCAAACACGTTCCAGCCTTCCGCCATCGACCGCTCACGGGCGGTTTTGTCCTCAATTGTCTCCCACGGACGGGCAGGAGCCCAGGCGCTTTCGGAAAAACCGAGCAGTTTCGGCAGCGAATAATATTCGATCATGTCACGGCCTTTGATGGTTTCACTCCAGATCTGGGCTTCCACGCCGATGATGTTCTTGCGGGCTTCCGGCTTGAGCCGTACCTTGCCGGTAAACTCCTTATCCAGTTTTTTGCCCATGCTGTTTTTAAATGTTGTCTTAAACATGTCGTAAGGCGCAAAGGTCCAGTTGCTGCGGGTATCAACGAAACCGGCCCAATACAGCCCCGGCTCTTTGGGGTCGTTGTTGTAGGCAAGGTCGAAATAGAAATTCGAGACATTGCACAACACCACCGGATAACCGCCGTTGGCCAGCCGGTAGCCGAGGTCGTAGTCGAACAGGTTGTTCCAGATATAAGGCACCACACTGCCGCCCGCAAATTCCGGATTGGCCATGTATTCGCCGTTCGGGGCTTTCAGTAAGGCCACCTCTTCCCAGCCATGCACGGTAAGGTTACGTTTTTTCAGCCGTTTTACCAATTCGCGGAAAAAGTAAGCCTGTAAGTTTTTCGGGTCACCGATTTCCGGATGGTCACGCAGGACTTTTGCGGCTTCAGGCGATTTAGTCCAGGCGCCGCCGGCTACCTCATCACCGCCGGCATGCATAACGTCCATCGGTAAACCGGCCTCTTTGTACATCTTCGTGATTTCATCCACGACCTTTTCGTAAAAGCGGTAGGTCGATTCGCGGCCCACACTGACCACATTGTCTTTATAGCCCTGCGCCGACTGGTAAACGGATTTGTCATCAGGATCAATCAGGCGGTATTCGTTGGCAGCAGCTGCATTTCCCTCCTTCATCAGCCGCTGGTAACGGGCCTCCATCGCTTTAATCGCGGCGCGGGCATGGCCGGGGAAGTTAAGTTCCGGAATAACCTTGATGTGCCGCGCTTTGGCGTATTTCAGAATCTCGATAAAGTCGGCTTTCGTGTAGAACCCACTGCCGTATTTGCCTTTGTCATACGCTTTCGGGCCGGAGCCGTAGGCCGGATGCAGGGCGGGAGCGTTCATGCCCGACGTGTGTTCCCGCTGCGCGCCCACCTGCGTCAACTCGGGAAGTCCGTCGATTTCCAGCCGCCAGCCTTCGTCTTCAGTGGTATAAAACAGGAAGTGATTGACCTTGTAAAACGCCAGCAAGTCCAGAAAGCGGAGGATGGTTTCTTTGGTCTGAAAGTTCCGGCTGACGTCCATGTGCAGCCCCCGGAACGGAAACCGTGGTGCATCATCAATCTGCACAAAGCCGAGCGGAATTTGTGCTGTGTTTTTGAGGTAGGCCTCTGCCGGAATCATCGACAACAGACTCTGAACGCCATAGAATGTCCCGGCCGCATCGCCGCCGGTGATGGTGATGCCCCGCTGATCGACGGTTAGTGTATAGGCTTCGTGCGTTTTCCCGTCAACTGATACGTTGCCGGTTTTCAGGAAAATACCCGTTGCTGCGTTGCCGGTTGGTTGTATGGCAACGTCAGCACCCGTAATCGCCTTTAATTTGTCGCGGAGGAAGGCGGCTTCGTTGTCAAGGCCCTTGTCGGCATAGATAGTTGTCTGCGGGGTAAGCGTAAATTGCCCTGGCCGGGTGGTAAGCCGGAACGGCGAGGGAATGACGTTAAGCTGTTTATCGGCCGGAATCAGGCTGGCCGACAGGTTATCGGCGTAGCGTGTCTGCGGCGTGATGACCGTCTCCAGTTCGTCGGTGCCCCGCCGCAGCTGTTCGTTGCGGACAAAGGGTTTGACGGTATAATCGCCTACCTGCGCAATCTGTTTTTCCTTGCCGGATTCATCGTAAAAGACGACGTATAACCCCATCGGTGCGTCTGTCTCCTTGATCACCGCTTCAGTACCTGAATAGTTGATGTCAATGCGTTTACCTGCCGCCAGCGAAAAGCCTTTTTCAGGGACGAGCATATACCAGTCGCCGTTGATGTGCTGCACCGTGGCCGGCTGCGGCGTTTTATTGGTCAGGATCGGCCGGGGAGCCATGTTGAAGAACAGCTTCCAGTTGGCATCGGTGAGGGTTTCGCCGGTATTATTCGTGATGGTAAAACGGGCATTGAAGCCGGTCGGTACATCGGTGAAATTGGTAAGCAGCTCCCACGAAACGGCGATTTTTGCATCACCATCTGAAGTTTTTCTGTCTGTCTGACAGCTCGTTACGAACAGGGCAGTCAGGAGCAGCAACGAAGCGAAAAAAGTCCTCATCAATACGACGGTTAAGTAGTCCTAATAATACGGGAATGCGTACTAAAAATACCATTGTTGGCCCGGACTTTTCTCTTTTGCCATGATAACACAACCCACTGCCGGAACCGGCACATTACTCGGTCACCTGCCTGCGCCTAACCGGCTGATTTCGCTGGATGCGATGCGCGGTTTTACCATTGCGGCCATGCTGCTGGTGAACTTTCCCGGCGATGGTGAGCAGGTGTATCATACGCTGCACCACACGATCTGGAACGGTCTGTCGTTTACCGATCTGGTCGCGCCGTTTTTCCTGTTTATCATTGGGGTATCTATCGTGTTTGCCTATGCCAAACGGCTGGACGCCGGAGCGCCGAAAGGAGAGATGTATCGGAAAATAGTCGTCCGGTCGCTGAAGATTTTTGCGGTGGGCATGTTCCTGAACCTGCAACCCGACTTTGATGTCAGCAATATCCGGTGGACCGGCACCCTGCACCGCATCGCCATTGTGTTTATGCTGTGCGCGTTTATTTTTCTGACGACGAACTGGAAACAGCAAGCCTGGCTGGCGGTCATCCTGCTCCTTAGTTACTGGCTGGCGCTGACGCAGATTCCGACGCCGGGTGTGGGGCGGGTTATGCTGGAGCCCGGCGTTAACCTCGTGGCGTGGTTCGACCGCCTGTACCTGCCCGGCAAGATGTGGCAGGGGACCTGGGATCCTGAGAGTATCCTGAGTACGATTCCGTCGGTTGTTTCGGGCCTTACCGGCATGCTGGCCGGCCGGTTGCTGCTGACACCATTAAATCCGCACGTTAAAGTGAATTACCTCATGTCAGCCGGGCTGCTTTCGGCCGCTACCGGCTATTTCTGGGGGCTGATTTTTCCGGTCAACGAAAATCTCTGGACAAGCTCCTTTGTGCTGGTGACTTCAGGATTCGCGGCCCTGACACTGGGAGCCATGTATTTCAGCGTCGATCTGCTGGGGCATAAACGGGGAACGGCGCCGGGCATTATCTTCGGGGCCAATGCTATTGCTGTGTATGTGATCGGTGATCTGCTGGGCGTAATTTTTTACCGGTTACCGGTGGGTGGTCTTGCCCTGAACCAGCAGTTCCAGCTGGCGCTGACCAGTGCAGGGCTTGACCCTAAATTTGTCAGTATGCTCTACGGACTGCTGTTTGTCGGCATCAACTTTGTTCCGGCCTGGTGGCTATATAAGAAGAAGTTATTTATAAAGCTATGACGTGTAGCGGCCTGTTACCGCTTCGGATACCGGTTATTTCGCCAGAAACTCTTTCTGCACGCCCAGTTGTTCGGTGTTCAGCAAATCGACGCCGGCTGCGTGCGGTTTATCCCGGATAACTAGAGAAGGAGGCAGCGTACTAGATTATCTTACTTTTATATATGTAGGTTCATTTATAAAAGATTGAGTTTAAGCGTTTGGTTATCTAAATAGGGTAATAAAAAAGGGACCCCGGAAGAGGTCCCTTTTAACTATTTGATAATCCGGCAGCTTACTGCGGGTTCTGGGTTACCAGACCGTTTGTATTCCGGATCTCGTCGTTCGGAAGCAGGAACTGCCAACGCTTATCACCGGCAGGCACGTCCAGTACACCGTTGGTAAAGGTTGCGCTGTGGTTACCGCCGTTCCGGTTCAGGGCGCTGTTGGTCCGCTTCAGGTCATAAAAACGGAAGCCTTCACCCCAAAGCTCAAAACGGCGCTGGATCATGATCTCGTCGATCAGTGCCTGGCCTGTATTAGCTGACTTTTTGTACTGCGGATCGCGGTTAACGGCCAGCGTATACAGGGCGTCCTGCGCACCGGCATTGTTGCCCGAACGTGCCAGTGCTTCGGCTTCGATCAGATACATTTCCGCCGCACGCATGTATGGTACGTCACCGATAGACAAGTTCACATCGGCCACCCGGAATTTCTTCGGATGGTACGGATACCGCTGGAACGTAGACGCCGGCAGTGGAAAGTCAACCGTGTTTTTACCGGTCGGATCCCACAGTTTTTTCCGTACGTCCGTTGCTGTGATCTGGTTGTACAACACAGAATACATCACTTTTGGCGTCGAACGGATCGCAGTTGAGCTATAGTTGTTCGACATGTATGCAAAAAACGAATAGAAATAGTTGGTCTGGTCGGCAACAATGCGTGAGGCCCACATCCATTCTTTATTCGTATAATTGTTAAAACCGCCGAGATAATCGTCGTTGGTCATCAACATATAGTTTGTACGTGCTTCTTTCGCCAGTGTAGCCGCAGTTACATAATCCTGCTGCGTAAGGGCCACACGAGCCTTGATGCCTTTCGCCACACTGATATCAAAGTGTGATTTGTCCAGACGTGAATACCCGGTAAAGAGCGAAATCGCGTCTGTTAAATCTTTATTAATCTGTGTATACACTTCAGCAACAGTATTACGTGCTTTCGGATTCGTTGTCGGTTCCAGAATAAGCGGAACTGACAAGCCGCTATTAGCCGCACCAGCTGCAAAGCGCTCTCCGTACAACTGAACCATCTGGAAATAAGCCCAGCCACGGTACGTCAACGCTTCAGCTTTGATCGCTTTTTTATCTGCCTCTAATCCGGTTGCTTTATCGATATTGGCAATGATCATGTTTGCATTACCAATAATGACATAGTAAAACGTATAGTTGTAATAAACACTTGCGCTGTTTGGGTCGCGGTGTGCAATCCACTGGTAGTCGTTACGTAAACCTGCGTTTGACACGTTAGGGAACACAAGATCTTCACCCATAATGTCCATATACAGCATATTCCCGGATTGGCCACCTTGTACTTGTGTTCCAAAGATCTGCGAATACATAATCCGGTGAATACCGTTCAATGCTGCCCACGCACCTTTAGTTGAGCTGAACGCATCAGCGGTTGCTACCTGATCGGTCGGCTTGGTTTCCAGATAGTCTTTTTCGCAAGCGGTCAGGGACATTACGGCCAGTAAGCCAACCATCCCTTTCTTTATGATACTTTTCATTTGAATAGTCTGTATGAAATGAATCGAATTAGAAACGTAATCTGGCACCGATTGACAGTACACGGTTGAAGTTGTAGGTATTATCTACTGTACCGTTGAATGAACCGGTTACGTTCATACCGCGACGGGCAGAGAACAGCGCCAGGTTGTCACCTGTAACATATACACTTGCTTCTTTAGCGCCGATAGCACCTAAAACAGAAGCCGGCATGCGGTATGATAAGTTAACGTTTGTGAACTGGAAGTATGAAGCATCCGTCAGCCAGCGTGTGCTGCCACCTGCCAGGTTCGCCACATTACCGGCGTCAAGACGCGGAACAGAGGCGACATCACCTGGTTTCTGCCAGCGGTTCAGCGCATCTACGTGCATGGCTGTACCATAAGTACCACCGTGCATCAGCGAACCATAGGCGCTGTCATAGATCTTGCCGCCAACCTGGTAGGTAAACTGAATACCAAGCGTGAAGTTTTTGTACGACAGATTGTGGTTCATTGAGCCGTAGAATTTAGGAATCGACGACTGCCCTGTATAGCGGTAGTTTGCTTCAGCCAGAACGGTTGTCACTGTATCCGTGCCAATCACGCGGGCATTAGTTGTCATCGCGTTGGTACGGTAGAGGGATGTTCCTGTTTCGGCATCAACACCGTAGAACTCGCGCAGGTAGAAATCATAAATCGAGTGTCCAACACTATACGCTTTGGTTCCCGACTGAATCAACTGCTGGGTATCGGGCATTTTAGTGATCTGGTTCTTAAATGTTGTCCAGTTCAGGGTTGCCGAGTAGGTGAAGTCGCCACGCTTAACAATGTCACCGGTGATTTGTAGTTCGATACCACGGTTGTAGAGGTTACCAATGTTTTTGTTCACTGAGAAACCACCGCTTGTGGTACCCCCGTTAGCCAATGCCAGCGGTACACTGAAGATCAACCCTGAGGTAGCACGGTTGAAGTACTCGAGGCTACCGTTGATCCGTCCTTTGTAGAGGCTGAAATCAACCCCGATGTCAAAGTTCTTCGCCGTTTCCCATGTAAGTGCTTCGTTAGCAATCGTTGCCTGCGTAAAGCCTGGCTCTGCATTATTGTTACGTCCCAGGGTATAAAGTGCCTGATAGGGATAGTATCCTAAACCTGCATCATTACCAACGACACCGTAGGACGCACGTACTTTCAGGAGGTCAATAGCCGGTACATTGAAGAACTCTTCGCGCTCAATGTTATACGCACCACCAAGTGACCAGAAGTTTGCCCAACGCACACTTGGTGCGAAACGGGAGTTACCGTCGCGGCGGATGGATGCATTGATAATATACTTCTTGTCAAAGTCGTAGCTTGCACGGCTGAAGAAGCTTTCAATGCGGTGATTATCTTCGTAAGACGATACGTTCAGTACTGTTGCAAAATTTGGTAGTTCAGTGATTCCATCAACGATAAGTCCTGAACGGGCACCTACTTCATAGTTATACGAATAGTAGTAGTTTTCGTGGCCACCCAGTACATTAAAGTGGTGTTTATTGATGGTTTTGTCGTACTCCAGCAACTGGTTGAAGGTCGAACTGGTTGTGCGGTACAGGTAGTGATAAGCACGTCCGGCCGGTGCACCGTCACCAATTGTCGGGTTATCGTAAGTGCGGTAGTGAGTGTCCTGTAAGTCAAAGCTCAGGTTTGTAGTCGCCTTCAGGCTTGGCAGAATGTTTACCGTAGCATACGTACGGGCACCAATTGTACCACGGATTTGCTTCCGCTCGTTCAGCTCATTTTCCCACACAGCATGACGGCCGCTTGAATACGGACGTGAATCACCCTGGTCATAGATTTTATTGCCATTCGCATCCAGTACAAACGCACCGGTAGCCGGATCGTGCTTATAAACCGGATAAATCGGACCTATGTACCGCGAGTAATAAAACGGGTTAATGAATGAGGTACCCCCGTCAGAACCGGCATCAAGGTTAGAGCGGCTATAGCTACCGTTCAGGTTAAATCCTGTTTTCAGCCATTTTGTGGCTTGCTGATCAACGCTGACACGGCCGGTGAAACGCTCCAGATCTGATTTTAACAGGTAACCTTGCTCTTTCGTATAACCGAAAGACGCAAAGTGGGCCGTTTTCGCTGTACCACCATCATAGTTGATTGAATAGTTCTGACGGTTCTGGCCACCACGCTGAATGGCTTTTGCCCAGTTCAGGTCATCTGCGTACAGCAGCTGAGCATTCGGGTTCAGTACACCGTTTGCGTCAACAATCTGATTTTTAGCAACATTGAACGGATTGTAAAGTAGCAGGTCAGCAATACCGTTATAGGTTCTGCCACCGTAAGTAGTTGTCAGCCCTGAAGCGATACCACCTGCATCAGCAAGCGGAATTTTTGATGCGCCATATACCAGGTTATTCCGGTAAGCTTCCCACATCAGCGGATAATATTGCTGTGCGCTAACCGTTTCGTATTCCGGCAAACCACGTGAGATAGCACCGGCAGAAGCGTTAACGGTGAAGTTGCTGCGGCCTTCTTTCCCTTTTTTCGTCGTAATCAGGATAACACCGTTGGCACCACGTGAACCGTAGATCGCTGTTGTTGATGCATCCTTCAGTACTGAAATGTTTTCGATATCATCAGGGTTAAGGCTTACTGTAGACGCGTCGAAAGGTACGCCGTCAACTACGTACAGTGCTGAGTTAGAGGCAGACAGGGAGCCAAAGCCACGGATACGGATAGCCGGAGCTGAGCCCGGAGCACCACCGGCATTGGTTGTCTGGATACCAGGAGCAGCACCTACCAGCGCGTTAAGCGGGTTCGCCTGTGCTCTTTTTGAAATATCTAATGAAGAGATTTGTGCCGATGAACCAACGTGAGTGGCTTTATTCGTCGTACCATACCCGACAATAACGACTTCGTTCAGTAGCTGGGAATCAGATTCCAGCGTAATGTTAAGCTGCGATTTGCCGTTAACCGGAACTTCGGTTTTCACAAAACCAATTGAGCTGATCACAAGCACAGCTGAATTGCTGTTTACTGAGATGGAAAATTTACCATCCTTGTCTGTAACAGTACCTACGGTAGTCCCTTTTACCAGGAGGCTGACGCCTGGCAACGTAGTCCCATCCTCTTTTGAGGTGATAGTCCCTTTGACAACTGACTGAGCAAGCACCAGATTGCTTGTCCAGAGAAGTGCAAACAGTACGATAAAACTTCGTAAAAACTTAGACATAAGTTTGCTTTTAGTTAATCGATAAAGTTTGATTAAACAATTTTTAACATACGAAGTTCTTAAAAATTTACCATTCTACCCAATAAATACATTAGAAAAAAATTAGAGTATACTTTTTTCGGCTTATTTGGCGATTCTGGGCTATATGCCAGATTTAGGTATTGATATTGTGAGGAGGTCAAAATAATATATGGTAAGTATTAGATAGGCAAAAGCGAACAATATATTAGTATCCCGTTTAAGTATATTTAGATACCATTCAATAAATATCAAATTTACGGTGTATGCCCCTTCAATATTGTTTTAATACAAAAAGGCTGTTCGGAGAATCACCCAAAATGGGGGAGATAACCAGTAGCAGATTAATTACGCATTAAGAAGGATGGCCTGAATGGTGCAACGAAAGATGAGGAGCATACGTGTCATGCCCTGATTTATAACGAATCTGTAAAACGGGTAAGTCTTCATAAAAAGAGGCGGCTGTTAACAGCCGCCTCTTTTTATGAAGACCAGTACTGATCCATTTTTTTTCGGAGAAAAGCGACACTTCTTGCCAGCTGATCCATGCCGTCAACGCCGTCTTCGATGCTGATCCAGCTGTCGAAGCCTACGCGTTTAAGCTCGGTAAAGATTGCGTCATAGTCATTCAGGCCCTTGCCGATTTCGCCGTGGCTGAGGCGTTTGGCATACCCCGCTACCCCGCCTTCTTCCCGCCGCAGGTCTTCGATGGTGCCTTCGAGCAGATAGCGGTCACTGGCATGCATGGTCACCACACGGTCTGACACCCGTTTGAGCAGTTCGAGGGGCTCTTCGCCCGCCAGAAAGGTATTGCTCGGGTCATAGTTTACGCCGAAGTTCGGGTGGTGAATCCGGTCGACGAGCTGGCAGAACACATCCATTTTCTGCGCAAATTCCGGATACTCCCAGAAGTCGTCTTTGTAATGGTTTTCGATGATCAGCGTAATGCCGCGCTCCTGTGCGTAAGGCAGACAGGCTTCGATGCATTCGGCTGCCAGCCGGATTCCTTCTTCGATGGATAGTTCCGGCCGCCGCTGCCCCGACAAAACGCGGCAGTACGACCCGCCAAGCACCTGTGTCATGTCGATCCAGCGCTTTTGTTTAGCAATCTCATTAGCCCGGAAATCCGGGTCGGGGTGCGTGAAGTCGGGTGAGCAGCAGAGCATCGGAATCACCTTGCCGTGTGCTTCGACCTGTTGCCGGAATTTAGGCCAGTTGGCTTCGTCGGCCATTTCGAGGAAGCCGGCATACCACTCAAGTCCGTCGATATCCAGTTGTACGGCAAGTTCAATCCATTCGGAAACGGTCATGGTCCCGTCTTTGCACAAGGCGTGCATAAAGGCTTTCGGGAAGGCGGCTAGTTTAGGCATTATTTTTTTGTGTTACTGGATGCTGGGTTGTTCTGATAGTTTTGAGTTGTTCTGATGGTTGCTGGGTGGTTCTGATGGTTGCTGGGCGGTTCTGGTGGTTACTGGGTTGTTCTGGTGGTTACTGGGTTGTTCTGGTTGTTGCTGAGTTGTTCTGGTTGTTGCTGTTAGAGTCGTGCCACCACTATGTCCATTGAGATAGAACACTGAACGATCAGCAACCACCAGCAACAGTAAAAACAAGTTAGCTGAGTTCCGGCAGTGCGTCGGCGTCTTTAGGAGGGTTCCGGCCGATGAGCGGATATTGCTCCAGGTCAACTACCTGCCCACTGATGGGCCCGCTTTCGTCGGCGAGCCAGTAAATGGCGGCAGCGGCAATTTCTTCGGGCTTCAGAATCCGGCCGGCGGGTGCCAGCGTGCGGGGCAGTTCCCGGTGCCAGCCGTCGGCCAGTCCCTGATCACGTTTCTGAGCCAGTTCTTTCTCAGTTAATACCCAGCCCGGATTCACCTGATTCACGCGCACGCGATTTTCGCGGTGAAGTGTGTCGCCCAGATTGCGGGTCAGGGTCATCAGCGCACCCTTCGAGGCACTGTAGGGCACCAGGTCGGGTTCGCCGCACCAGGCATTGGCCGAGCCGATATTGAGTATGGCTCCCTGCGTGCGGGTCAGATGGGGTAGCGCGGCCTGGATTAAGGCAAACGGCGCCAGCGTATTAACCTCCAGCACAGTCCGGAAGAAGGCCAGTGAGGTTGTATGAATGTTGCTGGTGGCGATCATGGCTGCATTGTTCACGATGCCGTCGAGCTGACCGAACGCATCAAGAGCGCGTTGTACCAGCCGCAGCGGGGCACCGTCAGCCGTAATGTCTTCCAGATGCAGCACCGCATTGCCGGCCCCCAGTTCCGCAACGAGTGCTTCGCCGGCCTCCTGCTGGTCGAGTCCGTGAATGACCACGCGCGCCCCTTCGGCTACGCACCGGCGCGCAATGGCCTTGCCGATCCCCGTGCAGCTGCCGGTTATGATAATGACTTTATTGGCTAAACGCATAACGCTTAATTTATTAGCGGAGAGACTTTTATCACCGGTGATTCTATTTTGTTGCTGATGGTTGAAAGGCTTTCAGTAACCTAAAACCATCAGCAACTCAGAACCATCAGTAACACAGAACAAACGTTAAACTCCCGGCCGGAGAACGCTTTTAACGACGTCGCCGTGGTGCATTTTGTCAAAGGCTTCGTGCCAGTCGGCCGTTGACCAGACACCGCCAATAATGGGTTTGACATTGAGCTGACCGCTCGCCAGCAAAGCGATGACCCGCTCCCAGATCGGCCAGTTGTGGCTGAAACTGCCTTGCAGGGTTACGTTTTTCTGTACCAGCGGGTCGAGCGAAAAATTCAGTGGTTGCGGGCCCCAGCCGACTTTGGTAATGTTGCCGTTTGGACGGACCAGCTGCATCGCGATGCGCAGGGTAGCACTGGCACCGGCAGCGTCGATGATGCAGTCAGCCCCAAGGCCGTCGCGTTCCAGCGCCCAGGCGGTTGCGTCGCCGATGATGCCGGTACACCCATAGTGTTTTTCGGCGATGGCCAGCCGCTGCCGGTCGTTTTCGAGTCCGACGATGGCTACTTCAGCCCCGCAAAGCCGCGCCACAGCCGCACAAAGGATACCGATTGTGCCTGGACCGAGTACGATTACGCGGTCGCCCGGCCGGATGCGGCTGTTACCAACCACAGCATTATAGGCCACGCAGCACGGCTCCGTCAGGCAGGCTTCTTCAAACGGAAGCTGAGCCGGAACCGCATGCAGGCAGCGGGCCGGTACGCGGACAAATTCAGTCATCGCTCCGTTCACGCCGTAACCGAAGCCTTTGCGGGTAGGGTCAAGGTTGTACATGCCCTGGCGGGTCATGGGGTTGTTGAGGTCGACAATCGCGGCAGTCTCGCTGACGACACGGTCGCCTTCCCGCCAGCCCGTGACCCGGCTGCCGACTTCGACAATGTGGCCGCCGAACTCATGGCCCAGCACGACCGGATAGTTAACCGGCCAGCTGTGGTCGGCCGTCCATTGGTGCAGGTCACTGCCACAGACGCCTACGTTAGCAACCTGTAATAACACGTCATCGTCGCCGATGGTTGGTTTCGGAATATCCCGGAGCTCGACGCTGCCGCGCTCCGGCGCATAATTAACTACTGCAAGCATATATGTTAAAGAGTGAAAGATTGACCGCTATGCGGTAAAGAGCGAAAGAATGAAAGATTGACCGCTGTGCGGCAAAGAGCGAAAGAGTGGTAGCATGATCGCTCTTTCGCTCTTTATCACTTTCGCTCTTTAATCCCCGTATGCATGAACGGCGTCGCAGATCATCCGGAGGGAGTGTTCGAGGTCGCCGTCGGCCGTTTTGAATGCGTCGGCATCGATGGTCAGCGGGGCACCCAGTACCACGAGCGGGGCACCGTATTCAGGACAACGGATCGCCTGTTCGAGCGACAGACCACCGACGGCCTGTACCGGAATACTGACCGCTTCGACCACCTCCCGGAGCTGGTCCATCGGACTTGGCATCCGGAGGCCCTGCGCGGCAATGCCGCGGCGTTCGTCGTAGCCGATGTGGTGCACGATGTAGTCACACCCGAGGTCTTCGAGCCACTTAGCGCCGGCTACCATGTCGGGGCATACCATGTTATCGCCCATGACCTTGACGCCGAAATCGCGGCCGGCCTGAACGACACACTTAATCGTTTCGGCGTGGGCGCGGGCCATAACGACCACGTGGGTAGCGCCGGCTTTGGCCATCATTTCGGCCTCAAGGTAGCCGCCGTCCATGGTTTTCAGGTCGGCAACAATCGGAATACCCGGAAAGGCTTCCCGCAGTTTCCGGACACCATGCAGGCCTTCTGCCAGAATGAGCGGGGTACCGGCCTCAAGCCAGTCGACACCGGCCCGCAGGGCCATCGCCGCTGTTTCCAGGGCTTCATCAATGTTGGTTAAATCAAGCGATATCTGTACAATCGGACGCATGTAATTTAATGAGTGATTGAGTGATTGTGTGATTGAGTGTCCCTGATGCATTTTGAGGCATCGGGGAACCTTCAGGGTTTAGGCGAACGTCCCCGTTAGAGAAAGTTCCCTCCCCTGAATTCAGGGGAGGGTTAGGGTGGGGTCAGTGCACTTCCCCGACGGGACGGGCGGTTGATTTAGCCTTTAGTCTGGTCAGCAGAAGCCCCGTCAGGAAGATCGTCAGCGTACCCACCACCATGATCATGTTCTGGTGAAGGGGGTTCCGCAGGGCCGCATACTCGTCGGGCAACTGCGTCGAAAACGTCATCCAGACAATGACCAGAATCCCGATGAGAGTGGCGGTCAGCGCTTCGGTGTTACGGGTGTTTTTTGAGATCATCCCCAACAGGAACAGACCAAGCATGCCGCCCGCAAAAATGCCCGACAGCATCCACCAGACATCCAGCACGCTTTTTACCCCAATCATGGCGATGCCGGTAACCATACCCAGCAGCCCGAAACCGGTGGTGGCAATGTAGAGCAGCCGGAGCGATTTTTTCTCCGACATATCCGGATCAATGTACCGCTGGTAAATGTCGAGTGAGAAGACCGTCGCTGACGCATTCATGCCCGAGCTGATGGTACTCATCGCGGCCGACATGATAGCGGCAACAATCAGACCGACCATGCCCGCCGGTACTTTTGTGACCATAAAATGCGGCATAACCTTGTCGCCGAAATCAGCTGGTTTGAGGGTGGCGGCCAGTTGCCGGATGGCGTCCGGGGTGCCGTTCGGCAGTTTTTCACCGGCCACCTGCATCCGGACCGCATCCATCAACTCCGGATTGCTTTGGTAGTAGGCATATAGCGCCGAACCGATCACGAAAAACATCAGCGAGGCCGGAATATAGAGGTACACACACAGCCAGACCGAACTTGCCGCCTCCTTTATTGACGAGGTGGTATGGTAACGCTGGATGTAATTCTGGTCCATCCCGAAGTTGTTGAGGTTCATGAAGAACCCGTAGAGCAGCACGACCCAGAATGTAGCCTGCGTAAAATCCGGCGAGAAGCTGCCGAGGCTGAATTTGTCTTCTGCCTTACCGATTTCGATGATTTTACCGGCCCCGCCGTCCAGCCCGTCCACGACCAGCCACAGAATAAGCAAGGCCCCGCCGGTTTTAATAACCCCCTGAACCACTTCCGTCCAGATGACCGCTTCCATGCCGCCCATCACCGTGTAGAGGATAATGCAAAGCCCGACAACGACCATGATCGTAGCCATCGGGTAGCCTGTCAGGGCCTGTAAACTCAGCGCAATGCCGAAAAAAATCGATCCCATCCGGGCCAGCTGCGTGAGCAGGAAACAAACCACGGCATACGTCCGGGCCCACGCTCCGAAGCGGTGTTCGAGGTGGGTATAGGCTGAGACCTCGCCGGTGTTGCGGTAGAACGGAATGAAATAGCGCGTGGCTACCCAGGCCGCCAGCGGCATCGACAAACTAAACACAAATGAATTCCAGTTACCGCCGAATGCCTTGCCCGGTACGCCCAGAAAAGTGTTGCTGCTCAGAAAGGTAGCGTAAATCGATAAGCCGATGGCCCAGCCCGGAATCTTGCCCGACGCCGTCGTAAACTGATCGGCATTTTTGTTTTTACGGGAAAAATACGCACCGACGGCAACCATGGCGACCAGGTAGGCAAGAATGACCAGCAGGTCTATGATCGGAAGGGTTTTCAAGGGTATAGGGGGTTATTGTGTATGTTATGTTCCTAAAAGGCCGGCAACCGGTCTGAGTTAACTAATGGTTTACCACAAAGGCAATAAGAACCAGAGCAGCACAAAGATTTTTAGTACAGGGTCAACTAACAGTCTTCGTGCTCCTTCGGCCCTTCCCGTCTTTGTGGTTAGAAACAAAAAAACTTAGTGCTCCTTCGTCTCTTCCCGCCTTCGTGGTTTAAAACAGAAAACTTCGTGCTCCTTCGCATCTTCCCGCCTTCGTGGTTCGAACCGGAAATGTCTTCGTGGTATTACGATATACGCCGCAAATCTTTTTTCAGACTATTAAAATCCACCGATAATTCACTTTTAGAAGTAGCCTTTCGCTGACAGCATACCGTACTATTAGCGAAACCAAAACGGCAGTCCGATCGCGGCAGGCTGATACTCAACCACGTTAAATGAGGTGTACGCATGAAAAATGACCAGAACATGTCGTTACTGGAAAAGATAAAATCGGGGAAACCGGTGTATGGAACCTGCATTACGTCACCGGCACCGATGTGGCCGGCTGTAGCACGGCGTGCAGGGCTTGATTTTGTCTTCCTTGACACCGAACATATCCCGCTGGGCCGTGTGGAGTTAACCCAATTGTGTCAGGCATTCAAAGCGATGGACATTACACCCATCGTCCGGATTCCGAAGCCGGACCCGTTTCTCGCATGTCAGGCTATTGATGGGGGAGCCGTCGGAGTGGTTGCCCCATACCTCGAAACGGTTGACCAGGTAAAAGAGCTGGTGGGAGCGACCAAGTACCGGCCGCTCAAAGGCGAACTGCTCACAAAATACCTGTACGGACACGAACCAATGCCCGACGAACTGGCAACCTATATTTCGGGCTACAATGCGGATCAGCTGTGCATTGCCAATATCGAAAGTGTCCCGGCCATCGAACGGCTCGATGACCTGCTGAGTGTTGAGGGGCTTGACGGCGTGTTTATCGGGCCGCACGATTTGTCGATTAGCCTCGGGTTGCCGGAACAGTATGATCATCCGGTGTTTGAAGAGGCAGTCCGGTACATTATCCGGACCTCCCGTAAACACGGACTGGCTGTAGGTATACACTTTTCGCTCGCTCCCGAACGGCAGATCAGATGGATGCAGGAGGGAGTAAACCTTGTCGTGCACAGTTCGGATATTGCCTTATTCGGGCAGCGGTTACGCGACGATATGCACATCCTGCGGGCCTCGCAGGGGGAATCGGTCGTTGCTGATACTACGTCGTTCCCCGTGGTCTGACGGGTAAGCCGGCATGCAGTTTTCTTCCTCTTTTCTATAACGTTTAGGTAATGAATGTTTCGGAGCTTACTACCCGTGTATCGCCGGTCAGGTCACGGCATCCTGCCTGGCGATGGACGACCATAGTGCTGACAGCCCTGTCGTTGTCCGTTGGCTGGGGCATTCGCGGGGATTTCGGGCATGAATACGGGGCCATGTTTGCCGGTTGCCTGGCGGCATTGACCGTTTGCCTGGCATCCGGCCGCCCCGACTGGCGCGAACGGATGCTCTATTTCGGCTTTTTCGGGGCCATTGGCTGGGGGTTCGGCGGTTCGGTTTCGTATATGCAGGTCATCTCCTTTACCGAAAGCGGCCACCTGGCATCGCAGTGGTACGGGTACATTGCCTTGTTCTATATCGGTTTTTTGTGGGCGGCCCTGGGCGGTGCCGGAACGGCTATGCCGGCAGCCATGTCCCGCGATGACCTGACCCGTCTCTTTACGCCGGTCTTGTTTGTGTTTGCCGCCTGGTTTTTGCAGGACCGGATTGAAGATCCGGTTGCGGCGGCCATGCAGGAGCATATATCGTTCGACCATACCTGGGGGCGGCACAAAAGTCCGCTGTACTGGTTCGATGCTGATTACCTGGCGGCGTTTTTTGCCTTGCTGGGGGCCGGTATCTATGATTTGTGGGAGCGCAGGGAGCGAAATATCGGGTATCTGCCGGTGATGATGGCCGCAGGAGCCGTGGTTGGTTATGGGTGTCAGTTGCTGTTGCACCAGGCAGGTCTTACCGACGCCCTGACGTCGTCGCTGAGCTATTTGTTAGGTGATCCGGCCTATATTGATCCGGAAACCGGCGGCCTGAAGTTCACGGCCGATAATTTCCTGAATAACTGGCCGCAATGGTTTGGCGACTATCCGCAGCACGTCGGCTGGTTTGTCGGCATGGTCCTGGGCATCACAGCCTATTTCGCCTGCTTCGGCCGCTTCCGGAACGGGGCCTCCCTGATTGTATGCATGGCTTCAGGCTGGCTGCTCAGCTTTCTGCTGTTTCCGGTATTGGGGAGTATCTTTTTTACCGAGATCGGCGGGCTGCGGATGACCCCGCCGCGCGGCGACGACTGGGCCGGTATCACGGGTGTGTTCGGCGGCCTGATGTTCTGGATGTACCGGCATCAGCATACGGCAGTCATCAAGGCGGCGCTGTTGAGCGGCACCATCGGCGGACTTGGTTTTTCGGGCGTGCAGTGGATCAAACAACTGGTGATGGCTCCGGGAAACCCACGGATTCTGACCGCCAGGGGCTTGGTTCCCGGCAGTAAGGCCTATCAGGAGTCGATAGCCGTCTGGGCACATTGGCAGGATCAGAACTGGCACAGTTTTCTGGAGCAGACCTATGGGTTTGTCAACGGCCTTGGCATTGCCATTGCGCTTGGGGTACTGGCGGTTAAGCTGCCGGTCCGCCAAACGGATGAGGAAACAGGGAACATTAGCCGGAAATGGACATTGGCGGTCGCTGCTTTTTTTGTGTTGTTCACCGTGCCCTACCTGAATGTGGTCAAAAACGTAAAGGAGTGGGGCGAACAGCTGAAATCCGGTGCCTGGACCGAAACAATTACCCTGGCAGACGGAGCCACCGAAACTGTGCCGGCGCATTGGGATATGCCCTATATCGGGCGTTTGCCGGGCATTACGGGGTTATCATTCACGCCCGAAACCTGGTATAATGTAAGCTGGATTATCCTGGCAGTTGTGTTTGTACTGGTTGTCCGGCGGCACAGGCAGGAACCGGTCGCCCTGATTCCGCCGACCTGGCTGGGCAGGGGTCAGCTCGTTTTCCTGATCTTGCTCTGGGTTATGGTTATCGGCGATTTTGAACGGGCGCTCGTAGGCTGGCACCCCAGCCGCCTGCTGACCGAATGGGTCATTTTTGTGAATGCTGCCCTCGCGACGGTTCTGGTGTTGCTGGCACCGCGGCAAAACGATAACAATTTAGTAATCAGTACGGGGAGCCGTATTGAGGCTTTATATCGTATAAACTGGAAGATAATTGTGGGTATTGCGGCGGTGGCAGGCACCTTATTTCTGGTCACCAACCGGATTATTTACCGGTATCCGCCTTACGAACAATTAGATACCAAACACTATCACACCCGCTTCGGGCCGGAGGCCAGCTGGCGGGCAAAACCAAATCTGAAGAATGCTCCGCACAAATAGCGGACCGGCGCAGACCCAATGTACATAGTTATGACCGTTAAAACCGTCTTTGCTCAACTAATTGCTGCTTTTCTCATTCCGGCCGGCCTGATGGCGCAGACCCACAAACCGTATGTGCCAACGGCCTATCCCGACCGGCTGATTCTGGGCTGGCAGGACAATCCGGCCACCTCGCAGTCGGTCAACTGGCGTACCGACTCTACCGTGACCAAAGCGGTCGGGGCCATTGCCGAAGCCGATCCGTCGCCGGATTTTGTGAATAGTGCCACGCTCGTGCCCGGCACAACCGAACGGGTGAAAATCGACGGAAAAACGGTGCTTTATCATTCCGTCCATTTCCGGAATCTGAAACCGCTGACACAGTATAGTTATCGCGTCGGCGACGGCACAACCTGGAGCGAATGGTTCCCGTTTACGACGGCGGCCGACGGTCAGGCACCCTTTTCATTTTACTACTTCGGCGATGCCCAGAACGATATCCGGTCGCTGTGGTCACGGGCCATCCGCGGGGCCTACTCGACCTTGCCCAAAGCCAACCTCATGATCCATGCGGGTGACCTGATTACGACCTCCAACGCTGACTGGCAGTGGGGGGAGTGGTTTGAGGCAGGCGGCTGGATTAACGGCATGGTACCGACCCTGGCAACACCCGGCAACCACGAGTATTTCCAGGCACCCGACGGCAAACGACGGGTATCGTACCACTGGCGGCCTTCGTTTGTGTTGCCCGAGAACGGTCCCGAACGCCTGAAAGAAACGGCCTATTTCTTCGATTATCAGGGTACGCGCTTTATTTCGCTCGATTCGCAGGGGGCGTTGCTCGACTCCACCGTGCTGGATGAACAGGCAAAATGGGTAACCAACGTCCTGACCAACAACCCGAACCGCTGGACGATTGTGGTGCATCACCACCCGATTTATTCGACGAAAAGCGGACGGGACAACGATGAGTGGCGGGCACGGATGGAGCCGATCTACAAGAAATACAATGTTGATCTGGTGTTGCAGGGGCACGACCATACTTATGGACGCGGGCTGAACATGCCGCTGGGTACGAGCCGCAAACGCCCTGACGGACCGATTTATGTGGTTTCGGTCAGCGGGCCGAAAATGTACGATATTGGCTTGCAGAACTGGATGGACCGCGCGGCCTCGAACACGCAGCTGTACCAGATTATTTCGGTCGATGCCGGTAAGCTGGCGTATCGTTCGTATACGGTTACCGGTCAGCTGTACGATTCATTTGACCTGACCAAAAACGCCAAAGGGCAGAATACACTGGTCGATCAGGCACCGGCACTGGCCCCCGAACGCCTTGAGCTCCCCGCCGAATACAAAAAGCGGTTTAACGAGCAGCAGATGGAGGAATACAACCGCCGGTTTAAGGAATACAAAGCCCGGAAGAAGTAATTTTTCCGGTTGTATTTACTTTGTTTACCACATAGTCACATAAGTATACATAGTTTTGGTGCCGTGTGTACTATGAGGTTATGTGGTGAATAAATACTCTTTTTTGATCAACACATTAATATGCAGCGGTTTATATACGCAATCTGTTTTCTTGTTCAAAGTAGTACCCTGTTGCTGGCGCAGCCGTTGCCGAAACGGGCAAACGGGGTTAATGCTACGCTACAGCGGCCTAAACTGGTCGTTGGGATTGTCGTCGATCAGATGCGATACGACTATTTTTACCGGTTTTACGACAAATACAGCGTCGGCGGTTTCAAGCGGATGCTGAACGAAGGGTTCAACTGCCGCAACAACCACTATCCCTATGCGCTGACGGTGACTGCCGCCGGGCATGCGGCGGTGTACACCGGCTCCATTCCGGCCATTAACGGCATTGTCGGCAACGAGTGGTACGACCCGATTGCGCGGAAAGGCGTTTACTGCGTGGAAGACAGTACCGTTAAAACAGTGGGCAGTACCAACGGCGGCGTAGGTAAAATGTCGCCCAAAAACCTGCTGACCAGCACCATTACCGACCAGTTGCAGATTGCAAACAGCTTCCGGTCGAAGACAATCGGCGTTGCCATCAAAGATCGCGGGTCAATCCTGCCGGCCGGGCATACCGCCAACGGAGCTTACTGGTTTGATTCAAAAACCGGCAACTGGGTAACGAGTACGTTTTACATGAACGACCTGCCGCAGTGGGCCAAGGACCTGAACGCACAGAAACTGCCGTCGACCTATGCCAAACGCGGCTGGCAGACCATGCTGCCCATCGACCAGTATACCGAGAGTACACCCGACGACGAGCCGTACGAAAGCAAACTGCCCGGCGCGACCAAACCCGTGTTCCCGTACGAACTGGCCGGGATCGCGGGAGATGCATACGGTACGGTGCTGTCGACGCCCTGGGGAAACACCATGACCAAGGATATGGCCATTGCGGCCATCAAGGGTGAGAACATGGGGCGGGGCGCGTTCACCGATTTTCTGGCCGTCAGCTTTTCAACGCCTGACCGCATCGGCCACGCCTTCGGGCCGAATTCAGTGGAGCAGGAAGACATTTACCTGCGCCTCGACCTCGAATTTGCCGATATGCTGACTTTCCTCGACGGCTGGGTGGGCAAGGGGAACTACACCGTTTTCCTGACCGCCGATCACGGGGTAATGGACGTGCCGGGTTTCTGGCAGCAGCATAAACTACCCGCCGGTCTGCTCAACGAACGGCAGATTGCGGCCGCCGTGAAAAAAGCCATGACGGATGCATTCGGACCAAACGATTTTCTGCTGGCAAGTGAAAACTTTCAGATATATTTAGATCAGAAAGCCCTTCGGGCAAAGAATGTATCGGTAGATGCCGTACATGCCGTTGTTCGTGAAGCACTGCTGCCGTTGCCGGGTATTGCCGATGTAATCAACCTGCGGAGCATGGCCACGTCGACTTTGCCGGATTATTTGCAGTCACTGTACAAAAACAACCTGAACCCGAAGCGCAGCGGCGATCTTCAGCTGGTGACTCAGCCGGGCTGGTTCCCGGGCGGTGCTACCGGTACCAACCACGGATCACCGTATAACTACGATACGCAGGTGCCGTTTCTGCTGTACGGTTGGGGGGTAAATAAAGGAGAAACCCTGCGCCGGACCACCATTTCGGATATTGCGCCGACGATTGCGGCCCTGCTGCACCTCTTACCGCCAAGCGGTAATGTGGGCAATGCGGTCGAAGAAGCCTTGAAAAAGTAAACTTAACCTACATATGCACGAAACAACTACCGTACAGGCCCCGGAAGCATCGGTGGCCCAGCCGGCGCCGGTCAAACGGCTTTTATCACTGGACACCCTGCGCGGATTCGACATGTTCTGGATCATGGGCGGGGAGGAAATTTTCCATGTGCTGGCGAAAACAACCGGCGCGGCATGGGCTATTTTTCTGGCCGAACAGTTTCATCATCCCGACTGGAACGGTTTTGCGCCCTACGACCTGATCTTCCCGCTGTTCATCTTCATGGCCGGGGTATCGACGCCTTTTTCAATCGGTAGCCGCCTGGAAAAGGGCGCGTCCAGGGGGGAACTGGCGCGCAAGGTTATTACACGGGGCCTGCTGCTGGTGTTGTTAGGCATTATTTACAACAACGGCATCCTGGCCAAATCACTGGCCGACACCCGTTTCCCGAGCGTACTAGGCCGGATTGGTCTGGCGGGTATGTTTGCCCAGCTGATTTACATTTATTCAGGCCAGAAGGCGCAGTATGGCTGGTTTGGCGGCCTGTTGGTGGGCTACTGGCTGCTGATGACCTTTGTGCCGGTGCCAGGTTGCGGGGCGGGCGTATTAACGATGGAGTGTAGCTTTGCCGGTTACGTGGACCGGCTGCTGGTGCCGGGTCACCTCTACAAGGATGTGCACGACCCCGAGGGCTTAATGTCAACCATGCCGGCCATCTGCAATGCCTTGCTGGGTATTTTTGCCGGTAACCTGCTGCGCACCGACGGCCGGACGCTGAGTCAGCAGCAAAAGACCGTACAACTGATTTTTGCCGGCTTTATCTGTCTCCTCATCGGAATGATCTGGGGCGTGTTCTTCCCGATCAACAAAAACCTCTGGACCAGCTCATTTATGCTCGTTACCGGTGGCCTGAGCCTGCTGCTGCTGGCTATTTTCTACTGGATCATTGATGTAAAAGGGGTTACGGGCTGGACGTTTTTCTTTACCGTCATTGGCATGAACTCAATCATGATCTACATGTCGGAGAGCTTCATTGATTTTGGCTACACTACCCGGGCGCTTTTTGATGGCATCCTCGGCTTTATCAGCAACGAACCGGTGAAGGCGGTGGCCGGTGTACTGGCGTTTCTGGCCGTTAAATGGGCTTTTCTGTATTTTATGTTTAAGAAAAAGGTATTCCTGCGGGTGTAGGGATTTAAGAATCACGATTTTGTTGAAAGGGGCGGCACGATTCCAATTCGTGCCACCCCTTTTTGTTACTTGATCCGCTTAAACCGCAGCGTCCGTTCGGTGATTTCGGGTTTGATATACGCCTTGTCGGTTTCCGGATAACGCAGCTCCCAGGGCGAGGGGCCAACCCATTCGGTCTTTTTCCCGGCAATGTGGATCGTCCCTGCTGTTGAGATCTCGACCACGGTAAACAGCGGCTCCTTATACGGCGCGGTGTACTTAATCCATTTGTATTCCTTGTCGACTTCGGGACTATAGCGGATGTGGCCGTATTCTTCGCCCATCCATTTATACGACATCGAGTTAATGCAGACATACCAGATACCGTTGATGTTGTCGGCGCGGTCGTAGTGGATATGGCCGTAGAAATTGACCAGTATTTTCGCCCGTTTCGCCTGTTTATTGTGCGCCTCCAGCATTGCCCGGATGTCGGCGGCATTGTCGACACCATCTTTGCCCAGTCCCTGATGCGAGAAAATAACGATAGGGTCAACGGTGTTGGCCAGTTCCGCTTTCAGCCAGTCGAGTTGCGGCGTGCCGATATGTTCCTGATAGCCTTTGAGTTCGGGCGATTTTTTATCATTGCCGTCGAGCACGATAAAATGAAAGCCGTTGCGCCGGAACGAGTAGTACGACGACGGCATATTGCGGTAGGCCTGGGCCTGTTGCAGGCTATAACCGCCATCCATCTCGTGGTTGCCGATAACGTGGTACTTCGGGCCGGGATAACTATTCCAGATCGCAAAGTAGGGCGCATATTTCGGAGCCGGTGTAGCGAAATCGCCCAGGTCGAGCAGGAAATCGGGTTTGGCCACCTTCATGCTGTCGATAAATGTTGTGATACGGTACTCGGCATCGTGCATCGTTGGCAGGTGCACATCCGCGCAGATGCCGATCCTGACCGTACTGACGTTTTTCTGCGCCGTGGCTACAAACGGAGCGATGCTGAGAGTCAGAATGTAAATGAATTTTTTCATTGTTAACGAGTTAGCTATGAGTGATTTACCACATGGCGATATAGGGATTAAAGAAATACAGTTCTCTTATGATTCTTATGTGGCTATGTGGTAAAAGAAAAACTGCCTCATTGTTCACGGATAAGCCAGAGTTCAGTCACCTGTGCCCCGCGTTCGCCCTCACCACACGTCCAGGTAAACCGGATTTTGCCGTCAGCATGAATCGGTTTGGGCAACCGGAACTCGTAGATGGGCTGGTCGCCGGTCTGGATAAAATCGTGAATGAGCCGGTTGTCGGCCATGAGCTTCATTCGGGAACGGAAGGCACCGGTATAGGCCACCCGAAGGCGGTAGGTAGCGGCTGGGTCCAGATCAGTGTAGTCGATCTGTAGCGGCTGATCGTACAGCGTATTCACCTGACTCATCCAGGCCATCGGCGTGGCCTGTCCTTCAAAACCCGTAGCCCTGATTTCGTGGACCCATTCGTCGCCGTGCAACCCTACGCCAAACCCAAGGGAAGGTGTGATCAGGCCGCCCGGATCGTCGGCCCACCGTTTCGCCGATACCACCCGCTTCCGGCTTTCAACCGATCCGAAATGATCGTAAAAGCCGCTCGGTCCCGGATCGGTCCGGTGCAAAACGCCCTGAATCGCTGTCAATCGCTCGTTCTCCGTAGGTAGTTTTTCGATGCGTGCCAGCTGATCAAGCAGCCAGGGAGCATCGTTCAGTGGTATATCAATGTTGTCCAGAAAGTTGCCACGCCCGTCAGACGCATAGTGCTTTTTCATGGTCAGCTGGGCCCCGATACTGCTGAACAGCGAGTCGGCCAGCGCAACGCAGCGGGTACGCAGGTCAGGGCTGACGGGCTCCTGTCGCGGGGCCAGCAGTAGCTGCCGGACCACCCGGATCGCTTCCTGCGAATGACCTCCGGCAGCGGCTTCCAGCTGCCGGTACGCACTGGCTTCCGCCTCCGTTTCCCGGATCAGCCGCCGCCGGACATAGGCGTCATAGTAAGCGCGCAGCAGCGGCATCTGAAACCGGAAGTTCTGTGCGGCCGATGCCGGTGCCCCTTTTTCAAGGGTCTGCCACTGCATCAGCGTGCGTTCGACGTGCGGATTGACCGCCAGCGGACCCTGCCAGTTGCGTTCGAGCGCCAGCAGGCCCTGCGCAACGCCTTCGGTATAGTCGGGGCCGATGAACAGCCGGGCATAATCGCGCAGGGTTTCAATCACGGGCGTTTCCGGATTCCAGTCCTGATCACTCCAGACAAACTTGTTGACATCGTCGTTGGTCCCTTCGGAGTAGCTGATGCTGCCCGCCCCAAACTGGTCAAACGCATTGTGAATCAGCTTCTGGTCGGTGGGCCGCGGGTTGACGCATTCGCGGCCCAAAGTCATGGCATAGGCAAGGTCCCAGTCCGGTACGGGATACTGACTGCTGAGGCTGTGGGTAATGTCGGGATAATGCCGGATCGGGATGCCGGGCTTAAGTTGCTTTCGGATCGTTTCAACGGGCGTTTTCACCCAGGGACCGAACACCACGCCACCCAGCCACGGATAACCTTTGTTGATGTGACTGTAAAAGGCATCGAACCACGACTGGCGGGGTTTAAAAACCTGCGGGGAAACCCAGATTTTAGCCTTTGGATGGTGTTTATGCAATACCGCCGCTACCTGACTCAGCCAGCGGAACAAGACATCGGGTTCCAGATCGCCGGGATCGCCGCCGGGGACGAACAGGGCATCGAGCTTTGGAACGGCCGCAAACACGGCTTCACGCTCGGCCAGTTCGCGCCGGACCGAATCGGGATGGGTATAGTTCAGGCCCATATTGGGATACCACATCCAGACGTCGAGACCGTATTCCTGACAAATCCGGGATTGTTCGCCGATCATCCGGATGGCCGGCAGCTGCATGTGTACACTGCTGGCATCATCGTCGGTACGCGGCGGAACGATCTCAACGCTGTTGGCGCCGAAAAGGGCCATGTCGCGGATATATTGATCGAACCGGGCGACCGAAAAGGCGTCATAGGCATTGGTTTTGGGGCGATAGCCCAGCTGATGACCGCGAATCGGGTAACGCGGTGAGCTGGCCAGCGCAAGGGGGGCGGTCAGCTGAATCCGGCCGGGTCGCATGTCCAGTTTGCGGAGTAGCCGGCCGATGCCATACAGTAACCCGCGCGCGTCATGCCCGACAACCAGCACCAGTTTGCGGTCAGGAAGACTGATGAGCCGGAAGCCTTCGGATCGGATCGCAGGCAGTTTCCGGACTGCGGCCTGAACTGCCTGCGGGAGTTGAGCCAGCGTAGCCGTGAGGACTAAGCCGATTACGGGCTGCTGGTCAGGGGTATACCGGTTTGTAACCGGCAACCGGATGCTACTTCGTTTTTCGATTTCTTCCTGCAACACGTCCAGACTACGGCGCAATTCGGTCTTATCCGGCACCAGAGAGACAATCCTCGCCTGACTCAGGTCCAGTGTCTGGCCTCTAGCTGTTATCTGATTCAGTATCAGGAGGCACAGGATAGTGCAAAGCGTTCGTAAACGGGTTCCGGTTTGCATGAGCTGCTATTTTTTCGGTCCGCTTATGACACCCAGAAACCGCCCCATCCAGTAAGGCAGCAGAAACGAGTCGCCCGCGCTCAGCTCACTCACCCCGTTTTCGTTCCGGTCGAGTTTGAATTGGTTGCGGTTGTGTTTCAGTTCAGGCCGTTCGTCGGGGGGGAGGACTTCGGTGGTGGTCTGTCCCCGGAAATTGTCCGGCACAAACGTGAGGTCTTTGCGGTGGCTGTTTTTAACCTGCCATTCGACCATATCCAGCGGGAACTCCTTCAGATACCACACCGTCTCGGGCAGGTCGAAGGCTTTGGCACCGGTTGCGGCGTAGCACAGGTTCCAGAGGCCGTCGCGCTCGGGGCGTTCAATGTCCCAGTGATCCTTGATTGCTTCCAGAAATTTAGCTTTCAGGCGGGTATCGAAGGCATACTGGTAGAGGCTGTTATAGGCCAGAAAATACATTTCGTCGTCGGAATGGTTCCAGTCCTCAGACAGTGATTTGGCCAGCTCACCGGCATTGGCGGGGGCCTGCCCGATGGTTTTCATCGGCCGCATCAGGTTGTCGAGGTAGCCGTATCGGGTCATCATTTCCAGCGCTTTATCCTTATACACCGGCTTTTTCGTGAAATGATAAGCCGCCTGTAAAAATGCAATCAGGTTCGACGACATAATCTTCCGGTCACCGATGTTGAGGGCAAAGCTGTTGACATAAACCGGGTTCCACTTGCCCCAGAGCGTAGGTTTGCCGTCAAAATCGAGCAGGTACCAGTCATTGTTGATGATGTTGGTCATCAGCTTGTCGATCAGGGTAATGGCCCGTTGCCGCACGTCGCCGGTCAGATTTTCGGCCAGCTGCGTGAGGGCAAAAAACTGTCCGACGGTCTGGTCGCTGCTGGTTGTACCGCGCCAGTTCCATTCGGGGTCTTTGGCCATTGTCCAGCCGTTGGTGAGCCCGCCGTCCCACGCCTGCGCCTTGAATTTGTGGTAGCCTTTCCGCTCAAACCCGCGGGCAAAGTAGCCGGGCATGCCGGTGATGGTAAAGAGCCGTTCCATGGCGTCGAAGGATTCCATGCAGTTTTGCAGCGCCTCCGTGTCGCCTGTGACTTTGTAGCGGTACAACTGACTGACCAGATACATGGATGTCCAGAGGTTGTCGCTGTCGCGCTGACCCATTTCGGCCGTCGACAGGTCACCGTGTTTCAGCGTAACCACATCGCAGTTAAACCCGTAGCGGAGATGCCGCTGGCGGACCTGCTGTTCGTAGACCATCGCCTTATCCTGTAGCGTCATGGCCTTGAACTGTATTTCGCCCAGCCCTTTTGTTGTCAGAACCAGCATATTCCGGCCTTCTCCCGCAGCAAGATGTACGACCTGATTGCCCGGTAGCCAGCGTTCCCCGAAATAATAGTTGAATTTACCGTCGGACCGGCGCATAAACGCGCCCATCGGCGACCCGAACCAGAGATTGCCGTGGACAACCGCAATGGCCGTAAGTTCGGGGCAGGGGAGGCTGGCATTGAGCGTACCGGTTTGTTTTCCCTGAACGGCATCAACGGTCAGGTAACCGCTGCGGGTGCCGAGGTATAGGGTGTTATCCGCGAGATCGAAGCACGTCAGCGCAGGCATCCGGAGTACGGTTTTCAACTGATTATCGCTCAGCCCCAAGTAGCTCAGTGTCTGTGTACCGAGCAGCCAGAACCGGTTACGCACCGCATCATACCGGATGGCTTTCAGGTCATCATCCGGCAAGCTGCCTGACCAGGCTGTCTGCCCTTCGCTCAGCAGATTGATGGTTTTGCCGTCGGAGACCAGCCATGTCCCTGCCTGTCCGCCGGCGAACAGGTGTGCTTTGGGCAGGCCATGGGTCAGGTACAGTTTACCAGCCCAGGCATTGCTCAGTACCGCCTGATCATCCAGATACACAAACTGATGCTGGTGCAGGGTCATTGCCGATACATGCCGGTCGCGCATCGGGATGTAGCCCAGGTCCGGCCGGAGTGTGCCGGGGTACTGGAACTGACCGCCCTGTGGTCGCATCAGCCCCTTTTCCGACAATATCTGGATGACACCGTTCCGGTCACGCAAAACGGCCATAAGGCGGTTCGTCGTATCGGGCAGGTAGTGCTTCACGCTGATGTCCTGCCAGTACGGCACATCCTGATAGACCGGTTGCTGCGCGGCCAGGGGCAGAGCGGCAATCAGCAGGAGGAGGTAAAGAAATTGTTTCATAAAACCTGAGAAAAGGTAATCGCCATCCATTGTCCCGCAGGGACAAAACAGCGCAGCGTCGGTCGCACCCCAAATGCCCCGTATCAATTGCTCCGTAGGAGCGCAACAGCGGAGCGTCGGTAGCTGTCGGCGTCGGTCGCATCCGATCACGGCATCATCCATTGTCCCGTAGGGACACAACAGCGCAGCGTCGGTAGCTGTCGGCGTCGGTCGCATCCGATCACAGCAATCATCCATTGTCCCGTAGGGACACAACAGCGCAGCGTTGGTAGATGTCGGTAGATGTCGATAGCGATGTCACAAAACAACGGATCCATAATATTCATCGTGCCGTAGGTACGAAACAGGCGTCGGCTTGTGCTGCCCCTACAGGGCAGAATGGATGGGTGTCAATCGCTTTTTACCAACATCTACCGACATCTACCGACGCTGCGCTGTTATGTCCCTATGGGACAATGGATGCTTATGGTGATCGGATGCGACCGACGCCAACATCTACCGACGCTACGCTGTTATGTCCCTATGGGACAATGGATTGTAATTGTAAACGTATTTTCTGCCGACGCCGACATCTACCGACGCTACGCTGTTATGTCCCTGACGGGACAATGGATGATTGCCATTATTTCCGGCTGATCGGGCTGGGGGGGGCGGAAACGGGTGCGCTGATGACGCCCAGATAACGACCCATCCAGTAAGGAAGCAGCCAGATGTCGCCCGCGCTGTGCTCCGAATTGCCGTTGCGGGTGCGGTCAAGACTGAACATATTGGCGTTGTGGCGCTGAACCGGCCGCTCGTCAGGGGGCAGCACCTCTTTCGTTGTCTGGTCGCGGAAGTTCTCCGGCAACCGGTCAATGTCTTTCCGGTGGCTGTTCATAATGGCCCAGTCAATCAGGTCGAGCGGGTGCTCCTTCAGGTACCAGACCGCTTCCGGCAAGTCAAAGTCCTTTGTGCCGGTCAGGGCGGTGAACATGTTCCAGGCACCTTCCTTTTCAGGGCGTTCGGCCTGCCAGTGGTCCAGGATCGCCTGTTTGTATTTCGCTTTCAGTTCTTCCGTAAACGCATAGCGGTACAGGCCCCAGTAGCCGACAAAATACATCTCATCGTCCGAGTGATTCCAGCTTTCCGACATGTTTTTGGCATGGGCATCGGCATTGTCCGGGGCCTGACCGATCTGGCGCATAGGCCGCATCAGGTTTTCGAGGTAGCCGTATTTTGTCATCAGCTCAAGGGCCTTTTGCTTATATTTTTCCTTTTTCGTGAAATGGTAAGCCGTTTGCAGCATGGCTACAATGTTGGAGGAGTTCAGCTTCCGGTCGCCGACATTGGTCGGGAAATTGTTCACGTAAGCCGGATTCCATTTTCCCCACATCGTTGGCTTACCGTCGAAGTCGATAAGGTACATGTCGTTTTTGATGATATGACTCATCAGCGTGTCAATCAGCGCAACCGACTGTTTTTTCAGAGCTTTATCGTCGACAATCTCGGCAATGACGCCAAACGCAAAAATATGGCCGATCACTTCATCGCTGCTGGTCGTCGATTTCCAGTCCCACTCCGGATCGGGGGCGTGCTGCCAGCGCTCCGGGTCTGACAGGTGTTTGCCGAAACCGCTCCGTTCAAACGACCGCGACGGGAAGCCCGGCACCGGATTGACGGTATACAGCCGGTCCATGGCGTCCAGCGATTCGCGGACATTCTGCAATGCTTCCTTGTCTTTGGTGGCGGCATAGCGGAAGGCTTCGCCGGCCAGGTACATGGATGTCCACAGGCCGTCGTTATCCGAATCGCTCATGTAGCCGGTGCTGATGTTTCCTTTTTCCATGCCGTCGAGGGAGGCGTTGAACCCGTTCCGGATGTGGCGGCTGCGCACCTGTTCTTCGTAAAAGCCGGCTTTGTCCTGCAAGGTCATCGGCTTAAAGCAAATCTGTCCTAAGCCCGATCTGGTCAGAATCAGTACCGAGTTTTTAGGCCCCTGCGCAACCGAAACCACCTCATCGCCCGGCAGCCAGCGTTCGCCGTTATAGTAGTCGTATTTACCGTCGGGGCGGAGGGCAAATGCGCCTTTCGGGGTGCCGAACCAAAGCCGTCCGTCTACCTCCTCAACCGCCGTAATCTGCGGCACCGGCACCCGGCGCTGGATGGCACCGAGCTGCTTTTTGGAGGCCAGATCGATGGTCAGGTATCCGTCTGTGGTACCGATAACCGCCTGTGTCCCTTTTTGCGTCAGGGCAAAGGCGGTGAAGCCTGTGCCGGTAATGTCTTTTGATAGGGTATTGGCCGCCGGACTGAAGGTATACAGCCCGTTTTTGCCCAGTACCCGGAACGTATTGGCGGCGTCCTGAAACCGGATGTCTACCACGTCATCGCCGGGCAATTGCCCTTTCCAGAGCGTTTTGGAGTCCTTAACCAGATGCAGCGCCTTGCCGTCAGTGATCAGAAAGGCAAACTGTCGCCCCCCGACGGCTTTGTTGGCGGTCGGTAATTCGTGTTTGCAGTAGAGGCTGCCCGCCCAGGCATTGCTCAGTACGGCCTGATCATCGAGATAAACTATTTGCTGGTCGTACAAGGCCAGCGCACTGATCTTTTTGTTCTTCAGGGTTCTGTATGATCCGTCGGCCGACAGTTTGCCGGGGTACAGAAACTGACCGTCGTAAGGATGCAGTATGCCGTCTTTCGACATGATTTTGATGTTGCCGTTCCGGTCGGTAAAGACCTGCTCCAGCCGCTGTTTATCACTGTAATACTTAACGCTGAAGTCCTGTAAATAAGGTTTGTCCTGGTAAACCGGTTGTTGCGCAAAAGCGGTAAGGTGCGTGCTCAGGTAAAGCAGTGCGCCCGCCATAAGCGCCGGATAATGGGTTGTATGCATAGTATGAGGGGTGTTATTACTTAATCAGTTTGGCCGGATCAACGACCATGTAATTGATGGATTTCTGCTGATCGCCTTCGTGGTGCGAGTAGGTCATGTGCAGCAGCCCGTCGGCAGTCTGGATGAGGCAGGGGTAGGAATACCCGCCTTTGCCCGGCGGTGTATCTTCCAGTTTGGTTTTCCACTTCCAGGTCTTGCCTTCATCGTCCGACAGAAACAGGCTGAGCCGATACCGCCCATCGTCAAGGTCATTGCCCAGAAACGCCCATTTGCCGTCTTTCAGCGCGAGCAGCTCCACACTGGCTGTGTTGGGAATGTCTGTTTTCCGGGTCGCCGTCCAGCTTTCCCCGTTATCCGTTGATTCGCTGATGTGTACGCGCGGCGGATCGTCGCCGCTATCCCGCATCAGGGCCACCAGCGTTCCGTCTTTGCGGCGGGCCAGGGCGGGTTGAATCGGGCCGCGCCCCACAACCGGCAGGCTGGGGTGCCATGACATACCATCGTCGTCCGAAACGGCCATCAGCGAAAAGTTGTAGCCGTCTGAATACAGAGGCAACACAATGCGGTTATTGGGTAGCAGCAGGGGTTTAATACGGGTCATCCAGCCAATGCTGCGTTTAGTCTGGTCTTTACTGGCCGCCATGATCAGGTCATCGTATTTCGGGGCATAACCCGCCCAGCCGTGATGCTGATCCGGCAATTCGTGCAGCCGCTTTTCGACCTCTTCCGCAAACCGCTTGTCGGGCTTCAGCAGAATATTGTCCTGCCAGCTCCAGACCGGCGCGCCTGCGTTGGCATAGTCAGTGGACGTCCGTACCCGCAGGATGGATTGTTCCCACTGGTTGGCCTGCACCGCAATCCAGACCAGAAACAGTTTACCCTGATGATTCAGGAACAGGACCGGGTTGCAGTCGGGCAGATAGGGCGTGTCGGCCATCAGGAACGGCGTACTCCAGCCGGCCGAACCCTTGCGCAGGCGAGCCCCCATGATCCTGACATCGTCGGCGGTTCGTTCGCCGCTGCCCTGAAACCAGCAGGCCAGCATATCGCCGTTCGGCAGAGCCACCAGACTGCTGCCATGCACGTGCTGCGATTGACCGGGAAAAATCAGCTGCCCGCGAACAACCGGCTGTGCCTGCAACCGGGTAAGTACAATGAAGAAAAGGAATATAATTTTTTTCATGCCAATAAATTGGGGTAATGTTGGGTGGGGGGATCACCTGGAATCGCTCATCTCAGGGCGACCACGTGGGGTCGCCCCTACGGGAAATGGCTTCAATCATTTCACCTTTGACCGGCGTTCCATTAATTCGCGCCAGGTGGTCAGGATAATGCCTTCTTTTTTGATGTATGCCTTGAGTTCGGGGTCCATCATCGACAGCATATCTGCGTAGCGGGTGCCGCCCGACGAGCTGATGTATTTGAAGGTTTCGTTCTGGTCGTTGCAGTGAACAATAAACATCGTAACCCCCGGTTCCATGCGTTTAAAGGCGTCTTTAAACTGCTGTACTTTGTACTTGCCCCAGGCTTCGGGTGTTACCTCGCCGCCGGTTTCGGGTTTCCAGTCGCCACTGATGGTGTGCAGGTCGTCGAGAACGGGCAGGCCGGCTTTCCAGATGGTTTCGCCGACCGATTTAGCCTGTTGTACAATGGCTGGTGTGGGCAGGGTCATGCCTTCCTTCCACTTTCCTTCGGCCTTCAGTTTTTTAATGATCGGGTAGTTCTGACACTCAATCAGCAGCTTGTTGTTGCCGCCGGGAAACATGACCGGAATCCGGTATTCGGCTCCCACTTTAATGTAGCGTTCCAGAAAACCGGGGCTGGCAAAGAGTGTGCCCATGTGCGAATCCATGTGGGTTGGTTTGAGTCCCATCCGGATCGCGCGGTCGAGCTGCGCCCTGATTTCCCGCTCTACTTCATCGGGGCTGGCATGTTGTACCACATCCGCCACTTCGGGCCACATGGCTCCCTCGGGGTCAGTCAGGCCCGGCACCTGCTTACTGCCCGACAAAGGCTCCCACCGGTAGTCTTTCCACTCCGACGTAAGGGTCAGGTGAATACCAACGTCCAGGGTCGGGTGGTTAATCGCATATTTGGTAAAGCTGGCTGCCCATGCACAAGGCATCATGATGCTGCACGACGAAGCTGTTCCCTGCTCCATGGCTTTCAGCGTACCCTGATTGGCCGAGTAAAACATGCCCGCATCGTCCACATGCAGGATAATGACTTTCGAGCCTTTGGGCCAGCCGAGCTTTTCGGCATAGGTCGGCGCCGGCTGAGCTACCACCGAGGTCATCAGCCCGATCCAAAGGGCGAAAAGGAGAAGCGAGGGTTTCATATGCTTAGTGTTTTAGACGTTTTTGATACTGGATGCTCATCCATTAATGCTGCCCAGATACCGCCCCATCCAGTAGGGCAGGAGCCAGAAAACCGGTTCCCGTTCGCGGTGCGGGTCGCCGCCGGTAGCTGTCCAGGGATTCTTATCCCAGCGAATGGCGAGGCGCAGGGCAGGCGGCTGTAGCTCACTGACTTGTACATCATCGAGCACGGGCTTGCGGACAATCCGGATGTCTTCCCGTTTTGTATGGTCAATCGGCCAGTCAATCAGGTCGAGGGGCGTATTTTCAAAGAAAGCGATGGAGGTTGCCAGTTCTTCCTGTTTGTTGCGGGCGTAGTTGTACAGAAAATTAATCAGCGGATTATGATCGTTCCGGCGACGGTCGAACCAGCTGTCCATGTGGTTCTGGTAAAAGGCCAGCAGTGTCGGATCTTTCTCACAGGCCAGCAGAATGGGGTAACAGTAGGCCTGCAAGACCACATCGAAGTAGATAAACCACGCCGGATTCTGATTCGGAAGGTTAGCCATGTTGTCGAGATAGCCTTCTTTTTGGATCAGGCGGAGGTACTGCTGCTGGTATTTGGCATCTTTCGTAACATGATAGGCCAGTTTCAGGAACGTCAGCATTTCCATGGAGTTCTGGCTGCGGTCGGGCGCCCACTCCGGATCGTGGTTCAGCTGCTCCGGCGACCAGACACCCCAGCGGGTAGGCTTCCCGTCAACATCAACCAGATTGAAGTTGTGCTTGATCAGGTGGTCAACAATGTGGCGGATGTGGGTCCGGACCAGCTGTTTTTCGGCTTCGTCGGCGACCAGCTCGTAATAAAAAAAGTAGCCGAACATGTGGCCGCACATTTCATCACTGCTCGTATCGCCTTTCCAGAGCCATTTCCCGTCTTTAGAGGGCTGCCAGCGAACCTGCACCGGTTTGAAACGGGGTTCTTTGGCGAGTTCAGCAGCCAGCTCACGGCCGGTATAGGCACGGTTGACGTCGTGAAGCAGGGACTTATCCCAGTTGGCGGGTACGATGGTACGGGCAAAAAAGCCGTCGGTTCCCGTTACTTCCTGCAACAACCGCAGAAACTGGAACGCCTTAGCCGCTTTGGCTTTGGCATCGGGGCTTTTGGTGGCCGCATACCGGAACGCTTCCATCGCGAGGTAGTTGCCGGTATATTCGCCGTCGTTGTCATCGTCTTCCGGCTCCCAGGCAGAGGCGTCGCCTGCCACCGGTAACCGGCACTGACCGGCAATCCACGGTTCCCGGATATGCCGTTTCATCAACACATCGTAGAAATAATCACTTTTCTGCGCCAGCGTCATCGACCGTTTGCGGATCGCGCTAACGCCCTTCGGGGTGGCGATCCACGCCGTACCGGCTTTATCAAAGGCAATGTCAGCTATCCGGTCATCGAGCAGCCAGCGCTGGCTGAACAGGAGTGAGTGCGTACCATCGGGCCGGAAACGGACGACACCCTGTTCGGTGCCGACCCACATAGTACTGTCGGGGGCGCGTTCAACACAGGTGGCGTAGATGGTAGGCAGGCCGTCGTCGGGCGTCAACGTGCCGGTTTTGCGGTGGTTCGCCAGCTGCGAAACGCCGCCCAGACCGGCTGCCCAAAGTTGTTGCTTACCATCGTAGGCCAGCCCCTTTACGTAAGCGCTCAGTAAATGCTTCGTGGATTGATAGATATCGACGCTTTTAGGCGTGCAGTGGTAAAGGCCCACATCGCTGGCGATCCAGATGCCGCCCTGCCCATCCGGCAGGGCATTCCGTACCGAGCGCGGAATGGCATAGCCTTTCTTGATAACCTGCCCGTTCGTGACCAGCCAGATGCCCTGCGGGCCAAGGGCGTAGGTGCCTTCTGGGGCCGGACTGACGGCCGTGACAGGCCCGCGTGTTCCCTCAACGGTTTCCGGGTGGTTGTCGGCATACCGGAACAACCCCTGCCACGTACCCAGCCATACCGTACCCGCCTTGTCGATGCCCACCGAGAAGGCCGGACCTTTGTGGTCAGCAGTCAGAACAGGTTCCCAGACGGACGCATCCTGTCGTTTCCGGAAAATGCCGGTGGCCGTAGCGATCCAGACCGTCTGATCGGGCCCGACGGCAATACTGCGCACGTCGTTGTCGGCGGCGTCCGTACTGACCGGATAGGGTTTATGGTCTTCCTGCCAGAAGGCCCTGTCAACATACGGCTGCTCCTGCCGCTTCTGCGGGTGGCATCCCTGTAAAATAAGGATTGTGCAAAAGGATATAAGCCAGTTGCCGGCGTTGCGCCATATAGTATAAGGTATAACCATGCCGTTGCCAATCGTCAGAAATCACCTAGTATACGGCGTTCACTAACCGGAAGGCTATTGTGACAGGAGAGCGGGCGGTATTTTTCCGCCGGCCGGAATGCGTTTTTATGACACATTCCTGAATTTTAACCGTTGAAAATTAATGTTTTGATAAAATCAGACAGGGAAACATGACCAGATTATGAACTTTTGTGTGTTTGCGCAAAATGAGGGTATAATTACGCAATTTGCGACCTTCAGATTGCTCATTTTAGCGTAGTTTAGCTACACAAGTTCACATCAGGCGGGAAAGTTTTTGAGGAAAGGGTTGATTTGTGAGCCCCGCTGCTATTCTTCTTACATTACGTAGTCAGTAATAATTTAAAGTACCAGATAACGAACCGGATTGATCCCATACAGGAAGCAGATCTAAAGCGGGATTTATCAAATAGTACTTTGGCAATAAAATTTTATAAATAGTTGAGCGTTAAACAGCATCCTTTACCATGGCCTTATTACATGAACAAATTTTACGCGACGTTATTCAGGGAGATCAGGTAGCATTTGCGAAACTGTACAATCACTACCGTACCCCTGCATTAAAGTTCTGCACATCCATTCTGAAAGATGAAGAAGAAGCCGAAAATATGGTGCATGAAGTCTTCATTAAACTCTGGGAACGCCGGTCGCAGATCAATCCGGAGCTGAACTTTAATTCGTATCTGTTTACCTGCATGCGCAACATGGCCTTCGACTATCTGAAGAAGATGGAGAAAAACGATTGGCTGAAGCAGCAGTACATGGAGCGGATGACCAATGCCCGCGAAGAGGACGCTGAGATCCTGGAAACCCGGCTTCAGCACCTGCAGACGGCTGTCGGGTCATTGTCGGTCAAACGCCGGCAGATTCTGAAGATGACGGTCGAAGAAGGTATGTCTTACCAGGAAATCGCCGAAATGCTCAACATTTCTAAAAACACAGTAAAGAACCAGCTCGTTAAAGCCAAGCAGTTTTTGCGGGAGAAGATGGATGTGGCAACCGTTACATCAATGCTGGTGGCGTGGCTGATCAGCTGAAACCAGCGCCAGGGCACGGCAAACTTTGCCATAAAAAAAGTTAAGCCGCCAACATAAAAGCAGCATCCGGCGTTTTTGGGTTAACTTTGCGCCGATGAACATTCCGATTAGTACTAATACACTACGCTCACTCATACCCACGATCCGTACGTCAGTAAGGCCGCGTACGCTGTCGTGGGTATTCCTATATCTTCTCATTGCGTTGACGGGTCAGGTCCACGCCCAGATTACGGGTGGCCGGATCGGCAACGGAAACGGTACCGGTTTTCCGGGCTTCACCGGCACACAATCCCAGACGGGTATCTCCGGATCCAAATCCGGCGGCCGCGGCGGCATCGACGATTCGACGAAAGTGATTTACGGGCCTAAAACAACCCGCTACTTTCTGGAAACCGACATCTTTAACAACCGGAAGACCCTTTACCTGATTGATACTGCGCTGGCCGGCCATCACCAGTACAATTTTGTTAACCGTAACCAGAACCTGTATCAGGATTTAGGCAACCTCGGCACCGCCCTGCGCCCGGTCTTTTACGAAGAACAGCAGCAAATAGGGGCTCAGAATGGCTTTTACGCCTATGCGCCCTATGCGTTCCAGACAATGCAGGTAAAGTATTACGATACCAAATCGCCGTTCACGCGGATGTACTTTGTGCTGGGAGGCCGCAACCAGAACGTACTGAACTTCGATTTCAGCCAGAACATCAACGCCCGCTGGAATGCGGGTTTTCAGGTGCAGCGGGTCACGTCGCGGAAGCAGTTCGGCGTAAACCAGACCGTGGATCCGTCGAGCTTCCTGGCGCAGGGCTGGGCCTTCGTCGGACAGACAAGCTACCGGTCCAAAAACGACAAATACACCCTGCTGGCCCACTTCAACCACCTGAATCATGAAATCGAAGAGCAGGGCGGCGTGCTGCCGCTCCGCAGCAGCGGAGGCGAATTGCTGGGCTACACCTTTGACGGATCGGCAAAACTTACCAATGCAAAAGGCTTTGACCGCCGGAATATGTGGCATCTGTACCAGCAGTACATCATGGCGCCGGGCCTGCAGGTCTATCACCGGCTGGATTATCAGCGTACGATCAATACCTTTTATGACACGGCCCTGGCAAAAGACTCGGCGCTGACCAGCTACTATCCGGCCGTAGTCCCTGCCTTGTTTCCGGCGGCCCGCCGTGCTCAGCTCGACAGTGCTACCACCCATCAGGATATTTTCTACCGGCTGCTGGAAAATAATGTTGGTCTGAAAGGCATTTACCAGATCGGAAAATCGGCGTTCAATTACCGCGCTTACATGCGCCACCGGATTTATTCGCAGACGGGCGAATACAATCGTCTGGCCGTTAAGGGCGATTCGGTGTTTACCGGTACCTACCGCAATCCAACCCGCCTGATCGACCGCAATGAGCTGTTTCTGGGCCTGTGGCTGGGCTATTACTTTCCGGACAGCCTCTCGCGCCTGACCGTCGAAGGCGAGTACCTGATCGGTCGGGACATCCGGCTGGAGGGACAGCTGGAAACCAAACTCTTTACGGCCGGCTACCGCAGCATTTTCGTGTCGCCGACCTTGCTGCAGCAGCGCTTTGAAAGCAACAACCTGACCTGGTCGACTAATTTCGGGTTGCGGGGCACACAACATGCTTACGGCAAGCTCAACCTGGCTTACCGGAAAATCCGCTTTCAGCCCGGGCTTGACTACTATTTACTGAATAACTACATCTATTTCGACGAAAAGGCATTGCCGAAACAGCTGAGCAGTGCGTTCAGTATTCTGCGCGCGGGTGTGGGGGCGCAGGTCAGCATCGGCAAGTTTCAGGCATCGACGCAGGGGTATTACACCGTTGTGTCGCGAAACGATATTCTCCGTGCGCCGAAGCTGTTCGTAAATTTGCGGGCGAGCTATGACCTGCTGTTTGCCAAGGTATTATATATTCAGACGGGCGTAGAGCTGCACTACAAATCAGCCTATTATGCGGATAACTACATGCCGCTGACCCAGCAGTTTTACCTGCAGAATAACCGGCGGGTGGAAGGCTATGTACTGGCCGACGTATTTGCCAACTTCCGGATTAACCGGACCCGGTTGTTTGTGAAAATGTCGCACGTCAATCAGGATCTGCTGCAGCCGACGTACTTTGTCGGTGCCGACTATCTGGGCATGCGCCGCACCTTCGCCTTCGGCGTCGACTGGTATTTGTTTGATTAGGGACAATGGGGGATCTTTATTGTTCCTGATTTATTTTACCATGCCTGATGGTGCCGGAAGCCGGTCATTATCGTAACTTTATTGATCCGGCGGAAACCTGCATGCCCGCCGGTGTAGTACGAAAGCGCCGGAACGAAATCCCCGGACCGCAAGCCGGTATCATGGCGACGCCGGATGTTCGGGGCGACCGGATGCACTAACCTTACTGAATGAATTTTCTTGAACAAACTGCCCGCACTGTCTACGCGAACCACGGGCCGCGGCTGGATGACGTGTGGGTGATATTACCGACCCGACGGGCGGTGACTGTTTTTTTAGAGTACCTGGCCGCGCAAAGTGAACGCCCGTTTCTGGCACCCCATACGCTGGCCATCGACGATTTTATTATGCAGGCGGCCGGCGTCCAGCTCATCGACCCGGTCAGCCTGTTGTTTGATTTGTACGAGGTGTTCCGCGAAATCGACGAACACCTTGATTTTGAGCCCTTCATTGGCTGGGCGTCGGTGCTGCTCGCCGACTTCGACCGGATCGACCAGTATCTGGTAAAACCGTCTTACCTCTTCGATTACCTGACCGCTGCTAAGGCCCTGGAACGCTGGCAGGCCAGTATTCCGGAGGGGGCTTCCATTGCCGAGACGACGGGGACGGCCCGCTATTTTCAGCTGTTTGAGAACCTGCATGCGGCTTACCAGGCCCTGCATGCGCGGCTGGATGCGCAGGGACTGGTGTATCGGGGTATGGGTTACCGGCGGCTGGCCGAGCAGGTTGAAACCCTCATCCGCGATAATATGGCCTACGAAAAGCTGTATTTCGTCGGGTTCAACGCCCTGAGCCGTGCGGAGGAACATATCATAAAAGTATTGCTTGAAGCCAAAAAGGCGGAGTTGTTCTGGGACGCTGATGCGTACTACATGAACGATTGGGGGCAGGAAGCCGGTGAGTTCCTGCGGCGTTACCGCGAAAACGGCTGGCTCTTTACCCGTGACAACCGCGAACAGATCGGTAATCACCTGCTCGGTACGCCCAAAAACGTTCAGATTATCGGTGTGCCAACGGCCAGTATGCAGGCTAAGGTCGCCGGTGAATTGTGTAAGGGCGGAGGGCAGGGGGCGGAGAGCGAAGGGCTTGGGGCGGAGAGCAGAGAACATAGGGCTCCAGGCCCAACGCCCAACGCCCCCGGCTCTAAGCCCTCCGCTCCGGACTCTCCGCTCCATGCCCTTAGCCCTATGCCCTATACCCCCGGCTCTATGCCCGCCGCTCACTCCCCGAAAACGGCGGTTGTGCTGGCCGATGAGACGTTGTTGGTGCCGGTGCTGTATGCCCTCGATGAATCGGTGAAGGACCTGAACGTGACCATGGGCCTATCGCTCCGGAATTCACTGCTGTTTACGCTGGTTGACGGGCTGTTTGAAATGCAGCGGACGGTGCACGAGTTCCGGACGCGCGACGGGCGTGACCTGCGGATTCCGAAGTTTCACCACAAGCACGTCATCAAAATCCTGAATCATCCGTTTGTGCGGCAGTATGAGCGGATTCGGGGGTTAATGTCGCCCGACGAGGTGAATGAACTGCCGAAACCCCTGTTTTCGTGGATCGTTGAGAAAATTGTGTCGGAGCAGCGGGCCTACCTGACCGAAGCCGAAATGCTGGAGCTGGGGCAGCATGATCCGCTGGTGACCGTATTGTTTACCCGCTGGCCTAACGATCAGCCGAGGCGGGTAATCGAACTGCTCTATGACCTGATCGACCAGCTCCGGGCGGTGTACCGCGAAACGCAGGATGCCATTGAGATTGAATACCTGTACCTGTTTTATACGCTGCTGAAACAGCTGGAAACCACGCTCGAACGCGAACAGGGGAAGGAAGGGGCCATGCAGGTGACCTTGCGCAGCTTCCGGCAATTCCTCTATGAACTGATCCGGCAAACCACCATTCCGTTTACGAGCGAAGGCAACAGCCATATTCAGGTGATGGGTATGCTCGAAACGCGGGGCCTTGATTTCGACCGGGTGATTATTTTGTCGGCCAACGAGGGGATTCTGCCGCAGACCCGTAAACTGAACTCGCTGATTCCGTTTGATATCAGTACGGCACCGGACATTAAACTGCCGACGTATCGGGAGCAGGAAGCCGTGATGGCCTACCACTTTTACCGGTTGCTCCAACGGGCCAAAGACATTACCCTGCTTTACACAACCTCGCCCGACGCCTATGGCATGGGTAAGGGCGAAAGAAGCCGCTACATCCGGCAACTGGAGTATGAACTGATTCCGAGGTCAGGGCAGATAAAGCTGACCTATCCGGCTGTCCGGATCGGGAAATCATACGACCGGCCACCGATCAATACCGACTGGCAAATTGCCAAAACGGGTAAGGTCATGGAGTCGCTGTTGCATAACCTGACCGAAAAAGGGCTTTACCCGACGGCACTGAACCAGTTTGTCGACTGTACGCTGAAATACTATTTTGCCCGTGTGGTAGGGGTAGGCGAGGAAGACGATCTGGAGGAAAAAATGGGGGTTGCCGAATTCGGTAGCTGGCTGCACCTTGCCCTGGAGACGCTGGACAAGGATTTCCGGATGCTGAATAAGCCGGTGACCGAAGACATTGTACAGGAAGTGCTTGAAACTACGTTTAAGGACGTGATGCGGGGGCGGGTAATGGAATCGGGCCTGAACCTGCTGATGTACCAGACGGCGCAGGAGCTGATGCTGAACTTTCAGCGGCGGCAGGCCGAACTGACTGGTCTTGAGGTACTGGGCACCGAGCAAAAACTGGAAACGACGATTGAGGTACTGCTTCCGTCCGGCCCGATCCGGGTGAAGGTAGCCGGTAAGATCGACCGCATTGAAAAGTATAACGGACAGATCCGGATTGTCGATTACAAGACAGGAACTGTTAAGCTGCCGGGCGACCGGGCAATGGATCAGGCGGCTGACAAACTCCCCGTTGAAACCGGCTCGGACTGGGGCAAGGCCCGGCAATTGTGGCTGTATAAGTACCTGTATCTGAAAAGCGACCTGAACCGCGATAATCTGCCGGTAACCGCCGGTTTTTACTCGTTCCGCGACAAAGACGGCGCGTTAAAAACGAATACGGTCCGCTTTTCGGAAGGCGAAACACCGGAGACATACGTCCATGCCTCCGAAGCCGTACTGGCGGGTCTAATTCAGAAAATTCTTGATCCTGAACAACCGTTTGTCCGGACCAGCGACCTGAAAACCTGTGCCTTCTGTTCCTACAAGCGTATCTGCGGCCGTGAATAAAAGCTGTTCCGGATGTTACTATCCGGAACAACCTGATTGCGGATTTGTAATCCGCAACACTCATCACAAGCTTTTAATAAACCCTGCAATCGCCGGCACCAATCCCGTTGTCAGCGGCAGCGACGGGTCTTTATAGGTCTTCATATTCGCCGCCTGATCGTCGCTTTCCGTGTCTTTGAGCATATGGGTCATGCGGTCAAAATAAGCGGTTTTGGCGTTCGGGCGGGCGGTGGTAAGGGTTTCTGCCTCAAGCATCTGCACCTGCAAATCCCGTTTTCCCTGGATAACCAGTACCGGAGCCTTGATTTTATTGATTTCAACGGCGGGATCATATTTCATCCACGAAATCATGTAAGGCTGCACACTCGGACGGAACAGGCTCATCAGCATGACCGGTGGTTTTTTGACAAACTGCCCGCTCCGGAGCGAGTCGAGATCTTTGTACGCCGTTTGCCGCATCTCATCGGGCAGTGTTTTCAGTTGTTCTTTCAAGGTCTCGGCAATATTACGGCCCGGACCCGCAATCGAAATAAACCCGTCGGCATTGGTCTGTTGGGCGGCTATCATACCGACCAGTGAACCCTCGCTGTGTCCGGCAATGATGATCTTCGAAAAGCGTTTGTCGGCCTTCAGTTGCTTAACCCAGCCGGCCGCATCCTGAATGGCACTGTCAAAGGTCAGATTGGCTTCCTTAAATGTACTCATATCGGTCGGCCGGCTTTTTCCGGCCCCGAATTTATCGTAGCGGAGCACAGCAATGCCGCGGGCATTCAGGCTGTCGGCGAGGAGTTTGTAGGAATCACCGCTGATAGCGGGCTTACTGTTTCCGTCGCGGTCGGTTGGTCCAGAACCTGCAATGATCAGCACGACCGGAACCGGCTTTGAGGCATTGGCGGGTAGGCTCAGTGTCCCTTCCAGGGTTACGTTAGTGAGGGGTTGCTGTACGGTTTGGCTGATAGCCGTCTGTGCGGAAACGCGGCCGACAGACAATACGATAGCGAGGGCGGTAATGGCGAGTGAGTTCATGTTATTGCTGGTTAGTTGATTGCTGACGATAAAGAACGAACGAGTACAGGGCCGAACCGAATGCAAGGCCCAGGGTGATTGTGAGCAGAACGGCTGTTTTCCAGGCGCCTGGTACAAGAAATACCAGCATCACGCAAAGCAACCCGCCCGCTACCCAGTAAGGGGCTGATTTCTGATGGGTTTTGCGCCATACGAACTCACTGTTGAGTGTCCAGGGGGTGCGGATGCCGACAAAGTAATTCGGGCGGACGCTGTACATAAAGTTGCCGATGCTGGCAATCATCAACCCGACCGAAGCCAGCAGAAAGCTCAGGAAGGTATCCGACTGTGCGCCGTTGGCTGTGTTGTACCAAAGCAGGAACAGGAGCAGACTCCAGCAAGCGGCAATGGCGATTCTCAGTTTCCGGTAATTTGACGAGTTGAGCTGTTGTTTCGGATCAATATCCGGGATGTAGCGGAACAGGAAATAGAGGAAGGCTGTAATGCCCCCAAACAGCAACACAAGGCCGTATTTCGGGCCGTAATCGTCGGGGATGCCCTCGGCATTGTAATGGAAGGGAACACGCTCAGGCAGGTTATTGTAGAGCGTACCAAGATAAATAAACGGGGCGACCATGAGGATCAGGATCAGCCATTCGTGTGAGCGGGTAGTTGTTTTCATGGTATTGTTGGTTACTTGTTTGGCGTTGACTTAAAACCGATGAGCCAGCCGAGCAGCTCATCGAGCACTGTGGTATTAAGGGTATAGCGGATGAATTGCCCTTCTTTCGTCGCTTCTACTAAACCTGCCTGTTTGAGCAGATCGAGGTGGTGGGAGATGCTCGGCTTCGTCATGTCGAAGCGGTCGGCAATATCTCCTGCCGTCAGATCGCCTTCCCGTAGCAGGTCAAGAATCTGCCGTCGGGTGGGGTCGTTCAGGGCTTTAAAGAGTGCATTCATACGTGATTCATTAGATATTTAGACAAATGTCTAAATGATTGAACGCTTTTCCAAATTGACTGATCCAAATCGTGATGAATGGAAAATCTAAAGGATGGAGGGTATTTATAACCACCAGAACCATCAGCAACCACCAGAATCACCAGTAACAATCCGGAACATCAAAGCCGGTCAAGCAACGCCTGTTGTTGTTGCCTCATGTCGTCGAGTACCTGACTCATGGCTTCCAGCTTTTCGTTGAGGGTACGTACTTCAATTTCCGCTTTGAGATTCACAAGATAGTCGTTCTGAGCGCGTTGCCGGTCCTTGGTTTCCTGCCTGTTCTGGCTCATCATGATCACCGGTGCCTGGAGGGCGGCCAGACAGGAAAGCATCAGGTTCAGCAGAATATATGGATAGGGGTCGAAGGGTTGTTTGTATAGAATAAAGGAGTTCAGGACAATCCAGCCAAAAATGATGAGGGCGAATATAATGATGAACGTCCAGCTCCCGCCAAAATCAGCAACCTTATCGGCCAGCCGTTCGCCGAAGGTTAAAGGCGTTTCATCGTCTTCAATCGAAACCGATATCAGGGTTGATTCCTCAAGGGAGGCCTGCACTTTGGGGTGAATAGGCTGTTTATGTTTTTTCATGTCGATGCGTTAAATCAGGTACAAATGAGAATTTTGCCGGCTATTTCTGAACAGAAGGCCGGATGAACGCGGCAATTTGCGAATTTTGCGCCCAAATCCGGGAATAAAAAATAGACTATTGATGATTGATAGATATATTTTCCCTGCCTCAAATCTCTGTTGTTCATTTACCACATAGCCACATGAGGACACAAAGAGCAAAAAAAGCTATGTTTTCTAATGTGGCTATGTGGTATCCCTATTAGATTTATAATTATAGGTTGATATGGAGAGGTAGAATGACGTCAATAGTGTAACAGTATTAGTATGATTAACAAACTAGAAAACCCGCAGATACTGGCGTGGGTACGCAAGCAACTGAGTAACCGTAATGAACAGGTGACCGCCCCTGGCGATCTGTTGTCGGCGTTACCTGAACTGTCGTCCGGGCAGGAACGGATTGCCGGCCAGGTCTCTAATGCCCATGTACTGGTGTTTGCCGGGGATCATGGGTGGAAGCAGGAAACAGACCCGACTGAAAGTTACCGGATGATCCAGCAACTGATCGGTGACGAAAATCATATTTTTGACCGGTATGCCGGCAAGGGCCTCACCCTGCTGCTCTGCGACGTGGGTGTACAGGGCGTATTTGCCGAAAATACGCCCGTGTTTGTCAAGTTTAAGGTCCGGCCGGGCACAGACGACATCCGGCAGTCGGCAGCGATGGAGCTGTTTGAGTGTGAGGCTGCGATGGATGCAGGCCGGACGCTGGTAAACGGAGTCGCCTACCGCGACTGCAATGCCGTCGGGTTCGGAACCATCGGAGCGGGTAGCGGGTTGTCCGCCAGTTTAGTAATCCATCAGCTGACCGGAATTCCGTTGGCAGACTGTTTACCGGACGGTATAACGCCGGAGGAAGCGGAAGCCATTCTGTCACGTGTTCATGCTTCGGCTGTGGATGAATTGCTGGCACAAACCGGCGGGCTCGAAATCGCTGCTGTAGCGGGAGGGTTGTTACAGGCCGCCCAAAATGAAATGCACGTACTCCTGACCGGAAATACGTGCATCGTGGCTGCATTGCTGCTGGCCTGTGCCACCAACCCGGCTGTTGCCGATTGGTGTATTGTATAGATCAAAAGGGCAATTTGCCCAGATCGACGTTTCCGCCGGTCAGGATAATGCCCACTTTCTGGCCCGTAAACTGGTCGGCGTGTTTTATTACAGCCGCAAACGGAACGGCGCATGAGGGTTCGATCACAATCTTCATGCGCTCCCAGATCAGCCGCATGGCGCCGATAATTTCAGCGTCCGAAACCGTCAGAATGTCGGATACATGCTGCCGGATGATGGTCAGTGTACGCGGGCTGAGTGTCGTCATTAACCCGTCGGCAATGGTATTGATGTAGGGTGCTTTTTCGACCACGCCCGACCGGAACGACAGTACGGCATCGGCTGCGCCTTCGGGCTCACCGGCAATGACGCGGGTTTGGGGCGAAAAATAATGCACTGACAGGGCCGTACCGCTCAGCAGGCCGCCACCCCCGACCGGCGCCAGGATAACATCAAACGGCTGATCCTGACCGTAGTCTTCCATCAGTTCCTTGGCCGATGTAGCCTGACCCGCTATCACGCGGTCATCGTCGAAGGGGTGAATCATGGCCGCACCGGTGCGTTCGATCACCGCCTGTACACCGGCCTCGCGCGCGTCAAGCGTTGGCTCGCACTCAATGATCTCGGCCCCGTAGCCGCGGACGGCATCTTTTTTCACCTGCGGTGCGGTTCGCGGCATCACAATGTACGCTTTCGTACCGACCTGTCGCGCCGCATAGGCAATCGCCTGGGCGTGGTTGCCCGACGAGTGTGTTGTAACACCATTGGCCAGTTCGTCCGGCGAGAGCTGTAACACCGCATTCAGACCGCCGCGTGCTTTGAACGCCCCGATTTTCTGGAAGTTTTCGCACTTGAAAAACAACTCCGCGCCAATCCGCTGATTGATTGTCTGGTTGGTCATCACCGGTGTCCGGTGAATATGTGGCCGGATCCGGTCGTGAGCCTCCTCAATGGTCGATTGGGTAATCATAGCCTAGAAGTTATACCGGAGCCCAACCCCCGACTGCACGTTCAGAAATAGCGGTGCCGGCAGTACCTCGACATACAGGCCGGTTTCTATGAACACCGAATACGGTTTGTTCGGTACAAAATATTCAGCACCGGCAATGGCAGAGCCACCGAGGGAAAAACCGCTTTCGTATTCGTTATACGTCTGAAGGCGTTGCGGATAATAGCGGCGTGAGTTAATCTGCCCCCCGATTCCGTAATAGCCGCGGAGTTCATCTTTGCCAAACAACCGGTTATGCCACACGTAATTACCCTGTACAGTCAAACCAACGCTCCGGTAAACCCCGCGACGGTAATCGCGCTTGTTGCCGTACAACCCGCCATACGTACCGATATTGAGGTCAAACGCCTTATTGTCACCGAAGTACTTCCGGATATTTATCCCTGCCGGTTCGCCGATCCGGAAACCTGCTGCCCAGTTGTTGTATTGGGCCTGCGCCCGTTGCGTGAAGGCGGTGCCAAGGATCACGAGGGCACCCAGAACCAGTTTTCTAAACATATGTGACGTTGCTGACGGTAAATAACGTTTAAAACGTAGTGGCCATTGTGACACGGTACTGTTTCAACGTATCAATTAATCGTTTGTTTTCCTCTGCCGTACCAACCGTAATCCGCAGACAGTCGTCGCACAGAATGACGCGGGAGCGGTCGCGGACAATTACCTGACGATCAATCAGAAAATCAAACACGGCCTTTGCCTCATCAAACCGGACCAGCAGGAAGTTGGCATCGGACGGATAAATCCGGCGGACGATGGGCAAAGTAAGCAGTTTTTCGTGTAAGTCCGACCGTTCGTGCAGAATCTTCGCCACCATCCGGTCCTTGGCTGCTTCCAGTTGCAGGGCGTCGAGCGCCAGCTGCTGGGTCGGGGCGGCAATGTTATACGGCGGTTTGATTTTGTTCAGTACGCGGATAATTTCTTCGGAGGCAAAGCACATCCCCAGCCGGAGCGCAGCCAGTCCCCAGGCTTTCGAGAACGTTTGCAGCACTACCAGATTCGGGTACTGATCCAGCCGCGATACCCACGACGTACCGGTTTCGGCAAAGTCGATGTAGGCTTCATCAACCACCACCAGACAGTTTTCAGCGGCATCCAGCACGGTCTGAATCGCCTCCTGGCTCAGCAAATTACCCGACGGGTTATTGGGCGAGCAGAACCAGACGATTTTCGGCTTTTTCTCCGCGATAGCAGCCAGTACGGCCGGTGTGTTTACCTGAAAGTCAGCCGTAAGCGGGACTTTTGTTAACGCAATGTCGTTAATGGCGGCGGACACTTCGTACATGCCATAGGTTGGCGGCATCGTCAGCATCGTATCAACGCCAGGGCGGCAGGTAGCGCGAACCAGCAGGTCAATGGGTTCGTCGGAGCCGTTGCCCAGAAAGATCTGTGTTGGCCGGACCTGCTTGATCGGCGCCAGCCGCTCTTTGATCGCCGATTGATAGGGATCGGGGTAGCGGTTAAAGGTCGTCAGCGCATTGTCGCCACTCAGCACCGGTCCGAACGGGTTTTCATTGGCATCCAGAAATACGCCTTCCTTTCCCGTATATTCGTCACGGGCTGAGGAGTAGGGTGTAATGTTCAGGATGTGTGGACGAAGAATATCAGCAAGATTAAAAGGACGCATATTGGTTACTGGTTAATCATTCAGTTATTAGAAAGGATCGGCCGGCTCAGCACCAGCATACCCCGTAATTCTGGTTTCATGACGGCAAAGGTCAGCTGTTCGGCACCGACGACGGTGAAACCATTCTGCCGGTAAAAGTGCAGGGCGGCTTCGCTGCTATCCATGGCTTTGAGCCAGACACAGCCTTTATTCAGCTCCTGCGCCAGCCCGACCACAAAATCAACGGCGAAGCGGCCGAGGCCTTTACCGGTGGCCGAGGCCAGAAAATAAATCCGTTCGAGTTCCAGCGCCGACAAATCCGGGTCAGTTGGCAGGGGTTTGTCGAGGTTGATTTTCAGAAAACCTACCGATTGGCCGGCATCGCGGATGAGGTAAAAGCGGCTGTTTGGGTCGGCCAGTTCGGCTGTCAGCTGAGCGGTGTTAAAGCAGCGGTTCATATACCACTCGCCGCCGTCCAGCCAGAGATGCAGGTAATGGTCCCGATAGGCCTGCAACGCCAGCCCGGCAAGTGCTTCGGCATCTGCCGGACCTATCTCATGAATAGCCTGTTGTTTAGAAAAGAGGCTGATAGAGTTCATAATCAAAGGCTAAGTCTTTTTCTGCAATTGGCTTGTTAAGCGTCGGGTGGAAATACAGGGTAACTTTTACGGAAGTTCCTGGTATGTGCCGGATCTCTTCAATTTTCCGGATTAAAAAAGATTTCTTATCAATCCAGATTGTGGTCGGAATTTTCGGCGAACTATCATTAAGGCCTTTTAACATAAAGCAGTCGGCTCCGTCTATTTTTTGATAGCCTGTTAATGTAAGTCCCATGACCCGTTGCAGAATCAGGCCGGTTTCATTAAGATCGTTGAACAGATAGCTGGTAATCTTCCGGGAGGAAGTCTGAGAGACGCCGGCCGCTGCCGCGAGTGCATCATGTAATGTACTCTCGTTTTCAAGCCTTTTATTTAATGCCCAATAGGTTCTGGTTTTTCCGTTGGCCGACCCGATCAGATAGGTATCTGAATAAAATAACGACCGGTTCTGACTCTCATACATATAACGGAATTGATTGGTACTCCTGTTAAAAGCAGAGGTGAAGTGGAGTTTGTTCGTAAAACCGGTTTTTTGGTACCATTTAGGGTTTTCATACGTAAACTCAGAAATAACTTCACCAGCATCCTGATAAGTCCGGGCAGTTTGGTACACCTGCTGCATCCGCTCAATAATCTGTTGAGCTTTTCCGGTTGCCTGCTGGGCATTGGAGGTCAGGCACAGATGCCCGAGGAGCACTATCAATAATCGTGTTTTCATGTCTGTATCGGAGTGGGAAAAAGAAAAAAGCCCCGCCTGAACGTTTAGACGGGGCGTTGGCAATTATAGCTCGTCTAAGGCTTTCAACCGGATGCTGACGGCCCGTTTGTGGGCATCCAGCGACTCGGCTTCGGCCATCGCTTCGACCACCGGCCCCAGCCCGCGCAGGCCTTCCGGGGTAATCGACTGAACGGTAATTTTCTTCACGAAACTATCCAGCGATACGCCGCTGTAGGCACGGGCAAAGCCGTTGGTTGGCAGGGTATGGTTGGTACCCGATGCATAATCACCGGCTGATTCAGGGGTATAGTTTCCAAGGAAAATAGAACCCGCATTGATGATTTTTTCGGCAACGGCTTCTGCGTCGGCCACGCTCAGAATCAGGTGCTCAGCGGCATACTGATTCAGCAGGTCAATCGCATCGGCCTGCGTGTCCACCAGAATGGCTTTGCTGTTCTCAATAGCTTTTGCGGCTAAATCACGGCGCGGGAGTCGTTCCAGCTGAGTTGTCAGCGCCAGATTTACGCTGTTCAGCAACTTCCTCGAGGTTGTCACCAGCAGTACCTGGCTGTCGGCTCCGTGTTCGGCCTGCGACAATAAGTCTGCCACGACAAAAGCCGGAACGGCCGTGTCGTCGGCGTAGACCGCCACTTCGGAGGGGCCGGCCGGCATGTCGATAGCCATGCCTTCTTTTGCCACCAGCATTTTGGCGGCCGTCACGTATTGGTTACCGGGGCCGAAAATCTTGTAAACCTGCGGAACCGTTTTGGTGCCGTATGCCATAGCCGCAATCGCCTGTGCTCCGCCGATGCGGTAAACGTTGGTGATGCCAACCAACTGAGCGGCGAAATAGATGGCAGGGTGATTGCCGGGCGTACACAGCACCACCTCGCGGCAGCCGGCAAGCTGCGCCGGAACGCCCAGCATCAGCACGGTGCTGAACAGGGGCGCCGTTCCGCCGGGGATGTACAAGCCGACTTTTTCGATACCAACGGACCGGCGCCAGCAGGTCACGCCCGGCATCGTGTCAATTTTTTCGACGGCCTGTTTCTGGGCGGCGTGAAAGGTCCGGATGTTGGCATAGGCCTGCCGGATGGCTGCTTTCAGGTCGTCGCTCAGCTGCGCTTCGGCGGCAGCCAGTTCTTCGGCCGGTACCTGAATGCCGGTTTCGGCCAGATCAACGTTATCGAATCGTTTGGCGAGTTCAATCAGCGCCGCATCGCCCCCGGCTTTTACCTGTGCCAGAATCGGAGCGACGGCTGCTTCGATCTGCGCCGACGACTGTACCGGACGGGCCAGTAAAGCTGGCCACTCGCTCCGGTCCGGAAAAGGAATCAGTTGCATAACGGCTGCGTTTAGTAAATCATTTTTTCAATCGGAATCACCAGAATGCCCTGCGCACCGGCGGCGCGGATGGCTTCGATGTTTTCCCAGAAATCATTTTCATTCAGTACCGAATGCACCGAACTCCAGCCTTCGGTAGCCAGCGGCGTAACGGTCGGGCTTTTCATACCCGGCAGGAGCGAGGTGATCTTTTCGAGTGATTCGTTCGGCGCGTTCAGTACGATGTACTTATTGTTCTTAGCCGCCTGAACAGCCTTAATCCGGAACAACAGTTTATCAATCAGAGCCTGTTTTTCGTCGCTGATGGATTGCGCACCAACCAGAATAGCCTCCGAGCGGAAAATAACTTCTACCTCTTTCAGGCCGTTGCTGAGCAGCGTACTCCCCGAACTGACAATGTCGCACACTGCTTCGGCCAGACCGATACTTGGCGCAATTTCAACCGAACCGCTGATTTCATGAATGTTAGCCTGTACACCTTCTCCGGCCAGGTAGTTGCCCAGCAGGCGCGGGTATGAGGTAGCGATATTTTTATGCTGTAGCTGCTGAATACCGTTCCAGTTTTCACCGCGGGGAATCGCAATCGACAGACGGCATTTAGAGAAACCCATTTTATGGATGGTACGCACGTTGCGGGCCGTTTCGACCGCTACATTTTCGCCGACGATACCAAGGTCAGCCACGCCGTCTTCCACATAACCGGGAATATCGTCGTCGCGGAGAAACAGAAATTCAGCCGGGAAGTTCGAGGAAACAGATTTGAGTTTGCCCGTACCGTAATCGAAGCGGATGCCGCATTCTTTAAACAGCTGGTACGAGTCTTCGCTTAGCCTGCCAGACTTTTGCAGAGCAATTCGAATCACGGAGTTCATTAAAAATGGGATTTTAAGACAATTGAATGGTCCGGTTACGAGCAGCCGGACAGTTGAAAACAGGCAGAGGTGCGGCCATTATTGACCGTTAAAATGTCGATGGAGATGAAGAATAAGTGCCTGTCCCGTTTTCATGGTGCAAAGGTAGGGGGAGGCTGTAAGAAAACAAAGCGTTTTCCGGAGCGATACACGATTTAACCGCGCCTCCCGCTCCGGAACAAAAATTTACAGTGTTGCGTAGAATTATAACTGCCTTTTTTGACGGTAATGTGATGATGCCGCAGTAACTGAACAGGACCGGTGGCGATTACCTCAAAAAAACCGGGCAGGTTATCGGCTTCGCCCCGGAACTCGCGGACATTGTCACTGACACCACCGAAAGGGTTGTCAGGCTGAACAGCGTGACGGCAAGGTATTTTTTATGATAAGACGATAATTAGCTAATGCAGCCATACAGACTGCATAGATACGGAGGAGTATGTTGAATGTCAATGCATTGACAAAAAACAGCGCGAGCTTGTACCGCCCCTACAGGGCGGACGTGGATTGGGGCGTTTTGGTTTCTACCGACGCTGTGCTGTTATGCTCCTACGGAGCAGGTGGGCAGCGCATGAAATCAAAAACAGCATTAACCAACCATTGTCCCGTAGGGACATAACAGCGCAGCGTCGGTAGATGTTAGGCAGGGCAGGATTATAGAATTATCCATTGTCCCGTAGGGACACAACAGCGCAGCGTCGGTAGACGTCGCACAGGGCAGGATTATAGAATTATCCATTGTCCCGTAGGGACACAACAGCGCAGCGTCGGTAGACGTCGCACAGGGCAG
>NZ_JBYFCJ010000006.1:0-42146 GCF_057652235.1 Arsenicibacter sp. R0_47 | reverse complement strand
GATTATAGAATTATCCAATGTCCCGCAGGGACACAACAGCGCAGCGTCGGTAGACGTCGCACAGGGCAGGATTATAGAATTATCCAATGTCCCGTAGGGACACAACAGCGCAGCGTCGGTAGACGTCGCACAGGGCAGGATTAGAGAATTATCCATTGTCCCGTAGGGACATAACAGCAGAGCGTCGGTAGACGTCGGTAGACATCGATTGGGTTTGCCAGAAAATTCGTGCCGTAGGTATGAAACCGGCGAAACAAAAAAGAGCTGCCGGTAAAACCAACAGCTCCTGTAAATGCCACGTTGACAGTTTATTAACCCCCGTTAACCCCCGTTTCGCGGATGATCTCAACCCAGCCACGGATGACAACCGGTGGCGAGTTTGGATCGAGGGTGGCAAACCGGACAGTCACGACGTAATAATAGATACCCGATGGCAGCTGCTGACCGGCATTGGTGCTGCCGTTCCAGTTGATATTGGGATCACTGGTTTCGTATACTTTCGCACCCCACCGGTTAAACGCCTGAAAATCAACCGTTGATACGAAAGCGGGGCATGGCATTGGCGTCAATACGTCGTTTTTGCCGTCACCGTTTGGTGTAAAGACGTTCGGCATCTGGAAGGCCGGACACACATCCTTACACACCCTATTACTTGGCGTACTCTCAAAGCCGGCCCGGTTAACCGCCGTCACATAATAGCAGCCTGCCACCGTAGTCAGGTTCATGTGCTGGTAGGTTGTTGTCGGCGCAATCACATTAGCGATCTTCTGTAGCGGCTGGCTGTCGTTGAACCGGCTGTAGTAAATGTTGTACGAAGCAATGCGCGGATCACACGTGCCACGGCTATCCCGCTCCGGATTTGTCCAGGACAGGTTGTTGGTAAAGGTCGTCTGATTGCAGAACGCCTTAGCATCCAGCGTCGCACAATCGAGCAGATCCAGCGTCAGATTCGGGGCACACGGCCGGGTTGTATCGCCGGCACTGGCACAAACCCCCTGCGAGAAGTTATTCAGCAGGCCAACCTTGATGGACGTTGTCGCCGCATAGGTACCGACGGTTTCAACGCGGTAGCAATAGCTGCTGTCCGGACTCAGCACCGACAGACTCGTATTGCCATCGGCCAGAATGTTGTCGGCACCGCGGTCAATATAGGTGTATGTCGAAGCCCCCTGCACCGGCACATCGGCAATGCGGTTAAACGGACCGTTCGGGCCTGTTTTGCTTCGATAAACACGATGTGTCTGATTGTCGTTCGTCCACGGCGTTGTCGCCTGCCATGTCAGCGTCATCTGGCGGTTACCGGGAGTCGCTGTCAGCCGCACGCTGCTGGCCGGGTCCGAAATATCGGAGCGCACCAGCTGACCCGATGCATCCGTGAAATAAAATTCCAGCTGATAGCGGTATGCATTCTGAACCGTATTCAGGTTACGGTCGCGGAAAACCGTATCGGCTGCCGTAGGGGACAGGTTAGTCGTAATGGCGGCTACCTGCGAATAGCTGCTGCCGTTCTGCCCCGTTGCACGGAACAGGCGGTATTGGAACGGCGCACCGCCGTCGGCCGGATTCAGGCCCAGTGGCCGGGTCCAGCGAACAGTAATAACACCTTTCGTGTCATAAGTAGAGTCAACCGTTACGTTGGTCAGTACCGGTGAGAGCAGCGGAAGATCCAGACAGAATTCGTTGGATGCCACACTGTAGCCACCGGTCGGCAGCGGATACTGGGCAACAACCCTGTAGCTGTATTTCACCCCGCGCTGAATGCTGGTCGTGTCTGTAAAGGTCGAAATCGTTGACGGAACACGGCCAATCTCAACGTACCCCTGATTGGCTGGTATGCCGGTCGTACAGGCAGGAATCGGACCGGATGGACAGCCGACTTTCCGGTAAACAATGATTTTAGTGTCAGGCTGAACGCTGCCCGACGGGAAGCAGACATACGGGTTCCAGGTCAGCTGAATGGCGCGTTTTGAGCCAAACGTCGTCGGCCGCCCGGTCAGGTTCTGCGGACGCGGGCCGATGACCTTAATATCAAAGGTTTCCAGCGTAGCTAACTGAGTGATGTTGCGTGCCGGAAAGTCAATAACGCGCACCAGCACTTGATAAGGGTCTTCACGGATATGCGCGCAGGCCGGTGTCCAGGAAAGCGTACCGGTTGCCGTGCCGCTTTGCGGTTGAGTGGGTGTTGTAAAGGTGGCATATGGCGTTGCAATAATCGGTGGATCATATTGTTTACCATCGGGCTGCCGGTTAAACATCCCCCCATAAACCGAAATTTCAACGCGGTTATTGTCCGGATCCCAGGCCCGGATAATCTGATTTACGGCCTGGCCGGCTTCAACGCAGAGATTGTTAGGGGTCAGCAGCTGAGGACGCTTGTTCGGGTTGTCGACAACGATGACCTGCATATCGCGGACAATTTCCCCGATCAGGACACCGTCCCGCCACTCTTCAATTACAAAAGCGATATTATACTGGCCGGCCACAGCGGGGGCATCCCAGCACAGACTACCGGTGTACGGGTCAATAGACAACGTGGCCGGTCCGTTTTTCAGCTCATTTTGCGCATTCGGATCAATGCCCCGTGCAGGATCACGATAGGCTGTCACATCGATACCCCGGCAGTGGTTGTTCCGTGGGCCTTGCTGCGGAATGGCCATCCGGTAGGCAAGACTGTCACCATCCGAATCAAAGGCGGCGGGGTTGTGGCAGAACTTCTGACCAACGCGGGCCGAGTCAAGCGGCGGATTCAGCAACACCGGCGAGCTGTTGAGGCCAAGGCCGGCATTTACGGTCAGGATGGTTCTGATCCAGAACGTAATGTTATCTGAGTTACCGTTATTAATGTTGATGGTTTGTCCGTTCCGGTTTTCGATGTAGGCTGAAATCTGGTACGTTCCCGGACCCGGATAGGTATAGGTTGTCCGGTAAATATTTATGGATGAAGTACCGCCGTTGATTTTTGTCTGAGAAGTACGTGGTACCAACCGTGAATTACCATCGCCGAAACAGATTTCCACTTCGGTGGTCTGACGGCTGGCTTCGGCTCCCCGGACTTCGTCAAAATAGGTAATCAGGGTGATTTCATACGTAAGCGGGTTGGTGCCGACACGCCGGGTTGTAATTTCACCGGCCCGTACGTGGGTAGCGTGGGATAGAGTCGGCCATAAGGCACCCAACAGAAGCAGGGTAACAGCCAACCATGAGGTATATTTCGATTTCATATAAATGTACGTCAGTAACCTATCAACGTGGAACAGGCCAAAAACTGTATTACGATTTAACTCAAACTTTATAAAATCCCTTTCGGTTTAATAAAGTTCTGGGCAGGAACCGGAGAAAAACGCCGACCTGACCGGCAAACTCTTTCTGGTTCTCTAAGCCTGAAAATATCGAATCCCTATTTCGCAGATTTACGGTGATTTTCCAAATAAAAACGACCGGTACCATTGACAAGTAATGCAGAATCAGGAAAAGGTAAGCTCCGATACCATATTGTTTCCGTATCCAGAGCAGGTTGGATACCTGTGCCTGCGTTTTAAACCGGTTAATATGCGTCACAACATGCTGGCGGTACTCTTCGCTGCTGCCAAATTCAAGGTGTACGACAAAGGCATCGCGTAACATCAGCAAACGACCCTGCTTGCCCAGCCGGTATCCCCATTCCACATCCTCACCGTACATGAAAAAACTTTCGTCGAGCTTACCGGCTTTGGCAATGGTCGAAGGACGGGTCATGATACAGGCTCCCGACAGCCAGTCGACCTGGTTAGGATCTGTATACACATTGTCCGGCACGAATTTATAGAGGAGCTTACGGAAAAAAGGATGCTGTGGAACGATGTAAAAATACCGGCGTATCTTTCCGAACGTGTCAAAAATATCGTAGTGAACCTGTCCTTCCCTGTTGATCTGCATGGCACCGACAGCGGCTACGTCTGGCTGATTATCCAGAACGTCAACAAAGCGGGCCAGCAAGTTTTCGACCATCAGCGTATCTGAATTTAGCAGCAACAGATAACGCCCTTTGGCATAATCCATTCCCAGATTATTCGCCCGCGAAAAACCGGCATTGTAGCCCATGTCAAGCCATTGGACGTCAGGGAATTGACTTAGAACAGTTTCGCGGCTTTGGTCCTTAGAGTCGTTATCGACAACTATAACGTCAAAGGTAATGCCCCTGGTGTGGGTATAGACAGACTGCAGGCAGTTATTAATTAAGTGGGGGGTTTTATAATTGACAATAATAATGCTGACGTCGATCAAAATACAATCAATTTTGTAAGGATAGGGGGCAAAGATAGGAATAACCGCGTTTTCTGGCTTACTCTCATTTTGAGAATTTAGCAATCAACGGTACTATCGGAATGCTGGCAGTGTGGTCTTTATATGGCTAATGAAGTAAATGACGGCAGATGGTAAGAAAGCAAAAAAAGATTCAGTGCCGGTCTTAAGCCTGCATACGAATGTCGCTTTATGTGAGATTCTGTAGCTAATGCGCTTACTGTCAGGTTTATTGTTGTTATGATGCAGCAGTAAGGCATGCCTTACTGCTGCATCATAACAACGTATTTATTTATAGCCTGATCCTGTTATGGTCTGACAATGCGTTTAATCGAAATCGGTACACAGGTAGCTGGCGGGCAGACACAGTTAGCCGTTAGAGTTACCGTACGGTCGGCGTAGCAGCCCAACTGATCGTACACCCGCACGGTGTAGGTCTTCGGTGCTGTCAGCGTCGTGGCAATCACTCCGTTGGCCGGTACCGGCTGCGTTGCCGGGTTGGTGGCCGTGAAGCTGCTGCCCTCGCTGATAGCGTAGCGGTAGCCGCTCAGGTCATTACCCAGTCCGCTCACCGTCAGTACACCGTTATTCTGCGGCGTGAGCGCGATACAGCTCGGGTTGGTGCCCGTTACGGTGAAGGTAGCCGGAATGGCAACTTCTTCGATGATAACCGGACAGCAACTGCCGTCAGGGCAGGTACCGGCTCCGTTGTCAACCACTACCTTATACTCACCGGCGGCGGTGGCGGTGTAGCTGTTGGTCGTGGTTTCGGCGATGAGCTGCGTGCCGTTGTACCACTGGTAGCGGCTGTAACCCGTCGGCCCCAGAATGCGGATCGCATAGCCCGATCCCTGGCAGACGCGGTAGGCCACGCTGACACAAGTCGTTGTGGTATCGCCCGGAATCCGTGCCGTGTTGTAATGCACGCCTTCGGCCAGAATGCTGGCTGAGAGCACCAGTGTGGCGGTCTGACCGGCGGCCAGTGAGGCAATGCTCCAGCTGCTGACCGGTGAGCCGGTGGCGTAGGTGCCGAGGCTGACAGAGGCCGAGTTAGGTACATAAGCCAGTCCTGCCGAGAGGAGATCTTCGACGACCACGTTGGTGGCCGGTGCATTACCGGTGTTGCTCAGGGTGACGGTATAGCTGATGACTTCGCCCAGGTTCGCGCGGTTCCTGCTGACCACTTTAGTAAGTGCCAGATCCGGCAGAAGCGGGATGACGGTTACTGTTACCGACTTAGTATCCAGACAGGTTGGTGTCAGGGCACAGGTGACGGAGTAGGTACTGGTCATCAGGTTAGCGGTTGTGCTGAGGATATTTCCGGTTACGCCGGTGAGGCTCCATGTCAGCTGACCGATGTCACAGCCCAGGGCGGTGATGCTCAGGGGGTCGCCTTCGGTAACAGTGAGGCTGCTGACGGAAAGTGTCAGGCTCGGGGCCGGAACGACGGTAACCTGCGCAACAAGCTCAGTAACGTCGGTGCCGTTGGTACAGGCGACGGTATATGAGGTCGTCTGAGCCGGATTGACGACGATGCTGGTTGTCGTCTGGCCATTGACGCCAGCGCCTGTCCAGTTAAGCGTACCCTGACAGCCGACGGTCGTAAGGGTAGCAGATTGCCCCTGACAGGTAATGGCATCACCGACGGTAAAGTCATTCGGATTGAGATTGCCGATGGTGAGTTTAGCCGACGAAGTACAGCCCAGCGGTGAGGTACAGGTCACGCTGTAGGTTGCGTTCAGATTTGCTGGTACGACAATGAATGAGCTGCCTGTAACACCGGTTGACCAGCTGGTATTGCCATTGCAGCCGCGAACGGACACGGTTACCGACTGCGCATCGGTGATGACGGTACGGCTGATGGTCAGGCTGGCTGGTGTTTCAACGAACGCGGTAGCGACCACGCTGCTGACCGAGCCGGTCGGTGTCGAGCAGGTAGCGGTATAGCTGGTGGTGGCCGTCAGGCTGGCGATGGCCAGTGTAGCGCCGGTGGTGCCGTTAGACCAGGCGATGGAGCCGTTGTTACAGCCCAGCGCAACCAGTGTCGCCGATGAACCCAGACAGACGGTCGTTGTGGTGGCTGTCAGGCTGGCCGGTGGCAGTGCATTGATGGCAATACTTGCCGTGGTAAAGCAGTTGAGTCCCGTGGTACAGGTCGCCGAATAAGTCTGTGTACTGTTGACCGGCGTCACCGAAATGACCGGTGTTGTCTCGGTGGTGTTCCACAGGACATTGCCCACACAACCAATGGCCGACAGGCTGACGGTTGAACCGGCGGTGACGAAGGTCGAGCTGGCGTTGATGTCCAGCACCGGCTGCGGATAGACGGTGACCGTGCCGACCGAAGCGGCGGTTGAGCCGGTTGGCGTCGAGCAGGTGGCCGTATAGCTGGTAGTAGCGGTCAGGCTGGCAAGGGCCAGCGTGGCGCCGGTGGTGCCGTTAGACCAGGCTATGGTACCGCTGCTGCAACCCGAAGCGACGAGCGTGGCTGACGAGCCGTAGCAGATCGTCGCCGACGAAGCGGTGATACTGGCCGGTGGCAGGGTGTTCACGGTGATCGAAGCCGTAGTGAGACAGTTCACGCCCGTGGTACAGGTCGCTGAATAAGTCTGCGTACTGTTGACCGGCGTCACCGAAATGACCGGTGTTGTCTCGGTGGTGCTCCACAGGATATTGCCCACACACCCGATGGCCGACAGGCTGACGGTTGAACCGGCGGTGACGAAAGTCGAGCTGGCGTTGATCGACAATAGGGGTCTTGGATAAACCGTGACAGTACCCACCGACGCGGCGGTCGAGCCGGTTGGCGTCGAGCAGGTGGCGGTATAGCTGGTAGTCGCCGTCAGACTGGCGATGGCCAGCGTGGCGCCGGTGGTGCCGTTAGACCAGCCGATGGTCCCGCTGCTGCAACCCGAAGCGACGAGCGTAGCCGACGACCCGTAGCAGATCGTCGCCGACGAAGCGGTGACGCTGGCCGGTGGCAGGGTATTCACGGTGATCGACGCGGTAGTGAAGCAGCCCGGACCTGTGGTACAGGTGGCTGAGTAGGTCTGGGAGGCGTTCATCGGCGTAACGGAAATGACCGGTGTTGTCTCGGTGGTGCTCCACAGGACATTGCCCACACAACCGATGGCCGAGAGGCTGACGGTTGAACCGGCGGTGACGAAGGTCGAGCTGGCGTTGATGTCCAGCACCGGCTGCGGATAGACGGTGACCGTGCCGACCGAAGCGGCCGTCGAGCCGGTCGGCGTCGAGCAGGTGGCGGTGTAGCTGGTAGTAGCGGTCAGGCTGGCGATGGCCAGTGTGGCGCCGGTGGTACCGTTAGACCATCCGATGGTCCCGCTGCTGCAACCCGACGCGACGAGCGTAGCCGACGACCCGTAGCAGATCGTGGCTGACGAAGCGGTGATACTGGCCGGCGGCAGGGTGTTCACGGTGATCGAAGCCGTAGTGAGACAGTTCACGCCCGTGGTACAGGTCGCTGAATAAGTCTGCGTACTGTTGACCGGCGTCACCGAAATGACCGGTGTTGTCTCGGTGGTGCTCCACAGGATATTGCCCACACACCCGATGGCCGACAGGCTGACGGTTGAACCGGCGGTGACGAAAGTCGAGCTGGCGTTGATCGACAATAGGGGTCTTGGATAAACCGTGACAGTACCCACCGACGCGGCGGTTGAGCCTGTCGGCGTCGAGCAGGTAGCGGTATAGCTGGTGGTGGCCGTCAGACTGGCGATGGCCAGCGTGGCGCCGGTGGTGCCGTTAGACCAGGCTATGGTACCGCTGCTGCAACCCGACGCGACCAGCGTGGCCGATGAGCCGTAGCAGATCGTCGCTGACGAAGCGGTGATACTGGCCGGCGGCAGGGTGTTCACGGTGATCGACGCGGTAGTGAAGCAGCCCGGACCTGTGGTACAGGTGGCTGAGTAGGTCTGGGAGGCGTTCATCGGCGTAACGGAAATGACCGGTGTTGTCTCGGTGGTGCTCCACAGGACATTGCCCACACAACCGATGGCCGAGAGGCTGACGGTTGAACCGGCGGTGACGAAGGTCGAGCTGGCGTTGATGTCCAGCACCGGCTGCGGATAGACGGTGACCGTGCCGACCGAAGCGGCCGTCGAGCCGGTCGGCGTCGAGCAGGTGGCGGTGTAGCTGGTAGTAGCGGTCAGGCTGGCGATGGCCAGTGTGGCGCCGGTGGTACCGTTAGACCAGCCGATGGTCCCGCTGCTGCAACCCGACGCGACGAGCGTAGCCGACGACCCGTAGCAGATCGTGGCTGACGAAGCGGTGATACTGGCCGGCGGCAGGGTGTTCACGGTGATCGAAGCCGTAGTGAGACAGTTCACGCCCGTGGTACAGGTCGCTGAATAAGTCTGCGTACTGTTGACCGGCGTCACCGAAATGACCGGTGTTGTCTCGGTGGTGCTCCACAGGATATTGCCCACACACCCGATGGCCGACAGGCTGACGGTTGAACCGGCGGTGACGAAAGTCGAGCTGGCGTTGATCGACAATAGGGGTCTTGGATAAACCGTGACAGTACCCACCGACGCGGCGGTCGAGCCGGTTGGCGTCGAGCAGGTGGCGGTATAGCTGGTAGTCGCCGTCAGACTGGCGATGGCCAGCGTGGCGCCGGTGGTGCCGTTAGACCAGGCGATGGTACCGCTGCTGCAACCCGAAGCGACGAGCGTAGCCGATGAGCCGTAGCAGATCGTGGCTGACGAAGCGGTGATACTGGCCGGCGGCAGGGTGTTCACGGTGATCGACGCGGTAGTGAAGCAGCCCGGACCCGTGGTACAGGTCGCCGAATAAGTCTGGGAGGCGTTAACCGGCGTGACGGAAATGATTGGCGTGGTCTGACTGGTGCTCCACAGGACATTGCCCACACAACCGATGGCCGAGAGGCTGACGGTTGAACCGGCAGTGACAAAGGTCGAGCTGGCGTTGATAATCAGTACCGGCTGCGGATAGACAGTGACGGTGCCGACCGCAAACGTCGTCTGGGTAACGGTTGTACAGGTCGCCGTATAATTCGTGGTTTGTGTCAGGGCAGGCGTTACCAGGCTGGTGCCCGTTGTCCCGTTTGACCAGCTGACCGTACCGTTACAGCCTGAAGCCGTCAGCGTGGCGCTGCTGCCGTAGCACACCGTTGCCGATGATACCACAATGGTTGCTGCCACCGTACAGGAAGCCGGAGCCAGATACGTCAGCGATGTCGATCCGCAGGCAGTGCCCGAGGAGACAATGGACACCGTATGGGTAATGCCATTGCTGGTCAGTCCGGTAACCGAGAAGGCGACTGACGGCTGTCCGGCGGTGACGCTGACCACCGAGGAGCGGGTACCGTCGGTGACGGTGAAGCTACCGGCCGGCGTATTGGTCAGTGAAATTGTCCCCGAGATTGAATATTGGTTGTTGACCGGATTACACGCACCCGCGGCTACTGTTGCTGCCAGATCGCACGTACAATCAGTGCGGGGGAGGAGGGAGGTTACAACAGCTGTGCAACACGGACCGTTATAGATGATAATGCTGTAGGATGTACCGGTAGTCGCCGTCGGGTTGGCCAGACCGGAGAACGAAGCAACACCGCCGGATACAGTTACGTTGGTAGTGGTGGTATACGAAGGTACAGTACCGCCAAAGGCCACAATAGCAGCCTTGTCGCCGTTAACGATGCCGCTTACGGTGATGCGTCCGTTGCTGTTAGCTGTATTGTTGGTCAGGTTACAGGTCGCCTGGGTGACGCTTATGGTGCCCGAGGTGATGGTCTGGCAGAAGAAGCCGACATCGAAAGTATGATCGGAGGTACCGATGGCATCAGTAGTGAGCGAGATAACCGGCGCGGTAATACCGGCTACGGTGGCCACGGCCGCATCGGAGTCGTTGAGGTCATTGCGGTTACCGCCGGTTGCGTTGGCCGTGGTCAGCAGGTACTTGCCGTTGCTGACGGTGAGCGTACCGCTGGTATACTGGCTGTTGGTGCCGAACACGAGCTGATAGGCCGTATTGGCTGTGAGTGCAGTTTGTGAACCGGCAAAGGTGACACTCGACGGGCTGGCGTAATTCGGGAAATAATACTCGCCGTTGGCATCGGTCAGCGTGCGGGCAATGAGTGTGCTGCCCTGATAGAGGGAAACGAATACGCCGCTGAGGCCTTTTTCGCAGGCATCCTGCTCGCCGTCCTTGTCGTCGTCGAGCCAGACACGGTTGCCGATCTGGAGCAGTTCGATGGTGTTACAGCTCAGTTCGATATCCCCCAGACCGGTGGCTTTGGCAAACGTACCGGGGTTTCCTGGATTACTACTGGTAACATCCGGCCCACGGGTAATGTAAACTGTATAGGCACCCGTCAGTTTGCCGGTGCTGTTATTCATGTACCGGACACCGCCCGCGAAAGGGTGTAAGTCGTTAGGGTCAATGGTTGTAACCACTACTTCGCCTGAACCCGGGCGGAGAGCCAGCCCCCCCATGATATTTTCCGCATGATACAAGGTCGTCCCGTTTTCCTGCACCCAGTTATCATTATAGAACTCCCCGAAGCCCGGGCCTTGGGAGTTGTTTTGTCCATAACCACTTGCCGGACCAGCTTTTGCATTATTTTCCAGCACAAATACACCATTGGCGTAAAACGCACGGAGCAGGTCACCGGCCTGTGAGTTGACTTCGTAGGTAGTGGTATTGTTTGTGGCGGCACCATCCGGGCGATAATTATAGTCACCACCCTGGAAACCGGTCCGGTCGCCGAACGCTAACACCATAGAACCGTCAATGTCGAACTCAATGTCGGTAAAAATCGGTACGGGGTGACGGAGAATGGTTTGCCCGCTTTGTCGTAACTCATCAAAGTTATCGGTCCAGGGATACCAGCCGGTATTGTTGACATCAGCAAATGCCGGGTATCCTTTTGGATAGGTCAGCGGGAAATCAAAAATCTGGGTAAAGGTAGAGCCATTGAACTCATACACAGATGCGCGCAGGTTGGATTTGCTTGCTGACGACTGCGCATCACAGACACCGCCGACATATACTTTCCCATTGTATACTTTAAGCGCCCAGGGACGATAAGCACCGCCTGAACAACTGGCAGGGATTGTGAATGATGCTACATTGGCAGTTGTCGGCGTTGTGCCGGTCAGGTTATACTGGGATATATCAATAGAATACAGCTTTTTGTCGTTCATATTGATAAGCCATAATTTATCCCCGTCTTCCGAAATATCCAGATCGCCGATACCGGTTTTGGCAATCTGTGCAAATGACTGCTGGTCATAACTTGGCAGGGTCTTGTCGCCTGACAGGCCACGGGCCGAGTTAGTGGCCATGGTACCCACATTGATCCCGATCGTCGTTACATTCAGAAACGTACTGGTAACGGGTGCCGCCGGGTTGGAGTAGTTTGTTACGTAAATACCTCCGAGACCCGCAGGACCAAGGCCGGCATGGCGCTTCAACACGGCGCTCTGAAATAAGCGCTTGGTATTTTTGTTGTAGGCTAACCCCCAGACGGTCCCGATTTGAGCAGCGGTAGCAATCGGCTGCTCACCTGTGAAGGTAGTGGCGGCTGTAACCCCGTAAGGGATGGTTACAAGCGCATCCGACAGGGCAGATGAACTGCCGCTGACGAGTGGGTCGCCATATACATAGCAAGGAACGAAGATCTGCGGAGTACTGGAACAGTAATCGATCGGATTATTAACACCTAGATTTACGTCACAGTTTGGTGCGTCAATAATCTGTACACTCGTACGGGAGTCTGAACCATTGATACCAAGATTATAAACGCCCGGAATACTACTGAACTCAACACGAACCGGATATTTAGTAACGGCTACCGGAAGGGTATAGCGTCCATACTGATCGGTTGTTGCTGTATACACCGTACCATCGCAGGCGATGGCTTTCACTACGACGGAGGATATGCCGACACTTTCGCCCGTCTGTTGTAAACCATCATCATTAAAATCCTTAAACACGATACCACCAATGTTGTTCCCTGAACAGCTGGTGGGTAAACAACCCACAGGAGCAGTATATGAGGCAGTGGCTGAGCAGGTTGGCGAGTTAGAAAATGCAGCTGTAATAGTGCCCGTAGTACCGGTCGCATTAATTTCAAACGCCACAACCTGAGGTGACACAATTGTCTGTGTACCGGTAACTGTGTAGCTGACCTGGGGATATACTACAGTAATCGCTCCGGGAGTTATTGTTTTACTCTGGGCGGCTGTCGTAACAACAATGTATCCGTTTGCCGGTGCATTACTCCAGGCAACCTCAACACTTATGGTTGCTTTACTGACTCCGCTGACGGAATAACAGCCAGAGGTAGTTACCTTGTTGATGTTAAGTGTACATTGAGCATAGCTGCCGGCTGCGCCGGCAAGCAGCAAAACGATGGTAAACCACCAGAAGCGGAAGTTCTTTATCCATTCATAAGAATATTGAATTCCGGCGTTCCTGTCAGGACATATCTGACGTTCGTCGGGGACGTCCGTTCCCGAATGGAGACAACAGTATAGTTTTTTCATAACCAGTAAAGGCTACATGCGCTAGAGAGAATAAGCAAGTATGCCTTCATTGGTGGCAAAAAATACGCCATTTATCAATATGTATCCTAATTTGATGAAAAAGTAAGTTGATGTTGTATTTTTTTGCGTTATAGTTGCTTTTGCTACGTTTTAAAAGCAGTAAACAGGTTGTTTTTGGTTTTACTGGTAAATAAGTTTGTTTGCTTATCAATTATTATGCCATAAACGTTAAATTATAGTAAATGCCACGATTTGTTTCCTGAAGTGAATAGAAGGCAGGACCGTATGGCTTGTTTCACTATAAAAAACCGTTTATCAGGCCCGGCCGAAATCATCGCGTTTGGGAATGGTACGACTTTAGAAATGCCTTCATTTGTGCGGGGTTCTTCAGCGCGTTCAGGTCGCTTTTGAGGGTTTTTGTCAGATTTTTGAGGGCCTTGAGGTCGGTGTTAAACCGGAATTCCAGCCCGATTGCCTGACCTGCGGGTCTGTCAGCCTGGCCCGAAATGGCTGACAGATACTGGTGGAGCCCTGACAGTTCCTGCCGGAGTTCATCAACCTGTTGCCGCAGAATGGTGTTGTAATAGGTCAGGGGTTCGTCGGCAAGGTTTTTCAGGTCGGCCTGGCCGATACGTTCAAACTCCAGCTGGAGCCGGAGCAGGGCCAAGAGATCGCTTTTTTCGTAGGCTTCGGTAACACGCTGCATGATGCCGGTTTTACGGACTTTCTCCGCCTCGTCGGGTTCGCGGTCGGGATGAAACGCTTTAACGAGATCCATGTACAGTGTCCGGACCGCCTTTGTGATGTTGCGTGCGGTCAGCTCCTTTCGGGCATCACGCGCCTGTTGCCTGGCCGTTTTGGGCTTTACCTGCCGTTTCCTGGCAGTGCTTTTGTTAACGGAACGTTCCTGCGTTGCCGGCATCAGCTCACCGGGTGCCGGTATAGGGTCGGTTGTGGCCGCTTCCGGTAACCGCTCCGGATCGTCTGCCGGATCAGACTGCTCCGGTTGATGCTGTTCAGTCAGAGCGTCAAATCCGTCGCTGTCGTATTTGTCATAAATGGCCTTTAATTCATCGAGGCCGTGCTGGTCGATAAGGTCAAAGGCAATCGACAGAATCAGGTCCGCCAGTTTTTTACGCTCGGCGGTAGTCGTATCCGGCCGGTCGTATGCCCGGTCAAATGTCCTGACCAGCTCGGCCCTGGCCTGATTATATTTTTGTAAGAGGGGGAGGTAGTCAGCGACGATACGCTGCCGGATCCGGGCGGTTGCCGCGCGGAAAGCCATTATCTCCGCCTCCAGTTCTGCAATTGTTTCCGTAAGCCGGTTAAACTCCTTCTGAGGCTTTGACAATGGCCGGCCAGTGGTTTCGGCAATGCTGATCCGGACAAGTTGTTGTGTCGACATGCTTTGTTACGTCTTGGAAGCGACAAAGATAACAACCTTCCGGACAGCCACCGGACAAACAGGCGTGGGGTGCTGTCCGTCCGGTGGTGTTCGCACTAGTGGTTGCTGCCGCTACTTAAACAGCGGGGCGTGAATCTCCTTCAGGGTTTCGACCGGAATTTTAATAACCTCGCGGTCGTAGGTCAGCAGTCCGTTCACTTCGCCTTCGACATCGGTCGTCTGCGTATAGACCGCCGCCGACAAGCCCAGCTTTTTGTACATCTCTGCAATCTTCGCGTATTTGGTGCGGTAGGCTTTGATGACCGTTTCCTGATCCTGATAGGTCTGGTAGCCCCAGTTGCGTTTGTTGACATCCCACAGGTGGTCTTTTACCGGCCAGCCGATACCGCCGAATTCGCCGACGACGATGACGTGGTTTTTCTTCGCCGCCGGTTCGCGGGGAACTTCTTCGTAGGTGTGAATGTCAAAGAAATCGCCGCCGCCGAGATCGGTCCAGCCGCTGACCGCATTCACCAGCCGGCTCGGGTCAAGGGCTTTCACCCAGTTGCCCATCCGCACGTTGTCGTACTGGCCCCATCCTTCGTTATGAACTACCCACGTTACAATGCTCGGGTGGTTATGCAGGCGGTTCATCATCCGGCGCAGTTCCAGTTCAAACTGTTCTTTGGCCTGTGATCGGCGCGGGGGCTCAATGTACTCGCTCGGCGACAGGTTCTGGCCGTTGAGGAAGCCCGACGGCATATCCTGCCAGACCAGCATGCCCATGCGGTCGCAGAGGTAGTAGTAGCGGTCCGGCTCCACCTTGATGTGTTTCCGCAGCATATTGAAGCCTGATTTTTTCAGGAAATCAATTTCAAACGCCATGCCTTCGTCCGACGGCGGGGTCAGCAAACCGCCCGGCCACCAGCCCTGATCGAGCGGGCCGTTCTGAAACACCGGCTTGTTGTTGAGCAGCATGACCGGCTGGCCCGCTACCGGCCCAGGGCCCATCGAGATTTTCCGCATGGCGAAGTAGCTCGTTACCTGATCAATCGGTGTGCCCGTAACTTCGGCTTTGGCATAGGCAGCCTGTTCGGTGGCATTGTTGCGCGGCCGGTTCCGGTTTTCCACGTTCGGGAACGGATCGGCTACCGTGACGAGTTCAACCTTGAGATTATACAGGAACGGGCTGTCGGGCGTCCAGAGTTTTGGGTTATTCACCGGCAGCGAGGCATGACGACCGGCTTTTACGAGTGTGCTGGCAATGACATTGGTGCCGTCCAGGGCAGTAATCCGGATGCCGGTAGTATTGTTTGTCACCGGTTTGTTCAGCAGCACATCGACGTAGAGGCGGCTGGAATCAAGATTGGGGGTCAGCTTTACCTCATCGATATAGGCAGGGTTCGCGACCGGCTCCAGCCAGACCGTTTGCCAGATGCCCGATACCGGCGTATACCAGATACCGTTCGGGTTCAGGAGCTGCTTGCCGCGCGGCTGTTCGCCTTCTGAGGTAGGGTCGGTAACGCCCAGCACAATTTCGTTCTGACCCGGTTTCAGGTAGTCGGTCAGGTCGAAACTGAACGGATCGTTGCCGCCGGTATGTGAGCCAACCAGGCCACCGTTGACCCACAGGTTCGATTCAAAATCGACGGCCCCGAAGTGAATCAGTACCCGCTGGCCCTGCCACTGCTGTGGGACGGATACCGTCCGGTGGTACCATAGCCGTTCCGAAGGCTTCAGACCCTTGTTGACCTGCGACAGGGTAGATTCGACGCAGAACGGCACCAGAATTTTGCCGTCATAGCTGGCGGGTGCTCCTTCCGTTTTCGGGCGGATGGCGTAGTCCCAGAGGCCGTTGAGGTTTTGCCAGCTGGTCCGGACCAGTTGCGGGCGCGGGTAGTTTTGCCAGGCATTTTCGGGTGTTACGGCTTTTTCCCACTTGCTGAGGATCGTTGCCTTCAGCGGGGTCTGGGCATTGCCCATGGTCAGGCTCAGTACGGCGAGGCTGCCGCTAAGCCAGGAAAAGAGTTGTTTTTTCATGGGAATAGGAATAAATGAAAACCACATAAACCGGCAGCTTACACAGTCTGGCTATGTATACCCGCGGCTTATGTGGTTCGAAAGACTTATTTTTTCAGTTTCTGCTCAAGCACTTTAATGAAATAACCGCCGACAACGCTGCGGGCCTGGAAACCGACCATGCGTCCGTTGGTGGTTTCGTGCCAGTCGTTGAGCGGAACCCGCGACGGGGTTTCGGTAGCGAACTTGTAGATCGGGTTCACCAGCGCATCAAAATCGTTCCGGTTGTCGGCCAGGGTAGCGGTCCACATAATCCAGTCGGATTTAGTGTACGTTTTCCGGCTGTCGAGCGGCAGACCGTACGGTTGCTGTTTGGTCAGGTAGTACTTGATTTCCTTGTCGTAAACAGCTTTCGGAAACAGGTTCAGGCCCAGCAGTTTGTCCCACACAAGGTTGTATTTCTGGCTCCAGGTGCCTTTTTTGTCAAACGTGAGGGCATAGTGGTCGCCGTCCTGAGCCATCTCCATCCAGCGTTTGGCCATATCGGAAGCCATCGCGCGGTACTTTTGGGCGGTAGCTTTTTCGCCGAGCTGATCGGCCAGCATCGCGTAACAGCCGAGGCCGACAATCGCCTTCACCGACAGGTTTGCGTTCCGGGCGAGGTGACCGGCAAAGTCATCCGTGCAGAGCTGGTTGGCCGGATCAAAACCATCCTTGCTCAGGTATTCGGCCCAGGTTGTCAGGGTCTGCCAGTGTTTTTTAGCATAGCCGGCATTGCCTTCTGCTTTGGCAATAGCCCCGGTCAGAATCAGCATGTTGCCCGATTCTTCTACCGGCATATCTTCGCCGTAGGTCTGGCCGTTGGCCAGCGGATACGTACCTAAATCATGGGCCGCAAACGGTTTTTTCCACTTGCCGCTTTCGCTGTAGTAGAAAATGCCGTTCAGCATGCCTTTCAGCAGCTCAGGATTGTAGGCGAGGTACAGCGGCGCCGACGGATAGGTTACGTCGACGGTATTAATCGACCCGTTGCTGTAATTTTCTTTCGACAGATACAGCAGGTCACCCTGCGGGCTTTTCACCAGTTTGTGGGCAGCATTGGCCTGGCGGTAGGCCAGCACACACAGATCCGCGTAGTTTTTGCCACCGGCCTTGAGGGCGTCGTTGTAAAGCTTCTGGTTAAACGCAGCACATTGGGCCAGAACCGATTTATACTCAGTAGCGGCCTGAGCCAGTTGTTTCTCAATGGTTTGTGCCGCATCCAGCCGCCACCATGGTTTCAGGTTGTCGCCGAAATACTGGACCGAATACTGATCGTCGTAGCCCAGCATAAACACCTGCTCTTTCGGGGTGCTGCTGACCTTACCCAGCGAAACGGACGTGTTCAGCACCAGGTGCTTGCCGGTTGTGGTTGCCGCCGGTTTTACATCGGCCGAGAACGATGACAGGGCCTGGTCGTCGCTCGTGGTGTATTGCTGAACACCGGCCTGTTTCGGAACGGCTACGTACATATACCCCCAGTCGATACGCAGGTCATCGCCTTTTTTCCGGAGTACAGGCTGGGCCTGCGAACCGGCTTTCAGAATCGACAGCTGGCCGTTGGTGTATTGTTCGGTTTTCACCGGCTGAACGGCGGTGTTCACCGACAGATCGGTTGAGGCGCCGAGATAGACCGATACGTCGTGGGCGGCACCGTCGGCAGACGTTACTTTATAGGAAACATACGAAACCGGCCGTGCGTAGAGGGCAAGGTTCTGAATCAGCAGCGGTGAGGTAAAGGTCACCGCCAGATTTACCTTACCGGCGGCAAACTGATACGTCGTCTGGGTGGCGTTCAGGTCAACGCTTTTCTGAGTAGCCGACCGGATGCTGGCCACCTCTCCGGCGACCTTTTCAATGGCAAGGCCCGCATCGAGCCAGGCACCGCCGGCGGTGTTGGCGCAGTGAATGGCCAGTACGTTTTCTCCTTTTTTCAGCTTTGCCTTTGCCGCTGCCGGAATAGCATGGTACCGGAACTTGTTCGTCCAGCCAACGTGGCTGTAGACTTTTTCCCCGTTCAGATATACCTCCACATTATCGTCGTGGTGCAGTTTCAGCAGCAGGTTATCAAGGTTGGTATCAGAGAGGGTAAAGGTCCGGCGTACCCAGAGGTTTTTGCTGTTCCACTGCGTTTTTGCGCCACTATTATCGCCGAACGGCGCTGTGGTGGTTTTCCACTGGCTGTCGTTAAAGCCTGGATTTTCCCAGCCGGCGGCCGGTTCTGATTCGGTAAATTTACATTGGTAGTTTTCTTCATCACCGGCGGCCAGAATACTCCGGAAACTTTTGCCGGGCTGGCCCAGAAACCGGTATGTGGTGCCATCGACCTTGATCAGGCCAATCAGGGAGTTGTCGGTGCCGGTCCAGTGTTTAGTGGGCGAGCTATTCAGTGAATCAGAAAATGACCAGACACTGAAATAGGGATCGTGGGTTACGAGCGGGTAAGCCGGAGCAATCCTGCCGGAGGTCTTTTGGGCAACAGAATCGATGGCCGGTGTCAGTAAGGATAAACCAGGCAGTAAAGCAGCGAACAGTCGTTTGCGCAGCATAGATGTTGAAAAACAGGTTAGAAAAAGGGGGTGTAAACGTGAATAAAAAAGGTTAGCCGTCGAAACGATCCGGCTTCGGTAACAGTTTCCAGAGCTGATGATCTGAGTTGGTCCATTTACTGAGCACTACCTTTGCGTTGGTCTGATCGCCGGAGACGGTCAGCACCAGATCGGTACCCGTTGGCTGAATACGGTAATAGCCGCCGGAAACCTTGACGAATTTCCAGGTCTGGGCGCTCAGGTTTTGCTGAATGGTCTGCTGCGAGATAGCATCCCCGTCTTTGGGTTCGGCCGGGGCCTGAATGGTCTTGTTGGAAAAGTAATTCCGGAGCTGAAATTCATCGGCGGCTGTGGCCGGCATCAAATCCCAGGTCAGGCATTTCCAGCGGTACTGATCGTAGGCCACAACCGGAGCATTATCCTGCCGGCTGGCGTTGTAGGGACGTAACAGTAAACCGGTTGCTTTATTCTGAATCTGGTGCGCTTCGGTTGGCTTCGGGTCAGTAAAGCCGGCAAGCAACAACGACACACTACACCAGAGGAGAGAAATGAACAGAGTTCTCATGACTGTAAGGGTTAGTTTAAAACGCGTTATTACCAAGAGAAATTTAAGGAGGCAAACAACTCATTCGTAGCAAAAAAAGTCACTGCCAGTTAAAACTAACTAGCGTGTGACGGACTTTCTACTCCATTATCCTTTTGCACAGGGATAAAGATCTTCTTCTTTATAGCGTGTTAAAATCACTTGCTCCGGGTTCAGAACACCGATGATCGTGACAGGCCCGGGTAACTATCTTTTCCATATAACAGCCCCGTGTAGCATACGCCTGTTTACGGACTGTTGAGCTTTTTTATTTGTAAGTAACTGTATGTCTTGTGATATCTGATTTGAGTAAATAAAAAGTAGTTAATTGATTTTTATGGTTGCTTAATGGCGTTAAAAGTGCCTGAAAAGTGGCTTTTTTTTTCCGGCAAAGCTGGTTTGGCAGGATTGTGGTATCGATTGGCAGGATTGGGTCATTCAAAAGCCAGTACTTTGGGGGTAAATACCAAAACAGTTTTCTGTTTGCAGTTACCTGTAAGCATCTAAAGCCCCCAATATAACATGTACGCTACACTGACTGATGAATTGTTAATCCAGGCTTTTTTAGAAACGCGTAAACCAATCTTTTTTGATGAACTGTACCGGCGATACTTTACCAGAGTAATGCGCATGTGCCAACCCATTGCAGCCACAACGTTTGAGGCAGAAGATATGGCACAAGAAGTCTTTCTGAAAGTACTGGCCCGCCTTGATACCTTTGGTGGACGGGCACAATTCGCGACCTGGCTACGGGTAATCACCCGGAATTATTGCAGCGACCAGCTCCGGAATGCCTCAAAAGAGGAACAGCGGTTCAACGAATATGCCGCATTTCTGACAAAGGAGGCAGGCGTGTCTGGCTATGACGACTATACACAGCAGGAAGAACAGATCCGGTACCTTGATCGGGCACTGGTGTATCTTACAACACAGGAGCAGAAGCTCCTTCATGCCCGATACCAGCTCCAGTTACCCGTTGAGCAGATTGCACTGCAGGAAAAATGTAAGCTCAGTACAATAAAAATGCGGTTGTCCCGGGCAAGAGTACGGCTGCGGAACGCTTATATGCAGGCCGCTCACCGTGACCTTGTTTCAGGCAGCCGGTCGCGGAAACGCTATGTACTCATCGACTATAAACAACTGAACCAACGGTCGGCCTTCATGGTAAACTGACAGAACAAATAACCCCGCCGGGAGACCTGGCGGGGTTTATCAGCTATTTACCACTGATTGCCTTCGTAGACCGTTCATCGTCTACTTGTTTAAGCAATTCCTTTACCGCTACATCGAGCTGTTTGATCTGCGTCGTGTAGCTTTCCCCGATCGGCCGTTTGACGGGAATGTCGACGGGCCGTGGGGCTAATTCCATATTTTTGCCGCTGTTATCGGTAATTTTCGAGAACGGTAACCGGATACTCGATCCGTCAATCAGCTGGGCTGCCGAGGTAAAGATAATCCAGCCTGCCGTTGGCTCGCCTACCACTTTACCCAGTTTCAGCGACCGGTAGCCTTCCGTAAAATCTTCGGCATCCGACAGTGAGTGCTGGTTTGTCAGCAGAATGGTCGGCCGCTCCAGTGCGCGCTGACCAAGCTGTGTACGGGCCGGTGCAGGCGGCAGTCCGCGTGAGGTCATGGTCATGTAGCCTTTCCGCGCAAATACGTCGATGGCGTAGGCATTCACAAACCCTCCGTTATTGTTCCGGACATCCACAATGACCCCGTCGCGGGCGTGATTATCGGCATCCAGATCGATATACAGCTGGTTCAGCGATTCGGCCGACATATCGGGCATGTGCACGTAGCCCAGCCGGCCGTTGCTGGCTTTATCGACGTAATCGCGTTGTTGCTGTACCCATTGTTTATAGAGCAACCCTTTTTCGGTGGCCAGATTAACCGGCAGGATGTTGATTTCCCGTGAGCCGGTGCCTTCAGCCGTAGCGGCAACCGTCAGCGTCACCCGCCGGTTGATTTTATTACTCAGCAACTGATCAATGTTGGTTTGTCCGTTGATGGTTTTTCCGTCAATGGCCAGTACGTAATCACCGGTTTTCAGGCCGTTGGCGAGTGCCGCAGGGCTGAGGGCAATGATTTCGGTGATCCGGAGTTTACCGGTATTTTCGTACGTAACCCGGTCAAAGCGAAGGCCCGTACGGCCGATGGTTGGTTCTGCTGCTCCCTGCGGATAGGATACGCCCGAGTGGGAGGCATTCAGCTCGCCAACCATCAGATTCAGCAGCCGGCGGAGTTCATCGGGTGTACGGGTGCCTGCCACAAACGGCTCATACTCCGATTTAACCGACTGCCAGTTGGTGCCGTGGAAGTTTGCGTCATAAAATCCTTTGTTCTGCACGTCCCAGGCTTGCTGGAACACCTGCATTTTTTCGCTTGCAAAATCAACGTCAAGTTCGGCCGTTGCAGCAATGGCTCTGGGTTCCCGGCGATCCAGCGATACGGACTGGATCCGGCCCTGCTCCAGATAATAGACTTCTTTACCGTCGCTGCTGAACTGTGCACTGCTCTTGACGCCGGGCGTAGATGTCAGCTGACGGGCTACCGGCCGTTCGCCGGTGGATTCGTCCAGCGAATACGTATACAGGTTCTGACGACCACCGACCGTGGCGACCAGCAGAAGGGTTTTGCCGTCTTTACTGATGCTCTGTGCATCCAGATCGACGCCGACCGGTAAAAGGCTCAGGCGCTGGCGGATGTCCTCAAAGACAATCGTTGTGCTGCTGCTGCCCGATGCTTTGGCGGTGGCTGTGGCCGAAGCCAGTACGCTGTCGGCCCTGGCCGGCTTATCGGCCGGTGCGGTTGTCGCCGGTGTTGCCGGACGAAGGGTTTTCGGTAGTTCTTCGTTGAACAGGTCGCGGAACTGATCTTCGCGGAATTTAGGAGTTCGCGGCACCAGATCAATTCGGGCCAGCTGGGCGGTTTCGGTCCGCTGAGTGGTGCCGAAGAGGATGTATTTGCCGTCCGGGCTCCAGCTCAGGTTGCCGCCGAAGGTATTGGCAATGAAACTGACAGCCTTGCTTTCACCACCGGCTGCCGGTACTACCCATACGTTACGGAAGGTTTTTGCCCCGTAGACCGCGAAAGCAACCCACTTGCCGTCGGGCGACCACACGACAGAACCCGAACTGCTGAACGGAGCACGGCCCAGATAACCTTTATACAGTACGCGGTCTTTCTGTGTGGCCAGATCAAGTACCCGCAGTTCCTGCCCGTTGCGGACAAAGGCCATGGATTTGCCGTCCGGCGAGAGCACCGGACCGCTGTCGTCCTGATCACTGCTGGTCAGGCGGGTTTCTTTCCGCGTCGCAAAGTCATACTGGTAGAGGTTGCCCGCGCCCGACCGCGTACTGACGTATATCAGCGCCCGGCTATTGGGTGTCCAGACCAGCTGTGATTCAATGGAGGGCGTATTACTGACCTGAACGGCGTCGCCGCCGTCTTTGGCAGAAGCGGCAAATACCTCGCCATGAGCCGTAAAGGCCACTTTTTTGCCATCCGGCGATACCGCCAGATCACGGAACTGTCCGGTCAGTTTCAGGTGATCGACCGATGAGCCGGCCGCCGCACCGCGCAGTCTGATGCTGACAGGTGTGGTCTGTTTGGTGGCTGTATTGTATGACCAGATGCCAAAATCCCGTTCAAAAACAATGGTTTTGCCGTTCTGGCTGATCGACGGCCACAGGACACGACCTTCTTTGAAGGAGGTGAGCTGAGCGGGTTTGCCACTGAGTGGCTTGGTCCAGATATTTTGCTGACCGCTACGGTCTGAAATGTAGTATATCGTCTGCCCGTCCTGACTCCAGAGCGGCCAGAGTTCTTTGGCTCCGCCTTCGGTAAGTTGTTCATAAACAGGCTTACTGTCTTTGTTACTGATCTGGCAGGTCCAGATTTCGGTCTGGTCGATATGGCTGCTGCCTTTACGCCACCACTGAGCGGCCGAGATGCCGCGTGCCGAGAATGCCAGCAGGCGGCCATCCGGTGAGGGCGTACCGAAAAACTCACTGGCATAGCGGTCGGCAGTGACAGGCATGGGCGTTCCTCCCTGGATATTAACCCGGAACAGGTCGTTCATCCCCGCGATATCTTTCGTGGTTGACTGGAAATAGACCATGCGGCTGTCGTGACTCCAGGCAGTCGGAGACTCGGCACCGTCATCGTACGTCAGGCGGCGGAGTTCACCGGAGTCAAGCGTGAGCAGGTAAACATCGCCGTTTCCGGTGCGGGTTGAGCTAAAAGCAAGGTATTTCCCGTCGGGCGAGTACAGCGGACGGGATTCATAATCGGCATGCGCCACCAGCAGACGGGCATCGCCGCCCGATGCCGGAACGGTCCAGATATCTCCTCCGGAAATAAACGCGATTTCGGTGCCATCCGGCGAAATACCGGGCTCGGCAAAGGCAAATTTCGGAGTCGTCTGCCCGTTGGCAACATACCCGATTGTGGTAGTACAGGCCAATGCTAACGCCAGCAGCCGGGATCGGTTTACGATAAACATGAGCGATACGTATTGATTAGTGAAGCGAAAGACGATCTGAAGCGAGTCGCAGGCTAGTGTACTACATAGCCGGTCAATTTACCGTGTCTACACACGTTGTTGCATAGGAGAAAAGATAAGTCTGTTGATGAAGTATAAATCGAACACTAATTTACGTACAATTTTGCAGAAAAGAGAATACAATTCTGTAAAATTTGCTGAAACAGGCGCAATATTGTAAGTAATCTTAAAAATAACGTATAAAATGGTGGCTACGGAGCCGCTATCATACAATCAGAAGAGCAGATTCAGATCCGGCTGTGCATATTTCAGGATCTTCAGATACATGTCGGTTTTGGTTTGATGAACGCCTTCAATCCGCAGAATCCGGTCGTTGATTATTTCGAGCAGGTGGTTGTTATCCCGGCACATGACGTCGACCTGCAGGTCAAAGTCGCCGGAAGTCAGGGCCAGAAAGCTTACTTCGCGGTATTCCTGTAACTGAGCCGCTACAGATTCAATCAGCTTGGCAGGCCGGATCGAAATTTTAATGTGGGCATAGGCATGAAAGCCAACGCGTTCGGTGTTTACGCGGCCGACAACCTGAATGGTTTTATCGTCGATCAGTTTACTGGCCCGCGTGCGGATGGTACTGACCGAGACACCCAGATGCTCGGCCATGTCGGTAAATGACCGGCGGCCGTCCTGTTGTAGTTGTTCCAGAATGGCGTAGTCAAGTTCATCGAGCGTCGAATGGCCGGTTGGTACTTTTTGTGATACGTGCATGTATGTCAGTGCTTTATCCGGGAGAAGGAAAAAAAGAAAGGCTTTTCAGATCTGATGCCCGGATAAATATGCAGGATTTTCCGGACAGAACAAAAGGGCATTATCTATAAATAGGTTAGCGGACGAGAGGGGATCCCTATCTGCCGGCAGGCTCCCTGCCATCGGGAAAATAGGAGACGCACACCATAAGAGTGATACCGGCCCTAAACTGCTTTTACCCTGTCAAAACAGGCCCTTTGGCAGGATTCGGGTATCGATTGGCAGGATCCTGGTATCGCGGGCAGAATTCTGGTATCGATTGGCAGGATTCGAACTGCCGTGCAGGCGTACTTTGCGCGGTTAGTAAACTTGTATTTTCCCAATCACTTCACAATCCATTTATGGACTTATCCAGTTTACCCTGTAGGCGTCGGGGTACTTTTTCCGCGTTATGGAAACACGTTTATTTTCTTTGGTGCACCGTTCAGCAACACTGGTGTTACCGGCACCGTTTATGGTTGCCCGTCAGTGTTCAGGCGCTGCTATTTGTTCTTTTCAGTAGGGCTGGTGTATACGCGCAGACGCCCTGTACATTGCCGGATGCGGCCATCACTAATACCGGTGCGGCCAATTGCGTAGGGGCTGCCAGCTTGTCCGCCAGTAGTAGTCAGAGTATATCCCGCATCGACTGGTTCCGGGCAGGGACCGTAGTGTCTAGTGTTAATGCGCAGTCGGCCCTTACGGGAAGTACCGTAGCCGGTGGTAACGGGCAAGGTAACAGCCCCGATCAGCTCAATCTGCCCCAGGGTGTTTTTGTGGATGCGTCTGGCGCGGTGTACGTGGCGGATTATGATAACCACCGGGTGCAGAAATGGTTGCCCGGCGCGACCAGCGGCATTACTGTGGCCGGTGGTAACGGGCAGGGGACGAACAATAACCAACTCTCCCGACCGACTGGCATTTTTGTAGATGGATCCGGTGCTGTATATGTTTCCTGCAATGCAAGTGCACGGGTTATGAAATGGGCAGCAGGAGCTACCAGCGGCACCATCGTGGCCGGGACCGGTTTTGCCGGTCCCGCGGCTAACCTGCTGAATGCCCCGGGAGCGTTATATGTCGACGGGACCGGTGCCGTATATGTAGCTGATATAAATAACTTCCGTGTCCAGAAATGGGCGGCAGGCGCCACCAGCGGAACGACTGTGGCCGGTGGTAATGGTCAGGGCAGTAATCCAAATCAGTTTTCGTTTGTGTCGGGTATGTATGTGGACGCGGCCGGTGCGGTGTATGTGGCTGATGGCGGTATGAGCCGCGTGATGAAGTGGGCAAAAGGGGCTACCAGCGGCACCATCGTAGCTGGTGGTAATGGGGCCGGTAATGCGGCCAATCAGCTGAATGGCCCGCGGGGGCTGTTTCTCAATAGCAGCGGCGATCTGTACATCGCCGATATGACCAATCAGCGGGTGCAGAAATGGGCATCCGGTTCCACCAGCGGCACTACCGTGGCTGGTGGCAATGGCTTTAATGTTGAAGGTGGCGCGTTTTTCAACTCACCGATTGCGGTGCACGTCGACGGCGCCGGGTCTGTGTACGTAGCGGACTTTGGCAATAACCGGATTCAGAAATGGCTCTCCACCAATGTTTCGTATGTACCAACGGCGCCGGGGATATATTCGGCGCTCATTACCGGTACGAACGGGTGTACGGCCCTGAGTAACAGCATTACAATAACCTCATCGTTTGCATTGAGCATCTCTGCCAGTCCATCTCTGACGGTAAGTCCTGATCAGCGGGCAACCCTGACCGCCAGCGGGGCTGATAGCTATACCTGGAGTACGGGTGCAACTACGGCTTCCATTTCGGTCAATACCCCGAATATATATTCCGTAACGGGCTTGTCCGGCGGTTGTGTGGCAGTCACCAGTATTACGGTTGTGGCGGCCGCCTGTGTTGCTCCATCAGTGAGTCTGACTAACACGGGGAGCGCGAACTGTGCAGGAACCGCGAGTTTGTCGGTGATCAGCGACCAGATGCTGTGGCGCGTGAACTGGTATAACGGGAACACCCTGATGAGTTCGGCCTATGCCTTTACGGCGACGACGGCGGCGGGTGGTAACGATCAGGGTGCCGGTCTGAATCAGCTTGATTTGCCCCAGGGTATTTATGTGGATGCTGCCGGTGCCGTGTATGTGGCCGATTTTAACAATCACCGTGTTACAAAATGGACGGCCGGGGCCACTACCGGGGTCACCGTTGCCGGTGGTAACGGACAGGGAAGCGGGCTGAACCAGCTGAACAAACCTAATTCCGTCTTTGTGGATGCTGCCGGAGCGGTCTATGTCGGCGATCGTGACAACAATCGGATTATGAAGTGGACAGCGGGAGCGGTCACTGGGGTCGTTGTGGCCGGTGGGAATGGTTCCGGAAGCGCAGCAAACCAGCTGAATGATCCGGAAGGCTTATTTGTCGATGCTGCCGGTGAGGTGTATATCACCGAATTTAACAACTACCGTGTCGTTAAATGGGCACCGGGCGCTACCAGCGGGACAGTCGTTGCCGGTGGTAACGGCAGAGGTAACGCCCTTAATCAGCTCAATAACCCGATTGGTTTATACCTTAATGCAGCCGGAGCCATTTTTGTGAGCGATGCCGCCAATCATCGTGTCGTTAAATGGGCACCTGGCGCTACCAGCGGAACAGTCGTTGCCGGTGGTAACGGGGGGGGGGCATACGCCACACAGTTATATAGCCCGCGCGGCATCTTTGTGGACGCCAGTGATGCTGTCTATGTAGCAGACATGACCAACCAGCGGGTGCAGAAGTGGGCCGCAGGTGCCACCAGCGGCACTACTGTGGCGGGCGGAAATGGCTATGGCACGGATGCCTATGGCTTCAACTCACCGATACATGTGTTTGTGGATGCCGCCGGTTCGGTCTATGTGACAGACTTTGGCAATCACCGTATCCAGAAATGGCGGCCGATTACCATGAATGCCGGGTATACACCGCAAACAAGCGGCAACTACACCGCCCGCGTGACCAGTATGGCCGGATGTACCGCCGTTACGTCGCCACTGACCATTGGAGCAACACCGAATGTGACAGTAATGCCTGCCTCGAAAACCATTACTGAAGGGCAGAGCGTTACGCTTACGGCTTATAATGGCCTGGCATACCGGTGGCCGGATAACTCAACCAGTGCTACGCTGGTCGTTTCACCGGCTGTCGGTACGGCTATCTATACCGTTACAGGGATAACAGGCGGGTGTTCAGGTACAGCCACGGCTACGATTAGTGTGACACCCTGCAATACACCGGTGCTCAGCCTGACCAATACCGGGGCCGCCAGTTGTGTGGGGGTGACCAGCCTTACCCTGTCAAGTAGTCAGCTTATCAGTCAGGCGGATTGGTACAAAGGAACAACACGGGTATACACCACCAAAGCAGAAGCGATAACAGCAGGTGTGACGGTTGCCGGAGATCCGGCTGGTATTCAGGGTGATGATACAGAACACCTGAGCTATCCGGCAGGGGTTTGTCTGGATGCGGCCGGTAATATATACGCAGCCGATTACACGAATAACCGGGTGGTTAAATGGGCGCCCGGTGCTACCAGCGGGACCGTTGTAGCCGGTTTCGGCGGCGCAGCCAGTACCGACGGCGCAGATGAAGTAAGCGGCCCATTCGGTGTTTTTGTCGATGAGGCCGGTAATATATACGTAGCTGATGCTAACAATAGCCGGATTCAGAAATGGGCACCGGGCGCTACCAGCGGAACAACCGTGGCCGGTGGAAACGGATACGGCGAAGACCCCAATCAGCTTAGTATGCCAACCAGTGTATTTGTCGATGCCGCCGGCGCAATATATATCACTGATTTATTGAATAGCCGCGTCGTAAAGTGGGCCGCCGGTGCAACCAGTGGTACGACAGTAGCGGGTGGTAACGGCGATGGCCAGGATGCTAACCAGCTAAGTTTGCCGTCTGGCATCTTTGTGGATGCCGCCGGTACGATGTATATCGCCGATGCGGGAAATCACCGTGTGGTCAAATGGGCGGCCGGTGCTGCCAGCGGGACTCTTGTCGCCGGTCAAAGTGGTTTTCCCGGACCGTCTGCCGAACTGCTTGATTATCCGACAGGTGTGTATGTGAATGCGGCCGGTGCCGTTTATGTCGCCGATCAGAATAACAACCGGATTCAGAAATGGTTGCCGGGCGCTACTGCCGGTGTAACCGTTGCCGGTGGTGTTGGTGGGGCGGACGCCAGTCAGTTACTGTCTCCAGCCAGTCTTGTCTTTGATGCTGCCGGTGCCATGTATATCGCCGACGGAGGAAATAACCGCATCCAGAAATGGGAATCCGGCGAGGCAAAACTGACCTACACACCGGCCGAAACCGGTACGTATAAGGTTATGGTGACAATGCCGAACGGCTGTACGGCCCAAACCAACAATGTACTGATCAGCGGTCCGCCGTCACTGACCATCGTACCGGCCTCGCAGACAATTTCAGTCGGGATGAGTACGACCCTGGCCGTTTCGGGCGGTACGGCCTTTACCTGGAGTTCGGGACAAAGCACATCGGCCATTACCGTGAGCCCGATTAGTACGACGGCGTACTCCGTTACGGTGGCCAATGCTTCGGGATGCGTCTCTGAAACCAGCGCAACCGTTACGGTTGTACCGGCCGTTACGGCGCAGATTGGCGGCAACCTGTCGGTGTGTGCTGGTAGCAGTACCACGCTGACCGCCAGTGATCTGGCTAATCGGCCGAATGTTTCCTGTCACTGGTCAACGGGCGAAAGTACAACCGCTATCTTGGTCTCGCCCGTTAGTACAACCGCGTATTCGGTAACCATTGCCGATGCATTCGGCGGCTATTCATCAACCAGCGTAACTGTTTCGCTGAATCCGGCAGTGACGGTCAGTATGGCCGGCAACCTGTCGGTATGTCCGGGGTTCAGCACAACCCTGAGCGCAACGGACCTGACGGGCGGACAAAGCCTGACCTACAACTGGTCGGACGGAACAAGTCTGTCGGCGATTGTGGTCTCACCGGCCAGTACGACAGCATATTCGGTGACCCTGACCAACGCCTCGGGCTGTGCCTCCTCAACGACGGTGACCGTTACGGTCAATCCGGCAGCAACAGCCACCATCGGCGGTAGCCTGACGATTTGCCCGGGCCAGTCAACCACCCTCACCGCACAGGGCGGCACCAGCTACACATGGTCAACAGGATCAAGCCTGTCGGCGGTGGTGGTTTCACCGGCCAGCACCACGGCCTACTCGCTGACGGTCGTTACGGCTTCCGGCTGTGTGGCATCGGCCTCGGTAACGGTGAGCGTCAACGCTTCGGTGGCGGCGGGTATCAGCGGTAACCTGACGATTTGCCGGGGGCAGTCCACGACGCTGACAGCCTCAGGTGCCCCGACGGTGTTCTGGTCAACGGGGGCCACGTCGGCCGATCTGGTGGTGGCACCGGTGAGTACAACGGCATATTCGGTCACCGTCAGCAGCGGGGCGGGGTGCCAGTCAACCACGAGTGTGACGGTGACGGTCAATCCGGCGGCAACGGCCACTATCGGCGGAACGTTGACCATTTGTCCGGGCCTGAGTACGACGCTGACCGCTACGGGCGGGGAGGGCTATCTGTGGTCGACGGGAGCAAGTTTGTCGGCCATTGTGGTAAGTCCGGCCAGCACCACGGCGTATTCGGTGACGGTGACCAACGCCTCGGGCTGCGCTTCGGTGACAGGTGTGACGGTGTCGGTGAATCCGGCGGCGGTGGCAGCCATCAGCGGCGGTTTAGCCATTTGTACGGCAGGCAGCACGACGCTGACGGCTTCGGACATAGGCGGTGGTCAGGGAACGAACTATCTGTGGTCGACGGGCGAAAACACGGCCGCCGTGACGGTTTCTCCGGTGAGCACGACGGCGTATTCGGTGACGGTGAGCAACGCAACGGGATGCCGGTCGGTGACCAGTGTAACGGTGTCGGTGAATCCGGCCGTGACGGCCACGGTAAGTGGTAACCTGACGATTTGCGCCGGAACCGGAACCCAACTGACGGCCTCGGGTGGTAGCACGTATCTGTGGTCGACGGGCGAAAACACGGCATCGGTGACGGTTTCTCCGGTGAGCACGACGGCCTGGTCCGTGACGGTGAGCAATGGATCAGGCTGCTGGTCGGTTACAGGTGTGACGGTATCGGTGAATCCGGCGGTGACGGCAGCCATCAGCGGTAACCTGACGCTGTGTGCCGGCCAGTCAACGACACTGACAGCGACGGACGGCAGCAGTTACCGTTGGTCGACGGGAGCAACGGGTCCGGTGCTGTCGCTGACGCCAACCATGACGGACGTGTACCGGGTGACGGTAACCAACGGGTCGGGTTGTACGGCGGTAGCCGGTGCGACGGTGATCGTCAACAGCGTGCTGACGGCAGAGGCCACGCAGGCGGTGGTGTCGGGCGTGCTGGGCGCTGGTTCATGTTCGGTGAGGATCACGGGTACGGGCATCGGTGACCGGTTTGAGATTACGGGACCGGGCGGGTATGTGTTCAGCACGGTGTACAGGAATGGCGGTACCCATCCGTTTGCGACCACGGCGACAATTACGAAACCTGGTACGTATACCTACACGGCGTATTACATCAATCCGTGCGGCGGGCTAAGTCAGGACCAGCGCACAGTAATCGTGACGGGTACGGCTTGTCCGTAAATACCTGTCAGCAGGCAGGCTCAACAAAATAATCAGTAGGTTCTAACGGGGAAAGCCCGGGCAAATTGTCCGGGCTTTCCCCGTTATTATACACTATTAACCAGCCTGGTAGAAAATAAGTATAAACTAAGGATAAATTTGTTAATTACAGGGATTTGCCAAATCATCATTGGTATAACAACAATCATTTGGAATCCCTTTTGTATTTTTACCGGAGTACCTATTCATCAAAACTGTTTCTATGAAAAAAGTAGTACTTACGTTGCTGCTTGCTGCTGGTCTGTCGGCTCCCGGATGGGCGCAGACTACGTTCCCTAACAACGGCGTAGCCGACGAGCGGCCTAACCTCTATGCATTCACGAATGCAACCATCGTGGTAGACCCACAAACAACCCTGACCAATGCAACATTACTGATCCGGCAAGGCGTCATTGAAGCTGTAGGCACTAACGTGACCATCCCTGCCGGTACGGTTGTGAAAGACCTGAAAGGCAAACGGATCTATCCGGCCCTGATCGATCTGGATTCTGATTACGGTATGCCGGAGCCGCCGCAGGGCGCTGCCGGTGGCCGTGGCCGTGGTATGGGCGGACCGCCTCAGTATGAATCCAATAAAAAAGGCCCTTACTACTGGAACCAGGCGGTTCAGCCGGAAGTAAGTGCCAGCCTGCTGTTCAAAGCCAACAGCACGAAAGCCGATGAACTCCGGAAACTGGGTTTTGGTACGGTACTGGCCCATCCGCACGATGGCATCGCCCGGGGTAGCGGGGTGCTGGTGACGCTGGCCGATGAGCGGGAAAATTCAATTGTCCTGCGCGAGACCGTTTCATCGCACTATTCATTCAGCAAAGGCACCTCGACACAGGCGTATCCGAACTCGCCGATGGGGTCGGTTGCGTTGCTGCGTCAGGCGTTCTACGATGCCGACTGGTATAAAAAAGGCGGTAATAAAGAGCAGATGAACCTGTCGCTCGAAGCCCTGAATAAGCTGAATGGCCTGCCTGCGTTCTTCGAAGCGCCTGACCGGCTGGGTATTCTGCGCGCTGACAAAATCGGTGACGAATTCGGTGTACAGTTTATTATTAAGGGCGGTGGCGACGAATACCAGCGGATCGACGAGGTAAAAGGTACCAACGCATCACTGCTGATTCCGGTGAGCTTCCCGCAGGCGTTCGATGTAGAAGACGCCTGGGATGCCGACAACGTGTCGCTGGCCGAAATGAAGCACTGGGAAATGGCACCGGCAAACGCAGGTGTGGTAGCTGGCGCAGGTATCAATTTCGCCCTGACAACTGCCGGACTGCGTAACAAAACCGAGTTCTGGGCCAATCTCCGCAAAGCCATCGAATATGGTCTGTCGGAGCAGAAGGCGCTGGAAGCTCTGACTACGGCTCCGGCAAAGCTGATCAAGGCCGACGGACAGATCGGTACGCTGCAAAAAGGCAAGGTGGCTAACTTCATCATTACTTCCGACAACCTGTTCAGCGCAACCAATGCGATTCTGGAAAACTGGATTCAGGGCAAGCAGTACATCGTAACGTCGCAGCCGACGGCCGACCTGCGGGGTACGTATAACCTGACGATTGGTAACCGCTCAAACCTGAAACTGAACATTACCGGTAAATCAGCTGATAAGCTGGAGTATCAGGTAGTAGCCAGCGATACCATTAAAATTACGCCGAAAGTGTCGGTCGCCAATGACCTGATTTCGATGCAGGTACAGCTTGACCGCCGTAATCCGGGCACCACCCGCCTGACCGGCTACCGCGACGGCTCGACCCTGAAAGGTGACGGCGATCTGCCAAACGGTCAGCGCATTAACTGGACGGCGGTTCGTGCCGGCGAAAATGTAGCGAAAGCTGACTCGGCCCGTCCGGCCCGTAAACCGGAACTCGGCAAGGTAATCTATCCGTTCATTGGCTTCGGTAATCCGGAAAAACCAAAGGCGGAGGTGATGCTGATCAAAAACGCGACGGTCTGGACCAACGAAACAGACGGTATCATACAGAATGCCGACGTACTGGTACAGAACGGCAAAATTGCGCAGGTTGGTAAAAACCTGACGGCTCCGGCCGGTGCTAAGGTAATCGACGGTACAGGCAAACACCTGACATCGGGTATTATTGACGAACACTCGCACATTGCCCTGTACTCGATCAACGAAGGCGGTCAGACGTCATCGGCGGAGGTACGGATGAGCGATGTTGTGAACTCAGAAGATGCCAACATCTACCGGCAGCTGGCGGGTGGTGTCACGGCGTCGCAGCTGCTGCACGGCTCGGCCAACTCAATCGGTGGTCAGTCGGCGCTCGTAAAACTGAAGTGGGGTGCGTCGCCGGAAGAAATGCTGATCAAAGGCGCCGATGGCTTCATCAAGTTTGCCCTGGGTGAAAACGTAAAACAGGCGAACTACCCGAACCCGAACCAGCTGACCCGTTTCCCGCAGACGCGGATGGGGGTTGAGCAGGTCTACTTCGATCATTTCTACCGTGCCCGCGAATACGATAACGCCTGGAAGAAATACAACAGCCTGCCGGCGAAGGAAAAAGCAGCTGCCGTGCCGCCACGCCGCGACATCGAGCTGGATGCCCTCGCCGAAATCCTGAACAAAAAGCGGTTTATCACCTGCCACAGCTACGTGCAGTCAGAAATCAACATGCTTTTGAAAGTAGCTGACTCACTGGGCTTCCGTGTAAACACGTTTACTCACATTCTGGAAGGTTATAAAGTAGCCGACAAAATGGCAAAACACGGTGTTGGTGGTTCATCGTTTGCTGACTGGTGGGCGTATAAGATGGAAGTAAAAGACGCGATTCCGTACAACGCGGCGCTGATGCACCGTCAGGGTATCGTGGTATCGATCAACTCGGATGACGCCGAAATGGCCCGCCGACTGAATCAGGAAGCGGCTAAAACGGTTGAGTACGGTGCCCTGAGCGAAGAAGAAGCCTGGAAAATGGTGACCCTGAACCCTGCCAAACTGCTGCACCTCGACAGCCGCATGGGTAGCATCAAGAGCGGCAAAGACGCTGACTTAGTGTTGTGGAACAACAACCCGCTGTCGATTTACGCCCGTCCGGAAAAAACAATCATCGAAGGTACGGTTTACTTTGACTTACAGGACGAAGACCGCAAGCGCGAAGACCTGTCGAAAGAGCGTGCCCGGCTGATCCAGAAAATGCTGACGGCTAAAGCCGGTGGTACACAGACGCAGCGTCCGACATTCCGTCGCCAGCGGATGTTCCATTGCGAAGACATCGAAGGCGTAATGGCCGAAGGGGAAGAACATCAGGAAGCGGAGCAGAAGTAATCGCTGCGCGCAGTTTATCACGCTTTCGCACTTTAATCACAGATGAAAAAGATCGTTTTAACCATATTAACCGTTGCTGCGCTTGGTCGGGCGTATGCACAAAATCCGCCGGCGGCCAAACCGCAGGCAGGGGCGATTGCCCTGACAGGGGCGACCATTCACGTCGGTACCGGTCAGGTCATCAACAACGGCGTCATTGTGTTCGACAAGGGCATCATCACCGCCATCGGCGATGCCAACACGCCGACGACCGGAGCGTCGGTCATCAACGTTTCGGGCAAACACGTGTATCCGGGCCTGATTTCACCGGCCGCAACGGTTGGTTTGCAGGAATACGCATCAGTTCGGGCTACGCTCGACTTCAACGAGGTCGGCGTAATTAACCCGAACATCCGCGCCCTGATTGCCTACAACACCGATTCGGAAGTTATCCCGACAATCCGGAACAACGGCGTTCTGCTGACGCAGGCCATGCCGCTGGGTGGTACGATTTCCGGTAGTTCGTCGATCATGCAGACTGACGGCTGGAACTGGGAAGATGCCGTGCTGAAGAAAGACGACGGTATCTGGCTCAACTGGCCGGGTTACTACAGCCGCGAGTTCAACTTCGAAGATTTCTCGGTAGGCCTGCGGAAAAACAGCCGCCGCGAAGCCGCGATCAACAGCCTGCTGGCGACATTCTCGGAGGCCAAAGCCTATGCGGCCCAGAAAACGGTAACGCCGATCAACCTCAAGTTTGAGGCCATGCGCGGTCTGTTTTCGGGAGCCAGCAACCTGTACATCCGCGCCGACTACGCAAAGGACATCATCGAAGCGGTGAAGTTTGCGAAGGAAGCCGGTGTGCAGAAAATCGTGATGGTCGGTGCCGACGAAGCTCACCGCGTAGCGTCATTCCTGAAAGACAACAGCATCCCGGTCATTCTGAGCCCGCTGCACCGTTTGCCGAACCGGCAGGACGAAGACGTGGATCTGCCCTACAAAATGCCGGGTATCCTCCAGAAAGCCGGTGTAACGGTAGCACTGAGCTACAACGAAGAGTGGTGGCGGACGCGTAACCTGCCGTTCCTGGCGGGTACGGCAGCCGGCTTCGGCGTAACCGACCGTGAAGAGGCCCTGAAAATGATTACGGCCAATGCGGCGAAGATCATGGGTGTCGACAACGTGGTGGGAACGCTGGAAAAAGGCAAACACGCGACCCTTTTTGTGTCAAAAGGCGATGCGCTCGACATGCGTACCAACGTGGTGGAGCAGGTGTATATCCAGGGCCGCACCGTCGACCTTGACAACAAGCACAAGCGTCTGTACAAAATCTACAAAGACAAGTACGAAGGCCAGAAACCACTGGCTGAGAAAAAATAAGGCATCGGCCTGATTTAGCCTGGTATACCTCCCCGAGGGTTCAAAACCCTCGGGGAGTTTTTGTTAGCGAAACCCTCAGCAGGTTCAAAATAGTTGCGGCTGAACGAGTAAAAGGTGTGATTTAGGTCACATTAAACGGGTGAGTTTACCGGGAAAGCGATTGTTCTGTTAAACGGTAAATGATACGCATTTGGCAGGAGGGACTAATTAAAAGACCGTCTGAAATCTAAAGGACTCTGATCGGTTTTGGCTTTAAATAGTTTACTGAAGCTTTGGGAATGCTCGAAACCTAACTCGTACGCAATCTGACTGATTGACAATTCGTTTAAGGCCAGTTTCTCTTTAGCTTTTTCGATTAATTTATCGTGAATGAGTTGCTGTGTACTTTTCCCTGTTAAGGTTTTGAGCAGGCCACGCAAATAGCTTTGCGAAACATTCAGATTATCAGAAATATATTGGACGGTTGGTAATCCCTGTATTGTCAGTGATTCATTATTGAAGTAGTCAGTCAGAAGCTGGTCAAGCCGGTTAAGAATCTGATGGTTATTTATTTTACGCGTAATAAACTGGCGCTGATAAAACCGTTCAGCATAGTTTAACAACGTTTCCAGGTGAGAAATAATAATGTCCTGACTGAATTGATCAATGTTTAGCTGATATTCAGCCCGGATATTGTCGACGATATTATTGATGATTTTTTTCTCTTTATCGGATAGGAATAAGGCTTCGTTGATCGCATAATCAAAGAATTCGTATTTTTTTATTTTGTTTGCCAGCGGTGTGCCCCAGAAAAAATCAGGATGCACAAGCAAAACCCAGCCGGACAGATCATCTCCCGGACTGACGCCGGCACCTCGCAAAACCTGATTTGGCGCAACAAAGTATAACATCCCCTCGTCAAAATCATACGTCTGCTGACCGTAATAAAGTTTGTTCATAAACCCCTTTTTCAGAGAAATATAGTAAAACTCAAACGTTAGCCCCTGATCAATATCTACACTGTTTGTAGCAGACGATTGAAGTACAGTGTAATCAACAATGCTTATAAGCGGATGTTCCGGCCTGGGCAACCCGGTCAGTTGATGGGCTTCGGTAATTGTTTTAATTCGTATCGGTTTATTGGTTGCCATGGTACAAGGCTGTTTTATCTGCTTAAGACGTATGTTAATCCTCACGGTAGCGAATGCCGTTACAATTATGGAAAACTATCTTTTCAGACGCTACGTGCTGATTCGGTTAGTCCTGTTTAATTTCCCGGTAGTGAGCATCCAGAGCACTTTGCAGCGGCAATGACCGCAAGCGTATACCTGTTACGTTAAACACCGCATTGGCAATTGCCGGTGCAACGGGTGAAAGCGGGGATTCGCCAACACCGGATGGAGGCTCTGTACTTTCCTGAATAATAACCTCAATCTGAGGCGTATCCTTAAGAGTAGCTACCTGATAGTTATGAAAATTTGTCTGCACAAACTGACTGTTTTCAATCGCGGCCTCTTCATAAAGTGACGCACTGATTGCCATCATCGTAGCCCCTTCTACCTGTTGCCGCACACCATCCGGATTGACAATGGTACCGGCATCAATAGCCTGTATGACGCGCAGGACCTTTATTTTTTTGTCAACAATCTGCACCTCAGCAATAGCCGCCGAAATAGTGCTCCGGTCTTCACTAACGGCCACGCCTCTGCCAACTGTATCTGCTTTCGAGGCATTCCATCCGGCCTTTTTCCCAAGGGTCAACAGCAGGTTTTTCCGCCGTTTGAGAAGTTTTGTAGCACCGCAATGATCTGCTCTGAATGTCAGCGGGTCAGTGCCGGCTTTCCTGGCCAGTTCATCCATGAAACTTTCGGTCGCGAACGTGTTGGCAAACATACCCACGCCCCGCCATAAACCTGTCTCAAAGGGAAGTTCGCCGTTCCAGATCGTTGTTTTTAGGTTTGGGATAGAATAAGGAATCCGGGCACCATGACCGGCCACCATAAAGTCGGCTCCTAAAACTGGTTTTGCCATTGGCAGGGCCAAAAACGCCATCGAACCGGTCGCAAATTCATGCTGAATGGCAGAAACTTTCCCCTTTTTATCTACCGTCCCGCTGAGGATATGATGGGTATTGGGCCTCACGTAGCCGTTCTGAAACTCTTGCCGTCTGGTGTAGAGCAGATGGACAGGCTTGCCTGCGGCTTGAGATAGTTTAATGGCCTCGACCGCATTATGCTTATAGCCCCTTCTGCCGAATCCACCCCCTAAAAAGGCCGGTATAATGTCGATATCCTCTTCGTTAAAATCGGTTTGTCCGGCAATAGCCTGCCGCATGAACGCTATATTCTGGGTAGAGGTGAAGAGTTTTACTTTGTTGCCTGCCACATCTGCCACCGTAATCCCCGGTTCCATAGACGCGTGAAATCCAATAGGCGTCCGGTATTCGCCGGTCAGTACATCGCCTTTTAGGACATTCGCTGCGTCCCCCTCGTCCTGCATGACAACCGATACGCCCTTGCCAACCGTAATGGCTTCAATCGCATCGTTGGTTGAGTAGCCCGGTTCAAAAGACCAGTCTGCTTTGATTTGGGTCAGGGCTTTTTCGGCAGCAAATCGTGTGGTGGCTACTACGCCGACCCACCGTTTATCCTGCACTACTTTCAGGACACCGGTTGCCTTTTCTGCCAATGATGTGTCGGCGGCTTTTAACTCACCATCAAAATACGGGCTATACAGCACCGCACCGTAAACCATGCCCGGCACTTCCGTATCAATGCCATACATCGCCTTACCCCGTATTTTATCGGCCAGGTCAACCCGTTTGTGTTCCTTACCAATTATTTTAAAGGACGATGCCGGGCGCAGGGGCGGTGTTTTGGCTATCTTCCATGTTTTGATTTGTCCGGCAATACCGGCGTAGCTCGTTTTATGTGTACCGGCATAAACGAAACCGTCGGCAGTTTGTATGTCGGTGACAGGTACTGCCCATAATCCGGATGCAGCAAGCTTCAGCGTTTCCCGTAACGTGGCGGCTACTTCCCTGATGTTAACGTACAAGGAAGCAGTGCTGTTACTCATGCCGGTACCTGCACTGCTTTGCGGACCCGTTATGGTCGAAGCATGAACCACGTTTATGGCATCGACCGCAACATCAAGCTCTTCGGCGGCCAGCATGGCAAAACCGGTAAAAATCCCTTGACCCATTTCAACTTTCGGCGACCGCAGCGTAATGGTATTATCGGCATTCACCGCAAACCATACGGTAGGGTCAAAGTCGGTAATACCGGAGCCGAATGTGGTTTCGGCGGCTAACTGGCTCAACCCGCTGCGTATTTTGGCGCGGCCGAAATAAAGCAGCGCCAGTGAGCCGGCTATGGCAGCGCCTGAACGGGCGAGAAATTTTCTTCTGGAAAATGCTTTTTCGGGCTTCTTACCGGATGGGTTCATTACGTTTCAGTTTAGCCGCCAAACGAATTGCGTGAATGATGCGTGGGTGGGTGCCGCAACGGCAAATATTGGATATACTGTTTTTTATGTCCTCCTCCGTTGGGTTACTGTTCTCTTCCAGAAGATGAGCGGCTGCCATCATAAATCCGGACTGGCAATAGCCACATTGCGGAACCTGAACCTCCAGCCAGGCTTGCTGGATTGGGTGCAGGTGATCCGGGTCTGTTGACAGCCCTTCAATGGTAGTAATCGCCTTTCCCTGTGCCAGTTGTACAGGGTACGAGCAGGAGCGGACCAGATTGCCATCTACGTGAACGGAACAGGCACCGCATAAGGCCATGCCGCAGCCAAATTTGGTTCCTTTCAGGTTAGCCTCGTCCCTGATGAGCCACAACAGAGGTATATCCGGATCGGCGTCAATACTGTAAGACACAGCATTGATTGTGAGTGCTAGTTTCATGGTTCTGACATCGGAATAACAGCGACCGTATCGGAGTCAGGAATCCGGTAGACGGAAACAGGACCTTTGTACGATAAACAAAATGATGATACAAAGGTCCTGTTTATACGTTTGCAGAAGTTAGTCTAAACGACTTTTGTTGTAGCCAAAAGTGAGCAGCCTTGCCGGAAATTCAAGTAGCCCTGCCTCGGGGAGTTCTTCATGACTGCTACTCCGGAAACTTCTTATACACATCCCGATAGGCGACCCCGTTATCCCTCGCATATTGCGAGGGATAACGGAGTTATCTGAAACACCAATTGCATACTTGCCAATCATTGAAGAATCGATCGAGCTACTTGTTCAAAACTCTTCTATTTACGAAGGAGATGTTGATCATAATGAGATCGTATCAAATGGTAAAAAGGCAATAGTTTTAATTGAGCAGTTAAAAGAAAAATCTAACTCTAATTAAGCTAAGCGGTAAAATATAATCTAAAGTCGTATTGTAGATCCTATTATCCCTCGCAATATGCGAGGGATCAATATCAAGAAGGGCCTCTGGACCGAAAGCTGGCTTGTTTAGAACAACCTACGGGCGGGAGCGGTCCGCCGCCGCGGGCCCTTCATAAAAATCCCTCGCCATAAGCGAGCGATAACGGGGCTACAAGCCAAAAAAATCCACTGGGCGTTATTGGCTGTTCAGGTTGCAGCATCAATAGTCGATATTCGCCAAATGAGGCATTTAGCTACTGCTGAAAAAGAAGCAGCAGAAGCGATAAAACAAAGTATTGATAATGGTGTAGTAGATGAAATACATAATGAAATTAGATCCGCTATTAATAGTATACCAGATAGGAACGATTCATTTAGAAAATACATGGAACGATTTTTATTTAAACTTAAAATAGGAAATACTGCTTTTGTGCGCGGGACAGCTGAAGAGGTAGCAGAAGCAGCAGAGAAAATACAAATGCACAGGAAAGAAGTAAAGGCAGGAAAACAAGGCAGTTATGCCTATGGTGAAGGCATTATTTATTGGACTAAAGATAAATTTATTGGGAGTCAGGAAGGTTTTTTAAGATTATATGGTAAAATAGTGAGGAGCGGTGATGACATTAATAAACTCCCTAATATATTCACACCAATTCCGGTCGAAAAAAACCAAATGATTGGCGGTACTTGGCTTAGGGAATCAGATGCTGGGTATAAAGTTTTGAATCAACTTGCACATAGTTTAGGAGCCGTGAAAGGTCAAATATATCGAAATATAAGCGGTGAGCTAAAAATTGTTTCTGAAAGAACATATTGTCCTTCTTGTGCAGGGGTCATCGCACAATTTCATGAGATGTTTCCAAATATAAAACTAACTTTAATCGATGGAATTATCAACTAGTAAACAAGAGACAATTTTTGAAGTAGTAGAGCTCAAAAGATATAAAGTATCATTTGAAGAAGAACTCGATGAATTTTGCCAAAAATATAATAAGGATTTTGAAATAATAAACAAGGAGAAATACGAAAGTTTTAATACCTACACTGTGGTGTATAAGGAAATTCCAATAGAAATCATAAATTCATCTGGCGATGACTTTATATTGAATTATTTATATTTTATATTTAAATTAGGCTTAACATACGGTAGTGCGATTCAATTATTTCAAGAAGATCAAGTATCTGAAAGTTATATTCATAATTTTGACTTCGTGAAATATTTATCAAAAAAAGATGAGTATTTCTGGATAATGGTTTATTCAGAAGATTGTAATCCAGTTGTGGATTCATATAACGATAAATTCAAAACAAACTTCAAATTATTACGCCAAGAAACATATGATGGAACAGAATTTTCTTTTTTAACTTTTAAAAATATTAGTTATTCAGAAATTTTTCAATTAGGGCAATTTTTTGGGTTTAAAATGCAATTCCAAAATAATAAAGATGAATTTTGGATTCAATATAAAAATAAAATTCTTTCAAAGAAAAAAACTACAAATTACATTAAAATCATAAAAAACTTCTTTCGGTAAGGATAGCGCTCAATTATATTGTCACCCCGTTATCGCTCGCATATTGCGAGGGATCAATATCAGGAAGGGTCTCTGGCCCGAAAGTTGGCTTGTTACAAAATAACCTACGGGCGGGACGCCCTTCTGGATAAAAATCACTCGCGGAACGCGAGCGATAACCCTTAGTTTTGCATTGTTGTACAAAACCAGGAAGAACGGTATCTTGTGCAATATGGATGCATCCTAA
>NZ_JBYFCJ010000005.1:302763-409858 GCF_057652235.1 Arsenicibacter sp. R0_47 | reverse complement strand
AAAAGCCCTGAACAGTTTGAGCAGGAGTATTATACTAAACTTGCAAGTTCAGTGTGCCGCTAAACCGGACCACCTCAATAAAAGAGTCATATAATTAAGCTAATGAACGATGGATACTTTTTCCTACCTCCCCACCGTCTCGACGCGTTCACAGCTCATCTATACAACAATTCTCTTTACGGTACTGGCAACGGCAGCGGCCTTGCCGTTTGTATATGTCGATGTGTCGGTACGGGCCGGTGGCCTGATACGGCCGGTCGCTGAGCGCTCTGAGGTAAAGGCTCAGGTAAACGGTATCGTTGCCAGTCTGTATGTCCGGGAAGGGCAACCCGTCAGGGCCGGACAACCGCTGCTGCGCCTGCAAACTGAAATGCTTGACACTAAACTATACCTGCTCGCCCTGCAACAAGCAGAAAAACAAACCTACATTCACGATTTACACCTTTTAACATCACTTTCTAATGAGTCTTTTACAGCAACTCCTGATTTGGTTCCTGCGTTACGGCTGCATTCCCCTCTTTATCGGCAACAGTTTGAGCAGTTCCGGTTTCTGAACCGCGAAAACCTGCAGACGCAGGCCAAACGCAGACGGGAGCTGGAAACAAGTCAGAAATTACTGACCGACAAAGTGATTGCCCGCACCGAACACGAAGACAAGGAATTTGCCCTGCAATCGGCGGTAGCGCAGCACCAAACTCTGGTCGAACGGCAGCGGGCTGAATGGCAGCAGGCACTTGCCCAACATCAGCTCGAACTCACCCGGTTACAGGGCGAAACGCGGCAACTCCGGCAGGAACAGGCTCTTTATACCATCAAAGCTCCCGTTGGCGGTACCATCAGCCAATTAAGCGGCCGGTATGCCGGCAGTGTTATTCAGGCCGGCGAAGTGGTCGGCCTCGTGTCTCCGGATTCTACACTGGTGGTCGAATGCTATGTTCCTCCGAAAGATATTGGTCTGGTCAGAACCGGCCAAACGGCTCGTTTTCAGGTGGAGGCTTTCGACTATAATCAATGGGGCATGGTCGTGGGTCATGTCAGTGAGGTTGCCAACGATTTCACTCTGGTCAATAAAGATCAACCGGCGTTTAAAGTGCGCTGCCGGATCGATCAACCCTATTTACAGTTAAAAAACGGCTACCATGGGTATCTCAAAAAAGGCATGACTGTTCAGGCACGTTTCACCGTAACCCGCCGGTCGCTGTTTCAATTGCTCTACGACAAAGCCGATAACTGGCTAAACCCGGCACGTTCATGAAACGCATTCAGGTTAAACAACGCGATATTACCGACTGTGGTGCAGCCTGTTTGGCGTCTGTTGCTGCGCATTACCGGTTGCTCATGCCCGTCGCTCGCATCCGGCAGCTTGCCAGTACCGATCAGAAAGGCACCAATGTGCTGGGCCTGATTGAGGCAGCCAAACAGATGGGTTTTCAGGCCAAAGGCGTAAAAGCAAACGGCAGTGCTGATCTGCTGGAGAGCCTGACCAAAATTCCCCTACCAGCCATTGCCCATGTAGTCGTTCGGGGAACCTTGCATCATTACGTGGTTATTTATAAGGTCACCCGAAAAGACATCACCTACATGGACCCCGGCGATGGCCGGATGCACCGAAAAGCAGTTAGCGAGTTTAAAAAAGAATGGACGGGTGTCCTGGTATTACTGCTACCGGACGACGGATTTCAGCAAATAAATCAGACCACGTCTGTTGCCAGACGGTTCTGGCTTCTCATTAAACCGCATAAGATCGTGTTGATACAAGCCATGGTCGGTGCCGTCGTGTATACCCTGCTTGGCTTAACGACATCGGTTTATGTCCAGAAAATCGTTGATAACGTACTTCCTGATGCGAATCAGAACCTACTGAATCTGCTCAGTATGGTGATGATTGCCGCTTTGTTGCTTCAATTGTTCATCGGAGCCGTTAAAAGCCTGTTTAACCTGAAAACCGGCCAACGGATGGATGCTGCCCTGATCCTGGGCTATTACAAACATTTGCTCCGGCTGCCGCAATCGTTTTTTGATACTATGCGGACCGGCGAAATTATTTCACGCATTAATGATGCGGTCAAAATCCGTGCTTTCATCAATGACACAGCCCTTAGTCTGATTGTCAATCTGCTGATTGTTCTGTTTTCGTTTGGCCTGATGTTTACCTATTATTGGAAACTCGCCGTCGTAATGCTGCTGGTTGTTCCCTTCTATGTTGGTCTTTATTGGCTCGCCAACCGGATCAACCGGCGTTTTCAGCGTCAGTTAATGGAGAATGCCGCCGATCTGGAAACCCAACTTGTTGAATCGCTCAACGCAATCAGCACCATCAAGCGTTTCGGATTAGAGACCCATGCCGGCGAAAAAACAGAGGATCGGTTTGTACAGTTACTAATGACGGTTTTTGCTTCGGGCAAGCGCAGTATCTATCTGGGTTCAACATCCGAACTGGTCACCCGTTTGTTTACCATCATCCTGCTATGGGTTGGTGGATATTATGTACTGGAACGGGAAATTACACCCGGCGAACTGCTATCTTTTTATGCGCTGATCGGTTACTTTACGGGCCCAGCTTCGGGCCTCATCGGAGCTAATCGCAATATCCAGGAAGCATTGATTGCCGCTGACCGGCTTTTTGAGATCATGGATCTGGCCCAGGAATCGTCTGACAACAACATTGAGCTGAAACCAGATATGACCGGCGACATCACATTTACGAATGTCGCCTTTCGTTACGGCACCCGAACCACTGTTTTTGAAAACCTGTCGTTAACCATTCCGGCCAGACAAATCACTGCGGTTGTGGGCGAAAGCGGTTCGGGCAAGTCGACGCTCCTCTCTCTGATTCAAGGGTTATACCCTTTACAGAAAGGCAGCATACACATTGGCACCTATGACACAAAATACATTAATGCAGACAGTCTGCGCAGAATAACAGGCGTTGTTCCACAAAAAATTGATTTGTTTGCCGGTAATGTCGTTGACAACATTGCCGTTGGGGATCCTCTTCCGGACATGCAGCGGATTATTGATTTATGCCGTCAGTTAGGCATACTTTCCTTTATTGAAAAGCTGCCAAACGGTTTTCATACCTACCTGGGCGAAAACGGTGCCATGCTGTCAGGTGGTCAGAAACAACGCCTTGCCATTGCCCGCGCCTTGTATCGCGAGCCCGAAATCCTGATTCTTGACGAGGCTACGTCAGCGCTGGACTCCGGATCAGAACAGTTTGTTCAGCAAACCATACAACAACTGCGGGAAGCCGGTAAGACCATCATTATCATTGCCCATCGGCTTAGCACCGTCCGTAATGCCGATAAAATCCTGGTCCTTGACAACGGGCAGCTTGTGGAAGAAGGTGTTCACAACGAGTTGATGGCTCACGGACAGGTTTACCGCCATTTCTGGCAACAGCAAACCGAAACCATTCAGGCATAAAAAATCCCCGCTTCTTCGCAGGAAGAAGCGGGGATGCGCACTGGCCGGAAACCGGCTTATTTTTCGCGGCGTAATACCTCATCGATCAGGCCATAGACTTTGGCTTCTTCGGCGCGGAACCACTTGTCGCGGTCTGAATCAATTTCGATCTGCTCTTTGGTCTGTCCGCTGTGCAGCGCCAGAATACTATACAGTTCATCGCGCAGTTTCACGATTTCACGGGCGGTGATTTCGATATCAACCGACTGGCCCTGTGCACCACCCGACGGCTGGTGAATCATCACGCGGGCGTGTGGCAGGGCAGAACGCTTACCGGCAGCCCCCCCGGCCAGCAATACGGCACCCATCGACGCGGCCAGACTTGTACAGACCGTTGCCACGTCCGGACGAACATACTGCATTGTATCATAAATCCCCAGACCGGCATACACCGAGCCGCCAGGACTGTTGATGTACATCAGGATATCTTTGCGCGGATCGGCCGACTCCAGGAACAACAGCTGCGCCACAATGATGTTGGCAATGTTGTCGTCGACACCCATGCCCATAAAGATAATCCGGTCGGCCATCAGGCGTGAGAACACGTCAACCTCACGGAAGTTCATCGGCCGCTCTTCGATTACAGAGCGTGTCATATTTTCGACGGTATGATTCATGTATCCGTCTACTGTCAACCCATTCATGCCCATGTGGTGAACGGCGTACTTGCGAAATTCTTGTCCGAAATTCATGCTTTGCTTTACTTAGTTTGTGGTTTTAGGGTATATCAGTAAAAGATTACGAACAGATTCTTGTTAATAACACAAGGGTAAACCCCGATTCCATAATCCTAAACCCCGTTTTGAATTCTTCTGTTGCAAAAATGCGTTATGCAATTGAAAAGTACTGCCAGTTTAGGTTGAGAATTTATCGTTGATACTTAAGATGAAGACAAAAATTAACGAAAATATCCGTTTACTACGCCTGCAACGGGGGTACTCGCAGGAAAATATGGCCGATTTGCTCCATTTATCGACAACGGCCTATGGCGATATCGAACGCGGCAAAACCGACATTACCCTCAGCCGGCTTGAGCAAATTGCTCAGGTATTGGGGGTAGACAGTGCCTCGCTCCTGTTGCCGCCTTCGCTCCCGGCGGTCAGTCAGCAGGCTTTTGAAGCGGTACCGGTTACGCACCAGGCTACGCCAACGCCTGATATGAGCGCTATTCAGCTGCTGCTCGAGAAACAACAGCTGGAAATTGAAAAGCTTACGCTGGAGGTTGAAAACTGGAAGCGCCGCTACGAACGTGCCGTTACCCAGGAACAGTTAACCCGTGAACTGATCAACGCACTGACGCCGCAACCGGCTCCTGCCCGCGAACGGATTGGGTTTTAGTCATAAAAAAAGGCTAGTGGGTTTTCCACTAGCCTCTCCCTGAGCGGGCTATATCTACCGGTTTTGCGCGATTTCCTTGAACTCGTCGAACGAAACCTCTTTCGGGTCTACGTTAACCTGCGTTTTCGCATAGTCAAGTACTTTATCGTCGTAGATCCGGTTGTAAAGCGTTGTGTAGTTCTGACCGTTGTTTTTGTCGTCGGCCAGGTAATTACGGGCGATGCGCTCAACCGTTTTGTTGATTTCATCATCGTCCGAGTTAGCAAAGCCAAACTGCTCACGTACCATCTGCTCGGTAGCAGCCAGTACTTCGGCAAATTCAACCTTGATATCCGTTTGCTCGGCAATTTTGTTTTTGATCAGCTGCAGTTTCACCGATTTGGCGAAATCTTCGAACTGCTCGTCAACCTGCTCCCGTGATACCTTGCCTTCGTTGTTTTCAACGAGCCAGTCTTTCAGGAATTCTTCCGGCAACAGAATCGGGATGTTTTCTAACAGAATGCGCTCGATGTCGTAACGCAGCATGCTCTTGGCTTCACGGCTGAAGTTGCCGCTGATGATCTCCGTTACTTTTTCGCGGAACGCTTCCTCCGAGTCAACCTGACCCGCTCCCAGTGACTTGTCGAACAGATCCTGATCGATGTCGGCCGGTGCATGGCGGGTTACGTCTTCAATAGTGAATTCAAAATCACCGCTCAGCTGTGCTGCTTCTTCCGGTTTCAGGCCCGTAGCATGTGCCCGTGACTTGTCATCAGGGAAAGCTGCTGCGATATCAAACGTAAAGGTTTCACCTTTTTTCTTGCCGATAAATGTCGGCAGGTAATCCGCGTCAACCTGCTTCAGCGGCAGGGCTGTTTTAGCCGAGAATGGCTCAGCGTCGCCTTCTGTTGCACCGGTCAGCTGCTTCAGTTCACCGAAAATTGTATCGCCTTCGGCAGCCTCTTCAGCGTGCTCGTGCTTATGGAACTGCTGACGGAGGTTGTCGATTGTCTCGTTAACATCCTTGTCAGAAGCCGTGATGGTATACTCTGTTACAGAAGGGAGCTGATCGAAGTGAATGTCGAATTCAGACGCCATACCCAGTGTGTAGCTGAAAACAAATTCAGTCTGGTTATCCCAATCAATTGATTCGGCTTCAGTCCGGTCAGGAATCGGGTCACCAACTACCTGTAATTTATTTTCGCGGATATAATTGCTGACCGTACGGCCCAGCAGGTTGTTGATTTCATCAACAAGAATGCTTTTGCCATACATTTTCTGAATCAAAGAAGCAGGTACGTGACCCGGGCGGAACCCTTTCATGGCCACTGTTTTACCATACTGCTTTAATTTTTTATCAACTTCCGGCTTATAGTCTTCCGGCTTCAGAGTGATTTTCAGAGAGGCTTGCGTTTCGCTTGCTTTGTCTAAGGCTATATCCACGTTTATGCTCGTTATAAATTGCGAATGAGCGATTGAGTGAATGAGCGAACAGAAAATGAATTTAAAAATTCACTCATTCACTAATTCACAAATCGCTCATTCAAAGAGTTGGTACGGGCGGAGGGACTCGAACCCCCATGCCTCGCGGCGCTTGATCCTAAGTCAAGTACGTCTACCAATTTCGCCACGCCCGCAGTTCGGTATGTTGATCCGATAAATTCGGCTGAAAGCACTGTTATTTTGTTTTCAGTCGTCGTTCATCTGAATCGGCCTGCAAAAGTAGGTATGTTTTTTCTGATTGCAAATTTTTGTCCAAACTTTTTTTTTTTGATTTCTTCACATTGACTTCATACTGATTAGTCCGTAACTTGGAACTAAGAGTACAACCAAACAGAAGGGATAGGTTACCAAAATCTACATCTTCCAGAGCCGAACTTACCGATATGAACGTAACTGCAGAGCCCTACATTGATCTGGAGCAGGAACGACGCGAAATCCTGAAACGATACCGTCGACTGCTGAGGGCGGCAAAGCCACTGTTGAAAGACAATGACGCCAAACTGATAAAAAAAGCGTTTAATACGTCTGCTGAAGCGCACAAAAACATGCGCCGCCGGTCTGGTGAGCCTTATATCTATCACCCGCTTGCCGTTGCCCAGATTGCCGTCGAAGAAGTTGGCCTCGGTACTACCTCTATTGTTGCTGCACTGCTGCATGATGTGGTCGAGGATACCGACATGACTATTCCGGATATCGACCGGCTCTTCGGCCCCAAAGTGGCTAAAATCATTGACGGACTGACCAAAATCTCCGGCTACTTCGAATACGGCACCTCACAGCAGGCCGAAAATTTCCGGAAAATGCTGCTGACGCTCTCCGATGATGTGCGGGTAATTCTGATCAAGCTTGCCGACCGCCTGCATAATATGCGGACCCTCGACTCGATGCCGCGGGATAAGCAGCTGAAAATCGCTTCCGAGACCATATATATATATGCACCGCTGGCACATCGCCTTGGTCTGTATGCTATTAAGTCGGAACTGGAAGACCTGTATCTGAAATACGTTGAGCCGGAAGCCTATAAGGACATTGCCCGCAAACTACGTGAAACCAAGGCTGCCCGCGACCGGTTTATTGCCCGGTTCATCGAACCGCTGGAGGAAGATCTCCGTGCCACAAACATCAAGTTTGTGATTAAGGGCCGGCCCAAGTCAATCTATTCGATCTGGAATAAACTGAGCAAACAGAAAAAACCATTTGAGGAAATTTATGACTTGTTTGCCGTCCGGGTTGTACTGGATGTCCCGCACGAAGAAGAAAAATCGGCCTGCTGGCGGGCTTATTCTATCGTAACGGATCATTACAAACCGAACCCCGACCGGCTGAAAGACTGGATCAGTACACCGCGTACCAACGGCTACGAATCCCTGCACACGACCGTCATGAGTAAAACCGGTCAGTGGGTGGAAGTGCAGATCCGGACTGAGCGGATGAACGAAATCGCCGAGAAAGGGTATGCCGCCCACTGGAAATATAAAGGCAGCGAAACCGGTACTGCTGCCGGGATTGACGTCTGGATCAGTCAGGTCCGGGACATGCTCGAAACCACGACCCAGGGCGAAAAAACCGGCGCAATTGAATTCCTCGATGATTTCCGGAGCAACCTCTACAGCGAAGAAGTATTTGTCTTTACGCCAAAGGGCGATCTGAAAGTCCTGCAACGCGGGGCAACGGCCCTCGACTTTGCGTTTGACATTCACACGCAGGTCGGTGCCCGCTGTATGGCCGCCAAGGTCAATAATATTCTGGTACCGCTGAGCCACGTACTCCATAACGGCGATCAGGTCGAAGTGATCACCTCCAACAAGCAGAAACCCAGTGAAGACTGGCTGCGGTTTGTAGTGACCTCAAAGGCTAAGACCAAAATCAAGGACCTGCTGAAGGAGGAAAAGAAGCGCTACATTACCGACGGCCGTGACATTGTGGCCAAAAAGCTCAAAACGCTCCGGGTTGAGGTCAACAACGAAACCCTGAACCAGCTGCGGGCCTTTTTCGGCTCAAAAACGGTCAATGACTTTTACTACCGCGTCGGCAAAGGGCACATTGAACCAAATGAACTGAAGCGGTTCAAGATTGACCGGGACGCCAAGGAAAACCGGCAGAATAAACTCAATACCGATAAGATTCAGGACGGAAAAACGTTCGAGAAGGAGCTCAAAAAAATCCATGGCGACCGTGCCGATGCAGACATGCTGCTGATCGGCGAAGACATGGATAAAATCGACTACACACTGGCGAAGTGCTGTAATCCGATTTCGGGCGACGACGTGTTTGGCTTCGTAACCATCAATGAAGGCATCAAGATTCACCGCGTTTCCTGCCCGAATGCCGTTGAGCTCATGTCGAACCATGGCAACCGGATTATTAAGGCCAAATGGACCTCGCAGCGCGATCTTGCCTTTCTGGCCGGCCTCCGCATTACGGGTACCGACCGCGTTGGTCTGGTCAACGACGTCACGCGGATTATCAGTAACGAACTGCATATTAATATGCGCTCGGTTACGATCGACTCGAAAGACGGAATTTTTGAAGGAATCATTAAGTTGTATGTACACGACACCGGACACCTGGAAACCCTCGTGCAGAAGCTCGAACGGGTGAGTGGTGTTTTTGAAGTCGTCCGCTTTGACTAACCGTGCCGGTAACCGGATTCCTGTAAAAAGTTTGCTGCAGGTGGCCGGTTACTCACGACGTCCATTAACTTTGCATCATTATGCCTGCGCCGAAACAAACAAACCTCGAAGCCGCAAAAACGATATTTACCGCGTATCTGGAGAACAAAGGGCTCCGGAAAACGCCGGAACGTTTCGCCATACTGGAAGAAATTTACAACCGCGAAGATCACTTTGATGTCGATGAGTTGTATATCTCCATGAAAAACAAGAAGTACCGTGTCAGCCGGGCAACCGTCTACAACACACTCGATGTTTTAGTGGACTGTGACCTTGTGACCAAACACCAGTTCGGCCGCAACCTGGCGCAGTACGAAAAATCCTATGGCTACAAGCAACACGATCACCTGATCTGTACTGATTGCCATAAGGTGATGGAGTTCTGCGATCCGCGCGTTCAGACGATCCAGAATATGGTAGGTGATATGCTGAAATTTAACGTTATGCACCACTCGCTGATTTTTTACGGAAGCTGTACCCGCGAAAACTGCGAAAACCGTAACGAAACCGAAACAGCGAAAAACCTACAGGTACAGCTGCACGGAGAAGACTAATATACTGTCTTACATATCATTACTCAACAAAGGTCATCGGGCTAACGATGACCTTTGTTGTTGTTTAAAACCTTGTTCTGAAAATTTGCAAGTTTTTTTTTGCAGGTCCAGAACCTTTTGCGATATTTACATGTATATACATTGAATGTAATAACATTAAGATCAAAAACACATAAAATCATGGCAACTGAAACTCCTTCAACCGCAATCTGGACTGTCGATCAATCACACTCAGAAGTTCATTTCAAAGTAAAACACCTGATGGTGTCAACTGTTACCGGCTCATTCGGTAGCTACGACGCCAACATGGAAACAACCGGCGATTCGCTGGAAGGCGCTAAAATTTCGTTCTCGGCAGACATCGACAGCATCTCTACAGGCAACGAGCAGCGTGATGGTCACCTGAAATCAGGCGATTTCTTCGATGCCGCCAGCCACCCGCAACTGACATTTGTATCAACCGGCTTTACGAAAAAAAGCGGTGATGAGTATACATTAACCGGCGACCTGACCATCCGTGGTACGACTAAACCAATTACACTCGACGTTGAATACGGCGGACAGATGGTTGACTTCTACGGCAATACGAAAGCTGGTTTTGAGATCAGCGGTAAGATCAAACGGAAAGAATTCGGCTTATCATGGGATGCGGTAACAGAAGCAGGCGGCGTTGTTGTATCAGACGACGTTAAACTGGTGCTGAACATCCAGATGGCTAAGCAGGCATAAGCTTTAGGTGTAAAATAAATATATTGCTTAACGGCATGGTTCGGTTATGAGCCATGCCGTTTTTTCTTTGTGTAAAAACGACCAGGCCCTGGTTTTCACCAACGTACACCCCTACGCCCATTACGGCGACTTTGTCCGCAAATTCCGGTCAACGGTGTATCAGGCTTTGGAATAATCCCCTGCCGCATAACAGATAGCCCTATCCTGTGGCCCGCCAGATAGGATGATTTTAAAGCCTGGCAGAAACCACCTACCTTGCCGTTCATACTCAACAACTTTTCTTTATCATGAGCGAACAGAATAAGAAATTGACGACGGCTTCAGGGCGGCCTTATGCAGAGAACGAAAATACGCAGAGTGTCGGACCACGGGGTCCCCTCTTGCTGCAGGACTATATTCTGCATGAGAAAATGGCTCACTTTAACCGCGAACGGATTCCGGAACGGGTAGTGCATGCCAAGGGCTCAGGCGCTTTCGGTACGTTTACGGTAACCCACGATATTTCGCAGTATACCAAGGCTAAGCTGTTCAGCAAAATCGGCAACCAGTGCCGGATGCTGGCCCGTTTCTCAACGGTAGGCGGCGAAAAAGGGTCTGCCGATACCGAACGCGACCCGCGCGGATTCGCGGTCAAATTCTATACTGAAGACGGTAACTGGGACCTGGTCGGCAATAATACTCCGGTATTTTTTGTGAAAGACCCGAAGAAGTTCGGTGACTTTATCCATACACAGAAGCGGGATCCCCGCACCAACTGTAAGTCGCCGACGATGATGTGGGATTTCTGGTCGCTGAATCCGGAATCGCTCCATCAGGTACTGATTCTGATGAGCGACCGGGGAACACCTTTTTCTTACCGCCACATGAATGGTTACAGCAGCCATACGTTCAGTATGATTAATGCTCATAATGAACGGGTCTGGATAAAATTCCATTTCAAAACGGCCCAGGGTATTAAAAACTTCACGAACGACGAAGCGGCCGATATGAAAGCACAGGACATGGATCACGCTCAGCGGGATCTGGTCCAGTCGATCGACCGCGGCGACTTCCCCCGCTGGAACCTCAAAATTCAGGTCATGACAGAGGAGCAGGCAACGTCTTTTGCTTTCAATCCGTTTGATTTGTCGAAGGTATGGCCGCATGCCGATTTCCCGCTGATCGATGTCGGCGTCATGGAGCTGAACGAAGTACCGGCCAATTACTTTGCCCAGGTGGAGCAGGCAGCCTTCGCTCCCGCGCACATCGTTGACGGCATCGGCTATTCGCCGGATAAAATGCTTCAGGGCCGGTTATTATCTTACCCCGACGCACACCGCTACCGCCTTGGCGTAAATTATGAGCAGATTCCGGTAAACCGCTGCCCGTATATGGGCCGTAACTACCAGCGCGACGGCCACATGCGCGTCGACGACAACGGCGGCAGCGCACCCAACTACTTCCCCAACAGTTTCGACGATATTGCGGTGGATCAGTCTTATAAAGAACCGGCCTGGTCGCTGGATTCGACCCTGGCCGATTGGTATGACCGGAATGCCCCCGGTGAGAATGATCACTATACCCAGCCAGGCTTATTCTATAAAAAGGCGCTGAACGAACAGGACCGCAAGAATCTGGTAAGCAACATTGTTGGTGCAATGAAAGGCATCGAAGGCCCTAAAAAAGACATGATTATCAACCGGCAGCTGTGCCATTTTTTCCGGGCAGATATCCAGCTCGGTATGGGTGTAGCAGCAGGTCTGGGCGTGAATGTAGCTGAGTTTATGCCAGCCATGCAGTCCTGATTCGTTCAGACAGCTGGTTTCTTATCGAATAAAGTCAGGCAGCCGGCCGGATTATCTCCGGCCGGCTGTTTTGCCTTGACAGGTAACAGACCGGAACCCTTGTTTTGTATCTGAAAAGGCACGTTTATCAAATTATTAAACTTTCTTAAATCAGTTGTGATCAGGCGGGTTTTCTGACTGCCTTGTTCGTCGTTTGGGTTGCACCTCTGAAAAAATAGGCCGTATTTTGTAGTTTAATTATGCAGAGAACGCCGCTTCACATACGACAATGGGTTAAACTGATCAGTCCGCTGGCAGTTGCGCTATGTTGTATGCTGCTGCCGGTCCGCTCTGCCGGCTCAAAGCCGCTGATTCAGAAACAGGTACATATCACCTACCTGAAGCAGGAGTCTGTCAACGCAGAATCAGACAATTACCCGACTCTACATAAACATCCGGCAGATGCGCTGGCAACTGTCAATAGTAATGTACCGCCCCATTCATCACCGGATCTGACGCCTCACCTGTTCGTTCCGTTTATTGGTACTACCGGTTTCGGCCGCCTTCAGCAACCGCACCGGTCCTATTTTTTATTCTCTTTTCTACGTTCTGTTTTCGAACACCAGATTGCGATTAATGCCCCTTAACCGGGTCATATGCTATCGTTCTCTTCATCTGCCACTCGCAGCAGGGTAGCCTTTCTATCTTATCTGTTACGCAGGCTACTGTTCATTAATTACTCACCTCATGTGGTCTAAAATAACCCGTACACTGCTTGCCTACCGGCTTTTCTGGGTAGGCGCTATGGTTCTGTTAACGGCCGTTATGGCTTTTTTGGGTACACGGATTCAGTTATCGTATCAGATCGCCCGTGTGTTGCCTTTATCAGATTCAACTCAGTATCAGTACGAACGCTTCAAACAACGGTTTGGGGCCGATGGTACCCTGATGGTCGTTGGCTGGCAGGATAACCGCTGGTTCGATCTGCCGGTTTACCAGAGCTGGTACGACATGAATGAAAAGGTTCGTAAGCTGGGCGGTGTTAAGGAAGCCATGTCGATTACGCACCTGTACACAATCGACAAACCGGACAGCGGCTGGTCGATCCGTCCGCTGATTTCGAAACGACCGCAAACGCAGGCCGAAGTGGACAGTCTGAAAAGTCAGGTGTTGTCGCTGCCGTTTTACGAAGGATTACTTTACAATCCGAAGAGCCACGCGACCCTGATGGCCATTTCGTTTGATGAAAAAAAGCTGAATTCCCGCGACCGGATTGCCATTGTCGAAACGATCCGGCAGTATGGCAAGGAATTTTCGGAGAAACATAACATTCAGATTCACTACTCAGGGCTACCTTCCATCCGGACGGAGGTCATGAAAAAGGTCTCGGGCGAAATGAAACTGTTCATGGCGCTGGCGGCCCTGGTAACCGGCCTGATGGTCTGGCTGATGTTCCGGTCATTCCGCGTCGTCTGGATTTCGCTGACCGTGGTGATTATGGGGGTTTCGGTCTGTATCGGCACCCTGGCGGCGTTCGGGTACGAAATCACCCTGCTGACCGGTATGCTGCCACCGCTGCTGATTGTGATCGGGGTACCGAACTGTATTTTCCTGGTCAACAAATACCACGAAGAACTGGCCGCGCACGGAGACAAACAACAGGCCCTGGAGGTCATGATCCGGCAAATCGGATTATCGGCCTTACTGGCTAATGTGACAACCGCCATCGGCTTCGGCGTGTTTTACTTCACTAACAGCCGGTTATTGATGGAGTTCGGTGTTGTAGCAGCCATCTGTGTATTAGCCGTTTATGTCATCTGTATGATCATGGTGCCGATCATTCTGAGTTATCTGCCGGTACCATCGGATTCGGGCGGACATACCCTCAGTGAAGGCCGCTGGCGCGGGCTCCTGAACCGGGTTGATTTTCTGGTGCATAACCGCCGGAAGCTCATTTACAGCATCATCACGGTCATTACCATCATCAGTGCCCTGGGCCTGTTTATGGTCCGGGTAGAAGGATACGTGGTCGATGACCTGCCGAAAAATGATCCGGTATACGAAGACCTCCGGTTTGTTGAACAGCAGTTCAAGGGTGCGCTGCCGCTGGAGATCATGATCGACACCGGCAAGCCGAAAGGGGCGTTTGCCGACGCTGGCCGGGCGCTGTATAAGGTTCGGGCACTGGAGCGGTTAATGGACGATTATCCGGAGTTTTCGAAGCCCAGCTCGCTGGTCGACGTAATCCGGTTCGGGTACCAGGCCTATCGTGGCGGCGATCCGAAATATTTCGTGCTGCCACCGGCTATGGAGCTCAAAAAGCTGGCCGAAGACAGTCCGCTCGGGACAGGCAACAACCAGTCATCGCTGGCGAAATCACTGATGGACAGCACACAGCAAACTATACGGGTGAGCTACCAGATGGCCGACATCGGCTCAATCCGGTTGCAGAAAACAATGAATAGTCTGCGACCGCGTATCGATTCTCTGTTTGCCGGCACGCCTTATAAAGTGAGTCTGACCGGCCACAGCCTGGTCTTTTTGAAGAGCAACGATTATTTACTGGGTAACCTGTACGAAAGTCTGGTTATCGCGATTTTATTAATTGCCTTAGTGGGCATGGTACTGTTCCGGTCGGTTCCGATCATTATTCTGTCGAAACTACCATGTCTGATTCCGCTCGTTGTAACGGCCGGCATCATGGGTTATACGGATATTGCGTTCAAGCCATCTACCATCCTGATTTTCAGCATTGCGTTCGGATTGGCGTCAGACGGTACCGTCTATTTCCTGACCAGCTATCGCCGCCAGCTTAGTCTGGGGCTCGAACCACCGGCAGCCATTACGGGTGCCATTCACGAAACCGGTATCAGTCTGATTTACACAGCGCTGGTACTGGCGGGCGGGTTTGTGGTTTTTGCTGCCTCCAGTTTCGGAGGTACGGCTGCACTTGGCATATTAGTAGCAACAACCGTTCTGATGGCCTGTTTAACGAATCTGGTGCTGTTACCGGCGCTTCTGCTCTCGCTGAAGCGCTATCGGGTGTAACACCAATTCATCAAATGAGTGCCACAACAACAACTTTTTCACAGACAAACAGGGCAGGAATCATCAAGGATTTTGCGCTCCTGCTTACGGGTGTACTAAGCGCAGGCATGGGCCTGAAAGGTTTTTTACTCCCGAATAATTTTCTCGACGGCGGGGCCATGGGTATTTCGCTGCTGCTGGAGATGGTCACCGGTGTCGAACTGGCGATTCTGGTCATTCTGGTAAACCTCCCGTTTATCTGGATCGGCTACCGGCAGGTATCGCCTGGCTTTGCCGTCCGCACCATTGTCGCCATCAGTATGCTGGCCCTTTGTTTAGTGGTTGTCCCGTATCCGATTGTGACAACCGATAAACTGCTGATTTCGGTGTTCGGCGGCTTTTTTCTGGGCACCGGCATCGGACTGGCCATCCGGGGCGGCGGGGTGCTCGACGGCACCGAAGTACTGGCCATTTATGTCAGCCGCCGGTCGGCGCTTTCCGTCGGTGACGTGATTATGGTCATCAATGTGCTGGTTTTCGGTTCGGCAGCCTTACTGACGAACATGGAAACGGCCTTGTACGCGATGCTGACCTACCTGGCCGCTTCAAAAACCGTCGATTTTCTGATTCACGGTATCGAGGAATACACTGGGGTTATCATTATTTCTGACCACCACGAACGGATCCGTCAGATGATTACCGAGAAACTGGGCAGAGGCGTAACGGTTTTTAAAGGCGAAAAAGGGTACGGTAAACGGGGTTTCCGCGAAAACGATATTAACATCATTTACGCGGTCGTTACCCGTCTGGAGCTACACCGGCTCCGGGAGCGTATCAGCGAAATCGACGCCAAGGCCTTTATCGTCAACCACAGCATTGACGATGCAAAAGGCGGTATGGTCAAAAGCAGGCCGCTGCATTAATAGCTTATCCTGTACGGGCAACCCCACGTGGTTGCCCTTTTTTTGATTTGTTGAGCATGCTGATCAGTAAAAAAAACTGTGTCACGTTTTTGACTACCATACCCTAACCAGGCACTAACCCCTTTACCACCATGCAACATACACCTCTGCTTATCATTGGGGCCGGGCCGTTCGGCGTGGCCCTGGCCGCTTACCTGCAACACCGGCAGGCAGACTACCTCATTGCCGGAAAACCCATGGAGTTCTGGCAGAAACACATGCCGGCCGGTATGTATCTGCGCTCAGGAACTGACTGGCACCTTGATCCGGACAACATCTTTACCATCGAACAATACGCAGGGAGCCGCGGCGAGTCCCCGGATTCGGTCATGCCGATCTCGCTGGACTGGTATCTGGGCTACACCAGCTGGTTTATGGATCAGGTTAAGCCCAACATGCTGGAAACGTACGTACAGCAGTTGTCGAAAGAAGGCGATCAGTTTACGGCTTTACTAACCGACGGAACAGCCATCCTGGCGGATCAGGTTGTGCTGGCAACCGGTTTCGGCTATTTCCCGCATGAACCGGAACCGGTGAAAGCCCTGCTTCCCTCCGGTCGGTACCGGCATGCCGTCGATGCGGTCGATATGGCATCTTACCGGGGCAAACGGGTGTTGCTGGTGGGTGGCCGGCAAAGTGCCTTTGAATGGGCGGCCCTGCTGGCCGAAGCCGGTGCCGGCGCGGTTCACCTGACCTACCGGCATGACACCCCGGCCTTTATTGAAGCCGACTGGTCGTGGGTGTCGCCGCTTGTTGACCGGATCGTGGATGAACCGGCCTGGTTCCGCAATGCGGCTACCGATGAACAGGAAACTCACCGCTACCGGCTTTGGGCCGAAGGACGGCTGAAGGTTGAACCCTGGCTTGCCGGCCGGTTACCCGCTGACAAAGTTTTTCTGCACCCGCAAACGCAGTTGCAGTCCGTGACGGAACAGCCGGATGGAAGTCTGGCGGTCACCCTATCATCGGGAGATACGTGTACGGTCGACACCGTCATTCTGGCGACCGGTTATCAGGTTAACATCAGCCGCCTGCCTTACCTGGCACCCGGTTTGCTGGCTCAGATTGACCAAACGAATGGCTTTCCGCAACTGAATACAGCCTTTGAGAGTAGTGTACCGGGCTTGTATTTCAGCAGCTTTCCGGCCGGAAATGACTTTGGCCCGTTTTTTGGCTTTACCATCGCCGTCCGCGCCGCCGCACAGGTCATTGGCAGAGCCACGATTGACCGGCAGCCGGCAACCACCTGATCTGTTCAGGTATTAGAAAAAAGGCTGCTCTGACCCGTTCGCCCGGACGAAAACTGTCAGAGCAGCCTTTTTTTTACCGCTTACAACTTCTTCGGGCCGTAGCGGGTCTTTGTGTTACCAGACCCTTATACTGTTATGAAAAATCATTTATCTTCTCTGATTCGGTTGCTTGTTCTTCTGACAAGCGTTATTGGATGCCAATCACGGTCAGCCATTATGCCTCAGGATCGTATTGTATGTGGCATTAAAGACCCGGTCAATAATATCAAATGGCTCAACGACCAGTTTAAACAGTTTATGGGTGGCCCCACGCTGAACGGCATCGTCGTGTACGAGTATGACGGCAAAACGGTTATTGAAGTCCAGAATTCATTAGCCAGTTCGCTCAATCAGCATCAGTATTATTGCGACGGTACAAAACTGAATCTCAACGCCCCTAACGCCTATGATGAATATACCCAAAAGCGGAAGGAAGTCATGGTACTTTATGGCACCAACATGTGGAAATAAGTTTTCCGGTACAGCGTTCCCGCTTTTTAAGGATTGTTAACACGCGAGAGAACATCTGTTGTAAACAGATGCTATAAATTGCCATCGCTTCGTGATCAGGTTGTTTATAGCATACCAATGAAACTATTTTTCCTGTTTGTACTCTGTTTATTGTTTACCGGAATTAACGCGCAGGACAAAACACCTGCTGATTTCGGCTTCCGGCACCTGACCACCACTTTCAACGGCGATCCGGTCGATCTACTCATCAAGAGCCGGAAAGGCGACGAGCAGAAACCAAAGCCGTTGTTTTTCTACGTCCAGGGCAGTCTGCCGCAGCCACTGATTAAATACGATGAGAAAGGCATGTATGGTGTGTTTACGTTTCCGACCGACAGCCTGACCCAAATCTATCACCTCGTCATTGTCAGCAAACCGTATATTCCGGTTCTGGCCGATGTTAAAACACTGGGCCGGAACTACACCTACCGCGATGCCGGTGGTATGGTTCCGATGGCCTACAACGAACGGAACAATCTGGATTATTACGTCAGCCGTAACCTGCATATTATCCGTTTTCTGCAAAAACAGCCGTGGGTCAGCCGGAAAGAGCTGGTACTGGCCGGTCATTCTGAAGGTAGTACAATCTGTGCGAAAATGGCGTCGGTCAGCCCTGAGGTGACGCAGCTTATTTACTCAGGCGGCAATCCGCTGGGTCGGATTAACTCGATTATCCAGCAGACCCGCCGGCACGAAACTGACTCAACCAGCCACCTCACCGACGAACAGTTCGATTACTGGGAACAGGTTGTTCTACACCCCGAAACGATCCACCCCGAAGGTGATTCCCATAAAGCCACGTTCAGTTTTTCCATTCCGCCAATTGATTATCTGCTCAAACTATCCATTCCGGTACTGGTCACGTTCGGTACCAAAGACGAGAGCGCTCCCTTCAACGACTACCTGCATACCGAAGTTATCCGCCGGAAGCGGCGCAATTTCACCTTTCTTGCCTATGCCGGTACCGAACACAATTTCTTTCCCGTTCGGGCCGACGGCACCATTGATTACAGTGTATACAATTGGGATAAAGTAGGCGGCGACTGGCGTAAATGGCTCCGGTCAGTCCGGAAAAAGTAACCTTTTTTTGCAGGCAGTGCCACACTTTTCAGCTTGTTGTCGTAATGTCAGAAGTACCCCTTGTAAAAACGACGACCAATATGTTTAAAAGAAGCACCCTACTACTTAGTTTGTTCATCCTCTTTGTCCTGCTTGTTCAATCCTGTAAGACCGATGACATTGCGGCCAAAACGGCCTCGGTTACGGCCCTTACCTGTGCTTCTGCTACGTTTTCGGCTTCGGCCACAAGCGGCACATCGTTTGCCGCAACGGCTGCCGTTCCTTATACCGGCGGTAACGGAGCAACCTACGCAGACGGAACCGGCGTGACCTCAACCGGCGTAACCGGTTTGACCGCCACATTAGCGGCGGGCGCCTTAACCGATGGCAGTGGTACAGCCAGCTATAAAATTACGGGGACACCTGCAACAGCCGGTACTGCCAGCTTTGTCATTGCATTAGGTGGCCAGACCTGTACGCTCGCGTTGCCCGTCGCCGCCTCAAAAGCGGCCATCTCTTCCCTGACCTGTCTGGCGGCACCGTCGTCCGGCACCAGCGGAATGGCTTATTCTGGTTCAGTGACGATGGCCTATACCGGCGGGAACGGCGGGGCCTATGCTATTTCCATGGCGGCCTCAACGGGTGTTGAAGGCCTGACCGCAACGCTCGTAGCCGGCACGCTGGCCAATGGCTCCGGCACGCTTGTTTATACCATATCCGGTACGCCTTTATCTGCCGGAACGGCCTCCTTTGTGCTGAGTATCGGTGGTCAGAGCTGTACCATCACCCTGACCGTTGCCGGCAGTGCTGTGGTTACTACGGCAAAAGATACGGTTGTGATCGCCTATGCAGGCACCACGGCCTCGGTCAGTAACCCCTACCAGAACGATGGTGTTAAAGTAGCTGTAAACGGCGCTGATGTGACGGTTACCTCAACCAACACGGCGAAGGAAATCGTTTATCTGCTGTCAGGGACGGCCTCAAAAGGCAGCTTCAAGATTTACAGTGAGTATAAATACAACATCGCCCTGAAAGGGGTTACGATCACCAACAGCAACGGACCGGCCATCAACAGCCAGTCGGGTAAAAAAGGGACCATCAACGTGGTAGCCGGCACCACCAACACGCTCACCGACGGGGCGACCTATGCCACCAGCAGTGAAGATCAGAAAGGTACGTTCTTCAGCGAAGGGCAGCTGGCCTTCACCGGTACCGGAACGCTGAACGTAACCGGCAACAATAAACACGGGATTGTAGCCGACGACTACATAACCGTCAGTCAGGCGACGATTGTGGTAAAATCGGCGGTAAAGGACGGTATCCATGCCAACGATTACTTCACGATGGATAACGGTTCGGTTACCGTAACGGCGTCCGGCGACGGCATTGTAGCGGAAGAAGGCTACGTTATCATCAGCGGCGGTGCTGTTACGGTAAACAGCGTCGACGACGGCATTACGGCTCCGTATGACGGAACCGATACGGCCATTACGCCCTACATCTCGATCAAAGGCGGAACCATTAAAGTGACCACAACCGGCGATAAGGGAAATGCCCTGAAAAGTGAAGGCTACACTACCATCAACACCGCCGATCCCGTCACACTGTCTGTTAGCGGTAAGGGGTCAAAAGGCATCAAAACGTCAGGCGATTTTACGCTGACAGCCGGTACGGTAACCATAACGACTTCGGGGGCAGCCTACTACGTTACGGCTGACACAGACATTGCGTCGCCGGCCGGCATTAACTGTGATAAAAATCTGGCGATTAAAGGCGGTACCTTAACGATTGTCAGTACGGGAGCGGGCGGTAAAGGCATCAACGTCGATGGTACGGCCACCATCAGCGGCGGCAAAATTAACATTACGGCATCGGGCGCAAAATACACCTACAGCAGCGCGCTGACCAGCGAAGCGAAAGGGTTTAAAAGTGACGGTGCCTTTGTCATGACTACCGGCGAGCTGACGATAGCGGCCACTGATGACGGCATTAAATCGGAAACGTCGATTACCATCAACGACGGTACAGTCAACATCACCAAAGCAACGGAAGGCATTGAATCAAAGATCATTACGTTTAACGGCGGCACCATTAACGTCACAGCGTCCAATGATGGCATTAATGCGTCGATGGGTACCGTTGTCGGGGGTACGGAATCGAACGATGGCAGTAGCATCAACATCAACGGCGGGATACTGATCGTTGCCGGCAGCGACGCCATCGACAGCAACGGGAACATCACCATGAAAGGCGGCACTGCCATCATCTGCGGACCGACCAGTCAGCCGGAAGAAGGCATTGATTACAATGGCAATTTCCTCATAAACGGCGGACTGCTCATTTCTGCCGGCTCAAATGCGCGCATGACAAAAGCCATGAGCACAGGGTCGTCGCAGGTGGGGTTATACATTACATCGAGTGCACAGCTGGCTGCCACATCAGTGCTGCATATCGAAGATGCAGGTGGTAAAGATCTGGTTACGTTTAAACCTAAAAATGCGGTTTACTACTTCCATTTTTCAACCCCTGATCTGGCCAAAAACGCCCAGTACAAAATTTATTTCGGCGGCACCTATTCCGGGGGCAGCTTTACCGGAAACTCGTCGGGCTGGGGGGTATACACCGGCGGCACCTACTCTAATACGGGAGCCACGCTGAAAGCCAGCCCGACAACCTCGTCGTCAGCTACGGTCAATACCATTACTTTTTAAAATTGTCTGTTGCCAGCCCGCAAACGTGGCGGAAGTTCGGAAACTTCCGCCACGTTTTTTTATTCCCTTACCAATCCCATGACACAAAAAACTGCCATCGTAACCGGCGCCGCCCGTGGTATCGGGCTGGCCACGGCAAAACTCTTTCTGGACAATCAATGGCAGGTTGCCATGATCGACCGCGACGAAGCCGAACTACATAAAGCAGCCGGTGAACTGCCCGGCACACTGCCTGTCGTCTGCGATGTCTCTGACCCTGCCAGCGTTGATGCCATGATTACCGGCGTTCTGGAACGATTCAGACGTATTGACGCGCTGGTCAACAATGCCGGTGTCGCCTACTTTAAACCGCTCGAAGAAACTGACTTTGCCTGTTGGCGGGAAACGATGAGTACTAACCTTGACGGCATTTTTCTGTGTTCAAAAGCAGTCCTTCCCGCCCTGAAAGTAAGCCAGGGGGCTATCGTGAACATTGCCTCTATTTCAGGTCTCCGCGCCAGTACATTGCGGGTTGCCTATGGCACGTCAAAAGCAGCGGTTATTCACCTGACCAAACAGTTTGCCATCGAACTCGGCGACTACGGCATCCGCGTAAACTGTGTGTCGCCCGGCCCAGTGAAGACCAAACTGGCTGCGGCCGTCCATACACCGGAGATTATCAAGGCTTATTACGACGGTATTCCGCTGAACCGCTCAGCGACTGAACAGGAAATTGCCGAAGCCATTTATTTTTTATGTTCGGAGAAAGCCGCCTTTATTACCGGCCAGATGATTGCCGTCGACGGTGGTTTTGATGCTTCTGGTATCGGTTTACCAGCACTTCGGGCTTACCGGCAGTAGATATATACTGTCTAAAAGACACCTGTTTGGAGATGAAATTGTACAGAAATAAGGTAGTTTCTGTACAATTTCATCTCCAAACAGGTGATTAAACAGACTGTTCAAACCATTACCCATCCAGTGTTTCTTTTGTGACAAACGCCCAGAAAATCCACATCAGAAAGGTGATACCCAGCGCATAAAAGGGTTCATAAAAGGCAATGCATGACGCCACAGCATATACCAGAATTGCCAGAATCTGCTGTTTTATCTGCCCTGCAAACCAGTCCAGGTCTTTTTCAGGATTAATAATCAGACCCTTACTCTTTACAATACCAACGTTAAGCAGCAACATGGATACTACAATAATACCGGTGAACCCGGTATAGAACGCAACTGCTGTATGGATGGCCGGTGTATCGATAAAGCTACCGACTACTTTGGTTGGGTAGGGAAACAAAACGACAAACAATAGCACGAGCCCGTTTAACAAAATAACCAGGTGATTTGCCCGCCAGATTCTGTTCAGCATATTGTGGTGTCCCATCCAGATAAGCAGTACGGTCGCAAATGAATTGAAATAGGTAAAATACTCCGGCCATTTGTCCAGAATTTTAGTCCATAACGAGCGGTCTGTGGGATCAGGGTAAGCGCTGACCCCTATACTGACGGCTAACAAGGTTATGGCCACCCCGAAAATACCATCACTGAATGCTTCCAGCCGTCCTGTTTTCTTTTCCATATCCGGTTATCAATAGGTTCCTGATGTACCGGTTATGCACCGGCATTATCGCATCCGGCTAATATATTAACATTATAACATTTTTTACATATTACCTTACTACTGAATCTAAAGCCTTTCTACGGAAACACCGGCAGGTACAGTATCATACAGAGGGGAGTATGTCGTTTATGAGACCTATCAAATAACCAATCATTACATTTTGTTTACATTTTTGTATTTAGATTTCATGTTTTGATAACGATTTTCGGTTGTCAAAAAAGAGGCGTTTCGCTGAATTTTGCAGCCATGAACATGACGCTTACCTAACCATACTTATTCCTGCTCCCGCTGCTGCGTTCAGGTTGAGTTACCAACGGACGCAGCAGGCCTTCCTGCCGGTAGTATATCGGCCAATCTTAATGCTGCAAATACATTACCTGTCAACAACTTACTTATCGATTACCTATTAACAACTTATGAAAAAAACAATACTCTTGCTCAGCGGAGTAGCCTGGATGACGGCGTATGTTCCGGCCACCAGGGCAGCTGGTCAGCAGACGAAGCTGGCGTATGAAAAACCAACATCAGCCCGACGACTGCCGAACACGGGCACAACCGCTATGGCTGACATCACCATTCAGGGCAGAGTTACCGACGGTGAAAAAACCAGCGGACTACCCGGCGTCAGTGTTGTACTGAAGGGAACCACAAAAGGCACGACTACCGATGCAGACGGTAATTTCAAACTGGCGGTTCCAAACGCAAATGCCGTGCTGGTCTTCAGTTTTGTCGGCTATGAATCCCGTGAGCTGACTGTGGGGAATCAGACCACCATCAACATCAGTCTGAAAGCAGACGCGCGGGCGCTGAATGAGGTGGTAGTGGTTGGTTACGGCACCCAGAAAAAGGTGAACCTGACCGGCGCAGTGGATCAGGTGACGAGCGAAGTACTCGAAAACCGCTCATTGCCAAACCTCTCGCAGGGCCTGCAAGGGGTGATTCCGAACCTGAACCTGACCATGGGCGACGGGAAACCCACGCAGTCGCCGCGCTACAACATCCGGGGGACAACCTCGATTGGTCAGGGCGGTAATGCACTGGTACTCATCGACGGTGTTGAAGGTGATCCGAGCCGCTTGAATCCCAATGACATTGCGTCTATTTCGGTACTGAAAGATGCGTCATCAGCGGCGATTTACGGCGCGCGGGGCGCGTTCGGTGTAGTGCTGATCACGACCAAAAGTCCGGTTAAGGATCGTACCAGCGTAACGTATTCGCTCAACCGTTCGATCAAGAGCCCGACAACGGTACCCGATTTCGTAACCGACGGCTACACCTTCGCCAAAATCTTTAACGAAGCATGGACAGCATGGAATGACTATTCGCAAACGCCGCAGAACGTCAACAAAACGGTGCGGTTCTCCCCTGCCTATCTGGCCGAACTAGAGCGCCGGTCGAAAGACCCGGGCCTGCCGCAGGTCGAAGTGGGCAGCAACGGCGAGTACGTTTACTACGCCAATACCGACTGGTATAAGGAGCTGTACAAAAAGAACCTGAGCGCTACCGAACATAACCTGGCGTTCTCGGGTAGCAGCGGCAAGTCAGATTTCTACGTAACCGGCCGTTATTATGGTCAGGAAGGCCTGTTTCGCTATAATTCAGACGATTACCGGATCCTGAGCGTACGGGCCAAAGGTTCGATCCAGCTGTATCCGTGGCTGAAAATCACCAACAACGCCGACTTCTCCTCGATGAAATACCATAACCCGCTGAACGTCGGTGAGGGAGGCAGTATCTGGCGGAACATCTCGGACGAAGGCCATAATATGTCGCCGATGTTCAACCCCGACGGTACGCTTTCGTACTCGGCGGCCTATACCGTCGGTGACTTCTGGTACGGTAAAAACGGGATCGACATGGATAAGCGGGTGTTCCGGAACACCGCGGACTTTGCGTCGCAGTTCTTCAACGACAAATTCCGCGTAAAAGGCAACTTTACGTTCCAGAACACGGATGACAACGAATTCCGGACACGGGTGCCGGTACCGTACAGCCGCAAACCGGGGGTTATTGAGTACGTCGGTACCAACACCAACGACCTCCAGAATATTTACCGCGAAACACTCTATACCGCGTCTAACCTCTACGCGGAGTATGAGCCGAACTTCAGCCCGAATCACTATGTGAAGGTGCTGGCGGGCTATAACTACGAACAGTCAACCTACAAGCGGCTGGAAGCGGTCCGGAACGGGTTGATTTATGAAGGTGCACAGGACATTAACCTCGCCCTCGGTCAGTCAATTACGACCAGTGGCGGCTGGGAAAAGTGGGCTGTAGTGGGTGGATTCTACCGCCTGAACTATGGGTTTAAAGACCGTTACCTCCTCGAACTGAACGGCCGCTACGACGGATCATCAAAATTCCCGTCGGGCGAACGCTATGCCTTCTTCCCGTCGGTATCGGCCGGCTGGCGCGTCTCGAATGAGCCGTTCTGGAAAGTATCACCGCGCTTTATTACCGACCTGAAACTGCGGGCGTCCTACGGTTCCCTGGGTAACGGCAGCATCGGCTCATATGCCTTCCAGGAGCAGTTTTCGATTGCCCAATCGGGCCGCATCCTGAACGGTGTCCGCCCGCAACGAACCAGTCAGCCGGGCGTATTACCGGACGGCCTGACCTGGGAAACGTCAACGACGCAGGACCTGGGCATCGACATGGGCATGTTCAACAACCGCCTCCAGCTGACCGCCGACGCCTACATCCGCAAAACTACGGATATGTTTACGGTAGGCATGACGCTGCCGGCTGTATTCGGCACCGGCGTACCAAAAGGCAACTACGCCGACATGACGACCAAGGGCTGGGAAGCGGTTCTGAGCTGGCGCGACAAATTCACGGTATCGTCGAAGCCGCTGAACTATGAACTGCGCCTGACGATGGCCGATTACCAGGCAACCATCGACCGCTACAACAACCCCGACAAAAAGCTGAGCGATTACTATGTGGGTCAGAAAGTAGGCGAAATCTGGGGCTTCGAAACCGCCGGTTTCTTTACCTCGGCCGATGATATCAAAAACTCACCGAAGCAGACACTTTACAAAGCCTCGAACACCGGCCAGTTGCTGCCGGGTGACATCAAGTTCCGTGACCTGAACGGCGACGGCGTGATCAACAACGGCGACAATACAGTCGGCAATCCCGGCGACCGCAGAATCATCGGTAACGCCACACCGCGCTATACCTACGGTATTATGGCGGGAGCTGACTGGAATAACTTCTTCTTCTCGGCCTTCTTCCAGGGCGTTGGTAAGCAGGACTGGTGGCCGGGTGCCGAAGCCGGTACCTTCTGGGGCCCGTACAACCGTCCGTATAACCGCGTACCGGCCTGGCAGCTGGACAACATGTGGTCGGAAAGCAATCCGGATGCCTACCTGCCCCGCCTGCGTGGCTATACGGCCCAGAACGGTTCCGGTGAGCTGACGCAGACCCAGACGAAATACCTGCAGAACGCGGCTTATATCCGGCTGAAAAACATCCAGATCGGCTATAACCTGCCACGGCAGATCGTAGGCCGGATCGGGATGAGCAATGCCCGGGTGTTTGTGTCGGGCGAAAACCTCTGGTCATGGTCACCGCTGTATCGCCTGACCCGCGACCTCGACATTGAAAACCTCGGCGGTTCGGATGCGGTCCTGACCTCAGGCACCAGCGGCAACGGCCATAACTACCCGATCCTGAAAAGCTTTACAATGGGGCTGTCAGCCACGTTTTAACTACTACTCAACTTGTCATTACTCATGAAAAAATATTCTTTCACCCTGTTATTTGCCGGCCTGTTGCTGGCGGGGTGTAACGACTTAAACCAGGTTCCTGAAGCAACGGCTTCCCGCGATGCGGTGTTCGGCAGCGAGAAGGGTCTGGACTTATACGCCAACTCATTTTACGATAACCTGCCGGGAGCCAGCGACATTCACCAGAGCGACGCCATGGCCGACTATGCTGCGCGGACGCAGGTGCCTGATTTCCTGCGGGAAGGCGCGTTCGGTCCGCGTCAGAGCTCGGGCTGGTCGTGGACGGCCCTGCGGAATATCAACTATTTTATCGCCAACAACACCAACCCCGCGGTACCGGTTGAGATCCGCCGCCATTACAACGGGCTGGCGCGCTTTTTCAGGGCGTATTTTTACTTCGACAAGGTAAAACGCTTCGGCGATGTGCCCTGGATCAACACCCCGATGAACGTAACGGATCCGGCCCTGTTTAACGGCCGCGACCCGCGCACTTTGGTGATGGACTCCGTATTGGCCGATCTGAACTATGCTACGCAAAACATCCGGACAACAACCGACAACAGCCGCAGTCTGATCACGAAATATGTTGCCCTGGGCTTCAAATCGCGGGTTTGTCTGTTCGAAGGCACGTTCCGCCGTTACCACAAAAGCTATAATCTGGGCAGTACGGCCGAGAAATGGCTGAACGAAGCGGTCTCGTCGGCCACGACCGTAATGACCGAAGGCGGTTTCAGCCTGAACGAAACGGGCGGTACGGATAAGTCGTACCGGCAGCTGTTTATTAACAAAACGCCGGTGACCAATGAGGTCATGCTGTCGGCGGTAGTAGATCCGGCACTGAGCGTCTACAACGATGCCAACTGGTGGTGGACCAGCGCGACCTACGGAGCCCGCGTCAGTTTCATCCGCACGTTTATCAATACCTACCTGAACATCGACGGCACGCCGTTTACCGGCAAGCCGGGCTACGAAACCATGACGTTCATGGACGAGGTTAAAAACCGCGACAAACGCCTTCAGCAGACCATCCGGATGGGCAACTATACCCGAATCAACGGGGGCGCGACCGAACCGGGACCGCCGGTGTTTTCCTACACTTACACGGGCTACATGCCGATCAAGTGGTCGCTGGACGATACGTACTATGACGGCGGTTCGCGGAACGATAACTCGATTGCGATGATGCGCTACGCCGAAATCCTGCTGAACTACGCCGAAGCAAAAGCAGAACTGGGTACCCTTACTAACGACGACTGGACAAAAACAGTCGGGACGCTGCGGAAGCGGGCAGGCATTACAGCCGGCCTGACAACAAAGCCAACCGTGGTCGATCCGTACATGAAAGCCAACTACTTCCCGGAAACAGGCGATCCATCACTGATGGAAATCCGGCGCGAACGGGGCATTGAGCTGGTCCTGGAAGGATTCCGGTTCTACGACATCGTTCGCTGGAACCGTGGCCAGCTGATGGAACAGACCTGGAACGGTTTCTACGTACCGGCCCTCGACAAACCGCTCGACCTGAACGAAGACGGCAAGAATGACGTGGTGTTCTATAAGGTAAAACCTGCTACCCAGCTGGCTGGTGTGACCTACATCAACGTCGCCGAAACGATCAATGGGGTGCCGAACCCGCAGCGCCTCAAGAACGATACCTACGGCGAACTGACGTGGCTGACCAATATTCCGCGGAAATGGGAGGAAAAACACTACCTCTACCCGATCCCCGAAACAGACCGCCTCATGAACCCGAAACTCGGCCAGAATCCGGGATGGGAGTAACACCTGTTTGAATTGCCGGTGGTTCTGATGGTTACTGATGGTTCTGAGTTGCAATACAACCAGCAACTATCAGAACCATCAGCAACCCGGAACCGCCGGAATGAAGACCCATCAATTTATACAGATTCCGATGAGTTGATTTAGGGTTGTTTTGTCTTTTCCTGGTAAACCGGCGCCATGTCCGACGTGGCGCTTTACCTTTCCTTTTATTTTTCAGTACTCTATGAAAAAATTCTTTTTAGCGCTTTGCCTCATGCTGACTCAGGTGGCATTTGCGCAGAAAAATACCCCGATCAATATCGCCAGCTATAACCTGCGGTATAATACACCGAACGACGGACCGAATGCCTGGCCAAACCGGAAAGAAAACGTTAAGGCACTGGTCCGGTACCACGAATGGGATATTTTCGGCACCCAGGAGGGCCTGCGCGGGCAGCTGAATGATCTGGCCGAAATGCCGGAATACACCTTTTTCGGGGCCGGCCGCGACGACGGGAAAGAGGCGGGTGAACACTCGGCAATTTTCTACCGCAAAGACCGGTTTAAACTCCTGAAATCAGGCAACTTCTGGCTGAGCGAAACACCCGACAAACCAGGCAAAGGCTGGGATGCGACCTGCTGTAACCGGATTTGTTCGTGGGGTAAGTTTCAGGATCTGATCACCAAAAAAGAGTTCTTCTTTTTCAGCGTGCATTTCGACCATCAAGGCGTCGAAGCGCGCCGCCAGTCGGGCCATCTGATGGTGAAAAAGATGAAAGAAATCGCCGGCAACGCCACCACGATTCTGGCCGGTGACTTTAACTCGACCCCGGAAACGGAACAGATCAAAACGATCCAGACATTGCTGAGCGACTCGAAACTGGTGTCGGTGATGCCGCCATACGGACCGGACGGTACCTTCAACAGCTTTAAGTTCGACGCGCCGATGAAAAACCGGATCGACTATATTTTTGTAAGTAAAAATGTAAAGGTGCTGAAATACGGTGTCCTCACCGACGCCAACGAACAACGATATCCATCCGATCACCAGCCGGTGGTGATCAAAGCCGTTATTGAGTAATTCCGTCAGACAGCAAAAGCGGCTGCCCCGATCCGGGAGCAGCCGCTTTTTTATGCCCTGCATTCAGGCAGGCTAGACACCCTGCTGCGCAATATAATCCGCCATATCGAGCAGTGCCTTCTTGTCGGAGCCCTCAATCCGCTTCAGTAATTTACCCTGCTGATCCACCAGAATCACGACCGGGATGGCATTGGTATAACTGAAGAGCTCATGCATATACAGTTCGGCATCAGGCGTAATGCGGAGCTGCTTCCAGGGCATCTTTTCAGCAGCGAGCGCCTGTTTCCACTTCGCCTCATCAGCATCAACCGTGACCGACACCATATCGACCTGTGGTTTTCCGGCAAAGCGCGTATTAATGGTTTTGAGCGTCGGAATCTCAGCGCGGCACGGCCCGCACCAGTAGGCCCAGAGAATCACGATGGTGTATTTGGTGTCTTTTTCGAGTACCGGTGTTTTCCTGCCGTCCAGCCCGAACAGTTCGGTGGTATGATTAAGCTTTTTTGATGAACGGGTTTCCACGAAATGCAGCAGTTCCTTACCGGTTTTGCTGTCCTGCACCTCTTTATCAAAGGCCGCAAACAACGTCTTAAACTGCGCATCCGAAAAGCCCCATATCCGTTCTTTCAGGGTGTACAGGTAGTGAAATGCATACGGATCTGCCTCAATCTGCTGCTTCAGCTTTGCGATGTTGCGGGTTTCATACAATGCTTGTTTGTCTTTATACTTTAGTAATGTTTGTTTGCCCAGGTGTATCGTAGTATCGAATTGCCATAATATCCTGCCGTCAGGCACCTTCATTTCATCTTCAGGTTTTTTATTAATGTACGTCTCGTCTTCCAGCATAAAATCGCTATAGACCCAGTTATCCTGTCCATGCGACTTCGGGGCACGGTACGCGAAATCCCTGATCTGGCCATCGGCCGCAATGTGCCGGATGGAAACGGGAATGGGTTCCGGATACGTTTCGGTGGACAGTATAAAGGCAAACTCACCGTTCCGGGAGGTAGTGGAGTCATAGTTGTTATTTTTGAACGGCTCATGCAGCAGCACTTTTCCGTCCGGCAATCCGGGAATCTTCCCTTTTACGGAAATGGTTTTTGGTTTCTGTTCGCAGCCAGCTAAGGTAATAAGGCAGAGAAAAAGGAGAAGTGGTTTGGACAGGAAGCTCATAATTAGTGTGTTTAATGGTTGAGCAGATAAGATGCAGACAGGCAGTCCATTCCACAAACCAATTGGTATGAACCCATAAAAAAAGCGGACCAGCGGCCCGCTCTGTTTTGCACTCTTCTTTGCCGTATAAGACGGAATAGCACTCCGTTTACAGATTTGTCTGCGCTACTGTACAAATTGCGCTCACCGTATCAGCTTTTCTCTACAATACCATACTCGTTCATCAATTCCCGGCCAAACTGCCGGATTGTTTCAATCACCGGAATAACCCGACGCCCCTTATCGGTAATCGTGTACTCTACATGGGGAGGCACTACCGGAAACACCGTCCGGATAACAAACCCGTGTTCTTCCAGCTCCCGAAGCTGAGTCGTCAGCATTTTATGACTGATATGTGGCAGGTACCTTTTTAATTCGCTGTAGCGCATAACCTGCTTGTTAAGGCGCCATAGAATAGGCATCTTCCAGGTCCCGCCAATGTGGTCCATCGCAAACTCTACCGGATTATAGTAGAGCTTACCATTGTGTAAAAAATCAGGCATGAGCCAATTAGCTGATTAACTGACACTCTCTAAAAGGAGAGTATCACACTTCATCGTACATATATTTACAAAGGTACACACAGGCTCTACTTTTGTCAACGTCAATAAACACTACTGACAATTAAACAACTGACAAATATGAGTCTCAAAGATCCCAACCTGGTAAACACGAAGCGGCCAAAGCGCGTGGCCATTGTCATTTCAAATCCGGCTGTTTCTACTACAACCGGCTGGCCCGTCGGCTTCTGGTGGAGCGAACTGACACACCCCCATTATGAGTTTGCCGAAAAAGGATACGAGGTGGGCATATTCAGCCCGGACGGTGGTACATGTGAACCCGACGCCATGAGCGACCCTAATGACGCCAGCGGCTATTCATCAACCGATCTTATTACACAAGGCTTCATTCATACCGAAAAACTCCGGGCACTCATTGATAACACTAAACCTGTAAACGAACTAAATGTCAGCGAGTTCGATGCGCTGGTTATTGCAGGTGGCCAGGCACCCATGTTTACCTTCGGGCACGCGACGGAGTTACAACAGAAGTTCGTCGAATTCTACGAAAGTGGTAAAGTTACCTCGGCTCTGTGCCACGGAACGGCTATTCTGCGCTATGCCCGGCTGAGCAACGGCGAATACCTGGCAAAAGGTAAAACGGTTACGGGTTTTGCGAATGTGGAAGAAGATTTTGCCGACAATGCTGTGTGGGAATATGGCTTGCTCCCGCGCGACAAACATGTAATGCCGTGGCGCATTGAGGATGAGCTGAAGCAAATCGGCGCCAACTTCGTTCAGGCAGGGTTATGGCGGGGCTTTGCCATCCGCGACGGTAATCTGATCACAGGCCAGCAAAATTTCTCGGGTGCCGAAACGGCCAAAGCCATTATCGAGGCACTTGGCGAGTAAAATCTCGTTTCAGACACCTGATACCTGCCACTTTACCATGCAGAATAGCTTTTATAATTATTTCCGGTTGCCAGACCGGCTGGCAACCGGAAACTGGCGGGTCTGCCCGGATGAAAAGACCGGCGGAGAACTGTATGCTGAAAATGCCGGTAAATATGTACGAAAGTATTGGTACGCTGTTTTCCTTTTGCTCTGTCTGATCAGGTCTTCTGCACTCGCACAGCTCAACGAAAGTGATACGGCAAAGCTTCAGCTCCGCGCATCCTTAACGGGCAATTTTCAGCAGGGTAATGTCGAAGTAACTACTCTCCGGGGTAAGCTGGACGTAGTGGTTTTCAAGGGCAGATCATGGGCGTTGAAATCACAGAACTCGAGTCTGTATCAGGCGTTTTACACAAAAAAGGCAGATAATGATCTGTTTAGCCGGAATTATCTGTATTACCGGCCCGAACGACTCGTTTATCCGTTTGGTATCGCTTATGTATCTACCAACTATCGCCGGAAAATTGACCTCAGATATTTTGTCGGGGCAGGCGCAACCCTGCAAATTACCCGTAGACCCGGACATTCACTGAAACTTGCGGGCGGAACAGTCTATGAAACGACACACTTTACGGCTTCGGTTTATAACAAAAGCCGGTATAACGGCTTGGAGAACATTACCCTCTGGCGGGCAAGTACCTGGCTGGGCGGCTGGCATTACCTGCTGAACAATCGCTTGCGGCTTTACTACGATGCCTACTTTCAGCCAGCTTTTTCAGATACAAAAAACTACCGCTGGCAATACGACATCGGGTTTGATTTTCCTCTCTGGCGTGGACTCTCGTTCAATGCGATGTATACCTGTACCCATGAAAATGTTGTGATTACTAACAATAAGCCGGGTGATAAAATCCTGACGGCGGGTCTGTCGTATGCACTACGCAGGCTTCACCGTCATCAACACTGAAACAATATGAAAGCATCTGATAACCAACTCCTTTTCCTGGCCCTTGCCTTGCTGGCGGGCGGAATGATTCCCTTCCAGAGCGCGATGAACAGCCAGCTGGGCCGTAGCTTGCAAAGTCCCTACTACTCGGCGCTGTCGGTGTTTGTGGTGGCGGCGATCGGGCTGGTTATCTACAACCTACTCTCGCAGCAATCCGTCCCGACGATACAACAGTTTGCGGAAGCTCCCCGCTGGAGTTATCTGGGCGGAGTTATGGGTGGAATCTATATTTTGCTGATAGTGATTTGTGCACCCAGATTAGGTATCGGCAATGTAACCATTATGGTTCTACTGGGGCAAGTACTGGCGGCCATGCTGATTGATCAGTTCGGGCTGCTAAACGCCACGCTTCACCCCATCAACTGGCAGCGTCTGGTTGGCGTAGGTTTACTGATTGCAGGCGTTTATATTATCCGTAAATATTAATTTCATTCGGTTAACATTCACAAATTTACCATGATCATTGCTATTATTGGTTCGGGCAACGTTGGCGGCGCACTGGCACAATGCTTCATCCGGGCCGGACATACCGTACTCGTCGGAGTGCGTTTTCCGCTGTCAGAGAAATCGGTTCAACTTGCCGCTAAAATAGGAGAAGACCGCTTTACTACCCCCGCTCAGGCCGTTGCACAGGCCGGAGTTATTGTGCTGGCAACACCTGCAATGAAAGCTATTGAGGTAACGCAGGAACTGGGCGACACCACAGGAAAAATTATTATTGATACCATGAACGTGGTACGCGGTATGGGGCCAGCCGGTTTTAGTAATACGGCCGACGCCATTCTGGCCCACACCGCTACCCCCGATGTGGTGAAGTGTTTTAATACGACCGGTTTTGAAAACCTGCTCAACCCACAGTATGGCAACCAGGCTGCTGATATGTTTGTTGCAGGGGACAGCCGGCATGGCAAGGCTATCGCGATTCAACTGGCTGCGGAAACCGGCTTTGCGGAGTGCCACGATCTGGGCGGTAACGACAAATTCAACCTCATCGAGCAGCTGGCCCTGAACTGGATCAACCTGGCGATTTTTCAGGGAAAAGGACGGGACATAGCGTTCAAGGTAGTCAAACGCTGAGGTTACATGCCTGTCTGTGCGACCGTACAGCCGCGAAAAGCGTTTACAATCCCCATATGCCCCTTACCGCCTGCCCGCTCTGCCCCCTGCACTGCCAACCACTCCGACGGGCGGGAACGGGCGATAAAAGCCAGCATACACGGTTCGTCGTGAAAGGCCGCCTGAAGGTTTTTACGGGTCAGGGTCAGGATATCGCCGTGGGGCGTACGGCTGAAATAGTAGTAATCCTTCGCGGCCTCGCCGAATTCCTGAATGGTGTACACGCAGACATCAGCCTGTTCCAGTACTTCATAAAATGACCCTTGATAAAGCCGGTACGTTTTCCCGCCCGCATGCCGGTACCCCCAGACCTGCAGGGGCGAAACCAGGGCCGCCCGCCCGCTTGTATCCACGATGCGGACCAAACCTGTGCGTTCGCGGTAGACCACCGACCGCACCGGTCCGCCGTCGCTGATAATACCGGTTTTGTGGCGGTTAATCATCGTCAGCGCCGGGGCGGCAGGGCGGCATCCCTGACCTGTCAGGAGCAGCCCCGCCCACACCAGCAGCGCCGGCGCCCATTGGTTTTGTTGTCTCACTTTTTCTTGCTGGTTATGGCCTGACCATCGCGCAGCTCTTCCGAGGCTCTTTTGACAATGGGCTCACCCGTATGCAGATCGCCGAATACCTCCACGAGGCTATCCACCACACTTCCTTTTTCGACCGGTACCCAGATGGCTTTGTCGTCCTGCACGCGGATCACAAATACCTTTTCGCTTGAGCTCACCACCGCTGTTTTCGGAACAAACATCGTTTTCACCGACCGCTCGACAGGCATCCGTACTTCGGCATACATCCCGGCTTTCAATTCCTGCGCCTGATTACTGACATCAAATTCGGCCATCATCGCCCTGTTTTCCTCGACCAGACTGCGGGCACTGCGGGACAGCTTTGCGGTAAACACCCGCTCCGGTATGGCATTGACCCCAAACGACACGGTACTGTTGGCCGGCAGCTGATTGGCATACGCCTCCGGAACGGCCACGGTCAGCCGCAGCGTCCGGCTGTCTTCCAAAATAAACAACGGCTTTCCGGCTTCGCCCGCTCCGACCAGTGCACCGGGACTGATGTTCCGCTCAATGATCACCCCGTCGAACGGCGCCACAATCGTCAGGTAACCGGCCAGCTGTGATTTGGCCTGCCAGTTGGAACGCGCCGACTGGATATTGCCGCGGACAGCCACCACCATCGCGCTGTCGGCCTGCATGCGGGCCTCCGCCTGATCCAGTTCGTTGAGCGACACGGCGCCTTCTGTTTTACTGGTCAGCTGAAGCCGGTGATACGTGGCCTTGCTGGCGCGGTACCGCGACAACTGCTCCACCAGTGACGCTTCACGGGCTTCAATTTCGGCCTTCGCCTGGCTGATTTCGGCCAGCACTTCGGGCGCTTCCAGCCGCGCCAGCACCTGGCCTTTGCGTACCCAAGTGCCCCGGTCAACGCGTATGTCGTTGATGTAGCCTTTTACTTTAGCATAGAGGTTTACACGGTTCCAGGGCTTCAGCTCGCCCGGCAGCACGACCTGTTTACGCGGCTGCAGCTCACGGACTTCGGCAATTTCGACCGCCTGTATAACCGGTTCTTTAGCTGCATCTTTTTTTTCACTGACGGCTGATGTACAGGACACTACACCGGCTATCACCGGCATAATCCCCAATAAGCCACTGAATCGTTTCATACCTGAACGTATACGGCCGCTGTTGGCCTTTGTCGATTGATAAGTTGTTAAGCGGGTCATGATTATGCCGTTAAGACGGTTTGTTCGTCGTAGTATTTACTCTCAGGATCTTCCGGATCAAGCGAAACCGACTGCACCGGGGCGTTGGCCTGGAACTGCGTGAATACACAAGGTAAAATGAGCAGCGCGGCAATCGTCGACGCCACCAGTCCGCCGATAACGGCCTGCCCGAGCGGGGCAATCTGGTCACCGCCTTCGCCGAGGCCCGACGCCATCGGCAGCATACCGGCAATCATGGCAATACTCGTCATCAGAATCGGGCGGATCCGGCTGTTGGCCGCCATCAGCACGGCACGCCGGCCGTCGCCCAGGGTGACCCGCAGGTTTTCGGCATTGGTCACCATCAGAATGGCGTTAGCCACCGAAACGCCGACCGACATAATCAGCCCCATGTACGATTGCAGGTTCAGGGAGGCCCCGCAGGCCAGCAGCATCAGCAACGCCCCGGCCACTACCGCCGGAATAGCCGACAGAATGACCAGCGCCAGCTTAAATGACTGGTAGTTAGCACTGAGCAACAGGAAGATAATCACAATAGCGACCAGTAGCCCCATCTGCAGGCTGCTCAGCGTATCGGTCAGGAGTTTGGTTTGCCCCCGCATTTCGACAAGTACGCCCCGTGGCGGATCGCCGGCCTCCCGGATTGCCTGCTGCACCGCTTTGGTAGCTGTACCCAGATCAACTTCATGGAGGTTTGCCGTAATCGTTACCAGCCGGTTCGGGCCTGAGCGGTCGTATTGCCCCGGCGTGGTTTCTTCCGAGAAAGTCGCCACATCCGACAGTACCGGCCGCATGGTGCCCGACCGCAGCGGAATGTTGCCGATGTCTTCGACCGAGGTCATTTCGTACTCCGGAATCTGCACCTGCACCTGATAGGCCAATCCTTTTGCATCGTCGAGCCACAGGTTTTTGTCGGTAAAGCGGCTGGATGAGGTAGCGGCCACCATTGACCTTGCCACCTGCGTAGAGGTTACGCCCAGCTGACCGGCCCGCTCGCGGTCCATATTGATCCGGAGAATCGGATACGACAGCGGCTGGGCAATCTGCACATCCCGCAAAAACGTGAGGGCCTTCATCCGTGCCTCAATCTGCCGTGCAAACCGGCCGGCTTCTTTCAGGTCTTTCGATGCTACGGTGATTTCAACCGGCGTCGACGCGCCCTGGCTCATGATCTTGTCTACGAGTTCAATCGGCTCGAAGGAAACCCGCGTATCCGGCATCTGTTGTGCAATCCGGGCCCGCAATGCCTCTTTGAACGCATCCATATTTACGGCGTGCTCTTCCTTCAGCGAGACCTGTAATACGGCTTCGTGCGGACCGCTGTTGAAGACGAAAATGTTCGAGGTTCCGTAACTGGAGGGAACGTTGCCGACAAACGCCGATGAAATCGCTACATTATCCGCCCCGGCTTCTGACTTGATGATGTCGAGGACTTTCAGCGTGGCTTTTTCAGTCCGTTCTACCCGCGTGCCGTCGGGTACCCGCAGCCGCATCTGAAACTGATGGCTGTTGGCATGCGGCAGAATATCGGTTCCGATCAGCTGGAAGCATACGGCAATGATGGCCAGGCTGACGACAAAATAGCCCGTTACGGCCAATGTACGGCGTTTCATCAGGCGGCGCAGCGTTGCGGTATACCGTTGTTTAAAGCGTTCGAATCCCGTGGCATGCGGAACCGGATGCAGGTCGTCGTCGATCATCATCGCTTCCTCCTCCGGATCGAGTGCCAGCGTGGCCGGTTCGTGGCCGTGATGGGTTTTCAGCAACCAGTTCGACAATACCGGAACAATGGTCTGCGACAGCAGGAACGACGCGATCATGGCAAAACCGACCGACAGCGACAGCGGCAGAAACATGGATCTCGGCACGCCCGTCATGACCATTGCCGGTGCAAATACGGCCAGAATACACAACAGAATCAGCACTTTCGGAAACGCAATTTCCTTACAGGCATCCCAGATGGCCACCGCCTTCGTTTTGTGCATACCCATGTGCTGGTGGATGTTTTCAATCGTCACCGTCGATTCATCGACCAGGATACCGATCGCCAGTGCCAGTCCAGACAAGGTCATGATGTTGATGGTCTGCCCGAAAAGGTTGAGCAGCAGCACTGCCGACAGGACCGAAATCGGAATGGTCAGCACGACAATGATCACACTCCGCCAGTCGCGCAGGAACAGCAGTACCATCAGCCCCGTCAGCACAGCTCCGAGAATACCCTCCGTTACGAGACTTTTCAGCGCATTGGTCACATAAACCGACTGGTCAAACTCATACGAAATCTTCACGTCTTCGGGTACCGCATTCTGCAACTCCGGCATGGCCTTGCGGATGTTGTTAACCACATCCAGCGTCGAGGCATCGGCCTTTTTCACCACCGGAATATACACCGCCCGCCGGCCGTTGACGAGCGCATAGCTCACGGTAATATCGGCGCCGTCTTCGACCGTACCGATGTCACGGACAAACACGGTCGGACCGGCGCCGGTCCGGATCGGAATGTTCAGAAAGTCTTCGGGACGCCGTACCAGCGAGTTTACCGGCGTCATCAGCGCCCGGTCACCAATCCGGATATTGCCCGCCGGCGAGGGCTGGTTGTTGGATACAATGGCCTTGATAACTTCTTCGGGTGTCAGTTTGTAGCTCCGGACCAGCTGCGGATCAACCTTGATGACGACCGTCCGCTGGTTTCCGCCGAACGGTGGCGGGCTGGAGACACCTTCGATGCGCGAGAACATCGGCCGCACCCGCGACGATGCAAAGTCCTGAATTTCATTGAGTGAGCGGGTCTGGCTTTCAAACACCAGCTGCCCGACCGGTACCGAACTGGCATCGAACCGGACCACCTGCGGCGGCACCGTTCCTTCGGGCATATACGCCTTGGCCCGTGACACGTTGTTGGCGACCTCCGCCGCCGCCTGGGCCATGTCGGTGCCGGGATAGAACTGAAGCCGGATCAGCGACAGCCCCTGAATAGTTTTCACCTCCACATCGCGGATACCCGACACGTAGAGAAAGTGATCCTGATACCGCGTCGCAATGAAGCCGTCCATCTGATCGGGGGCCATCCCACCGTAGGGCTGCACCACATAGATGGTCGGCAGGTTCAGGCCCGGAAAAATATCGACCGGAATGGTCCGGAGCGACATGATAGAGAAAAACAGGATACCGATAACAGCCACCAGCACCGAAATCGGCTTTCGGAGCGCAGAGCGAATGAGTTGATACATAGTCTTGCGTGATGTTGGTTATGGCCCGGAACGGCCTTAGTTTACCTGATTCATGAAAAGCGGCAGATCCCCTTCGGCGGCCGCTTTGAGCAGCAGCGCGCGCCACGCATTGCTGTTGGCCACGTACCAGTCGACTTCGGCGCGATTCAGCGTAACGAAACTCTGCACCAGCGTGGGCAGGTCGGTGAGGCCGTTGCCGTAGCGCGCACGGGCCTGTTCGTAGGCCTTGCGGGCCGCTCCCAGCTGAACGGGCGCCAGCCGCGCCTGTTCGAGCGCTACTTCATACTGGGTATCGGCTTCGCGGCTCTGTCGGTTCAGCCGCAGCTGCTGGTCGTTGTACAGCTGCCGGAAGCGTTCGACCTGAAACTGTTCGCCCCTGACATCCTGCCGGGCACGTAGCATACCCGTCAGGTTCCAGCGGGCCACCACGCCCAGCAGGTAGTTAGACACCTGATACGAAATCCCGCTGACCAGATCGGTGCGGTAGGCGTCGCCGTTGTTCGCCACGCCCGATCCGCGTGCCCAGCCCGCCCCGACCAGCGAAATAACCGGCATCCCCGACCGCTGTACGGCGAGACTACGGGCCTGGGCGGCATCCATCTGGGACTGAAAAAAACGAAGCGACGGATTGTTCAGAAAAGCATTGGCCGTATTGGCCGACAGGACCGGCAGCGCGGTGTAGAACCGCATGCTATCGACCTGCATGCTGTCCTGAACCGTCCCTGTCAGCTCCGACAGGCGCAGGCGCTGCACGCGGGCCCGTTGCCGGCTTTCGAGCAGAAGCAGTTGGGCGCGGGTCAGTTCGGCGGTAGCGAGGGCGCTGTCGACACCGGCCCGCATTCCGGAACGCACACCGGCATCAACGGTGCGTTTGAAGGTCTGCGCCCGTTCGAGGTTTGCCCGTTGTATAGCGACGAGTTTCTGCTGAATCAGCAGTAGCAGGTAGGCATCAATGGTCCGGATCCGGTGCTGGAAAAGCTCATTGTCGAGGTCGGCCTGAGAGCGGTTCACATCAGCCTGTGCAGCGTTGATCGTGGCTTTTACCCGCCCGAATGTAACCGCCCGCCACTCAATCACGGCCGAGGTAAAGCTGCCGAAAACCCCCTGATGGATGTTTTCCGGCCGTATGCCGCCCGAGGTCGAAATGTTCGTCCCCTCATTCGGGAAAAACGAACCACTCAGGCTGTTGTTCGTGGAATAGGTATACTGGTCCTGCACTATCACCACCGGCAGCAGGTCCGTTTTACTGGCCTGCAACCGGCGCTGCGCGCTGCTGACCTCCGCCTGCTTGGCTTTCAGAAACGGATACTGCTGTGTGGCCTGATCCAGTACCTGCGGTAACGCAACGGACTGCCCCGCCACGGGGGTAAACGGTGCCATACAGAACGCCGCCAGCCAGCCCACCCACAGTCTGGGCCGATGGCTGGCGGCATGTGTATTCATCAATAGTTTTTCAAAACAGAGCATAACAGGCAACAACTGCATTCAGGTTGTACCTGCAAAAAAATGGGGCAATTCTGGAAACATTTGGGAATCCTGAACCGGAATCTGTAAATCCAGATGTAATTTCCGCTTCAGCCCTATAAAATTCCGGAAACTACGCCAATTTCATAATGCTGACAGAAGGCTCCTAAAAAGAAGGGCGGGTGCGGGGAATTTGGGGGATATTCCAGATTGTTTCCAGAATTGATGCCTACTTTCGTTACTCCGTAGAGACGCAAAATCTTGCGTCTCCTCCCAAATTCGCTGTTACACTGTTATGAAAATGCTGGTTGTTGAAGATGAACGGGGGCTGGCCGAAAGCGTGTCTGCTTATCTGACGAAGGAAGGGTTTATCTGCGAAATTGCGGGCACCTATGCCGAGGCCGAAGAGAAAATTTACCTCTACCGATATGACTGCGTGGTGGTGGATCTGACTCTGCCCGGCGGTGATGGTTTTTCGCTGATCAAAAGCCTGAAGGCACTGACAGCAACCACCGGCATCATCATTATTTCGGCCCGGAATGCCCTGGAAGATAAAATCAAGGGGCTCGAAATCGGCTCCGACGACTACCTGACCAAACCGTTTCATCTTTCCGAGTTGAATGCACGGGTAAAATCACTGATCCGCCGCCGCAATTTCGGAGGTCATAATGAAATCCGCTTTCAGGAAATACAGGTGCTGCCGAACGCCAGGAAAGTGTATATTCATGACCGCGAAACACCCCTGTCGCGCAAGGAATACGACCTGCTGCTGTATTTTCTGTCGAACATTGATGTGGCCCTGACCAAAGCCTCGATTGCCGAACACCTCTGGGGCGACGACGTTGACTCGGCCGATTCGCTCGACATGGTGTATTCGCACATCAAAAACCTGCGCCGCAAACTCGTGGAAAAAGGAGCTGCCGATTACGTCAGGTCTATTTACGGGATCGGGTATAAATTCGGGCTTTCGTGAAACTACTGACCAAAACTAACCGCGTTTACCTTTCCTTTTCCGTCGGTATCTACCTGCTGACGGCGCTGGCGTTTTATGCCATTATCAAGCTGGTTATCTACGACGAAGTAGAAAGCCGGCTCCTGGTCGAAAAACGGGATTTTGAGGCCTACATTCAGGCCCACAACAGCTGGCAGGGCGGTTATTTTGTGGAGAATAAAATTTCGGTGATACCGGTTACAAACGCCTTACCCACCGAAGACTTCAAGGACACCTTAATCCTCAACCGCTACGACCATGAACTGGTCCCCTTCCGCGAACTGACCTATTACACCCGCATCAACGGACAGGCGCATCGGGTGTCGATCCGTAAGTCGCTCATTCAGTCGTACCGGCTCATCGAAGTCATTACGGTCTCGATGGTGGCATTCCTGAGCCTGTTGTTCCTCTGCTCGTTCTGGTTTCAGAGCCGCCTTTCGGGTCAGCTCTGGCAGCCGTTTTACAATACACTGGCCAAAGTCCGGAAATTTGATCTGAGCAGCAGCACGCCTCTGCACCTGCCGGCCGAAGAAATTACGGAGTTCAACGAGCTGAACGACGTATTGCAGAAAATGTCGGAAAAACTCCATCAGGATTACCAGAGCCTGAAAGAGTTTACCGAAAATGCTTCCCACGAAATTCAGACTCCCCTGGCGCTGATCAACGCCAGGGTCGAACAACTGATCCAGTCGGAGACGCTGACCGAATCCCAGTCCTACTGGCTGGATGAGATTTACCGCGCCTCGCGCCGGATGTCGAAACTTAATCAGGGGTTGTTGCTGCTTGCCAAAATCGAAAACCGCCAGTTTGCCGATGTCGATCTGGTTGACCTTTACGTACTGATCACCGAAAAGCTGTACGACATGGAGGAGATTCTCCAGCATAAGCAACTGCGGGTCTTTACCAAAGGTACGGCCACCTTTCCCCGCATGCTGCCGGTCACACTGGCCGACGTATTGCTGAGTAATCTGGTTTCCAACGCCATCAAACACAACGTCACCGGCGGTCTCATCCGCATCGAATCCACCACTGATCAGCTGTGTATCAGCAACACCGGCCCTGCCCCCACCATTGCTCCCGACCGCCTGTTCGAGCGTTTCAAAAAAGGTAGAGACGCAACATCTTGCGTCTCAGCTACACCCCATGATAAGGAGGGTATGGAAAACGACGGAGAAGGAGACGCAAAATATTGCGTCTCTACGACGACGACCAACAACACTGAAGAAAATGCCCCTAAACATTATGCCCCGACGAACTCAATCGGACTCGGGCTGGCCATCGTCAAGCAAATCGGCGACAGTTATGGGCTGACCATCTCCTATACGTACGCTGAGGGCGAACACCGCATTTGTCTGCGGTAACCCTACTCGGTAATAACCTTGATTTTGTCGCTCTTGGTGCGCATTTTCAGCCAGGCTGCAATCCGGTTCTTTTCAGAGGCGGTATGCCTGCGGCTGAATTTTGCATACACCAGCAAAACCGTATCCGGCTGAGTACGGTTTGCATTCATAATCAATGACCGTGCGGCAGTAAATGTCTGCACATCAGGCATCAGCACTTTCAATTCATCCCGTAAATCTGCTACCGGCAAGCGCGATGTCTGCGTCAGTTCAATGTATTGCCGGAGCGAATCAATGGTCCGGTCCTTACGGGCAACGGAAGCCTGACTGAACTGGATAACCTCTTCGGTGATTGTAGAGGTCAGCGTATTTACGTCAACATCCGCATCTTTGAAACTTCCCTGCCGGACAATCAATGTTGCATTCGGCATTGTATATGCCGGTAGCTTAGCCTTCAGCAGGTTAACCGAATCAGCCGGTAAGGGTTCACCAACCAGCATCAATTCGAGGATGCCTTGTCCATGCTCATATTTTGCCGTATAACTCACGACCTGCCGGTATTTGTAATTACATTCCTTAGCCACAAAACGCCGGGCGGCCTGCTCGAACAACGTCCGCTTTACGATTACATACCCGAGGTAGGTACTGGGTAACAACGCAATCAGTACCGCAATTAAAATGGTGTTTTTAACCCTCCGCTCCGTCGCCAGACTGGGGTATTCTTTCTGATGATATCCCAGGTAACGCACAATAACTACCGTCGATAAGCTGATACACACGCTGTTTATCAGAAACAGGTAGAAGGCGCCGGCAAAATAGTACCAGTTACCGTTGGCTAAGCCGAAGCCCGCCGTACATAAAGGCGGCATCAGGGCGGTTGCAATCGCAACTCCCGGTATAATGTTACTGACCTTTTCTTTCCGTGACCCGGCCACAATTCCCGCCAGTCCGCCAAACACAGCAATCAGTGTATCCCAGATCGTCGGAAACGTCCGGGCGACCAACTCCGACTGCGCCAGATCAAGCGGTGAAATAATGAAATAAACCGTTGACGTCAGCAAGCTGATAAACACAGCAATTGACAGGTTTTTCAACGACCTCAGGATCAAGTTAAGGTCATTAATACCGATGCCGAGGCCAATCCCCATGATCGGCCCCATCAGCGGAGAAATTAACATGGCCCCGATAATTACCGCCGTTGAATTAACATTCAGCCCGATTGACGCAATAAATATGGCAAAGATCAACACCCATAAATTAGTACCCCTAAACTCAATATTACGGGTGATACTCCGGATCGTTTCGGCTTCGTCGGCCTTATCGTCGTCCAGACTAAACCGTTCACGGACAATTCTTAAAAACCGGACAGGTAACGCTTCAGGATGGTTTTTCGGTACTTGGTTTAGCATAGTTTCTTTACTGGCAGGACATCCGTTTTTTCCCCTGTAATCAGTCCGGATGCCTTTTGTTTTACTATAAACGCGGTCACTCACTCGTTTCTACCGCCAACCTTAAAAAAAACAAGTTATAAAAGAAAATCATTTTCTGACGTTATGAAGACCCTGAATTTCAAAACCAATATAACGACCGACGACGCCATTGAAGCGGTAACGCTCCCGCTGAATGCCATCGAACCACTCGACGGCTGGAATATAGATCTGCAGCATCAGGATCATCTGTTAACCGTACAAACCATTGATAACCGCGTGTCGGAGCAGATAATTGCTGCCGTTGAAAAAGCCGGTTTTGAGGCTGCACTGATTCCTGAACTGTCCGACCTGTAGAGACGCAACATCTTGCGTCTCCTCACCGGCAGGCTGATTCGTGACCGTCAAAACGATACGCAACATCTTGCGTCTCCTCACCGGCAGGCTGATTCGTGACCGTCAAAACGATACGCAACATCTTGCGTCTCTACTGTTATCTTTGCGGCTATGTGGAAAAAAATCTGGATTGGGTTGGGCATTCTGCTGGTGATTGCCGGCATCTGGCAACGGGAACTGATTAGTTACGGCTGGATGCAGGGGCGCGGGCAGCTGCGGATTCTGTGGAATACGCGGCCCGTAACCGACGTAATGGCCGATTCGGCCGTACCCGATTCAACGAAGCAGAAAATAAAACTAATTCAGGAAATCAAGCGTTTTGCCATTGATTCTCTTGGACTAAACTCATCCGGCAGCTATCAGACGTATTACGATCAGGGCGGCAAACCCATTCTCTGGGTCATTACGGCGGCTGAACCTTACCGGCTGGTAGCCCGCGAATGGACCTTCCCGATTCTGGGGACGTTTTCGTACAAAGGCTTTTTTGACAAAGACCGGGCCGACCGGCAGCAGGATGAGCTGAAAAAAGAAGGGTTAGACACCCGCATCGGCGAGGTTTCGGCCTGGTCGACGCTGGGATTCCTGAATGATCCGATTCTGTCGAGCATGACCGAACGGCCGGTAGGCAGCCTGGCCGAACTCATTATTCATGAGCTGACGCACGGGACGCTGTTCATCAAAAACAGTCTGGAATACAACGAAAACCTGGCTGATTTTGTCGGCGAATATGGCGCTCTCCGGTTTATGGCGGCGAAATACGGTAGCGGTTCTGCCCAGTATAAGGAGTATCTGGCCGACAAATCATTCTTTGACCGGTACGATGAGCATGTGCTGCGCGGCACCCGTAAACTGGATAGTTTATACCATTCTTTTACACCGTCTATGTCGATTCCGGCAAAAGATACGTTAAAATGGCAACTCATCCGGCAGATTGTTGCAACCTCAGACTCACTGTATGATCAGCGGGAACAATCCATGCTCAAAAAACGTCGTTTAAACAGGAAGAACCTGCCGAACAACGCGTATTTTATTGGGTATCTGACGTACCGGAAACAACAAAACCGGTTCAGAACGGAATTTGAGCAGAAATTCGGGGGTAATTTTACACGCTATTTAACATACCTTAAACAAACCTATCCGTCACTCTGAGACGGTTCCGGACTATGAAGAAATTGCTTGGCGGGCTCTTACTGGCAGTAACGGTTGCTTTTGGATTTACAACCATTGAAAATCCATTGGCGAATGCCTATCGCCGTATTGTTAACAACAGTTTCGGACCCGGCGAGCGGATTGAATACCGTGTTCATTACGGGTTTATCAACGCGGCCGAAGCTACCGTCGATGTGGCCCCTGCGTTGTATAAAGTAAATGACCGGCCTTGTTTCAAAGTCAACGTATTTGGCCGGACCACCGGTGCCTTTGATCTGGTAACGCGGGTACGGGATACCTGGCGTTCGTATGTCGATACGGGAGCCATTCTGCCGCAGCGCTTTTACCGGAATATACAGGAAGGCAACTACCGCAAAGAAGAGAACGTGACGTTCAACCATTTCGCGAACACCGCTAAATCGGAAGAAAAAGTCGATACTGACGTCTTTAAAGTACCTGATAATGTGCACGATGTCGTCAGCGGCTATTTCTATCTGCGTACAATCGACTTCAACAAGATCGGGGTTGGTCAGGTGGTTGAAGTACCGGCCTTTTTCGATGACAAGATTTACAACATGAAGGTAAAGTATCAGGGCAAGGCCGTTCTGAAGACCAAATTCGGTAAGATCAATGTCATTAAACTCAACCCGGTTATGCCGCCTACGGGCTTCTTCAAAGACGAAGACTCTATCCGGATCTGGGTCTCCGACGATAACAATAAAGTGCCGATGAAGGTAGAGGTTGACCTCGTCATCGGCTCCCTCGATATGGATATCCGCGATTACGGCGGATTAAAGCAGGATTTCCGTTTTTTTAAATAAGGTATTTTACCACAAAGACAAAAAGGTATGAAGGGGCACGAAGGTTTTTAGACTTTGCAGCCCTTTAGTTATTCCCGCCTTTGTCGCTAAATAACCACAAAGACAAGAGGTATGAAGGGGCACGAAGGTTTTTAGACTTTGCAGCCCTTTAATTCTTCCCGCTTTTGTCGCTAAATAACCACAAAGACAAAAGGTATGAAGGGGCACGAAGGTTTTTAGTCTTCGTGCCCCTTGGGTTCTTCCTGCCTTTGTGGCTAAAACAAATAACCACAAAGACAAAAAGGTATGAAGGTTTTTATTCTTCGTGCCCCTTGGGTTCTTCCCGCCTTTGTGGCTAAAACATTCTTTATTTCGAACAGCCCGTCACCCTGTAAATCTTGCCGTCGGTTTTGGTAAAGAAATAGAGCTCCTGGTTGAGGCCCACGCCGATCCGGAAATCCGTTTTTTTAGCGTTGGTCAGCTCACGGAACGACGTCAGTTTCCCGTTTAGTTCAACGTCCAGTTCACGCACGACAGCCTGCCGGCCAATGGCCAGTTCACGGTTTTCAACGTAATAGACCCGCCCGTTTACGATATCACCAAAAACGTACTTACCGGTCAACAGGGGAATTGATTTGCCGGCATAGACAAAACCACCCGAAAAGGCATTGCCTTCGTCGTGGTCATACTGCGCAACGGGGTAGATATATCCCTTATCACTGGCAGGCAACGCATACACCTTGTCCATTTTGCCGCGGTAATTCATCACATACATGCCTTCCCGCTCCGGCCAGCCATAATCCGCCCCTGCTATCCCAAGGTTTAACTCCTCAATATTAGCGTGTCCGATATCAGAAATGAGCATTTTACCATCTGGCGCCCAACTGATCCGGTTCGGATTCCGGAAGCCCCGGCAGTACACTTCATCAGCCGTAGCCGGGCTACCGTCACCCATATACGGATTCGTCGGTGGAATGCCGTACTGCCCGTTTTTGCTGTTTGTACCCGACGGGTCAATCCGCAGCACTGAGCTCCAGACCCTGCTTTTGTCGCGGCAGATAAAGGCAAAACCATTTTCGGTACAACCGCCGTCACCAATGCCAATATAAAGCAGCCCGTAGTCAGGCGTGCCGCGCTTTGCCAGCGGATTAAAAGTCAGTTCCTGCATCCCGTGGATAACGGATACCATGTTGATGCGGAACAGTTCACGGCCGGTGCCGGCAAATACCGGGCTGGCCGGATCGGTCATTTTCCACTCGGTTACGACCCATTGCAAGGCAACCTTAATCGAATCGGCATAGGCAAAGTCGGCGGGTTTTGTCCCTGCCTTTTCGGTGTGTGACGTATACAGCAGCCCATTGCGGTAAAAATCCGGGTGAAAGGCAAAACTACCGAAGCCGGTAGCCAGTCCGGGCGCATCGATCATCTGCGGCCGCTCCTTTTTCATATCCATAAACACCTGTAACTCCGCCCCCTTCATTTCATAGAGCTTACCCCGTAAATCAACGACAAACTGCCGGTCGGGTAACCCGTTGCTCCCGGGCAGCACGGCCATTTTGGTAATGCGGGCCAGCGGCGCCTGTTTTGCCGTGGCCGGAGCCGTCGTAATCTCCGTCAGCGTTAAGTGCAATCCTGATTTCTGAATACGATCCGGTATCGGGTCAGGTACCGACGGCTTCGCATCGGCGGTTTCCGCTTTCGGTTTGGCCTGCTGGTGCAGGTAGGCCAGCAAGGCTGTCACATCCTGATCTGCCAGGTCGGGGAAGGCAGGCATATACTGGTTGTACTCCTTAAATAAGCGTTGCCCCCGTATATCCCCCCCTTTGATAACCTCGGGCGCATTCCGGATAAACGCGGTAAGCCAGGGCCCCGACATTTCCCCCGTGATGCCGGCCAGATTAGGTCCTATCCCTTTCTGCCGGAAATTGTGGCAAGCGGTACAGTTCGCCTGAAAAAGCTCCTGTCCTTTGGCAATCACCGCTTTATCGGTCGAATATCCTGTAGTTTTTGCGGCAGTTTTGCCTGTAGTTTTTCCGGTAATGTCCTGTGCAAATGCACTTGTGCTGATACTGAGAAAGGCGGCTACCAAAAAATACCACCCTGTCCGTTGATGATGACGGGTCAATTTATGCGTTTCCTGTTGATTCATGGCTACTTAGAAAGGAAACGGCCGGTAGTTTTTACTATTCCGGAACCAGTACGCGGTTTCACGCAAAAAATATATTTCTTATTGGTTTTGTTCTGCAAATCAAAAATGTGTTTCTTTGACACATTCTAAATTTTCCATCCTGCTCCCAAATTTGCTTTTAGCATGGCACACGCATACGTCATAGGCATCGACTATGGCACTGACTCGGTACGCGCGCTCGTTGTGAATGCACAAACCGGCCAATCGGTTGGCACCCATGTCCACGAATACACCCGCTGGAAACAGGGCCGCTACTGCAACCCCTCGGCGTCGCAGTTCCGCCAGCACCCGCTCGATTATCTGGAGGGATTAGAAGCCTCGGTCAAAGGCGCTTTGGCCAATCTTCCCGACGAAGTACGACAAAACATTAAAGGCATTTCGGTTGACACAACGGGTTCAACGCCCTGCGCGGTCGACGAAACCGGTACGCCGCTGGCTCTTTTGCCGGCGTTTGCCGAAAACCCCAACGGTATGTTCATCCTCTGGAAAGACCATACCGCCAACGCCGAAGCCGAAGAAATCAACCAGCTGGCGCACCACTGGGATACCGACTATACCAAATACGTCGGCGGCATTTACTCGTCGGAGTGGTTCTGGGCGAAAATCCTGCGTACCCTCCGCGCCGACGAAACCATCCGCGACAAGGCGTTTTCGTGGGTTGAACACTGCGACTGGGTTTCGGCGGTGCTGACGGGCAACACCAATCCGCTGACGATGAAGCGCAGCCGGTGTGCGGCCGGGCATAAGGCCATGTGGCATACTGAATTCAACGGGCTGCCGGCCGACGATTTTCTGACGAAACTCGACCCGCTGCTGGGCGGTTTGCGCGACCGGCTGTTTAGCGACACCTACACCGCTGACGAGGCGATGGGCACTATTTCGGCCGAATGGGCGGAAAAACTGGGCATTCCCGCCGATGTCGTGATCGGCGTCGGGGCGTTTGATGCCCACATGGGAGCGGTCGGGGCCGACATCAAGCCGTATTCGTTTGTGCGGGTGATCGGCACTTCGACCTGCGACATGCTGATCGCACCGAACGACGAAATCGGTCACCTGCTGATCCGTGGTATCTGCGGTCAGGTCGATGGCTCAATTATTCCGGGTATGCTGGGTATGGAAGCCGGTCAGTCGGCATTCGGTGATATTTATGCCTGGTTCCAGCGCGTCATCCTGAGCGGTCTGGACGGCCTGCTACCTGCCGATGAACTGGCAACTCTGGCCAAAAAGATTATTCCGTCGCTCTCGGAGAAAGCTGCCAACCTGCCGGTGTCGGAGAACGATCCGGTATCGGTTGACTGGATGAACGGCCGCCGGACACCCGACGCCAACCATACGGTAAAGGGAGCCATTACCGGTCTGAATCTGGGCAGTGATGCCGTGCAGATCTTCAAATCGCTGGTGGAAGCTACGGCCTTCGGGTCGAAAAGCATTGTACAGCGGTTCCTCGACGAGGGTGTTCCGATTAAAGAAGTCATTGCGATCGGCGGGGTTGCCAAGAAGTCGCCGTTTGTGATGCAGACCCTGGCCGATGTGCTGAACATGCCGATCAAGGTAGCGAGTTCAGACCAGGCCTGTGCACTGGGGGCGGCCATGTGTGCAGCCGTGGCGGCGGGTCTGTACCCGACCATGCAGGATGCCCAGGCATCGATGTCGTCCGGTTTCGACGCCGAGTACCATCCCCGCCCTGCGCTGGTGCCGGTCTACGAAGCGCTGTACGCCAAATACCGGAAGATCGGGCAGTTTATTGAGGGGTAATTTTTTTTGTCATCCGGCGAAGAAGAGCTATCTGGCCATTGAATGTTATCAGATCCCTCGCAGGCTCGGGATGACAAAGTTACGTAGAACATTATTCAACGATTATTAAGCAACCTGGGATATTGTAGCCTTATTTGTTGCCAATAGAACTAGTATGATCAACCTAAATCAATTTGAAGTCTGGTTTGTTACGGGCAGCCAGCATCTGTATGGCGAAGAAACGCTTCGCACGGTCGATGAGCATTCGAAAATCATTGCCGATTCATTTGACCAGTCGCATCAGATTCCGGTGCGGGTCGTGTTTAAACCCGTGGTGAAAACCCCCGACGAAATCTACGCCATCTGTCAGGATGCCAACGTGGCCCCGAACTGTATCGGGATTATCGCCTGGATGCATACCTTCTCCCCTGCCAAAATGTGGATCCGGGGCCTGAATGTGCTCAAAAAACCGCTGTTACATTTACATACTCAGTTTAACCGCGACATTCCGTGGGGCGACATCGACATGGACTTCATGAACCTGAACCAGTCGGCCCACGGCGACCGCGAGTTTGGTTTCATCATGACCCGCATGCGCCTGAACCGCAAAGTAGTGGTTGGTCACTGGCAGCAGGACGATGTGATTCAGGCCATCAATGTCTGGTCACGCGTGGCAGCAGCGCGGTATGACATGCAGGGTGCAAAATTCGTCCGCTTCGGCGACAACATGCGGCAGGTAGCCGTGACTGACGGCGATAAGGTAGCGGCCGAAATGACATTCGGGTTCGCCGTGAACACCCACGGGGTCGGCGATCTGGTAAAGGTGATCAACCAGGTATCCGATGCGTCGATTGATCAGCTCGTGATCGAATACGAACAGAAATACCGGCTGGTGGAGAGCCTGCACAAAGGCGGAGCACAGCACCAGTCCCTGCGTGAAGCGGCCCGTATCGAGCTGGGTATGCAGCATTTCCTCCAAGATGGCGGCTACAAGGGCTATACCAACACCTTCGAAGATCTCCACGGCATGGAGCAGTTGCCGGGCATTGCCTCGCAGCGGCTGATGGCTGCCGGTTACGGATACGGCGGCGAAGGCGACTGGAAGACAGCCGCGATGGTGCGGGCCCTGAAAGTGATGGCCAGCGGTATGCCGGGCGGTAATTCGTTCATGGAAGACTACACCTACCACTTTGACCCGAACAACAAACTGGTCCTCGGTGCGCACATGCTCGAAATCTGCGAGTCGATTGCCGACGGCAAAGCATCCTGCGAAATCCACCCGCTGGGTATCGGCGGGAAAGCCGATCCGGTCCGGCTCGTGTTCAATACGGCCGGTGGCCCGGCGCTGAACGTGTCGCTGATCGACATGGGTAACCGGTTCCGTCTGCTGGTCAATGAGGTCGATGCCGTAGCCGCCGAACATGAACTGCCGAAACTGCCGGTAGCGCGCGTGCTATGGAAACCGAAACCGGATATGCAGACCGCCTGTGCCGCCTGGATTTATGCCGGTGGTGCTCACCATACGGTGTACAGCCAGAACCTGACGACCGAGTACATCAACGACTTCGCCGACATGGTTGGCGTGGAACTGGTGGTTATCGACAAAGACACAAACCTCCGCCAGCTCCGCAACGAACTCCGGTGGAATGAGATGTATTACAAAAACGCGTAATTCTGGTTGCTGCTGGTTCTGCGTTGCTGATAACAACCGGCAACGCAGAACCAGCAGCAACGATGCAGAACCATCCGGAATAACGAACTCATGTATAAATCCTTAAAAGAAGCCTGTTTCGAGGCAAATATGCAGCTGCCAAAGCTGGGGCTGGTGCTCTTTACGTTTGGCAACGTCAGCGCCGTTGACCGCGACCGGGCGGTATTTGCCATCAAGCCCAGCGGCGTCCCCTATGACCTGCTGAAACCCGACGACATCGTGATTCTTGATTACGATGCAAACGTGGTGGAAGGTACGATGCGGCCCTCGTCGGATACCAAAACCCATGCGCTGCTCTACAAAACGTGGCAAGATATCGGCGGTATCTCGCACACGCACAGCACCTACGCAGTGGCATGGGCACAGGCCGGTATGGACATTCCGATTTTCGGAACGACCCACGCCGATCATACACATCAGGACATTCCCTGCGCCCCGGTACTGACCGATGCCATGATCGACGGCGATTACGAGTACGAAACCGGCAACCAGATTTTCAACTGCTTTGCCGATAAGGGCTTATCCCACAAGGAGATGGAAATGGTACTTCTGCAAAACCACGGCCCGTTTACCTGGGGAAAAACCGCTGAGAAAGCCGTTTACAACTCAGCCGTTCTGGAAGAAGTAGCCCGGATGGCGTACCTGACGCTGCAGATTAATCCGGCCACCGAACGCATCAAGGACACGCTCCGGATGAAGCATTACGAACGCAAACACGGCAAAAACGCCTATTACGGACAAGGATGTTAATTTTTGCTCCACAGGCACATGGTTACAGTAGAAAACATCCTGCGGTTAATTATGTGCCTGTGTGGCCTTTAAACCTAAACCTCAACCCATGCAGCTTGGCTTAGAAACGCTCGATTACATTATCTTTCTGGTTTATTTCGTCATTGTGGCTTCGTATGGCTTCTGGGTCTACAAGAACAAGGGTAGCCAGAATGCCGATTCCAAAGACTTTTTCCTGGCCGAAGGCTCCCTGACGTGGTGGGCCATCGGTGCATCCATCATCGCATCCAACATTTCGGCCGAACAGTTTATCGGCATGAGCGGTCAGGCCTTTCAACTGGGTCTGGCCATTTCGGTGTATGAGCTGGTCGGTGGTTTCTCACTGATTATCATCGCGGTGTACTTTCTGCCGATGTACATCAAGAACAAGATTTACACCATGCCGCAGTTCCTTGAAATGCGGTACGACGGCCGCCTGGCCACCATCATGGCCGTTTTCTGGCTGTTTCTGTACATTCTGGTTAACCTCACGTCCATTATTTACCTGGGAGCACTGAGTCTGGAAAAAATGACCGGCTTCGGTTTCATGCCCTGCGCTATTTTCCTGACCGTTTTCGCCGTGATCATCACCCTGGGCGGTATGAAGGTAATCGGCTACACCGACGTTATTCAGGTCGTGTGTCTGGTGGTTGGTGGTCTGGCAACGACGTACCTGGCGCTGGAACTGCTATCGACTAAAGTCGGTACGGGCGCCGGTGTGTTCGAAGGCCTGAGCCTGATTCGTCAGAAAGCCGATGATCACCTGCACATGATGTTTGAAAAAGGCCAGTATCAGGTTTACGACGGCAAGGGCGGCACCATTGATGCCTACAAGCAACTGCCGGGCATGATGATGTTTATCATTGGCGGTCAGTGGATTGTAAACTTCAACTACTTCGGCTGTAACCAGTATATGACGCAGCGAGCCCTCGGCGCCGACCTGACCACAGCCCGTAACGGGGTATTGTTTGCCGGTTTCCTGAAGGTACTCATGCCGTTCATCGTCGTGCTGCCGGGTCTGGCCGCCTATGTCCTATTCCAGGAACAGGCCGATCAGGCCATTGTCAACGGCATTACCGAAAACGGCATCATCAAACCTGATAATGCCTACCCTGTTCTGCTGAATATTTTGCCGGTCGGACTGAAAGGAATGGCCTTTGCGGCATTAACTGCTGCAATTGTTGCATCACTGGCGGGTAAAGCCAACAGTATTTCGACTATTTATATGTTGGACATCCATAAGAAGTTCATCAACCCGAATCTCGACGAAAAGCGTACGGTTTGGCTGGGCCGCGTTGCCATTGTGGTTTCATTTATTATCGCCCTGGCAATTAGTCCCTTTCTGAAGAACTTCGGGCAGGGTTTTGAGTACATTCAGGAGTATACGGGCTTTATTTCTCCGGGAATCCTTTCCATCTTTGTGCTGGGTTTCTTCTGGAAAAAAGCAACGGCCAACGGTGCACTGGCAGCGGCCCTGCTGAGTATTCCGCTTTCGACGCTGTTCAAGTACTATGCCCCCGATATGCCGTTCCTGAACCGCATGGGTGTGGTGTTCTGGATCTGTACGCTGGTGCACATCGTCATCAGCCTGCTGACATCGAAAGGGAAAGATAGTCCGAAAGCGTTTGATGTTCCGGCATCATCGTTCCGGACCACACCGGGATTCAAAGCCGGTGCGTTTGCCATTATTGCCGCTATTGTCCTGATTTATACAATATTTTGGTAAGAACGGGTGGCGGGCCCGACCCACGGGTTGAGCCCGCCGCTACAAACTACGTGTACTTATGTTTGAAAGCCGTTATGCTTCTTCGCCGAACGAAGTGAAGCAAATGGATACGGAAACACTCCGTAAGAATTTTCTGATTGAGAACCTATTTGCAGCAGATCAATGCTCGTGGGTTCTTTCGTTTTTTGATCGCTACATGACCGGCGGTGCGCTGCCGGTAAGCGGTCCGGTGAAGCTCGAAGCGCCCGAAAACCTGAAGGCAGCCTACTTCCTGGAACGCCGCGAATTAGGCATTATCAACGTTGGCGGCGCCGGTACGGTAACGGCTGACGGTGAAACCTACGAACTCGGCTACAAAGAGGCCCTCTACATCGGCCGTGGTACGCAGGACGTTCAGTTTAACTCAGTTGACAGCAGCGCTCCGGCGAAATTCTACCTCAACTCTACCCCTGCCCATACGACCTATCCGACCCGTAAGGTTGCCCGCGAAGACGCCGACCGTGTTGAGCTGGGCAGCATGGAAACAGCCAACCACCGCGTTATCAATAAATTACTGGTCAACAGTGTATTGCCGACCTGCCAGCTTCAGATGGGCATGACCGAACTGAAGGCGGGCAGTGTCTGGAACACCATGCCTGCACACGTCCACGACCGGCGTATGGAGGTCTACTTCTACTTTGAAATTCCGCAGGGACAGTCGGTCTGCCATTTCATGGGACAGCCGCAGGAAACGCGCCACATCTGGATGCAGAACGAACAGGCGGTTATTTCCCCGAACTGGTCGATTCACTCCGGCGCGGGTACGTCAAACTACACGTTCATCTGGGGCATGGCCGGCGAAAACCTCGACTACGGCGACATGGACTTCTGCGCGATTACTGAACTGAAATAATCCGACACCCCGGAACGCTGTTCCGGGGCTTTTTTATATAAGCCGGAATAGCCTTCCGGACGACAAACGTATGATCTCAATTTCTTTAACAGGCAAAGTTGCCTTAGTGACCGGCTGTAAGCGCGGGATTGGTAAGGCGATGGCCGAAGCACTCGCCGAAGCCGGTGCCGATATTATCGGTGTATCTGCCAACCTCGAGCTGGAAGGCAGCGCCGTATCCAAAAGTGTCGAGGCCCTCGGCCGCAAATTCTACGCTTATCAGGCCAATTTCGGTGACCGTGCGTCGCTGAACGCCTTCATCAGTCAGGTTAAGGCCGATCATCCGGTGATCGACATTCTGATCAATAACGCCGGAACGATCTTACGCAAACCCGCCGCTGAACACCCGGACGAGTATTGGGACGAAGTGATTGCCATTAACCAGACGGCGCAGTTTATCCTGACCCGTGAGATCGGCCGCGAGATGATTGCCCGTGGCAGCGGAAAAGTCATTTTCACCGCGTCGCTGCTAACGTTCCAGGGCGGCATCAACGTGCCGGGCTATGCTGCCAGCAAAGGCGCGGTAGGCAGTCTGGTGAAAGCGTTTGCCAATGAGTGGGCCGGTAAGGGCGTTAACGTGAACGCCATCGCGCCGGGCTACATCTCCACCGACAATACCGAAGCCCTCCGCAACGATCCGGAGCGCAGCAATGCCATTCTGAGCCGGATTCCGGCCGGGCGCTGGGGCGAACCGGAAGATTTCAAAGGCCCGACCGTGTTTCTGGCGTCTGACGCATCCAGTTACGTGCACGGCACCGTCCTCACCGTCGATGGCGGCTGGATGGGTCGTTAATGCTTTGTTGTAACGTTTTGGCGTTCCATAACAAGGTAAGTTTTTAAAAACCGGCCGGTTTTATGGGTAAAATGCCGCTCCGGCGGCTTTTATTCCAAAACGTTATACCATTACAACCTCTTTACAATGCCTCTTGAACAAACATGGCGATGGTACGGCCCGAAAGATCCCGTAAGTCTTTGGGACGTACGGCAGGCCGGTGCCACGGGTATCGTTTCTGCCCTGCATCATATTCCGAACGGTCAGGTCTGGACGGTCGACGAAATCCGGAAGCGCAAGGCCGAAATTGAAGCCGCCGGCTTAACGTGGTCGGTCGTGGAAAGCGTACCGGTCCACGAAGACATCAAAAAAGCGACCGGCAACTATAAGCAGTACATTCAGCATTACCAGGAGTCGCTGGTCAACCTGGCGCAGTGCGGCATCGATACGGTTTGCTATAACTTCATGCCGGTACTCGACTGGACCCGTACCGACCTGGACTACAAACTGCCCGATGGCTCCACGGCTCTCCGGTTCGATATGTCGGAGTTCTGCGCCTTTGAGGTATATATTTTGAAGCGGCCCGGCGCGGAGGCTCACTATTCCGCCGCGCAGCTGTCGGAGGCAAAAGCATGGCTCGATCAGGCTACGGACGACGATGTCCGCCGGTTGACGCGGAACATCATTGCCGGTCTGCCAGGTAGCGAAGAAAGCTTTACGGTGGAGTCATTCGCGGAGGTACTACGGACGTATGATCACGTCGGCGATCAGGAATTGCGGCAGAACCTGTACAGTTTTCTGCGCGAAATCACCCCTGTTGCCGAAAATGCCGGTATTCTGCTCGCCATTCACCCCGACGATCCGCCGTACCCGATTCTTGGTTTACCACGCGTAGTCAGTACGGAAGCTGATGCCCGGCAACTGCTCGACGCGGCCGACAGCAAATACAACGGTCTGTGTTTCTGTACCGGCAGTTACGGTGTCCGTGCCGATAATGATCTGGCAGGTATGGTCGAACGGCTCGGCAACCGCATCAATTTTGTTCACCTGCGGGCGACTAAACGCGACGAGCAGGGCAATTTCCACGAGGCCGATCACCTCGACGGCGATGTGGATATGTACGGAGTCATGAAGGCCCTTGTGCTCGAACAGCGCCGCCGCCAGGCCGAAGGCCGCGAAGATTATCGCCTGCCCTTCCGCCCCGATCACGGTCACCGCATGCTCGATGATCTCAACCCGTCGAAGAAAACCAATCCGGGCTACACGGCCATCGGTCGCCTCCGGGGCCTTGCCGAACTGCGGGGTCTGGAGCTGGGCATCGAACGGAGTTTATAACTAGTGTGCCGCCTCGGGCACAATCCCTTACCAGTTGGTTTGCAAAAATCAACTGGTTTTTTTATGCTTACCGGCGAATTGCTGATGTGTCGCTTATCTTATCGCTTTCAAACAACCATGAGATACCTTGTCCTGCTTACGCTGCTCCTGCACCGCTCGTTGTTATCCGCCCAAACGCCCGTTCATACCGAAGACATTACGAATTTCTACGCAGCGTTTGACAAGGTCCTGTCCACCACTGACCCTGAACAACAACTGACCATTATCCGGCGCGATTACATCGACAAGGGAACAACCGGCCTCCAAACATTCATCCGGCTTGGCGGGGCCAATGCTGAGCGATGGCGGTTTTACATGGTGCATAACCGTGCTTACCTGCAACGTATCCGGTATTCGCTCGAACATGTAGCCGGTCAGGTTCCGGCTATTCAGCAAAAATTAACCCGACTCAAGCAGATCGTCCCAACCTATCAGGAAGGCACCATTTACTTTATAGTCGGCGTTGGCATGGTAGGCGGCTCGCCTGACGCGGCAACGCATAGCCTGCTGTTAGGAGCCGAGACACTGGCAAAGCCCGGCAAAGAATGGGCAATCCCTACCGCTATTCACGAGTTTATTCATCTTCAGCAAAGGCAGGGAAACCATCAGTTGCTAACCCAGACGCTTTGCGAAGGGGTTGCCGAGTTTCTGTCTGAACACCTGTATGGTAAATCCCTGGCAGCAAATGGATTTGCACCCTACATCCAATGGGGCATGCAGCACGAAAAGGCGGTCTGGCAAGCATTTAAAGCGGATATGTTCTCGGTAGACCAGGGGTATCTCGGATGGCTGTACGGCATGAAAGCCATCGGGGGCAGCGAACATTCTGACCTGGGTTATTTCGTTGGCTATCAAATCTGTAAAGCCTACTTTGAGCAGGTTGCCGATAAAGCGCAGGCAATCAACACGCTCATCAGCCTTGACCTTTCATCGAACGAAGCGATACGGTCTTTTGTGCTTCGTTCAGGCTATGCTGCGGCACAGGATCAGCAGATGATTGCCAGCCAGTTGTTTGGCAAAAAACAATTGACGAATACGCCTAAAATCCTGTTCGGCTACAAAGAACACCCCGATAGTATTGAGTTTACGTACACCATTCCGGCCGATTTTCTGTTTCGTTACCACATTCCGGTTGTACGTATGTCGGTCGCCGGCGGGTTCAATGACTGGAATCCCAATGCAGCGTCATGGCAGATGAAGCCTGCCGGTAAGCATACTTTTGTGTTGCGGGTCCAGAAAGGTCAGGCACCCGCGAACAGTCCGTTTAAATTTGTCCTGAACGGTGATGTCTGGATGTCGGTGCCCGGCGATGCCGCAAACGTCAATGCAGACGGGAATCTTTATCTGGCCACAAAGTAGCGTCTATGTCCGTTCCTGTTATCAGACACATTACTGAAAAAACACTGGCCGGCCTGTCGGTCGAGATGTCGCTTGCCGCCAACCGGACCGGTGAACTCTGGCAGCGATTTATGGTCCGCCGTGCTGCGATTCAGCACCCTGTGTCTCCTGATCTGTATTCTCTGCAAAGTTATCCGTCTGATTATTTTAGCCGGTTCGATCCGGCGAGACCGTTTATGAAGCGGGCACTCATTGAGGTGTCAGCCGAAACGACTGTACCGGAAAGCTTTGAGCATTATATACTGCCAGCCGGTTTATATGCTGTTTTCCGGCACAAAGGTCTCCAGACCGATACCAGCCTGTTCACCTATATTTTCACCGAATGGCTCCCCGGATCAACTTATACTCTTGATGACCGCCCCCATTTTGAACGCCTCGGCCCCACCTATAAACAAGGCTCCGCCGAGTCGGAAGAAGACATTTACATTCCGGTGAAGCCTTTAATACATAATCAGATTTCTTAAATGAGCGGTTTACTCGACATAATCAGGGTCCTTGAAAAGAAACAGTCCTCCGATAGAGGGTTGTGGATTCAGAACTATCTAACGGCTCGGGGAATTCACTTTTCTCTTCAGGAGTATGGCTCAGGGATCAATATACTGGTCTTTCCGGCTTCTGAAAACCCTTTTATAGCCGTCAGCTCACATTATGATGTAGTACCAAACTCTCCCGGAGCCAACGATAATGCCTCTGCCATTGCCGTTTGTCTTGATCTCCTGGTCCGCTCACAGCATACTAACCAGTTGAAGAAGCCGGTCGCTTTTTTCTTCTTTGACGAGGAAGAGAATGGCCTCCGAGGCTCCAAAGCCTTTGTGAATCAATATAGTCTCTCAGGCATTCAGGCCCTCATCAACCTGGAGATGGTCGGCGCTGGTAATCAGTTTGCGTTATGGTCTCTACATAAGGATTATGAGGCGAAAGTTCTCCGTACATTTGAACAAGCCGCAACATATAAAGCCATTCAAACTACTCGTTTTGATCAGATTGTTACGAACTCAGCGGATCACATAAGTTTCAGGAAGGCAGGTCTGCAAGATTCGTTTACAATAACCTGCATTTCGGACGAGGACTTACAAACCGCAGATCATTATGCCAAAGCTCTGGAGTTTGACGTCGATAGGGAAACACTGAAAGAAATACTGTATCAGGCACCATTCTTCCGGCATTATCACCAGCCTACAGATAGAAGCGAACACCTTTCGGAATCATCGCTCCGTATGACCGCTGACACAATATGGGAAACGTTATTAGCCGTTTAATTCCTCACCGCGACTGATACGGCCCGTACACAGCCTTGATCCGCATGGATTCGTCGGCGTCGTCCAGGACCAGTACCTGATAGGATGCCCCGCCGGGTTGTACACGGATAACGATATGCCCCGTTTCGGGCTTTACTTTGGCCGCAGCCGGTCCCATGGCTGCTTTCGCTTCGGGGAAAAGCTGCGTCACAAACACATCACGCTCACCAGGGTAAATGGCTTCATCGAACAAACGCTCCGCTACGGCCGGACCCGGATGGGAAACCGCCCAGGCAGGCACCACAAACACCCTCGGCCGCAGGGCCTTCATCAGTGCCCCGTTCTGCGAATCGGCATACCCGTGGTGGTCCAGTAGCTGCACATCGACCGGTCCGGCCACCGCCGCCACCGGCGTTTCGACATCATGCCAGGCCGGTGCGCCATACGGCAAAACGCCCTGAATATCGCCCCCGGCAAAATAATCGAAGTCGCCGTAGCGCATCGTAAAGACCGCACTGCACATGTTTTCATTGGGCTGCTGATTGGCAGGTACACTGGTTAAGTCAGGAAATACATGCCGGGTGTCCTGCCCCTTTCCTGTCCAGACATCGCCATTCACGGCCAGATTCCGGATGCTGAACTGCGATTGGTATTTTTTTGCGTCATGCACCAGTCTGATCTGATCCAGCCGCCCGGCCACAAACCGTTCGGCGGGTATTTTCCGGTTTTCCAGAAAATGGACATAGTTAATCACAATCGAATCCTGCCGCAATGTCTGCGGAAAGGTATAGTCGGGCCAGCCGCGATCCAGTATCCGCCGGATGGGCAGAAACTCCGCCAGTTCGGTTACGCCGCTCAGTTTATAACCACCCGCAGCAGTACGGGAGGCATGTTTCGGCGTACCTACATGATCGTCATGAAAATGGGTAACGAGCAGATAATCAATGCCTGACGTTTGTTTAACCGGCATAACGCGCCGGATGTAGCGGGCAATCCACTCACCGGGTTGCCGCGAGTCGTCGGGTCGGACGGGGTTGTTGCGGGGCTTATTATCCCGCCAGTTGATGGGATCGATGGCACCGGCATCAATGAGCAGGGTTGTGCCGTCGGGCAGTATACAGAACGTTGCGTTGCCCCGCCCGGTATTGATCTGGTGAATATCCAGATAACCCGCTTTCCAGGGCGAAAAGATCGGGGTACCAGTCCGCTGAGCCGCCACCCCGTGACAAATCAGCAGAACAAAAAGTATTGTTTTTCCGGAAAACAGCAGAACGCGCTTCATAGCCGAAAGGTACGATCCGTTTGCTGGTTTACCATATAAAAAAAGCCGGTTAGCGTATGCTAACCGGCCTCTATACGGCACCGGCAGCTACCGGATCGCTTCGTAACAATAGGCGTTCAGGCCCGTGTGCGCATACACCCGCCCTTTGCCGCCTGCCTTGCCCGGCACCACCGCCACAAAGCCACGGAACTGCGCATTACTGTTGCGGTTTGCATCCGGCGAATCAATCTTCCACAGCAGCTTGCCACTTTGCAGATCAGTGGCGTACAGCCGCTGGTTTGCCGTATAATACACCACACCGTTCAGCTCCGTCAGGTTACTCGTCACCACGTACTCCTGCTGCCAACGGGTTTGGCCCGTATTCGCATCCAGACAATACAAGTGCCCGTCGCTGATGTAGGTCAGCAGCTTGTCCCCGGTTGCCAGCTGATAATCACACAACGAACCGAACACCCGCTCCCAGAGCTGTTTGCCCGTCAGCAGATCATGACATACTGTATAGCGCGACATCGCATCATACACCTCGCCATTATTTACCTGCAGATGCCCGTTGACCGCCAGCATGTAACCCGCTTCTTTCATCGCCAGCCCTTTATAGACAAACGTCTTCCGGACAAGGTTATACAGCGACATGCGGGAGGTATACCAATACATCGTCGGGTATGTCGAATCAAAGTAATCGAATAATAAATGTTCTTCTCCATTGATTGTGACTAAACGGATGCCGTTCACTCCACCCAAAACCTGGTTGTATCCCCCACCTGGTTGTCCAACCGAAGTGCTGTATACAAGGCTAAAAAGGGGTTTTATGTCTCCTGTCTTTAAATCCCCAACATATATATCGGGTTTGGAAATAGCCTGGTCATAATTCTGCTTTGCGTTTAATGTATTGTAGTACGTCTCCTTATTAGCAGCAGTCGGAACACCTGACCAGGTATCCTGATAGGTTGTTTTCCAGACCGTTTTTCCCGTTTGCAGGTCTATGCCATACCCCCGGTTACCACTTGAATGAAACAAGATTGAACCTTTTAGATCAGGCCAGCTCTTATAAAGATCAAAATGCTCAAAATCAGTCATAAAATCATTCCAGGTCCACAGGTCTTCTCCTGTATCCTGATCTTTAAGCACGATATACGACCGGGAGTATTGTGGCTTACCAGGTTGCATTGCTCCCTTTGGAAACAACACTCCTCTATCAGTAACGATTGCCTGTCCGATATCATTCGCTAAATACTTAGACTGCTCCGAAACAGAACTTCGCCACACAGGAGATAGCTGAACTACTACTCCCTCCGCATCTGTTTTAGTTACAATCTTGTCCGGGTTACAGGCAGTGAGCAGCAGGGCAAGCAGACTAATTGCGGGAAGGTAGCGTCGCATGGTGGATAAACAGAATTCGTTGGGTTGGATATGGTGACAGCATTGTGGCAGGCGGAACACCCGTAGCTGACAATCAGATCAAATATAGATACGGTAAGTGACTAAGTCAATACGTAAAAATACGGTTTTGCCGGAAAGAGCAGCTCCTCATCCATACGTGCCACTGGAGCCAATCAACGCCAAACATTCCAAAAGGTAACTAACCAATGAACAATCCGCCGCCTGCCGGGTTGTGTAGAAAACCTTTAAAACAACACTATGCTGAAAAGAAGAGCATCTGCCACCTGGGAAGGCAACTTTCAGGAAGGGAAAGGCACCGTATCTGCAACAAGCGGCGTCCTGAACAGCACACCGTTTTCCTTTAAAACACGGCTCGTCAGCGAAGACGGTACCGCCGGTACAAACCCGGAAGAATTACTGGCCGCCGCCCATGCCGGCTGCTTTACCATGGCCGTCAGCGTAGCACTGGGTCAGGCGGGCTTTACGGCTGACAAGCTGGAAACCAAAGCCGTTTTGACGCTCGACACCGACAAACTGGAAGTCACAGCCGTTGAACTGAACCTGACCGGCACTGTTCCGGGCATCGATGAGGCGAAGTTTCAGGAACTGGCCAGCGGCGCAAAACAAAACTGCATTATCTCGAAAGCCCTGAGTCCGGGCATCGACATTACCTTAAACGCAACACTGGCGTAAAAAAAAACAGCCGGTCAGCAGCAGTGCCGACCGGCTGTCCGGTTATATCCAGTCCCATCCTGTTCTGTATTCACGCGACAAATACGAATTGGCTTCCGCATCGTGCCTGAACTTCTCTCTCCTTGCATTCCATGCTAACGGGCGCCCCAACCGGTACGAAATCAATCCCAGATGCATCGGCAACGTCATCTCTCTGGCGTATTCCAGATTCGATTCGGGTTGCTTCCGGCTCTTCACGGCATCCACAAAATTCTGCTGATGCCCCGGCGAGCGTGGAATCGTTACGGGTATTTCCGCAATGTCCGGCACGGCCACTCCGTTGATGGTTATTTCTTTACTGCTATAATCACAAATCAGCATCCCCTTATCTCCTTCAAAATACGCCCCGATTCCCCGTTTTGCCGCACCCGGTACGTTCGGCGGTGTGCTGGTCCAGTACAGCTTCAGGTTATCGAAATCGTACTCAATGTCTATCCATTTCGGGGCATCACCAACGCCTTCGGGTACTTCTCCTTTGGCACTTACCCGCGTCAGGCCTTTAGGCTGCACCGACCACCAGACAATGTCGGCAATGTGGCTCCAGAAATCCTGAAACACCCCGCCCGAATAATCGAGAAAATAGCGGTACGTAAAATGGCACCGCTCCGGACTATACAATGATTTTGGCGCCGGTCCCTGCCAGTAATCCCAGTTCAATGTAGCCGGCGGATCCTGATATTTTGATGGCCCCAGAATGGGTGGAAATCCTGTTTTCCAGAGCCTTACCGTATGCACTTTCCCGATGGCACCGGCCTGAATCAGCTCTGCCACCCGATGGTAATTGTCACCGGCGTGAATCTGCGTACCCAACTGAAAAATCCGGTTATGCCGCTTCATCGACTTCAGCATCTGCTGCCCTTCCCGCACACTGTACGACAGGGGTTTCTCGCCGTAGACATCTTTTCCCGCCTCAAAGGCCAGTATCGCTACCTGCGCATGCCAGTGGTCCGGCGTCGCACAGGTGATAGCATCAATATCCTTGCGGTCAAGAATCCGGCGGAAGTCGTCGAACGTTTCGGCTTTCGCATCCGGCCGGATACCCTGCAACACCTTTTGGGCCGCCGCCAGATGGTCACTATCCACATCGCAAAGGCCAACGACATCGACTTCCGGCAGGTTGGCAAACCACTTCAGGTGGTTGGTACCCATACCACCCAGCCCGATGTGGGCCACCCGCAACTTATCGCTCGGGGCTGCTTTCCGGAGCAGTGCAGGCGACATGGTCAGGCCCAGCGCACCGACTCCTGATTGTTTTAAAAATTCTCTTCGGTTAATCATAAGGATAGGAAATGGAGGTCTTAGTACCTTTTTGTGTAAAAGACTGACCAACTATATCCTTACCCAAGGATTTTTTGCTTAGATTGACCCCTGAATTTACGGGTAAACGTTTATGTCAGGTTTATTAATTCAGAATCCGCCGGATCCGGATTTTCACTTCTTCCGGATGAAACGGTTTCTGGATAAAATCTTCTGCACCGTCCATCAGACAGTTGATACGAACGTCACTTTTTTCGTTACCCGACAAAATTAACACCGGAATATGACTGTGCTTCGGATCATTCTTGAGTCGATGGAGTAACTCCTGACCATCAACACCAGGCATTGACAGGTCGGTAACGATAACATCCGTGTGTACACCATGATTAATTGCAAAAAGCGCCCCTGAAGCATCCGAATATGCCTGTACATTGTACTCTGATGACAAGTAATTCTGCAACAGTACCTGGATCATTTTATTGTCGTCAATTACTACTACAGTCGGTTTCATTGTGTTAGAAATTTTATGGGTTTGTCGTATTATCGTCTACTTCCAAATACGTACCAATCAGTTAAATTTTCAACAACACACTCAATTTCAGATACATAGTAAAATATCATATTATCTATTTATCCAAAATCAGGAATTATTCTCTACTTTTGGAAAAATTCCCATTCACTGACTGATTACCTGAACATGGAAAACGGCTTTACCATTTTTGTTGTCGAAGACGATGTGTTTTACGGAACCATGCTGGAGTATCATCTCACGCTGAACCCTGATTACTCGGTCGTGCGGTTTGAGAATGGAAAAGCCCTGCTGAACAACCTGCACCGGAAACCGTCGGTGATCACGCTGGACTATTCCCTGCCCGATATGAACGGCGAAGCGGTGCTGAAACTAGTCAGGAAGCAGCTGCCCGACATTCCGGTCATTATTATTTCCGGGCAGGAAGATATTTCGACGGCGGTTACCTTGCTTAAAAACGGCGCCTATGACTACATCGTTAAAGATGACAACACCAAAGATCGTCTGTGGAGTACGCTCATCAAGGCCAGAGAAACCCAGCAGTTACGGCAAGAAGTTGACCTGCTGCGGGAACAGGTCCGTGAACAGTATGATTTCGGGAACCTGATTGTTGGCAGCAGTCCGCAGCTGAAGCGGGTTTTTGCAGTCATGGAAAAGGCCACCCGCTCCGGTATAACCGTTTCGATTTATGGAGAGACCGGAACGGGTAAAGAACTGGTTGCTAAAGCGATTCATTACAATTCTGCCCGGCAAAAAAAGCCGTTCGTCCCCGTCAACGTAGCCGCTATCCCGAAAGAACTGATGGAAAGTGAGCTGTTTGGTCATGAGAAAGGTGCGTTTACCGGAGCCGTTAACCGCCGTACCGGCCGGTTTGAAGAAGCCAACGGCGGTACATTGTTCCTGGACGAGGTGGCCGAAATGGACCTCACCATGCAGGTAAAGCTGCTGCGCGTGTTACAGGAACAGGAATTTAACCGGATCGGGAGCAACCAGCTTGTTAAAAGCGATTTCCGGCTTATTGTCGCTACCCACAAAAACCTGGCGGATGAGGTGAGGCAGGGTCGTTTCCGGGAAGATTTATACTATCGTCTGCTCGGTTTATCGGTAGAACTCCCTCCCCTGCGCGAACGCGAAAATGACATTGCCATTCTGAGCCGGTATTTCATGGATGAATACGCCAAAAAGAATAAACTTGGTAAGCTGAATTTATCGGCCGAAGCACTTAAGAAACTGCTCCCTTACCCGTTTCCCGGAAACGTCCGCGAACTGAAAGCCATTATTGAACTGGCGTGCGTGATGGCCGATAACGGCGTGATTCAGGCGGAAGATATTACCTTCCGGTCCATCCGGCCGGAGGGCGCCTTTCTCCTCCAGGAAATGACCCTCCGTGAGTATACCCGCCGGATTGTCCGGTTCTACCTTGACAAATATGATAACGATGTATTGCTGGTTGCCGAAAAACTTGACATCGGTAAATCGACAATTTATAACATGTTGAAGTCTGGCGAGTTATCCCAGTAAGCTAAATCATTTACCTGAACTGTACGTCTGACCTTTCCGGTAAAACTGAAAACATATTCTGGACACTGATTCCATAATATGGACACTCCACAAGGCATACAAAAAAGTAATCTTCCTCATTATCTGACACTTATCTCATTGGCACGTTTTGTGGTATCTATCCGGAAAATAGGCCTATATGCATTTTGCTACCTTCAACGAGGACCATTTACGCGGGAGTCGGGTGCTATTGGTAGAGGACAACTTAATGAATCAGTTCTTTGCCAGGCAACTGATGGAAGACTGGAACATAATCGTCGATATTGCACAGAACGGAGTCGAAGCAGTTGAGATGGTTATCAGACAGGTGTATGATTTGATTCTGATGGATATCCAGATGCCCCGCATGGACGGGATTCAGGCGACCCGCATGATTCGTCAGCACCATCGGTTGAATACGCCCATTATTGCGTTAACGGCTTTGTCAGCTCGTGAAGATATTGATCTGTTCCGGCAAGCAGGCATGGACGATTACCTTATTAAGCCTTTCCTGAATGAAGAATTGCGGAAAAAACTGGTAACGTTTATTCCGAAACCTAAAGTAAAAGCAACTGATTTTCAAAAAAATTCAGCTATGAGTCACGCGATTGTACCTCTTTTCAACAAGGGGCGTTTAGCAGCAATGTTAAACAACGACGAAGGCCGCATACTGCAAATGGAAAATTTGTTCATTCAGCAGGCACGGGACACCGTGATGCAAATGCAGGAATCACTTCAGCATATGGAGTGGGACCGGCTGAGCAAACTGGCACATAAAATTAAGGCATCGGTTGATCTAATGGATATTGCCTCTCTGAAGCGGCCCGTCCGTGATCTGGAAGCGAGTGCCAAATCTCCGCAAGCCGGCGCTGATTTTACGCAGCTTACCAATCAGGTTTGTCAAACACTGGAACAGGTTTGTCAGCAAATAGAAGCAAGCCGTTAATGCACCGATGGCCACACTACCTTTTGTTTCGATCATCACCGTAAACTATAACCAAACCGCAGTAACCTGCGACCTGCTCGATTCACTTACCGTATCCGTAACTTGTTATTCTCACATTGAGATTATTGTCGTTGATAACGGTTCGCAGCACTCCTGCGAACCCGTTATCAAACGGAAGTATCCTCACATCCGCGTTATTTCCAGCGAAACAAATCTTGGTATTGCCGGCGGCGTCAATCTTGGTCTGCGACTGGCACGGGGTGAGTATTTCATGCTGCTTGATAACGACACCAAAGTGGCCCCCGGCTTTCTGCTACCGCTGGTCAAAGCCATGCAGCAGCATAATGATGTCGGGATTTGTGCCGCTAAAATCCGGTCATCCGATCAACCGGATTATATCCAGTTTGCCGGTTCTACCCCGATTCATCCCCTGCGCATGGCCCCTGAACTGATCGGAAACGGTCATAAAGATGAGGGCCAGTTTGATCAGGCAGGCTACACGCACTGTGTACACGGAGCAGCCCTGCTCGTACGACGCGACGCGGTGAATAAAGCCGGTATGATGCCGGAAGAGTATTTTCTTTATTTTCAGGAACTTGACTGGTGCGAGCGGATAAAACAGGCAGGGTATCGCATTTATTTTGTACCGGAATCGGTTGTTTACCACAAGGGTTCGGTCAGTCTCAGTAAATCAAGCGCCTTTCAGGTATACTACAAAACCCGTAACCGCATTCTGCTGGCCCGCCGCTGGCGGCGTGGCATGGGCCGGTGGGTCACCCTGAGCTACTTATGCCTTGTTACCTTCCGGGATATTCTGGTATATACCTATGCCGGTAAAACCCCGCAGCGCATCGGCTGCTGGGAAGCCGTTAAATGGCATCTGGTTCATCGCTAAACCGACTCAACAGCCTTACCCAACCGGCTAAACTCCTGCTCAATCAACGGTAATTTTACCGCAATCACACGCTTCAGCGCAGCCGCCAGCTCAGGCAGTTCAGCCGCTTCCGGTGACTCTTTCAGCAATAATTCAAACTGTTTTCCGGCGTTGGCCACTTCCGTCAGTCCAACCATTACCAGCGAGGGCCTGAACTGATGCGATAACGCGGCCAGTTGTTTCCAGTCCTGCGCAGCAATCACCTCCCCCAGTTTTTCAACTTCCGGAAAGGTCGTCTCCATAAACAGCGAAAACATCATGTGGGCATACGCGTAGTCATGACCGTAGAACTGTTCCAGCTGGGCAACATCCAGTTCGCTGCTGTAGGTATACGGTTCTGCCGGTTCCGGCACCACCTCAGGAGTTTCAGGCATTGCTTCTGTCTGCGGCAAACTGGCTTCCTGCGCGGGTAAATACCGCTGTAGTAACTGCAATAACTGATCGGGGGTAAACGGCTTACTGAGACAATCGTTCATACCGGATGCAATGGCCTCGCTCTGCTCCTTGGCAAAGGCGGTGGCCGTGAGCGCAATAACCGGAATGGCAGCATTCGGGTTAGCCTTCATGCTACGGAGCCGGACCGTGGTCTCAAATCCGTTCATGACGGGCATCATCAGGTCCATCAACACCAGATCGTAGGTATGCTGTTCGACCAGACGAATGGCCTCCAAACCATTATCAGCTACATCATACTCTGCCTTCCATTTACGCAGCAAGCCCTCAACATACTTCTTGTTCAGCGGGTTATCCTCAACTATCAGAATTTTTCTGGATTCCAGACAGGCGCTGTCGATTTTACCATGTTCGTCGACAATACTGATATCGTCATCTGCGGCAATTTTCAGCGGCAGGGTAAAGGTAAAGGTTGCGCCCGCATTGAGGGCACTTTCTACCGCAATTTCACCGCCATGCAGGTTAACCAGCTGCTTAACAATAGCCAGTCCCAGGCCAGTTCCGCCGTATTTATCCTTTACATCGCGGTCAGCCTGCTTAAAACTTTCGAAAATGGTTTCCAGATGCTGGGGCGCAATGCCAATACCGGTGTCTGATACACTTACTTCCGTCATCAGAAAATCCCCGAGCTGGTCAAGGAGCGTTACCTGAACCCGGATAACTCCTTTCTCCGTAAACTTGGCCGCATTTCCGATGAGGTTCATCAGAATCTGCCGCAACATGGTTGGATCGCCCATTACCGTGCGCTGAATCCGGGTATCCACAAAGGACTCCAGCCGGATGGGTTTATCCCGCAACCGCAGCCTGAACATTTTGGTCAGCTCATTCAGCAGGTCGGGTAGGTTAAACGGCCGCTCGGTCAATTGCATTTCTCCGGCTTCAATCTTTGAAATGTCCAGCACATCGGATACCAGCGCCAGGAGCAGATCCGCCGAATGGCTGACCGCATCGAGGTATTCGCGCTGCAGCCCGGTCAGCTCAGTATCGTATAGCAGGTGCGTCATTCCGATAATGCCGTTGATCGGCGTCCGGATTTCGTGACTCATATTAGCCAGAAAACGTTTCTCGGCCTTACGGGCTTCTTCTGCTATGCGGCGGGCTTCTTCCAACGCCTCCTGAGTTCGCTTACGCTCCGAAATGTCCAGGTGAATACCAATCGACCCGACTACTTTTCCGGATGGCTCCAGAATGGGCGCTCCACTGATAATCACCCAGATAATCTGCCCGTCTTTCCGGCGCAATGGTACTTCATACACGCCGGGTTCTCCGGAAAGCCGGTGTTTGTTCTGTTCATCAACAATCCGCCGAAATGATTCATCCGGCAGGAGTATATCCTTTGCTTTTTTCCCAACCAGCTCTTCCGGGGAATAACCGACCAGTTTCGAAAAACGGGGATAGACTTTCTGGATAATATCGTTGTTATCCACCTCAATCAGTCCCAGTTCCATATTTTCGATAATGCCGCGGTACTTCTCCTCACTATAACGGATAATATCCTGCACCTTACGCTGCTCGGTAATATCTTCGTAACGCCAGAGATGGCCAAGATAACGTTCGCCGGCAACAATCGGAATGTAGTCCCGTTCCAGAATGCGCCCGTCCGCCATTTTCAGCTCCTCGCCGATGCACAGCTTTTTTTCGTTAAGTAACACTTCGACCCGCCTGACAAACGCCTCCGGCTCAGCAAAGGCTTCTTTGCTTTGTTCCGCCGATTGTGAACAGTCGGCACCAACCAGTAAATCCGGTTTAACCGGTATGCTAAATAAATCGCAGAAAATCTGATTTGTCAATACAATCCGGCGGTGTTCATTTTCCAGTAAAACCCCGGAATGCAGGTTTTGGATCAGCGACCGGTACTGCATTTCTGACAACAGTAATGAATCCGTTCGTTCTTGTATGCTCGATTCCAGAGAGACATTCAGATGCTTCAGCTCTTCGTTTGTCCGATAGAGTTCCAACGACTTTTCTTCAAGTAGTTTTTCTGCCTGTTTCCGTGCGTTTATCTCCCGCTGAATTCGGCGTCTGAGCAGTTCTGCCTCTTCTGTTCTCTCCATAGTACAGTCGCTAAGTTTGTATTAATGCTATTTTCTTATCAAAAACCGTACAGATTTACCTGTAGAATCTAACATTTCTGTTGTCACCGTAACCTGTTCCTGAAAAAAATCAGCCGTTGCCGCAATTAATCCCTGCGCTAAACTGCTCATTCTACGATCCGACTGATAAATCATCTCCAGTGTATGGTCATCCAGTCGTTTGGTGAGGAATCGCGGTAACTCTGCATCCCCATATAATTTAAGAACCTCAACGTGAATCGTATGCTCAACACTTTCCAAAAGCTGGAAAAAATCTTTATTTGCCGTAATGAGTTGAGGATAATTTTTAAGGAAAACGCTGAACAAATGCCTGCCGAACTCATTCAGAATATCATCCACTGAAAGACCTTTCTCTGTACAAAGCGACTGTAGTAATTGATGCATCTCCTGTGAAGGATACGTTCCAATTGCTGTGTACGCACCGTCATTAGGTAAATGACTTAGCTGAATGATACGGTCTACTAATAAATACCCGTATTTTGATTCAACCATTTCCAGAAATTCCGTAAAAACAAGTCCTTTCATAACGCCTGCTGTTATTGATTTATACCAAGCTACTTATGTACTATTAATTAAGCGGCAAAATATAGGATATAAATGTACCTCAACCAAATTTTATCAACATATATAAGCTATGCACTCCAACGAATGTATAGAAGTCCACATTTTGGAATAAAGGCAAGCTACACCAGCAAAACACAATCCTAATAATCAAATAGTTAGCCCTTATTAAATCTATTTGCATAGCTTTTGCGTATTATCCTGGTACATGTAGCTAACTATATTTACCATAACGTCATTTTGCAACCATGGCCTTTGAATCATCAAATCCGTCTGTAATTGGTCTCGCCAATAAGATCTGGACAATGAACGGTTTGCACGCAGCTGGTCAACTACTGAACGGGCTTGCGCATAATACAACCGTTTTATATGTTAATCCACAGCCTGCTTATTCTGATTTGATCAAAGCTACCATCGGATTAACAAATGAAACCGACATCCCCCATACGTTCTCAACAACCTCACGACTGGAAAAAATCAGTTTGTCAGAGACAACCTCGATTTATGTATTGCATCCCAGGCCTGCCCTACCGGTTAAATGGCTTGGCAGCTCTCATCCGTTTAACTGGACAGTGCAACTAAACGCCCGCCGGTTGATGGACGACGTCCAAGAGGCTATGCGTACCCTGAAAATAGATAAGCCACTGGTTATCAATATTGGCCAGCCTGCACTTGGCCTGAATACCACAAATGCACTGGATGAACAGTTATCCGTTTACTACCTGGACGGGAACCAGTCAATGGCAGCATCAGGATCGTTGGCTGAGAAAGCAGAGAACATGTTCATTGCACAAGCTGACGCCCTGATTACAAACGAGGAATACATACTGGCCAACAAAAAAGGAATGGCTAAGCACTCCTTTTTATTGCCCGACGGCGTCAACTTCGATTTTTTCAATCAGGCAGTTTCCCTGCGCAGCATCCGGCAGGCAATCCAGTTATCATGGGCCGCCCGCGCTAAAACAACTACCCGCCGTGTAGCTGGCTATATCGGAACTGTTGATGACCGTATCGATCTTGATATGCTCTTGTATAGCATCCGTCAAATGCCGAATACAGACTTCTGGTTTGTTGGTAAAATTAAAAGCAAACGCATTGATGACGCGCTCTCCGGTCTATCTAATGTCTGGCTTGCCGGCGATCATCCGTCCACTGTCTTACCAGACATGATGGCACACATGGATGTAGCGATCATTCCGTTCCATCGTAATGTACCAACCTCACAAACTGCGCTGGTTAATGAATATATGGCCGCCGGTATGCCGGTTGTTGCCACCACGTTCGGTCATATGGTTGACTATATCGATCAGATTCGTTTAGGCGTCGATAAATACATGTTCTTCGAACAACTGGACGAAGCCTTGTATGAACCATACTTTGGTATTGATCAAGGAATTAACATTGCCCACCAGCATACCTGGATCAAACGGGCTGACCAGCTTATGAGCATTATCAGTAAACTATCAAGCTACCGTACATTTGCTGGTTTCAGCTCCTTTACTAGCTTAGCGGTTTAATACCGCCCTCATGTTTAGTTACTGGGAACAACAAACGTTTTTACGCGGCATTGACATTGCCGTCATCGGCAGCGGGATTGTCGGTCTGTCGGCCGCCATCCATCTGAAAAGACAACAACCAACCGTAACTGTTGCTATTTTTGAACGGGGAATGCTACCAAGCGGCGCCAGCACCAAAAATGCCGGATTTGCCTGCTTCGGTAGCATTTCTGAATTATTGATGGACCTCGAATCCCATACCGAAGCCGACGTGATGGGATTAGTCGTCAAACGCTGGCAGGGGCTACAACGCCTGAAAGCCAACATCGGCACGGCAGGTCTGCGTTTCGAGCCCGTCGGCGGGTATGAACTCTTCGACGATACAGCGCTCTACGACCAATGCGCTGACCGGATTCCGTATTTCAATACGCTGCTTCATGATGAAATCGGCCCGGACACGTACCGGTCTGCCGGCGCTGACATTCTGCGCTTTGGTTTTAAAGGCGTTAAGCACCTCATCTTTAACCAATACGAAGGCCATATTCATACGGGTACCATGATGGCGGCCCTGCTTGAAAAAGCACAGGCGCTCGGCATCAAACGTTTCAACGGTGCTCTGATAAAGGCCATCGAAACAACCAGTCAGGGGGTAGAACTGGTTACCGGTCAGGGACTGATCCATTGCCGGAAAGCGCTCGTAGCAACCAACGCTTTTGCACGTCAGTTGCTGCCGGAGCTGGATGTAACGCCCGGCCGCGGCCAGGTACTCGTCACGAAACCGGTTCCGGGACTTACCATCAAAGGCACTTTTCACTACGACAAAGGCTATGTCTATTTCCGTGATATCGACGGTCGTGTGTTGCTCGGCGGCGGCCGGAATCTGGATGTAGCCGGGGAAACCACTACCGAAGCGGGCTTGTCTGACATTATCCAGACGCGGTTGATTTCCTTGCTTGATGAGGTCATTCTGCCCGGCCGGGCCTATGAAATTGACATGCGCTGGAGCGGTATTATGGGGTTTGGTAAACAGCAAACGCCCATTGTCCGGCAGGTAACGGAGCACGTGGTTTGTGCCGTCAAAATGCAGGGAATGGGCGTTGCACTGGGTAGTCTGACCGGTGAGGAAGCCGCTGACCTATTGCTTCGACAGTGATTGCCAGACCTCAACCGGCCGGTCAGTTGACATGATATCGGCGCCGTTTTTCACAAACTGCCGGTAGACCTGATCGCCTTTAGCAACGGCCTGTCTGTCAAGATTGCCCAGCGTCCCGAGAATGCACGGAATCCCTTTCTGATGCAGGAACTGATACAGCTCAGCATCCGGCTCTTTTACACCAACGAACGCCACCATGCGGTTATCGGGAATACCCAGATCGTGGTGCCGGTCGTATTCGGCGCGGTTCCGGATTGTGACGGAAATCATCAGCGACGAGTCCAGTTTATGGACTTTAGCGGCGTCCTGTGCGTTGTAAGTAATCACGCAGGCGTAACCGGCAGCGCCCGTTTTGTGAATCATATCCACCACTTTATCGAACGACACATTCCGCTTTACATCGAGGGTGAACGTCACTTTATTTTTACCCCACCGCAGCACCTGTTCCAGCGTCGGAATTTTAAACGCAGTCAGGTTACCGGCATTATCTTCCAGCCGGTACTGCTGAATATCAGCGTAGGTCTTGTCAATCAGTTTCCCCGTGCCGTTGGTCGTCCGGTCGAGCGTCTGATCGTGCATCATTACCAGCACACTGTCTTTGGTCAGATCAATGTCGCATTCGATAATAACCGGCAGCCGTTTGGCCAGGTAATCAAAGGATTCGATGCAGTTTTCCGGGTATCCTTTAATGTCGCCGCCACCGCGGTGAGCAGAGATCATGCCGGTACGGACGGCTTTGGGCGCCCAGAAGTCTGCCAGGCTGGCCGGTGCCTTTGTGTATGTTTTCGGTGCACAGGCCGCCAACGAGACGGCCAGTATACCGATGAGTGTTTTGGTAAGCGTCATGCCACAAAGGTAACGTAAAAACCATTTTCAGTGATTAATACCCAACCTTATCCCGTTGCCGGATGCTGTATTCATCCTTGGGAAACAGATCCGTATTAATCTCAGCCTGAACCATCGTTGGCCGGGGCAGCAATTGTGTCACCGGCCGGTATTTGCCGATCAGCTTCCAGAGATCCACGTTTGCGGTCCCGTAATGCTGCTTACTGAACGTGCTCGTGGCGCGTTGCTCAATAGCAGCCCAGTCGAGCGGAATCGGTTCGTTGCTCCCGACCAGCACCAGATGCTCTACGTACAGAACGTATGGAAATACCTGTCGGAAGGTATTCAGCACACGGCCCGTCGGACACCACGTAACCGCCAGGCCTTTTGGTTTCAGCCGGGAACGCAGCAATTCAAAGTACTCCTTAGAGTAAATATTGCCCGAAAACGCCGATGAGGGCCGCAGTGCATCGGCTTCGATCACGTCGTACAGATCCGGCCGCTGCCGGAGGGCATACCGGCCGTCGCGGAAAATCAGTTGCAGGCGTTTGTCGGACAGCACATAGTCTACAGCACGGTCATTGGCAACGGCGGCGTATTCGGCCAGCAGCTGTGCCTGATTACTCACAATCTCAAAGCAATCGATCCGGCGGGTTTCGGCCCGGCCACCGATCCCCTGCACCGTCCCGCCTGACCCCAGACCGATGACCGCCACCTTTTCCGGATTCGGGTGAATCATAACGGGCAGGCCGCCCAGCAGGGTATGCACTTCGTCAATATAAAACGGCAATCCACTCTGCCCCAGCCCGTTCACAAATACAACGCCGCTGCGCTGATTGCTATCGAGCTTAATAACCGATACACCTGATTCGTTTTCATTGAACAAAATCTGTTTCTCTGACCGCACCCCGTTCATGAGCTGCCAGAAACGGTTGTTATCCGGAATGGTCAGGATAGCCAGCAGCTGCACAATCACCAGCACAATCATGGCAAGCGGATGGATATGCTTCCGGTAGAACAGCACAAACCCGTAGACCAGACTCAGGCCTGCAATGAGCCGCAGCAGTTCAGCTGACCCGAACAGCGGAAACCCAACCCAGGTCACCCACCACGCGCCGACCGCCGACCCGACGATGTTGATAAACTGGAGCCAGCCCACTTTACGCCCTACTTCTTCGTACCGGTCCTGTATCAGCGACTGCGAAACGGCAAAGCTTAACCCCATCATGAACGTCGGAATGAACAGCAGAAAAACCGGAATCAGGCCGTAGGTGAACAACATAAACCGCGCGTTCAGCACCGGCTCGCCGCTCAGGAAATAATCCCACAGAAACCGCAGGGCCGGTACGTTACTGACACTACCGATAAAGATCACGACCGACAAGCCAGTATAGCCGTACAGCATGATCTGTGCAATCAGAAACAGGCGTTCACGGCGGGCGGGCACCTGAAAGGCGCGGCCTTTCACCAGCCGTACCCCTACCCAGGTACCAATCGCCATGGAACCCAGGTAGATGGCCAGCAAAACCGAAAACGTCAGCGACACCGACTTAATCAGCGTTTCGAGAACCCGGAACCAGATCAGTTCCAGCGACAGGGCTGCCAGCCCGGACAGAAAGTAATGGGTTGACCACAGGGTCAGCATGGGCGTAAAGGTCAGGCTGCCGATTTCCGGACCCGAAGCGGTATCCGCTCCGGTCTGCGGTTGCTGCCGGCCAAGCCCGAGCGCCCCGATGGCACAAATGCCGTTAAACGCCACGCCGACCCAGATGGATGAGGCGTAGCCCATCTGCCGTACCAGCACAAATCCGGTCACGAATGCCCCGACCGCCGCCCCGAGCGTATTAACAAAGTACAGCAGACTGATGTAACGGGCCTGTTCGGTGCCGTCGGCAAACCGGAACGCTTTAGAAAGTGCCGGTAAGGAAAACCCCATCAGAAATGTCGGGACCAGCAATACCCCGAACACCACTGCGTAGAGCACAAGGGTATTATCCCCGAAATCGGGCGCCGACTGAAACAGGTAATCGTAGAGAATGGCTTTACTGAACGCGGCAAACAGCAGGATGCCGACTTCGGCACCGACAAAATAGCGCAGGTTTATGGCCGGCGTAGCGCGGTCGGCGAGCCGCCCGCCGACGAGGTATCCTAACCCGAGACCGGTCATAAAGGCCGAAACAATGAGGCTGATACTGACGGTATCTGAACCAGTGTAAAAAACGAGCAGGCGTTGCCAGATGACCTGATAAAGCAGGGCGGCAAAGCCGGAAAGGAAAAATAAGACAAACAGGATAAGTACAGGCCGTTTGGCCGCCGGTAAAACATTGGTCATTTGGATAGGTAAGCTATGTGGGAGTAGTGAATATTAATGGCATTATTTTGCCTGCACCGCTTTCATCAGTACGGTATTATCGGGGTCGAGCACAACCAGTACCGGCTTCTGCGCCAGCGGGATGGTGAACTCCTGCTGCCGCTTGTCGAGCACCACCCTGACTGAACGCGCCAAGTCACGGTTAACGCCGTCCTGCAAACTAAATACCAGCGGTAAGGTAAACGTAGTGGCCGCGGGCTGTTGCTGCGTTACGCTAATCACCAGCGTTTTTCCGGCGGCGTCATACCGCCAGCGCCAGCTCAGGTCCGGATAGCCGGGTTGATAGAGCCACTGCCGGAAAAACGTATCCAGCGAGCGGCCGGCCGTTTTTTCCATGATCTGCTGAAAGCCGGCGGTCCGGGCATTGCTGTCGCGGTAGCGGGCATAATACGCACGGATACCCTGCCAGAATACCTCATCGCCCACTTCATGGCGGAGCATGTGTAATACCCAGCCGCCTTTCTGGTACGAATTCGGATTCAGCAGACTGATCAGATCCGTGGCTGTTGAGTCCACAATTGTTCCGTTAGGGCGCAGGCCAGCAAACCGGAATACCTGCCCTTTGTTGGTATTCAGGATGCGATTGAGCGTGTCACGCCCGTAAGCATGTTCGAGATACAGAGCCGAAAAATAGGTGGCAAACCCTTCGCTGAGCCAGACGTGCGGCCAGTCTGCCTCCGACGCCGAGTTACCAAACCACTGATGGGCAATTTCGTGGGCCAGCAGCGCCTCCATGTTTATATCCTTGCGGCCGACAATCGCTTTTTCGTTGTAAAAAATACAGCTGGCATTCTCCATGCCGCCAAACATCGTCGTCGACTCTACATTGGCCAGTTTCTCATAGGCATACGGCCCGATTTTGTCGATGAAGAACTGCAACATGGCGCGGGCAGGTTTGTAGTCGATAAATCCCTTTGTGCTATCGCGCGGATACAGCCAGCTCTGCACCGGAATGCCGGCCACGTTTCCGACCTCTTCAACCGCAAACTGCGCCGCGCCGATCACCATGACTTTGGTCGGGATCGGCGTTCCTTCGTGCCAGTGGGTGAGTTTCTGCCCGTTCGGCATGACGTGCTCAGTGACCAGTTTGCCGTTGGCAATAACGCGGTATCGGGCCGGTGCGGTCACCATAAAATCGCAGGTGGCCTTATCCGACGGATGGTCAACGACCGGCAGCCAATGACGGGCATTATTAGGCCAGTTATCACCGAAGAATGTCCGGTCGCCGAATTTATTCTTACTGATAATCAAGCCCTTCTCCGGCACCCCTTCGTAGCGGATCAGTACTTCCTGCGGAATATTGGGCTGACCGGCCAGTGTCAGGAACACGCGGTTCTGCCGGTGGCTAAAGGCCACGTCTTTCCCGTCGGCGGTCGATACTCCGGTGACCCGCATGCCGGTCGTGGTGGTCCCCGACGCCGGTCCCGCCAGGTCAAACCAGATGGGGTTCGTCTGATCCGTCCGCCGGTTGAAGCGGATACGGGTTTCGCCCCTGATCTGATCGGAGGCATCCGACAGCGTCAGCGAAAAATGATAGAACAACACATCTATGTCCGGTTGCTGGTAGGCCGACTGTCCATAGCTTTGGCCCCAGACAGCCAGCAGCAAAACGAAAAGGTATCTGTTCATAATTAGTGCCTGTATGACCCGTTCGGTCAAATGTCAGTTGAATACCTGTAGTGACCCCTGTTTGGATCATTAAATTTTCGCTAAAATAGCACACAATCAATAACCTTTGCTACGGGTGCCGGTTACCCAACTAATGCAATACCCAACAAATTGACTATTGAATGTTTTGTTTCCGGTTAATGCGGGTAGGGCTGTACACTCAATCGCTCAATCACTAACTCACTCAATGAACATATGGAGAAGAAATTAGCCGGACAAACGGCTCTGGTTACAGGAGGCAGCTCGGGCATCGGCGCGGGCGTGGCGCTCGCACTCGGGCAGGCAGGCGCTAATGTGGTGGTAAATTATAGCTCAAGTCTGAAAGGCGCACAGGAAGTTGTCGTACAGATTGAAGCCGCCGGCAGTCAGGCAATCGCCATTCAGGCCGATGTCAGCAAGGAAGACGAGGTACAGGCCATGTTCTCGCAAGCCATTGAGCACTTTGGCACCATCGACATTCTGGTGAACAATGCCGGTTTGCAGAAGGACGCCAAATTTGATGAAATGACCCTGGATCAGTGGCAGACCGTGATCAACATCAACCTGACCGGTCAGTTTCTGTGCGCCCGCGAAGCCATCCGCGAGTTTCTGCGCCGCGGTCCGCGTCCGGAAGTTTCGCTCGCTACCGGTAAAATCATCTGCATGAGTTCGGTGCACGAGGTGATTCCGTGGGCGGGCCATGTCAACTACGCGGCCTCAAAAGGCGGGGTAAAACTCCTGATGCAATCGCTGGCGCAGGAATACGGCGACCGCAAAATCCGTGTCAACAGCATTGCCCCCGGCGCGATCCAGACGCCGATCAATAAACCGGCGTGGGAAACGCCGCAGGCCCTGAACAGCCTGATGTCGCTCATCCCGTATAACCGCATCGGCCAACCGGGCGACATCGGTAAGCTGGCCGTTTTTCTGGCTTCCGACGATTCGGATTACATTACCGGCACCAGTATCCTGATTGACGGGGGCATGACCGTTTTCGAAAGCTTCGCCACCGGCGGCTGAGCTGTTCAAACGCTTACACAATGACTAACTCAGCGGAATGGGCGCGGCTCCTGGAGAACGCCAAAAAATCAGTACCCCTCGAAAAATGGGGTTCCTACCTGTCTGACCGCCAATGGGCAACGGTCCGCGAAGATTACAGCGCCGACGGCAATGCCTGGGATTTTTTCCCGCACAACCACGCCCGTTCGCGCGTGTATCGCTGGGGAGAAGACGGGCTGGGGGGTATTTCGGATCATCACCAGCACATTTGCTTTGCGCTGGCGCTCTGGAACGGCAAAGATCCGATCCTGAAAGAGCGGCTCTACGGGCTGACCAACTACGAAGGCAATCACGGTGAGGATGTTAAGGAACTGTATTACTACCTCGACAACACGCCGACGCATTCGTACATGAAGTTTCTGTACAAATACCCGCAGGCGGTATTTCCCTACGAACAGCTCCGGCAGGAGAATGCCCGCCGGACGCGTCAGGATCCGGAATTTGAACTGCTGGACACCGGCGTTTTTTCCGAAAACCGGTATTTCGACGTGGTCGTGGAGTATGCGAAGGTACATGCAGAGGACATTTGTATCCGGATTTCGGTCACGAACCGGGGTCCCGAAACCGCCCCGATTCATGTGCTGCCGACGCTCTGGTGCCGCAACCGCTGGGCCTTCGAGACGGACTATCCGAAGCCGGTCATTACCCGCCAGCCCGAAACCGGCACGGCCGGATCAGTGGTGCTGATGCACGCGAAAGCCGGTCAGTACCGGCTCTACTATCAGCCAACCGAGACGGCATTCATGACCGAAAATGAGTCGAATACCTTACGGCTCTACGGCATTCCGAACCGGTCGCCGTTTGTAAAAGACGCTTTCCATGATGCGCTGACCGGACAGAACAGCTACCTCCCTGATGCCTTGCAGCAACAGCAAACCGGGACCAAGTTTGCACCGGTCTACCCGCTGAATGTGGCGGGCGGGACCACGGTCACCCTGTCGCTCCGGCTTTGTAAGGAATCGCTTTCCAGTCCGTTTGATGCCGCTTTCAGCGAGGCTTTTTCGTTACGGAAGCAGGAGGCCGACGCCTTTTATGACCGCATGGCTCCCGTTAACGCACCCGAAGACCTGAAAAATATCCAGCGGCAGGCCCTCGCCGGGTTGCTGTGGAGCCGCCAGTATTACCACTATGACATACCCCGCTGGCTGATGGGTGATCCGGGCTTACCAAAGCCACCGTCCGAACGCATTCTGGGCCGTAATCACCATTGGACGCACCTCAACAACGAAGATGTGCTGCTGATGCCCGACAAATGGGAATACCCGTGGTACGCCGCCTGGGATCTGGCGTTTCACTGCGTGCCGATGGCGATGATCGACCCGTTGTTTGCCAAGAACCAGCTGATTCTGATGATGCGGGAGTGGTACATGAGTCCGGCGGGACAGATTCCGGCCTACGAATGGAACTTCTCGGATGTCAATCCGCCCGTACATGCCTGGGCGGCCCTTTCCGTTTACCGCATCGAACGCACCATCCACGGCCACGCCGATGTTGACTTCCTGAAACGCATCTTTCAGAAACTGCTCATCAACTTTACGTGGTGGGCCAACCGCCACGACGAAGAAGAAAACAACGTTTTTTCGGGTGGTTTCCTTGGCCTCGACAATATCGGGGTCATCGACCGCAGCCATCTGCCGCCGGGCACCCTGCTCGAACAGGCCGACGCCACAGCCTGGATGGCGCTTTATGCGTTGAATATGATGGACATCGCCCTCGAAATCACGGTTTATGACCCGACGTTTGAGGATGTTGCCACGAAGTTCTACGAGCATTTTATCCTGATTGCCGAATCGCTGAATCAGGAGCTGTGGGACGAAGAAGACGGCTTTTACTACGACGTACTCTATCCGGCCCACGGCGACGCTACCCGCCTGAAAGTGCGGTCGGTGGTGGGGCTAACGGTGCTTTTTGCCGTTTCGGTCATCAAGCGCAGCAAGTGCGGTCCCCTTTCCGATTTCCTGAAACGGATGGATTATTTTCACAAATACCACCAACGCCTCGGCAAGCCCCTGCCCAACGAACAAACCTCCGACGAAGGCGATATTATCCTGTCGCTGGTTTCGAAGGAACGACTGGTAAAACTGCTGCAAATCCTGCTCGACGAAACCGAGTTTTTGTCGGCGGGCGGTATCCGGGCCCTGTCCAAATACCACGAGCAGCACCCTTATGCGATTCAGCTCGACGGGCAGGTCTACAGTGTCCGCTACAATCCGGGCGATTCTGATTCGTCGATGTTCGGCGGCAACTCAAACTGGCGCGGACCGGTCTGGATGCCGATCAACTACCTGTTTATCAAATCCCTGAAAAAATACCATCAGTTCTACGGCGACTCGCTCAAAGTGGAATTTCCGACCCGGTCCGGCAATTTTCTGACCCTAGAACAGGTCTCCAACGAGCTGGCGAAACGGGTGGTACACATCTTTTCACAGTCGTCACTGGGGCAGCGGCTTGTCCACGGCCCATATGCTGATTTTTACCAGAGACCTGAAAATAAGGACCTGCTTTTGTTCTACGAATATTTTCACGGCGATACGGCTCATGGCATCGGCGCCTCGCACCAAACCGGCTGGACCGCCGTCGTCGCCGAGCTGATTAATGACGATGCGTGGGAATGGGAGTGATTAATGGATAATGGATAATGGATAATGGATAATGGATAATGGATAATGGATAATGGATAATGGATAATGGATAATGGATAATTTAAAAAAATGGCCGGGAAATCATTATTCATTAAAAACATTACTCATTATTCATTTAAAACTAAGTAGGGGTAAGCACGCTTGCGGCTGTCATGGGGTGGTAAACAACAACATCACCCCATGAACGCACAGCGTAGTTTCCTCTTTTTTGCCCTCCTCTTCTGCTCAAATGTTGTCTACGGACAAGCCCGGTTTACCCAGACAATCAGGGGTACGGTCGTCGATCAAAGTTTACAGACGCCGGTTCCGGGGGCAACCGTGGCACTCGTCAGCCTCTCCCCGATCAAAGGTACACTGACCGAATCTGACGGTACCTTCCGGTTAACGCAGGTGCCCGTTGGCCGTCACACGCTGAAAATTTCGTTTGTCGGTTATAAAGACGCTGTCCTGACCAGTGTAGTGGTGGATGCCGGTAAAGAACTGGTTCTGACCATCAATCTGGAAGAAACCATCAACCAGCTGACGGAGGTAACCGTAAAGCCAACCCTCGAAAAAGACAAGCCGCTGAATGAAATGGCTACGGTATCGGCCCGTACCTTTTCGGTCGAAGAAACCCAGCGGTTTGCAGCTGCCGTGAATGACCCCGCCCGCATGGCCACTGCCTACGCCGGCGTGGTCGGGGCCGACGACGGCAATAATCTGATTGTTATTCGCGGAAACGCCCCCAACGGCCTGCTCTGGCGGATGGAAGGCGTAGAGATTCCGAATCCGAACCACTTTGCCAACATCGGGTCGGCCGCCGGCGGGGTGTCGATCCTGAGCGCTCAGTTACTCGCCAACTCCGATTTTATGACCAGCGCTTTTCCCGCCGAATACGGCAACGCGCTCTCCGGTGTGTTTGACCTCAAGCTCCGCCGGGGCAATAACCAGAAGCGGGAAAGCACGGTGCAGGCCGGTGTACTGGGCATCGATGTCTCGTCGGAAGGGCCGTTTTCGAAGCACTATAAGGGGTCTTACCTGTTCAACTACCGGTATTCAACGCTGGGTATCCTGTCGATGGTCGGGGTTAACGTGACGTCGGGCGTTACCACCTTTCAAGACCTGTCGTTTAACATGTATCTGCCTACCCGTAAGGCAGGAACCTTTACGTTGTTTGGTTTCGGCGGACTAAGCAGCCAGCATATCGAAGCCAACCGCGACTCGACGGCATGGACAAGTGAATTTGACCGTCTCAGCGAGACGTACTATGCCAACACGGGGGCCGTCGGAGCCACCCATTCACTGAATATCGGCCGCAAAGCGTTTCTGAAAACGGTTGTGCTGGCATCGGGCTACCGCAACGGGCTCAAAGGTACGTACCTGACCGATGAGCTCAAACCGCAACGCCGCGAAGACGACAGCTATACCGTGCAGCGCCGGACCATTTCCAGCGTGCTGACCTACAAACTCAACGCCAAAAACACCTTCCGGACTGGTCTGATTGGTGCACAAATCCGGTACGACCTGCTGAATAATGCGTGGATTGATACCCTGCAACAAATCCGGACGATGATTTCGATTAATAACCAGACGGCTTACACCCTGCAAGCCTACGGACAGTGGAACTACCGTTTGTCGGAGCAGGTAACGCTGAATGCGGGGTTGCATTACCTCGGCTTTCTGCTCAACAGCACCCATTCGGTGGAACCGCGCGCGTCGATACGGTGGGCGTTTTTGCCGAAACATACGCTTAGCCTCGGGTATGGCCTGCACAGTCAGTTGCAGAATCCGGCCCTGTATTTTATCAAACTTCCAGCCGCCGACGGCAGCCTGAATGCTCCCAACCGGCACCTGGGCCTCAGCAAATCGCACCATGCGGTTTTGGCCTACGACTACTCCATAAACGACCATCTGCGGCTGAAGGCCGAAGCCTACTATCAGGCGCTGTTTAACCTGCCGGTCAGCGCCGGGACACGCGACGCCTTTTCGACCGTTAACCAGATGTATGGTTTTTCGGTGCGACCATTCGCCAATACCGGTAAGGGCCGCAATTACGGCGCGGAGCTGACCCTGGAGCAGTTCCTGCATCATAACCTGTATTTCCTGTGGTCAGCGTCGCTCTACCGCTCCGAATACCAGGGCTCGGACCAAATCTGGCGCAGTACCCGTTACGACGGCAACTACGCGACTAACCTCCTGGCCGGCAAAGAGTTTATCATGGGCGAAACGGGTGTGTTCAAAAACAGTGTGCTGGGGCTGAACGTCAAACTGACGTATTTCGGCGGTTACCGCGACACGCCCATCAACCTCGCCGAATCGCAGCGGCAGCAGCAGACGGTTTACGTGGATGCGTTGACGAATACGCTGAAAATTCCCGACTATTTCCGGACGGACATCCGGCTGAGCTGGAAGAAAAACAAACAGCATTCCACCCGCACGTTGTCGCTGGACATTCAGAACGTAACGAACCGGCAGAACGTCTTTGGGCAGTATTTCGAACCCCGCTCAGGCAACACTAAAACCTACTACATGACCGGCCTGTTACCCATACTGAGCTATCGGATTGTGTTTTAACAATCGTTCCAGCCGCATAAAAACGCCGGAGCTCTTTTATAAGTCCGTCGTTTTTTGTTGGTTTGGAAAAAGGGATATTTACATAGTACCATGACCGATCAAAGTAAAGCGTTTCTTTATACTTACCTGAACAATGCCTCACCGACCGGCTTTGAGGCCCCGGGGCAGCAAATCTGGCTTGACTATCTGAAGCCATACATTGACGAGTACATTGTTGACGTATACGGCACGGCCGTCGGGGTGATTAACCCGGGACAACCGTATAAAGTGGTGATCGAAGCCCACTCGGATGAGATTTCGTGGTTCGTGAACTACATCGACGACAACGGCTATATTTACGTCCGCCGCAACGGTGGGTCGGATGCCGTCATTGCACCGTCGATGCGGGTTAACCTGCACACGAAAAAAGGTGTTGTTACAGGTGTTTTCGGCTGGCCGGCTATCCACGTCCGCGACCTCGGAAAGGACACCGCTCCGAAAGTAACTGACCTGTTCATCGACGTGGGCGCCGCCAACAAGCAGGAAGTGGCCGAAATGGGCATCCATGTCGGAACCGTCTGCACGTTTGTCGATGGCCTGTTCGAGCTGAACGACCGGTACTACGTTGGTCGTGCCCTCGACAACCGCATGGGTGGTTTCATGATTGCCGAGGTAGCCCGCATGCTGAAAGAAAACAACGTTACGCTGCCGTTTACGCTCTACATCGTCAATGCCGTACAGGAAGAAATCGGGCTGCGGGGTGCCGAGATGATCGCGCGCCGCCTGCGCCCCGACCTGGCCATCTGTACCGATGTGACGCACGACACCCAGTCGCCGCGCTACGACAAAAAAGAGCAGGGTGACCTCAAAGCGGGCGGCGGTCCGGTGCTTTGCTACGGTCCGGCGGTGCAGAACAACGTACTGGACTTCATCATTGACGTAGCCGATAAAAACAGCATTACTTTCCAGCGGCAGGCCGTCAGCCGGTCGACCGGTACGGATACTGATGCGTTTGCCTACGCCACCGAAGGCATCGCCTCCGCCCTGATCTCGCTGCCCCTGAAGTACATGCACACCACCGTCGAAACCGTCCACAAAGACGACGTACAGTCGGTGATTCAGCTCATGTACCAGACACTCCTCGCGCTACAAGGCAATGAGGATTTCAGATACATAAAATAGTGGTGATTGAGCGAATGAGTGATTGAGTGGCTAGTTCACTCAATCACTCATTCGCTCAATCACCAATTCCTAGAGGTACATCTGTACCATTTTGTGCCAGTATTTGGCTTTGTGGGCGCGGCCTTGCCAGACGTAGAATTCGTGGGGAATCTGTTTTTCGTGGAAGATGTCGCGGAGGGCCATGTTGTTACCAAGGAACGGATCCTGATCGCCGATAGTAAAGGTAATCTGCATCCGGCGGATGAGGTTCAGGGTGTATTCTTCCTGTAAATTAGGCAGGAAGTGAATCGGCGTATTGAAGTAAATGTCTTCGTTATATTCATCGTCGAACAGGCCCCGGAAATCATCAACAGCCATTGACAAATCATACCGGCCACTGAACGCAACAACCCGGCCAAACAGATGCGGGTGTCGCAGGGCAATGTTCATGGCATGGAACGCACCGAGGCTGCAACCATGTGAGATCATAAACGGCTGATCATTTTTCACCCGTGTCAGCGGCAATACCTCGTCCAGAATATACTGCTCGTACTGTAAATGCCGCCTGATCCGGTCATTGGGCGGTGCATATACGTTATACACACTCTCCGCATCAATGCTGTCGACACAGAACAGCTGAATCCAGCCGTTATTAATCTTATCGGCCAATGCCTCCACCAGCCCGAAATTTTCGTATTCGTAGAACCGGCCGCAACGCGTCGGAAACACCAGCACTCGGGCACCGGCATGCCCGAAGATTAACATTTCCATCTTCCGGCCGAGGTTCGGGCTATACCATTCGTGATACTCGCGGTGCATAACAAGTTCGGTTCAACGGCCGAATTTCGGTAGTTTTCGGGTAATCGGTTGTAAAGAAATCGTTAAAAAGCAACGGCGCTCGTCAACAACACATCCCGCCACAGCGCGTACCCTTTCGGGTTCAGGTGCAGTCCATCGGCCTCGTACAGCTCCCGCCGCGGTAATCCATGATTGTTCAGCATGGGCGTGTAGAGATCAACAAACTGGCAATGAGGCAATTCCTGTATTTTTTCGGAAATAATTTTGTTGGTGTAATGGATCCGGTCTACAATGGCCCACCGCGCCGGACTTGGCTTAATGGCCAGATAAACCAGCGGGGTGCCGGGCAGGTGCTGCGCCACTTTATCGACCAGCGTGCAGAAAAACAGGTAGACTTCTTCGGGATGACGGTTATCGCCCAGGTCATTATCGCCCGCGTAGAATACGATCGACGACGGTTTGGCGGGCACCACCAGCCGTTCAAAAAACCACGTGCAGGCCGCCAGTGTGGAACCGCCAAAGCCCAGATTCAGCGTTTTTTTCTCCGGAAAATCTGCCGCCAGCGACGACCATAACCGGATCGATGAGCTGCCGTAAAATACTGTCCGGCCAACCAGGGGTGGTTTGTTCGTTACTTTTCGTTCAAGCTGCCGGACTTCTTCTTCGTACCAGAACATTCCCTCGTTACGCGCTTTGCTGTTCTTTTTTCTTTGCCTGTCCGATGCTGTTCATCCATTTCCTGATCAGTCCCGCCAACGGCTTGAACTCAATCAGGAACCCGTCATGTCCGTACAGCGAGTCAATTTCTTCATACACCGCATTCGGGATATGCCGGGCCAGAAACTGCTGCTCCGACGGCGGAAACAGAATATCCGAGCGGATACCGACCACCAGCGTATTGGCTTTAATTTGTGCCAGGGCATTCAGGATACTGCCCCGGTTACGGCCCACGTTATGGGAATCCATCACCGTTGTCAGAACCCGATAGGTAAAGGCATTAAAACGCGCGGCAATTTTCTCACCCTGATACCGCTGGTAGCTGGCAGCCTTGTAATCCGTTAGTTGCTCGTTGTTATCGAGGGCCTGTGTAAAGCCGTAGGTATCGTAGTTTCGGTACGAAATCAGAGCCATCGAGCGTGCAGCTTTCATACCATTCACGCCCGCATCGTCGCGGCGTTCGAACCAGGTCGGATCGGCTTCAATCGCCATCCGCTGCGACTCATTAAAGGCAATGCCCCAGGGCGAAAAAACCGCATTAGACGCAATCAGGATCAGGTTTTCGACCAGGCGCGGGTGCAGAATGGCCCATTCAACCGCCTGTTGCCCACCCAATGAACCGCCGATAAGCTTGTATATTTTTTCAATACCCAGTTCCTGCCGCAGCAGGTCCAGTGCGTTGACCATGTCACGGATGGTAATGGTCGGGAAATCGTGATAAAACGGTTCGCCCGTTTCCGGATTAACCGAGAGCGGGCCGGTAGACCCGTAACAGGAGCCAATGACGTTGGCACAGATGATGAAATGCTGAGCCGGGTCGTAAAACTTTCCCTGACCCACTAACCCGCTCCACCAGTCGGCCGGATCGGCATTGCCGGTAAGGGCATGGCAGATCCAGATCACATTTTTCGGATCTTCAGGCTTATACGTACCATAGGTGGTATAAGCCAGCCGAAAGCCCGGCAACGTTCCGCCCGCTTCGAGAGGGAAAGAATATTTGTAGTCGAAGTAGTTCAAAACTTAAACAGTTTCGGTCAGCCGGCTTTCGCCGGCTGACCGTAGGTAGATCTAACAATATGCCGCAGGCCTACAGCTGGGCAAAGGCCTGTTCAAAATCAGCTTTAATGTCGTCGATATGCTCCGTACCAACCGATACACGCAGCAAGCCCGGTTCTACACCGGCGGCCGCCTGCTCGTGTTCCGACAACTGCTGGTGCGTTGTCGAGGCCGGATGGATAATCAACGATTTTGAATCCCCGACGTTGGCCAGGTGACTCAGGAGTTTCAGGCTGTTTACAAAGCGGTCGGCGGCATCCTTACCCGCTTTCAGCTTAAACATAAACACCCCGCCAAATCCGCGTTTAAGGTATTTTTTTGCCCGCTCGTGGTACGGACTGCTTTCCAGTCCCGGATAGTTTACGTACTCAACCAGTTCGTGCTGTTCCAGCCACTGCGCCAGAGCGAGGGCGTTCTGCACCGTCCGGTCAACGCGGAGCGACAGTGTTTCAATGCCTTGCAACAGCATAAACGAGTTGAACGGTGAAATGGCAGGACCCCAGTCGCGGAGACCTTCCACCCGTGCCCGGATCGCAAACTGAATGTTGCCGAACGGCCCGTTTACCCCGAATACGTCAGAGAAGACCAGTCCGTGGTAGCCCGGCGACGGCTGGCTGAACTGCGGGAACTTGCCGTTACCCCAGTCGTACGTACCGCCATCGACAATTACCCCGCCGATGCTCGTTCCGTGACCGCCGATCCACTTCGTTGCCGATTCGACGACAACCGCCGCACCGTGTTCCAGGGGCCGGAACAGATAACCACCCGCCCCGAAGGTATTGTCGACAATCAGCGGAATATCGTGTTTCTTCGCCAGTGCCGACAGCCCTTCCCAATCCGGAATATTAAAGCCCGGATTGCCGATGGTTTCAACATAAATGGCTTTGGTATTGTCGTCGATCAGCTTTTCATAGCTCTCGATGCTTTCGTTTTCTGTAAAGCGAACGTCGATACCGAGGCGTTTGAATGAGACCTTAAACTGGTTGTAGGTACCGCCATAGAGGTATGCCGTCGAAATAAAGTTATCCCCCGCATTCAGGATGTTGTTCAGCGCGATGAACTGCGCCGCCTGTCCCGATGCCACGGCCAGTGCAGCCACGCCGCCTTCCAGGGCCGCTACCCGCTTTTCGAACACGTCAGTTGTCGGGTTCATAATGCGGGTGTATATGTTTCCGAACGCCTTCAGGGCAAACAGGTCAGCTCCGTGCTCCGAGCTGTTGAATACATACGACGTGGTTTGATAAATGGGTACAGCCCGTGAGTTGGTTGTTGGGTCTACCTCTTGTCCGGCGTGAAGCTGGAGGGTGTCAAAATGAAATTGATCGGCCATGATTATAGGAAAATGAAAAGAAATGATGAACTATACATGCAGCACAAGCACATGCAGGCGCCGGTCTACTGAAAACGCTCCCGATTTCAGACAGACAGTGGTACAGGTTCATAGGCCCCTGAGGGGCATACAACGTCGATAGTTGATCATGTTGTTAACGATTTATAGTCCCTAACGCCGCTTGTGCGGTTGTCTTAGGCGGGAATTAGCACCTTGCCATGCGGTAGGTTGCCAGAGGTTTACAGAGCCCGATCTCTCCCCTCTTCTGTATAAATCAATCCGTGCCGGAGTGTCAGGCACGTTCGAATTGACTTGATGCCGCAAGTATACGGCAGAAAACGCTTGAATGCAAATTTAACCGCTTCCGGAGTGCGGCGTGAAGGTTGTCAGTGGTGGTATGACAATGCTATCAGGACAATGGGAGACTATCGTGTATTAGTCGTACCAACACTAGCCAACAAAACAGCCAACACCAGCCCCTACTGCTCCAGCAACCGCTCCAGCTGCCGGAAAACCGGAATCAGCGACTGACCGCGGGCCGACAGTGTATATTCAATGTGTAAGGGCTTCTCGCTCACAATGGATTTATCCAGCAACCCCTCTTCCTCCATCTCCTTCAGCGCATTGGCAAGCGATTGCTTGTTTGCCCCCTGCAACTGCCGCAGCAAGGCGTTAAACCGCACCGGCGACTCGGCCGCCAGCTGAAATATCTGCGGTTTCCATTTTCCCGAAACAGCTCTTAATAATCCTTGTGCAGGGCATTCGTCCTTCGCTTCCATTTTCCTTTTTGCTACCTGGTCAACTTTTTCTGACTAATTGACATGGCCGGTGTATTGTTCCAACTTTGTATCAAAGTTAATACAAAACCATGCTAAAAGCCGTTTTTGCCTGCTTCATGCTACTGTGTGCACTGTCTGGCAGTTGCAACGGACAAACCAATAAGAACGTTATGGTAAGCAATAATCCCCTGCTCTGCGATCCCGAAACAGGTATCTGTGAGCTACCGGCCTCTCAGACGGCAACCACACCGGTCAACGTCCAGGTCGATAAGAAACCCCTGACAATCACCTATTTTACTGACCCTATCTGTTCGACCTGCTGGGGAATTGAGCCGCAGTTACGCAAGCTCAAACTCGAATATGGTACTGATGTACATATCGATTATCACATGGGAGGCCTGCTGCCCGACTGGAGTTATAACAGCGGTGGTATCAGCAAACCGTCGGATGTAGCCCACCACTGGGACGAAGTAAGCCGGTACTACCAGATGCCGATTGACGGCGATGTATGGCTCGAAGATCCGCTACACTCGTCTTATCCGCCTTCAATTGCCTTCAAGGCTGCGCAGCTTCAGGATGAGAAAAAGGCCCTTGTTTTTCTCCGTATTATCCGTGAAATGGTATTTCTGGAGAAAAAGAACATCACCAAATGGGAACACCTGTCGAAAGCTGCCGCAGAAGCTGGTCTGGATGCGGCGAAACTGAAACTGGACTATGAAGGTCCGGCACAAGAGCTGTTCAGAGCAGATCTGGAACTGGGCCGGAAACTGGGCGTCCGTGGCTTCCCGAGCGTTTATATCACCGACGCGGCCGGCAACCGGGAATTCATCTATGGGTTTAAACCGTATGCTACTTATGAAGCGGGCATCACCAAATTGTACCCGAAGGCGGAAAAACACCAGTACGAAACCACCTGGCAGTACCTCTTCACTACCTATCCCACCCTCACAACCCGTGAATTTGCTGAACTAAGCGGTCTCTCCGTTCAGGAGGCCGACCAACAGCTGCTCCGGCTAGTCCACCAACAGGAACTGACCAGCCTGGTCACCAAAAACGGCGTACTCTGGAAACGGACTACCCGCTAACCCCTCCGCCGGTGAGCGTCCGGCAGATTGCCGGACGCTCATTTTCCTATAATCTGCTTACGATGGGCAAGGCCCCAGTAATGCAGTTCTTCCATCACCTTTTCGAGCGACAAGCCGTGGGGTGTAACCGAATATTCAACCGTTGGCGGGAACGTATCATACACCTGCCGCCGGATCAGCTGATTGGCCTCTAAAGCTTTCAACTCCTTCGACAGCACCTTATCCGTTATCCCGCCCACTTCGGCCGAAATCTGTTTAAACCGCTTCGGCCCCGATGACAAGGCAAACAAAATCAGGAGCTTCCATTTTCCTTCCAGTGCTTCGAGCGCATCTTTGATCGACAGCATATTTTTGGGGCATCCTCCCGTAGTCAGCATAGTTTCCGCTAGTTTTCATTCGCGACGCTATCTCACCGGATAGCGCTATCCGACGGGATAGTACTATCCGGCAGAAAGTAAAGGTAGCTAGTTTTGTCCGTACACAACTACAGACTACGCATGACAAATCAATCAAAAAAAACGGACTGGCTCACCATTGCCTTATGGGTGGCACAAGTACTGCTCGCGGTCAGCTTCGGCTGGGGCGGCTTCATGAAGCTCCTGCAACCCGCCGGCCAACTGGCACAGATGTGGCCCTGGACCGGTCAGGTATCAAAAACACTGCTTACATTTACCGCGATCCTTGATCTGCTCGGCGCTCTTGGTTTGCTGTTGCCGGCGCTCTTGCGCATCAAACCCATACTGACACCGACAGCTGCGGCGGGCTGCTTTGTCCTGATGATCTGCGCCACGGTATTTCACATTCAGCGCGGAGAAGCCGGACTCATCACCCCAAATCTTGCCTTTGCCCTTATGGCTGCGTTTGTGGCGTGGAGCCGGTTTAAAAAGTTTCATGGAGCAGGATAGTTGGTTTCCAGCGCACTATAAATTCTTCCCGGCTTGCATAAGCTTTCGTATATTTACAACCGCCGCCCCCGGTATGGTCACACATCGGTGCCTGGCACTCAGTCAGTACACCCATGCATCAGAAACTACTGAATTATTTCCAGCGGATTATGCCGCTCACGCCAGAAGAAGCCGATGCCATTGCAGCGACAATTCATATTGAGCATGTCAGAAAAGGCACAATACTGCTGCGAGAAGGCGACATTTCGGCCGAAGCTTACTTTGTGCTGGAAGGCTGCATCCGGCAGTACTACCTGGTTGACGGGGTTGAGAAGACCAGTAACTTTTTTACCGATGAGCAGTGGGTCGTTTCGATCAAAAGCCTGAACGAACAGGTACCCGCTGCCCATTTTCTGGATGCCTGCGTCGATTCCTACGTAATCGTCGGGAATCGGGATAAGGAAGAAGGACTTTACCGGCAATTTCCGAAGTTTGAGACCATTTCCAGAAAAATTATGGAGCGAGTTTTTGCGGAACAACAGGAAATACTCGCCACCTACCTGACCGAAACCCCCGAACAGCGCTATCTGCGGCTTATGGCTTCCCGCCCCGATCTGTTTCAGCTGATTCCGCAGTACCAGATTGCCAGCTACATAGGCATAAAGCCCGAGTCCTTAAGCCGGATCCGGAAACGGCTTTTACAGAAGCACTAATCGATGCGAATCGCCACGTTTCCGCGTTTATGCCCCGCCTCCACATACCGGTGCGCGTCTGCCATGTCGGTTATCGGATATGTCCGGTCGAGCACGGCTGTTAATGCGCCGGTCTGAATGAGTTCGTTCAGAAAGGCAAGGTCTGCCGGAGTAGCGGTAACCATACCCATCAGCAGTTTTTTGCGGCTACCCATTGTCTGCCATATGCCCTGAAGCAGCTGGGGCAGTTGAGCCGCACTCAAAATCAGGGTCCCCTGCCCGTTCAATAAACCGGATGCAACGCTGACCGGTAATTTATTGATGGTATCCATCACTACATCATACTTCTCCGTTACGGATGCCAGATTGGTCCGGGTGTAATTAATAACAGTCTGCGCACCAAGTTGTCGGACAAGATCTGCGTTGGCCGCACTACAAACCGCGGTTACCTCAGCCCCGAAGTACCGGGCAAGCTGCACCGCCGCCGAACCCACCGCACCGGAGGCACCATAAATCAATACTTTTTGCCCCGGCTTGATGGCCGCTTTCCGGATAAAATACAGGGCTGTTGTTGCCCCGAACGGAATAACTGCCGCCTGTTCATGGGATAAAAACGCCGGTTTCAAGGCAATAGACTCTGTTTCGGCCAGGGTAATATATTCTGCATAGGCCCCGAACCGTTGATCCGTTGACCCAAAGACTGCATCGCCCACCTTAAACCGGGTCACGGCACTGCCTGTCTTCACAACTGTTCCGGAAAAAACACCACCTAAAACCGGATATTTGGGCTTAGTCAGGCCGAAGAAAAAACGAACGGCAAACGGATCTGCCTGCCGTAACCGGCAATCGGCTGTATTCACGGCCGTTGCCGTAATCTGTATCAGTACCTGATCCTTACCGGGTTCCGGGGTTGGTATTTCCTGTAAAGTCAGTACATCAGGGGTGCCGTAAGCGGGGCATACAATTGCTTTCATCTGTTGTTCACACATTGATTTTGATGGAGCAAAACTACCCTGTTCCCTTCCGCTATACATTGACTTGGGTTAAGAAATGGCTTTCCTTAACCGATAACAGCAAGGTTTGCATTACAAGATCACTGCAACTTTATGTTGCCGGAACATTCAGACCTGAAACTTTGGCGTAACAGCGGCTGTTGTGTACTTTTGTTTTAAGCAAGATTTTCTGATGAACGAAGTATATCGATTCCGCAAAGACGCAAACTCCCGCCGCTCCGATGTAACGAGCGTTAAAGATGCCATTGGTATGTTATTGAAGTCGTACCAGCTTCAGGCCCGCTTTAATGAGACATATCTGGAAGCGTTCTGGGAGAAAATGATGGGATCGGCCATTGCTTCGCGAACCGGCCGGCTTTACGTCCGCGAACGGGTTCTGTATATTGAAATCACGTCGGCCCCCCTCCGCAGTGAGCTGGTCAATGCCAAGCAGAAGATGATCAAGCTGATTAACTCCGACATGGGCACCGACGTGATCGAAGACGTCATTTTTATTTAATTACTGCTTCCGGCTCCGGTACACGACCGGTATGTCCCCTCTCCTGAAACGATTGGATTGTCCATAACTGATACTGCATCCGCAACCAGACCAGCACACACGGAACGGCCTTGATGCTGTATGGGTTCATGTACTGGTCACGTACGAATGGCGGGAATAAATCCGTCGGCGACAGGGAGGTAAAGACCACAACCAATGCCAGCAGGACCCGGTCAAGCGTATTGCGTTCGGCGGCCGTTACCCACCAGATGGCGACTCCTACCACAGCCAGCACATACGTCGGCGACTCTGCCATCTTGTTGAAAATAATTACAAACAACAGGAAATAGGCAATCATCAACTGCTGGTAAACCGGCATTTTCCATTGCTTAAACCGTAAAAACGGTAACAGAAACAGTGTAATGCCAACCGCTTCGACAATCCGCAGATTCTCATCGGTTTTGGCCATATCGAACCAGTACACCAGAATGCCCGGCACCGACACCAGCAAGCCCAGCTTACTGACAAGTACAATCTTTAGCCATGCCTGATATTCAGCTCCCAGTTCTGCAAATGTTACAACGGTAGCCGGCAACAGCGCAAAAATGACCATCCAGATGACCATTGCCAGCAGAAACTGTATCTTTTTGGGATAAAACAAAAAGAAGATAGCAGCCCCTATGCCGTAAAATTTCACGTAGAAGCAGAGCGTAAACAGCAACGCTGCCAACCAGACTTTTTCCTTACGCAGCATGTATACTCCCAGCAACATCATCCCGACAATCAGGTTGTTGCTCTGCATATTCTGAGCCGTAATTAACGCTTCCGGAAAAATAATGGCCAGTGCAATCCAGCGTTTGCAGTCAGCATGGTACTCGTCTTTCAGGAAATACCAGACCCCCAGAATCAACACCACCGGATTCAGCAAATTCCAGAGCGTAGTGCCCAGCCAGTCCGGCATGTAGTAGAAAGGCGCCATCAGCCAGGCAAACACCGGACTGTATTTATAGAGATCGCTATATAAATCCGGCCGCAGCACATACATCGACCGGTGTGTCAGCAGACAGTCGAACGGACGGGCAAACATCAGGTAGTTGTTGTAGTACCCGAGTATAAATTTCTGAATGGATGCAGCTACCAGTATAAGGACAAAAACCACCATCAGGCGGTTTAGCGGCAGCCATTTCATGGCCTTATTCATTGGCTTTTATTTTTTTACGGTGTTTGTCAGATTAGGCAGTTTAGACAGGCTGTGGAGCGCATAGTTTGCCATAGTGTCGTATTCGCCGTGCGGCTGCAGAAATCGCAGCAGTTGTTCGACCCGTTCCAGCAGCAGATCCCGCGAATGTCGCCGGACGTAGTCGGGAATCTTTACATAGTCACTCAGGTCAGTAAACTCCCACGGGTGGACATACAGATTCAGAAAGCCGAAACGGCGCAGGGTCTGCAGACAAAGCTGCCGGTAAACGCCGAACGGAAAATTTTTGAGGCTCAGCCAGAACAGCGGAATCCGCAGGGTCGGCGTTACAGAAGCCGGAATCTGTAGTACGCTTTTTTCCAGAAACGGCCGGCAGGGTTTGCCCCAGTGATTGTAGCGGCCGGGCAGGTATGTAGGATGCAGCGATGAATTGTAGACATAACCTGCATGGGCCACATCCATCACATCGACCGCCCCCATCCGGGCTTTCCGGAAACCCATTACACGCTGACCCGTCAGCTTTTCGAGCGCTTCTTTCGAGGTGGCCAGATCGGCCGGTTCGAAGGTTGTATGAAAATAGCCGTGAGAGGCAATCTCGTGTTGCTTTGAGAGCCGGACGATCAGGTCCGGCTCATGCAGGGCATAGTTTGCCGTCGTAAATAACGTAGCAGGAACAGACAATGCGTCGAGCCGGTCGGCCAGTAATGACAGACCACGGGTTGACACAGCAATTTGTTCATCCAGCGAAATGGCATGTCCGAACTCCACTGCTGTATCAAACTCTTCTACATCGACGGTAAATAATAAGAATCTGTCTTCCATTCCGGCTCCACAATTTCTTCTATATCGCTCGAATCACTTACAATAAATGACGGGCGTTTTTTTACTTCAATAAATGTTTTTCCCAGGTAGACGCCCATGATGCCGATGACGATAAACTGAATACCGCCCATAAGCACCATAAGTAATACCAGTGTTGTCCAGCCCGATACGGTCTGGTTGGTAAAGTATTTTTCGTACAGCACTTCCATTCCGAAAATACCGGCTCCGATTGACATCAGAAAGCCCAGGAATACGGACAGATAGAGCGGGCGCGTCGAAAATGAGGTTATTCCCATCAGGGCCAGCTTAACCATTTTCCGGAGCGAATACTTGGATGTACCGGCAAACCGCTCTGCCGGACGGTAAACAATCCGGGCCTGCCGGAAACCCATCCAGGAAATCATGCCCCGCACAAACAGGTCATTTTCCTTAAACTGGTTCAGCGAATCGACCACAACGCGGTCGAGCAGGCGGAAATCAGCCGCCCCGTCTTCCAGCGACAGATCGGAAACTTTCCGTAAAATCCGGTAAAACTGCTGAGAGGTTGTCCGTTTAAACCAGGACGCATTAAAATCAGGCTCCCGGACGGTATAAACAACCTCGTAGCCCTCCCGCCACTTTGCGATCAGTGTCGGAATCAGTTCAGGCGGATGCTGGAGATCAGCATCAAGGCTGATGACACACTGCCCACGGGCGTGCTCATAGCCGGCCCGTAACGCCATCTGGTGTCCGAAATTCCGCGAGAACGAAATAAACCGGACGGTGGTGTACTCCTGAGATAAACGCCGTAATACCTGCCGCGTACGGTCCGAACTGCCATCGTCAATTACCAGTATTTCGTACTGACCATATGGCGACATGACCTCCGTTAAGCGATCAACTAAGACAGGTAAATTTTCCTCCTCATTGTACGCCGGAACAATAAGGCTGATCAATCCTGTTACTGGTTTCATGATAAGATTATGGACAAGTCCGGTTTTTGAACTTTAACTACAAAGTTACATGTCTTTGCAGACTTTTCATGATTTCTGTGAATTAGATTAGTATTAGAATTCCATTAATCAACAACGCCTTTCACTAAGATTTTCCGTGAACAAACAGACAACTACTTCCGCGAACGCAGACAAGCTGAATTTAGGCGGCCGCAGCAGTGAACTGGTCGAACAGGAAGGTAACCGCCAGGACCTTGGTTTCGGCACTAAGCCGGAGGCTTCAGCCTCCCGTTTGCTCAACAAGAACGGTTCGTTTAATGTCCGGCATATCAATCAGGGATTCTGGAACCGGATGAATATCTATCCCCGGTTGATTACCATGTCGTGGCTGCATTTTCTGGTCTGGATTTTTGCTGCCTATATGGTGGCCAATACCATTTTTGCCCTGATTTATGTCTGGGTTGGCACTGAGAATATGATGGGTGCCGAAAACACACAGGTGTCCGCATTCTGGAGTTCCTTCTTCTTCAGCGCCCAGACCCTGACCACCGTCGGGTACGGCCATCTGGCACCGCGCGGATTTCTGATGAGTTCCATTGCCGCATTTGAATCCATGCTCGGACTGCTTTCCTTTGCCCTGGCAACAGGCCTGCTTTACGCCCGTTTTTCCCGACCGACACCCCACATACGTTTCTCAAACGTAGCGGTTTTTGCCCCTTATCTGGACGTTAACGGCTGGATGTTCCGGATCATCAATGAGCTTAGTAATCAGCTGATTGACGTCGAAATTGAAGTTTCATATTCCCGCATGGTTACCAGACCCGATGGGTCCAGGGCACGGCAGTACTCCAATCTTAAACTCGAGCGTAATAAGGTCGCCTTCTTCCCCAACAACTGGACCATTGTACACGCGATTACGCCCGATAGTCCGATGCACGACTGCACGCCGGAACAGATGAATGATTCTGACGCTGAATTCCTGATTTTAATGCGGGCTATTGACGATACGTTCTCCCAGATGGTACATTTGCGCTATTCTTACCGTTTTGATGAAGTGGTATGGGGCGCAAAATTCAGGCCGATGTTTAACGGTGATACCCGCAATATGGTTACCGTTGATCTCAACAAACTGGACGAATACGATCTGGTACCCTTAAATTAAGTATGATTACTCCTCCTTTTCTGGCTCCGGGCGATACCGTGGGCATTGTGGCTCCGGCCAGCCGTTTTCCGTATGAAGAACTTCAGGATGGCCTGCGTATGCTGCGGGAAGACTGGCAGCTCAGGGTAATTGAGGGCGACAGTGTACAGGCTGCCGACGGTCCGTTTGCCGGTTCGGATACGCTCCGCCGCGACGATCTGCAACGGATGCTCGACAATCCGGACATTAAAGCTGTCTTTGCCGCCCGGGGCGGTTATGGCTGCTACCGCATCGTTGACCGGCTTGACCTTACCGGCTTCCGGCAGTCGCCGAAGTGGCTGGTTGGTTTCAGTGACGTAACCGTGCTGCACAGCTGGCTGACCGGTCACGACGTAGTGAGCCTGCACGGCATCATGCCGAAACAGTTCGGAAACGAGGGTGTTGCCGGCTCGCTTGCCTCACTGAAACAGTGGCTGTTTGGTAATTTGCCCGCACAGTACGAAATTCCAGGCCATCCGCTCGAAAAGCGGGGACAAGCTGACGGTCAGCTTATTGGCGGAAATCTAACACTGTTAATCAACTCGCTCGGCACCCCGACAGATCTCGATTACCGGAATAAAATCCTGTTTATCGAAGACATCGACGAAACGTTGTTTTCACTCGACCGGATGATGTGCCAGCTGAAACGGTCGGGCCGGCTGGCAGAGCTTGCCGGTCTGGTCGTCGGGCAGTTTACCGATATGCAGATCAGTATGTCGCTGCCTTTCGGTAAAGATGCGAACCGGATTATTGCCGAAGCCGTCGCGGATTACGACTATCCTGTTTGCTACGATTTTCCGGCCGGACACGTGGCCCATAACCTGACCCTCCCGCTGGGCCGGACCGTGCGTCTCCAGGTCAGCGCTGACGAGGGGAACCGGCTAGTGTTCATCTGACAGAATGGACAGGATTTTTATGATGTGTAATTAACCTGATTGCAGGTCAGACTTTTGCTGCCGAAATAAGTTAATGTACATAAAGGATAAATTCCTTACATCATGTAATCCTGTCAAAACCATTCATTCATGTCTTTTAAGGAAAAAGTAGTCTGGATTACGGGGGCATCGTCCGGCATTGGCGAAGCCCTGGCCATTGACCTCGCCCGGCAAGGTGCGCGGCTGGTCCTGTCAGCACGTCGTGAAGAGGAACTCAGGCGGGTTGCCGGCATGACCGGCCTTGCACCGGACAATCTGTTCATTCTGCCCCTCGACATGGCAGCGTCCGACGATTTCGGCCGGTATGTGACGGCCGTGACAGCCCGCTTCGGCCGGATCGACTATGTATTTCAGAACGCCGGCATCACCCAGCGCGGCCTTGTTTCCGAGACCAGCCTGCCGGTCTTCCAGCAGCTGTTTGACGTTAACTTTTTCGGGGTAATTGCCCTGACGAAGGCCATTCTGCCGGTCATGCAGCAGCAGGGTTCGGGCCATTTTGTGGTGACCAGCAGTGTGGCAGGCAAGATCGGCACAAAAATGCGGTCGGGCTACTGCGCCACTAAACACGCTTTGCACGGCTTTTTTGACTCACTTCGCGCCGAAATTTATGAACAGGGCCTGCGGGTAACCATTGTCTGCCCCGGCTACATCCGTACACCGATTTCGCTGCACGCCCTCAACGCAGCCGGCGAAAAACACGGCCGGATGGATGACAACCAGACCAAAGGTATGGCCCCGGCGGTGTTTGCCCGGAAGCTGACCCGTGCCGTCCGGAACGGCAAAAATGAGGTGTATATCGGCGGGTACGAAATCGTGGGCATCTACCTGCAGCGATTCTTCCCCGGACTGCTTTCCTATATTCTTCGTCGGCGAAAACCGGAATAAACCCAATTTTCTTCTTCAGAATCAGGCGGTAAAATCATTTTTTTTCGTCGCCCTCCTTTTTTTTTACTTTTTTTCAGTCCAATAATTAACTGTTTACGAACAATTTGCGTATTGGGTATTTAAGAAACCTTCTGTCCGCTGTTTTTACAGTATTAACCGGTATTAGGTTACTTGTATTTTATTTATAATTTGCAAAAAACCCTCATTAACTGCACGTTGAGTATGAGAAAACAATTACTATTGAGCTTACTGGTCTGCTTTGCACTCTGGCTGCCAGCGTTTGCTCAGGATCGGGCCATTACGGGTGTCATCACCTCGTCAGACGAAGGCGCTGCGATGCCCGGCGTCAGTATTCAGATTAAAGGCACAAACAGAGGCACTACCTCCAATGCCGACGGTAAATTCACGCTTCAGAACGTACCAGCCAACGCCACCCTTCAAATTTCCTTTGTTGGTTATCAGACGCAGGAGATCCTCGTCGGTAACCGCGCTACCATTAATGTAACCCTTTCCTCAGACACTCGTTCCATCAATGAAGTAGTAGTCGTCGGCTATGGCAGCCAGTCGAAGCGGAATTTAACGGGCAACGTTGCCAGGGTTACCGGTGCAGAAATCCAGAATATCCCGGTACCGAGTGTCGAGCAGGCACTACAGGGCCGCGCGGCCGGTGTTCAGATTACCTCTCTGAACGGTAAAGTCGGTCAGGGCATTCAGATCCGCGTACGGGGCTCCTCGTCGGTAACGGCCAGTAACCAGCCGCTGTATGTGATCGATGGTATTCCTGTAACATCGCAGAACCTCTCTACCAACGGCGCACCAACCAACCCGATTGCCGATCTGAACTTCAACGACGTTGAATCAATCGAAATCCTGAAAGATGCCGCCGCAACGGCCATCTACGGTTCGCGCGCATCAAACGGGGTTGTCCTGATCACGACCAAAAAAGGAAAGCAAGGTGGTCCGACCCAGTTTGAGCTGAATGCGTTCTACGGTGCCAGCAAGCCAACACACCGCCGTGATTTCTTAGGCACTAAAGACTACATCACGCTGTTCAAAGAAGCGGTCAACAACTCTAATGCACTGGGGTTAACCCGTATTACACAGGCCCAGCTTGAAAACTTCTTCACGTTTTACGCCCTGAACAACCGCTCTGCCTGGGAACAGGCGACCGTTAATACGGACTGGCAATCGCTCGCTTTCCAGGACGCACCGATGCAGCAGTATGACCTCAGCGCCCGGGGTGGTGACGCCAAAACACGTTTTTACGTCTCAGGCTCCTATTCCGATCAGTACGGTATTCTGGTTAAAAACCGCTTTACCAGGATGAGCGGCCGCGTTAATCTCGACCACTCGGCGACCGATAAACTAACACTAGGGGTCAACCTGAACATTGCCCGGACGAATAACTACCGGCTGGCCAACGACAACTCGTTTACGACGCCGATGCAGATTGTGGCCTTACCGCCGTTTGCGCCGGCAGCCGACCCGACAACCGGTAAATTCAATGAAAATACGCCGTACTATAACCCGCTCCGGGACAAGGAATATGCGTCCTATACCACGTTTGTGAACCGCGTGATCGGTAATGTCTATGCCGATTATAAACTGTTTAAAGGCCTGTCGTTCCGTTCGGAATGGGGTGTTGACCTGTTAAACCAGAACCAGCAGCAGTACTATGGTCAGGAAACACTGCTGGGTAATCCGCAGGGGCAGGCCAGCAATGACTTTACGCAGGTTACCAACTATACGACCAACAACTTCTTCAGCTACGGCAAAACCATCAACGAGAAGCATGACATTGATGCCACCCTCGGGATGTCGTATCAGCAGTCGCAGACCAACTTTACCAATGTGGTCGGGAAAGACTTTCCGAATGATGCCTACAAGCAGATTTCTTCGGCGGCGCGTATCACCGGTGGCTCAACTACGGAATCGCTGTTTACCTTCCTGTCGTACTTTGCCCGCGTCAACTACCGGTACAACAACCGGTACATCCTTGGTCTGGTCGGCCGGATTGATGGTTCGTCCCGTTTCGGGGTAAACGAACGCTACGGGGCCTTCCCGTCGGCCTCTGTCGGCTGGATTATCTCCGAAGAATCGTTTATGAAGAATCTGCCGGTTGTCAGTAACCTGAAACTGCGGGCCAGTTATGGTCTGACGGGTAATGCCGAGGTAGGCAACTTCGGATCGCGTTCGCTGTATTCAGGAACAGCCGGTTATGCCGGAGTGCCGGGTCAGGCCCCTACGCAGATCCCGAACCCTGATCTAAGCTGGGAAAAAACCCTGCAGACCGATGTAGGCCTCGAATTCGGTCTGTTCGGCGGCCGGTTGTCAGGTGAGGTCGATTATTACATCAAAAACACCCGCGACCTGCTCCTGAACGTTAACATTCCCGCCACTACAGGATACGCAACCCAACTGCGTAATGTTGGTAAACTGGAGAACAAAGGGCTGGAGATTGTGCTGAATACCCAGAACGTGCGGGGAGCCTTTAACTGGAATACCAGCTTTAACATCTCTACCAACAAAAACAAAATCACCAACCTGAACGGCCAGGTGATTGACGGCGGGTATGTGAATCAGGCGCGTGAAGGCTACCCGATCGGTGTTTTCTACGCCATTGAATACGCCGGCGTAGACACGCAGAACGGGGATGCCCTTTACTACAAAAACACCCTGAACGGCGACGGGTCCCGCGACCGGGCCACAACCAACGACCCGAACCTGGCCCAGCAGGTGGTCATCGGTAATCCGAACCCGAAATGGATCGGCGGTATTACCAACAACCTGTCGTATAAAGGCGTTGACCTGACGTTCCTGCTCCAGGGCCAATACGGTAATGATATCTTTAACGCGGCCGGCACCTACATGTCGTCGAATGCCAGTCTGATTGATAACCAGACGCCGGATCAGCTGCGCCGCTGGCAAAAGCCGGGCGACATCACCGATGTACCGCAGGCACGGTATGGCGGCGGAAACGGCAACACGAACTCCTCACGGTATGTACAGCGTGGTGATTACCTGCGTCTGAAAACGGTTACGCTGTCGTATACCTTACCGAAAAGCCTGACCAATAAGGTGAAGCTGAACCGGGTACGGGTTTACGCTACCGCTCAGAACCTGCTGACATTAACAAAATACACAGGCTGGGATCCGGAAGTGAATACCGACGTAGCAGCCGGCAACATTGGTCTGGGTAACGATTTCTATTCGGCCCCCCAGCCTAAATCGTTTATTGGAGGCTTAAATATCAATTTCTAAGATCGTAGACGCTGACGTTGCCGGTTCGCCGGCAGTCGCTTAACACATAAACTCATGAAAACGTACAAGTTATTCATAACGGGTTCGCTACTGGTGGGCGGTCTTTTGTTTAGCAGCTGCGACAACAAACTGGATGTTCAACCACGTAACTCACTTGACTCTAAAGACGCCCTGACAACCCAGACTGACTTACAGGCTCTGCTCGTCGGTGCCTATGACGCCCTGGGCGACGGCGATCTGTATGGCGGAAATATTCAGCGGAATGCCGAACTTTTAGGCGATAACGGTGAAACTACCTGGGACGGTACATTCATTGATCCCGGCCAGATTTACCGTAAACAGATCCTGATCACCAACAGTGATGTGGCCGGCATGTGGATTTCGGCCTACAACACGATCAACATCTGTAATACGGTACTGGCAAACCTGAATCTGGCAACAGACGCCAACATAAAAACACGGATTGAAGGTGAGGCTAAGTTTATCCGGGGGGCGGTGTATTTTGAGCTGGTCCGGTATTTTGCCAAATCATGGGGCGACGGTGACGCGAACACAAACCTTGGTGTTCCACTGGTCTTAACGCCGACCACAACGGTTACGAACAGCGATTATGTGAGCCGGAGTACCGTAGCACAGGTTTATACCCAGATCATAAAGGATCTGACGGATGCCGAAGCTAAGATTCCGATCAGTAATGATTTCTATGCCTCAAGTGGTACAGCGGCGGCCATGCTGTCACGGGTGTACCTGCAGCAAAGCAACTATGCAGCCGCTGCCAATGCGGCGAACCGCGTAATCCAGTCGAACCAGTTTGCGCTGGTCAATCTGGAGGAAGTCTTTGATCTGCGCTTCTTTGTCAATGGCCGGAATACCGATGAGACAATTTTTGCCATGCAGGTAACCGATCAGGACGGTTCTAACAACCTTCACCTGTTTTATACCGACCAGACGTACGGTGGCCGCGGCGATATTTATATTGAAAACCGTCACCTAAGCCAGTATGAAGCGGCTGATAACCGTGCCCAACTGTTTTATCAGGATGATGCCGGCCTGATCCGTACGGCTAAATTTGTGAACCAGTATGGCAATATCCAGGTGATTCGTCTGGCGGAAATGTACCTGACACGTGCCGAAGCTAACTTCCAGAATGGTTCCAGCATCGGTGCCACACCGCTGGCCGACATTAACCTGATCCGGAGCCGGGCGGGTCTGGGTGCCTTGACAAGCGCCCAGTTAAACCTGAACGCAATTCTGAAGGAACGTCGTCTGGAACTGGCATTTGAAGGCACCCAGATTCACGATATCAAGCGGACGCGCCGCAGTATCGGTAACATCCGTTACAACGCAGACCGTCTGGTCTTCCCGATTCCGCAGCGCGAAATTCTGGCCAACAAAAGTCTGATTCAAAACTCAGGGTATTAACATTTTCTTTTGCGTTCTTTTTGTTCTGAGTTGCTGCTGGTTTCTGATAGTTGCTGAGTTAAAAGCGTAGGGCCGGTTGTCTATCCGACAACCGGCCCTACGCTTTTATAAATTGGTTTTATAAAGTGGTGGGACGACGCAAAATAGGGGCACAACAAATTGGGAACAGCAACCCCCAGAACAACCAACAACAAACCCA
>NZ_JBYFCJ010000005.1:0-302753 GCF_057652235.1 Arsenicibacter sp. R0_47 | reverse complement strand
GTTGGGGCGTGTTGAACACCCCACACCCTCCCATACTATTTTATATTTTGTTTTATTTATGGTGGCCCCCAACCACTCGGCGCCCCACTACTCTTTGCTCACAGCAACCGCCAGAACAACCAGCAACTACCAGAACAACCAGCAACTACCAGAACAACCAGCAACCACCAGAACCACCAGTAACGATTACTTTTTAAACTGCTCCATATAATCAACCGTCAGGTGGCAGAACGTTTTTACGCCCAGCACAAAACCACCTTCGTCAATGTAGAAGTCAGGTGTATGGTGCGACGGCACCTCTTCAACCTTCTTCCCTTTAGGCATCCCGCCGAGGAAATAGAAAAAGCCCGGCACCTTTTGCTGGAAAAATGAAAAGTCCTCCGCACCCGTCTGAGCCGGCGTAATTTTCACATTATCCTTACCCGCCAGTGCTTCCAGCGTCGGAATCATCTGGTCGGTCAGTTTGGGGTCATTATAAGTTACCGGGTACATGATTTCTACCTTCACTTCGGCCTTCGCGCCTGCGCTCTCGGCGATGTTGGTAGCAATCTCGTCAATCCGGCGGTGCACCAGCTTCTGCGCTTCCGGGCTGAAGGTCCGGATGGTACCGATCATATTTACTTCTTCCGGGATGATGTTCTGCCGGATACCGCCGTGGATGGCGCCTACCGTTACGACGGCCGGCCCTTCGGTCAGTTGCAGATTCCGGCTGACAATAGTCTGCAAGCCCATAACCACCTGCGAAGCCGTTACAATCGGGTCAACGCTCGACCACGGAGCGGCACCGTGTGCCTGACGGCCTTTAATCTTAATGGCATAGGAATCTACCGCCGCCATCGTAGCACCGGGGCGGTATTTAATGGTTCCGACTTCGGTCTGGGAGTTAATGTGCAGGCCAAAGATCGCGTCAACTTTCGGGTTCTCCAGAACGCCTTCCTTCACCATCAGCGCAGCACCGCCTTCTTCCCCTTGCGGAGCCCCTTCTTCAGCCGGCTGGAAAATAAATTTTACGGTGCCTTTCAGTTCGCTTTTCATGGCTGCCATTACTTCGGCAGCACCCATCAGCATGGCCACGTGTGTATCGTGTCCGCAGGCGTGCATCACGCCGGTCTGCTGGCCGTTATATTCTGTCCGGACGTTCGATTTGAACGGAATATCGACACGCTCGGTAACCGGTAATCCGTCCATATCAGCGCGCAGGGCAACGACCGGCCCGGGCTTTCCGCCTTTCAGAATACCGACAACGCCGGTTTTACCGACGCCGGTTGTGACCTCGATACCCAATGATTTGAGATGAGCGGCAATGATGCCCATGGTCCGGATTTCGCGGTTACCCAGTTCTGGATTCTGATGGAAATCACGGCGCCAGGCAACGACTTTCTTTTCGATGCCGTCTGCCATCTTATCCATTTTACTTTTCAGGGCTGCCGTCTGGGCCGATACTGCCATCGGCAGCAGGGCTCCCGCTGCCAGCCCAACGGCTGTGATTAACTGTTTCATAGGTCTGTACAAATCTTGCAAGTTGTTAACTTTACTTTGCTGACAAAATAATATATTAGCTTCTCTGTTTATTACAAATTTTTGTACTAAAAAAAGCGGCTGTCTCAAAACTAATGAGACAGCCGCTTTTTACAAAGTATTTAACCGGAATAAACCGCTTAGTTACGTACAACTAATGGGTTTGTCTGCAATTCCGTTGCCGGAATCGGCCATACATAGCGTGAATCTGACGACGGAACCGTGCCAACCGCACCTTTAGCCGGAATGGTTGCATTCAGACGCATGATATCGGTATTCCGAAGGCCTTCGCCCAGGAATTCTACGCGGCGTTCCAGCAGAACGGCATCGATAAAGGCCTGCGCGCTGGCAAAGCTGGCTGCCGTGTAAACACCCGCCGGATTCGAACGGCCACGTACCGCATTCAGCAGGGCCAGTGACTGGGCATCAACTGTGTTTGACGAACGAACTTTGGCCTCTGCCAGGTTCAGCAGTACTTCGGCGTACCGGATCACCTGTGCTCTGTCCGTATAAGGCGTACCGGTCGGGTATTTCTTCAGGAATGTTTCCGTTCCTGACGTGACCACAAAGTTGGTCCGGCGGGCATCCGTTGTACCCAATACCGCTGTGTTTGAAATGATACCGGCAGGGTTCAGGCTGAACTCCCCGTTACCGCCCAGCGATGAAGGCAGGAAGTAGTAAGCCAGCTGATTCTGCGTACCAGGGGCATTCTGTGCCGTAAACGGAAACGACATAATCGTTTCTGTTGTCTCCTGTGGCGGAGCGAACACAGTAGCTACCGAAGCAGCCAGTGCATGCGGAACACCGGAAGCTGCCGCAAACGGTGCCGAAGCCGGCACAATTTTGTTGGCTTCCGTTACCACGTTTGCCCAGTTACCCATCGTCAGATACACACGCGTTTTCAGCGCAATGGCCGAGTTTTTGTGTGCGCGGGTTGTACGGGTTGTTGCATCACCATACGTCAACGGCAGGTTCTGCTCTGCAAAGTTCAGGTCGTCCAGAATCTGCGTGTATACTTCTGCCACTGTACTGCGCGCCAGCTCATTGTTCAGTGAGTTTGTCTCCGCTTTCAGCCGAAGCGGCAGACCCGGCTTGCTGCCGTTACCATCTACGTACGGACGGGCATAGAACTGTAGCAGTGAGTAGTAGCACAGAGCCCGCAGGAAACGCGCCTCTCCTTTATACTGATTAGCCGTTACCGTAGCAAAATCTGCCGGGAACGTCGGCACTACATACTTAGCCGTATTGGCATCAAGTCCGGCCAGAAATACATTGACCTGGTTGATGGCTGCATAGGCAGCTCCCCACATGTTGATAACATCGTTCTGCGATGTTTCGGTCAGGGTATGGTTCCATACGCCCAGTGCCGTAACACCGTTGTTTGTACGGTTCAGGAAATCATCCGCCCGGACATCACCATATACATAGTAACGGCCACCGAGGAAGTTCCCGCTTTTTACGGACGTGTACATATTGTTTACCTGCAGCAAAACACGGGCAGGCGTATCAAACACAACCTGATCAGAGAACAGGGTTTTAGGAACCGGATTCAGCAGCTCGGTCTGGCAGGAGAACTGGCCGAACGCCAGGGCCGTTGTCAGTGCAACTGCAGCAAATTTATTGTTGATGTATTTTTTCATTATCCTGACTCAATTAAAAACCGAGATTGATACCTAACGTGAATGTTCTGGCCTGACCAATTGAGTTACGGTCAATCCCAGCGCCTGAGTTGCTGTTACCATTTGTCGAAATTTCAGGGTCGATACCTGTGTATTTCGTCAGGATAAACGCATTCTGCACCTGGCCGTAGATACGGGCATTCTGGATTTTCAGTTTATCCAGCAGACCACGGGTAAATGTATAGCCGAGCGAAATATTACGGGCACGCAGGAAGTCACCTTTCTCGACGTTTTCTGAAATAACCAGCGCCGAACCGTTTGAAACGTTATCGCCGTAAACAACGCGTGGCAGCGTACCACCTTTATTATCCGGTGTCCAGCGGTTCAGAATGTCGGTGTGGTTATTCCAGAAACGCTGATCGCGCAGACCGGCTTTCGTACCGTTATACAGGTAGTTGCCACCGGAGAACTGCAGGAAGATGCCTAAATCAAACCCTTTGTAGCGGAACGTGTTGTCCAGACCACCATACCACTTAGGCAGTACCGGGCCGTAGTATACCCCGTCTGCCAGCTGTGAAGGCGACGTTGTACCGCTGCCATCCGACACTTTTGTCCAGCCGGTACCCAGGTGATCATACTGCACAATCGTACCATCGGCCTTCCGGAACATCCGGCGGCCGTTGTCCGGGTTGATACCAACCGTAGGAACAGCCAGCAGATCACCTACCGAACGGCCGGCGGTTGTATAGTTGATGGTTTCAAGGCTGGTTGCTGTACCAATCCGCTGACCTTCTGCGCTCAGAGCCAGTACGCGGTTTTTCAGCGTCGTTACGTTACCGTTGATTGTCCATTTGAAATCACCCTGGGTAATGGCATTGAACTGCAGGCTGAATTCGATACCGGTGTTCTGCATCGAACCAACGTTGGCTGGTACTGAGTTACCCGGAACCCCTTTCGACGGTGCCTGCGGTACGTCCAGAATCAGACCGTCAACCAGGTTTTTGTAATATGAGAACTCACCCTGTAAACGATCCTGTAATAAACCAAACGAGAAACCGATATCCGTTTTCTTGCTGGTTTCCCAGGTCAGAGCAGAGTTACCGGCGCTGTTGTAGCCCAGGGTTGCTGCGGCCCCGTACAGACCTGACGAATACGTCTGTAGCGAAGCAAAGTCACCGATACCGTTACTGTTACCGACTTCACCATAGCTACCCGTCAGTTTCAGGTGGTTGATGTTCTGCAGGAACGCTGAGTTTTTCCAGAATGCTTCCTCAGAGATAGTATAGCCTAACGCAGCACCATAGAAGTTACCCCACTTATTAGCCCAGGCCGAATAGCCGTCACGACGGAAGTTAACCGATGCAAAGTACTTTTTACCGAAGTCATAGTTCAGACGACCGAAATAAGACACCAGGTAGTTTTCGGTCTGCTGGCTATTTGAAACGGCAATGTTGGTGAAGTTGCCCTGATAGCTTTCGAAGAAAACGTCGGCTACCGTTGTTCGGTTGGCGCCCCAGCGTTCAACCTGTGTACGCTGCTCTTCTGCACCTACTAATAAGGATACACTGTGTTTCTCGGCAATCGTACGTGAATACTGAGCCGTATTCTGCCAGTTCCAGCGCTTCAGGGTACGATACCAGTTTGTTGCCGAACCGCCTGACGAATATCCGTCACCCGAAATACCGGTCAGAAATGATTTGTCTTCAAAACCGATGTTATTGATACCATACTGCGTACGGATATTCAGACCTTTGATAACCTCCCAGTCAGCATATACGCTTCCCTGGATATCGTTACTTTCTGACGTAAATGAGTTTTTATCCAGGTCAACAACGGGGTTGTAGTAACCCGGCAGTAGCGCAGCACCCGAAGCAGGGTTTACGTTAGCACCTGCTCCCAAGCTTGAGCCATTGATGTTATAGCTTCCATCGTTGTTGTAAGCAGCAACGTTTGGCGGTAATACCAGTGGCAGACGGCCTAAACCGGCTGTTGAAAAGGCTGCGCCCGGAATTGAACCACTGTTTGGCGAGCTGTTATAGCCGTTAGCATATCCGAAGCTGGTGCCCACTTTAAATGTTTTAAACACCTTATGGTCAACGTTCAGACGGGCAGACGTCCGTTTGAATTCATTTTTCTGGAGCATCCCTTTCTGACCGGTGTAACCCAGAGACAGGTAGTAGGATGTATTGTCATTACCACCTGAGAAACTGGCGGAGTTAGAATGGGAAAAACCGTTCTGGTATACATAATCGTACCAGTTCGTGTTAACGGGGTTACCGCTGGCATCCAGGCTTGGACGAAATCCTTCGATGTTGGTACCAGGTTTACCACTGACTGCCAGTACATTGGCATTCAGGTTGCGGACCGCCTCGTTTTTCATCATCATATACTGATCGGCATTCAGCATGTCGAACAGACGGAATGGCTGGGTTACCCCTACCCATGCGTCATAGGTGAACTTGCCTTTGCCTTTAGTACCACGCTTGGTGGTAACCAGAATAACACCGGCACTCGCCCGCGAACCGTAAATCGCGCTGGCAGACGCATCTTTCAGAACCTCTACCGACTCGATATCCGACGGGTTTATGCTACCCAGCGGGTTATTCGGAGCGTTTGAAGTCGAGTTATCACCCGTGAAGGCAGGGATACCGTCAATGACTACCAGCGGGAATGAACTCAGGTTAATTGAGTTTACCCCGCGTACGCGGATTACCGGCGGGTTGTTTAACAGACCGTTTGGTACCGTAATGTTTACACCGGCAGCCCGGCCACCCAGTGCCTGCTCGAAGCTCTGAACCGGCAATTGGGCAATCTGCTTACCGCCGATAGACGAAATCGAGCCGCTTACGTCCCGCTTATACTGCGTACCGTAACCGACTACGACGACTTCGTTCAGTTCGCTGGCATTTGCCGTCAGTGTTGCGTTGATACTTGTCTGATTACCGACGACAACTTCTTTAGCGTCGAAACCGATGAAGGAAAAAACAAGCGTTGTGTTTGTTGATGGAACATTAATGGAAAACCGGCCATCGCCGTCTGTTGAGACGCCCTGTTTTGTTCCTTTGATCAGGACGTTTACACCTGGTAAAGCAGACCCATCTTCTGATGAGGTCACCCGGCCCGACACGCTGCGTTGCTGGGCCCAGCCATAATTGCTTATGAGCGTAAGCGCGGCCAGAAAGCATAGTATAAGTATGCTCTTCTTCATAGACTCATAGTTTAAGTTAATGAAAATTATTGTTTGAGCGCCAAATATAGTACTAATATAAATAACCTACACAAAGAATTAATATACTTATTCTATTCCCAACCAAAATAATCTACTGCTTTTCAATGTCAACAGCTAATAAACCCCTATACTACATATATTGGATATACATTGAAATAATACAAGATAAATACTAATTCTAAAAAGCACTATAATAGACCTTCAAGTAAACTTTACAGAAATAAGTAAATATTTAATATCATTTTAATTTATACTCATCATTATTTATTATGTATACTAAATATTTTTTTTCTGATTTATCATTTTCTATAAATGACCATTTCCGTGTCATATTTAAACTTTTTGCAGATTTCGAGACAACACAAACAATATTTGTCATATCAACTAATATACAAAACAATCATCCTACAATTAACTATTACCTCAACAACATACTGAGTGTGTATACATGGAATAATTCAATTTTATTCTTACGGTAAATCACGCTTTCCGGCTTTCAAAACCATACTTCCGGAACTGTATAAAAAGTTTTTACTACTAACTATTGCCTCACTAATATTTAATAAACTTTTTATGTTCTTATATATATATATATATATATATTGTCTTTTTTCCGACGTAATAAACCAGTTTAGCGACTCGTCTGTCTTTTAACAAAGAATATCCGGCTTCACTTGTGATTCCGGCTAGTTAAGAGCCTGCAATAAAAGAAAGCGCATACAAAAACAGGATACATATCATATTTTTATTCTATTATTTGATTATGATTTATCCGCGGAACGCCGATTCGACTGCTACTTTTCTGGATATAGTGCCGACTTTTTTTAAGTTTTTTTAAGTTTTTTTCAACTATACTTTTTCAGCCATCTATTTCACTTATTCTATTTTAATGCAATTTTAATACAATCAATTACCGTAAATAATCCAACAATTCCACACAAAAAACATTTTGTATACATTTTAAAAAATTTGGTTATTTAACATATACACCCAACAATAGTTCACAAAAACCGTTTTCTACAATAATTTTGCATTCCGTTAACTAAATAAACTTACAATTCTATCAACTAACTTCAGATGAAAAAACTCCTACTTTCATCCTGGCTGTTGACGTTATTTTTTGCGCTTCCGCTTCTTGCGCAGGATGTAACTATCAGCGGTCGGGTCACTTCATCAGATGATGGCTCAGGTTTGCCGGGCGTTAGTGTTCAGCTCAAGGGATCAAGCCGCGGAACAACAACCGATGCCAATGGTAATTACAAATTCAATGCTCCTTCCGGCGCCCGCGTAGTCTTCAGTTATATCGGATTTACGCCGCAGGAAATAGCGGTCGGCAACCGGACCACGCTTAATGTAGTCATGCAGGCATCTGCTTCTGAACTGAGCGAAGTCGTGGTCACCGGTTACGGGAATGCCGCACGCCGGCAGGATATTACCGGTGCGGTTGCGGCCGTTACCGGCAAAACCATCGAAAACCTCCCGATGCAGTCGGTTGACCGCGCTTTGCAGGGCCGCGCGGCCGGTGTGCAGGTTACAGCCCTCAGCGGTCAGCCGGGTGGTGCGCTGAACGTGCGTATCCGCGGTGTCGGTTCCATCAACGCCGGTAACAACCCGCTTTACGTTATCGATGGGGTGCAGGTGTCTGACGGTGGCTTATCCGGTCAGGCCAGCTCAAACGTACTTACCTCGCTGAACCCGAACGATATCGAGTCTATCGATATCCTGAAAGATGCAGCGGCAGCGGCTATCTACGGTGCACAGGGCGCCAACGGGGTAGTAGTGATCACAACAAAGCGCGGTCGCTCAGGCCGTACTAAGTTCAATTTGTCGGTACAGGATGGCTTCACGGACGTACTGAAAAAACTGGATGTACTGACGGCATCGGAATTTGCGACGCTGAAAATTGAAAACTTTGTTAACCGTGCTATTCAGACAAATGCATCAGTTGAAACGGCCCGTACGTCAGCCATTACGCAGTACGGCGATCCGTCAACGGTGCAGAATACCGAGTGGCAGGATGCTGTTTTCCAGCGTGGCCGCCTGCGGATGTATGACCTTTCCGCGTCGGGCGGTGACGGCAAGACAAACTTCTACATTGCCGGTTCATACAACTTCCAGGAGGGACAGGTTATCAAATCCGATTTCCGCCGGGGGACCCTGCGGGTTAACCTTGATCACCAGGCATCACCAAAACTGAAAATCGAAACATCAATCGGTTTGTCAGCGACCCGTCTGAACGGCGCGATTGCCGATGGTGCGTTTATTAACAGTCCGTTCTTCTCTGCGGCTCTGATCCTGCCAAACCAGCCGATTTACAAGGCAGATGGCAGTTTTAACGCCCCGCTTTCCGGCGCGTTCAGCTACAATCCGGTACAGAGCGTGAAGTACGAAACCCGTTTGGGAACAACCGTGCAGACTGTCAGCAACATCGCGGTTAATTACGAAATCGTAAAAGGACTCCGGTTCCGATCGTTCTACGGTATCGACTATGCCAACAACATCGATAACAACTACCGCGATCAGATTGTACCGCAGTTTGCTTCAACCGGTGGTTCGGCAACCGTATCGAACCGCTACACCCTGAACTGGAACACCAACCAGACGCTGAACTATAATCGCTCATTCGGCCGTCACAACATCAACGTACTGGCCGGTGCCGAGTATCGTCAGGAAGTTCGTGAAACGGTTTCCGCGACTGGTCAGGGATTCCCGAACGGTTTATTCACGACACTGGCAGCAGCAGCCCGTCCAATCACCACAACCGGTACATACACGACCTGGCGGATTGCCAGTTTGCTGAGCAGCGCTAACTATAAGTTTGGTGATAAAATCCTGGCTACTGCCTCCCTGCGTTATGATGGTTCATCGCGTTTTGGTGCCAACACCCGCTGGGGTCTGTTCCCGTCGGCTTCAATCGGATACCGGATTTCAGAAGAAGACTTTATCAAGAATATTCCGGCAATCCGCGACCTGAAAATCCGTGCCGGTTATGGTGAAGCCGGTAACAACCTGATTTCAGACTTTGCCTCACGCGCCTTGTTCGGTCTGGGTGGTCAGTACATCGATTTACCGGGTATCCGCCCAAGCCAGTTAGGTAACAACAACCTGTCATGGGAAGTTGCCCGTACGCTGAATGTTGGTATCGATGTAGACCTGTTTGGCGGCCGGATCAGTGCGGCAATCGATGCATATCGCAAAATCAACGATAAGCTCCTGTTATCCCGTCCGTTACCAAATGACAGCGGTTTCGGTTCAATCTTCGAAAACCTGGGTAAGGTTGAAAACCGTGGTCTGGAAATCAGCCTGAAACATGTGAACATCGATAAAGGGGGTTTCAAGTGGGAAACAGACTGGAATGCGTCGTTCCAGCGCAACCGGATTTTGCAACTGTTACCGGGCCAGAATCGGATCGGTACCGATTATTTCGTTGGTCAGCCAATTCGTGTCAACTGGTACCCAACCTATGCCGGTGTCAATCCGGCGGATGGTCGTGCCATGTGGTTAGATACACTGGGTAATATTACCTATACACTGCAGACACGCGATTCACGGGTTCAGGGTTCACCGATTCCAAAAGGCTTTGGTGGGGTAACGAACACGTTCCGCTATAAAGGATTAGCGCTTGAAGTATTCTTCCAGGGTCAGTGGGGGAACCGCGTACTGAACAACAACGGTTTCTTCATGGAAAGCTCAGCTTCAGCCGGCTGGAACAACCTGGCTAGTCAGCTGAACCGCTGGACTACACCGGGTCAGATCACCAGCGTGGCCGCGCCATACGAAGGTGGCTCAGTACCAGGTAGCTCTTCCATTCAGAACTTCTCAACAAAACAGGTTGAAAATGCCGGTTATATCCGGATGAAGCAGATCACCCTAAGCTATGAACTGCCTTCTAAAATTACCCGCCGTATCAAAATGGACAAAATCCGCGTTTTCGCCCAGGGCATCAACCTGCTGACGTGGACGGCTTACACCGGTTTTGACCCTGAAATCCTGAACGCCGAACTCGGTACGTATCCGCAAAGCAAGCAATTCACGGGTGGTATTCAGTTCGGCTTCTAATCAACAAACAGCATTAACTATCATGTTTAAACATATTCGTCTATCATTGACCGGCTGCCTCATTGTGCTGGCAGCCAGCTCATGCAGCGACCTGCTCATCACGCAGCCGAAACAGTCGGTTAGTTCAGACCAGGCCCTACAGGATATAACCGGCGTTCGTTCTCTGTTGATCTCTGTGTATGACCGTCTTCAACCGAATACCTATTATGGGGCGCGGATGATGATTGCACCGGAAATTATGGCTGACAACGTTCGTCTGACTAACAGTAACTCAAACCGTTACTTCAACGAGCGTGTCAATGCCGTTGGTGTACACATGCAGCAGTTTTGGGGCAACTATGGGGCTATTAACGAAGCCAATTTTATCATTAAGGGCATTGATGGCTCAAACGCGACTGATGCTGAGAAAGCCCAGATTAAAGGCGAGGCACAATTCCTGCGTGCTTTACTTTATTTTGATATGGCACGGGTTTTTGCCTACGAACCTACCAAAGTAGTTAATGGCTTCAACCTTGGTATGATTCTCCGGACTGAACCGACAGCTGATGCCACACAGGCTACGTTCCTGGAGCGTTCTACGATTGAACAAACCTATCAGCTGATTGAAAGGGACCTGAAAGACGCCATTACTAACTTACCGGCATCGGCTTCAGCCAACCGCCTCCGTGCCAACAAAGCGGCGGCTCAGGCACTGCTTGCCCGTCTGTATCTGTACTGGGAAAAATTTCCGGAAGCAGTTCAGGCGGCTACAGACGCGTTGGCGGGTACAGGAGCTACACTGGTTTCCGGAACGGGTTATCAGGCCGCTTTCACTACTGCGCCTAACCCTGAGTCACTGTTCGAGATTAACTATGTACAGGCAACGGAGTCACTGGGTGCCAATGAATCCATGCACTCGCTGACGACCAACCTGACTACCGGTAACTGGGGTGACGTGGTACCAACTACGGAACTGCTGAACCTGTATGAAGCAGCTGATGTTCGCCGTGCAATGTTCTACTCGTCAACAAAATCAGGTGAAGCCGTTTTCTTTAGCCGTAAATTCTCTGGTTCGCGCGGGCCGTTCACGGATAACATTCCGGTGATCCGTTACTCAGAAGTATTGCTGATTCGGGCAGAGGCATATGCGATGTCGGGCAACAGCGCAGCGGCCATCACCGACCTAAACCGTATCCGTACGCGGAGTGGCGCAACACCAATTGCGTCTACGGTCACCGGTCAGGGACTGGTTGATCTGATTCTGACCGAGCGCCGTCTTGAGCTGGTACTGGAAGGCCACCGTTTCTTTGACCTGAAACGCAAAGGTCAGACGATAACAAAGGCCAGTTTGTCGGCCGTTGTGCCGTACACAGACTTCCGGATTCTGGCTCCGCTGCCAAACGACCAAGTTCAGCTTAACAGCAAACTGAAGCAAAACCCCGGCTATTAATCTCGTCACTCAAACTCAGTAAAAGACATGCGTAAAGCATTAAGTTATATTCTTGGATTCGGGGCAATGCTTTTCAGCCTGACATCCTGCTTCGAAAATCCGTCATGGACCTACGAAGGCCCTACGGTCGCCGAATTCAGTAACCCGCGCCGTGGTTTTGCCACGCAGCCAACCAACAACGTTGCCAACGGCATCCGTACCCGCACAGTACGTCAGGGTATCGGCCGCGATAGTATTCTGGTCCAGCTGGTTGGCGCTCAACGGCCGGTTGCTACGACGATCAACTACAGTATTGACCCGACCAGCACGGCTGTTGAGGGAACGCATTACCAGATCCTTGGCACTAAAGGTCAGGTGACGATTCCGCCAAACAGCAGTGTCGGCTATCTGGTTGTCCGGTTCCTGCCAGGTATTCCGGCTACCGCTCCGACCACGCAGACGGTTACGCTGGTAACAACGCTGGCCACGTCAACGGACATCAATCCAAGCGAAAACTACAAAACGTTTACGTTTACTGTCCGCAACTAAACCCGTTGTTCGTTATTAAATGCTGAATGAGTGGCCAGTTTCCGGACTGGCCACTTTTTTTATAGACCGCCCCGCCGCTACGAACATGCTGTAAATCTGCAACTTTACTTATTCCGGTTACATTCAATCAGCAACTCCCGATATTTTCATCTGAAGCAGCGCGTTTCACGTTTAAATCCACTTTTTTACCTAGTTTAGTAGCTAAAACTGACGTTACTTTTACCTTCACTGCCTATGACAACATTTACCAAACGACTACTGACCGCTGTCATCATCCTGCTGGTTGGGGCTTTGGCTTTTTACCCTAAACTGAAACCGCTTTTTGACCCCAAACCCGACGAAAAAACAGCGGCCGGCGGAAAACCCGGCGGCGATAACAAAGGCGGCGGAAAAACATCGGTTGATGTTCTGGTCGTCAACATGCAGTCGCTCGATGAGAAAATTCTGACGACCGGTACCATCATTCCTAATGAGGAGGTGGAAATCCGCAGTGAAATTTCGGGACGGGTCACCGGCATTTTCTTCAAAGAAGGCCAGTACGTCAGAAAAGACGCTGTATTACTTCGCATCAACGACGCCGACTTACAGGCCCAGCTCCAGAAACTGTTGTCAAACAAACAGCTGGCCGAAACCAACGAATCGCGGCAGAAACGACTGCTGGAAAAAGAAGCCATCAGCCGTCAGGAATACGACATTGCCCAGACCAACCTGAACGGGATTCTGGCCGATATCGAAAACCTGAAAGTACAAATCAGCAAAACCGTGATCCGTGCCCCGTTTGACGGCACTCTCGGGCTGCGCTACATCAGCAACGGGAGCTACATTTCGCCATCCAGCCGGATTGCAACGCTGACCAATACCAGCCCCGCCAAACTCGACTTTTCGGTACCGGCCAAATACGCCCAACTGGTTCGCCAGGGCAGTAAAATTCAGTTCACGGTTGAAGGATCACCACGGCAGTATGGCGGATCCGTCTATGCCGTCGAAACCAAAGTCGATCCCGAAACGCGGAGCCTGCTGCTGCGGGCCGTCAGCCCGAACAATGACCGGACCCTGGTTCCCGGCTCGTTTGCGCGGATCAACGTGGTCCTGAATACGCACGGAAATGCCATTGTGGTGCCAACGGAAGCCATCATTCCCGAACAGGCCGGCCAGAAAGTTTTTGTGGTCCGCAACCGCAAAGCCGAGTCGGTCCCGGTTGAAATCGGCCTGCGCAACGACCGGACCGTCGAAATCCGCAGCGGTCTTCATGTCGGCGATTCGCTCATTACCGCCGGTACGCAGCTCGTCAAACCCGGCGGCGAAGTTGACATCAGAAATTTAAATTAGTGATTGGGCGATTGGGTGATTGAGCGAACTAAAACGCCATCAATTCACTCAATCGCGCTTTCACACAATCACTCAATAATTTATGGCTAACCTATCAACAACATCCATTAAACGGCCGGTACTGGCGGTGGTGATGTCGCTGCTGATTTTAGTCTTTGGCGGCATTGGCTTTGCCTATCTGGGGGTGCGCGAGTTCCCCAGTATTGACCTGCCGGTGGTAACCGTTTCGACGGTCTACACGGGTGCCAACGCCGATATTGTCGAATCACAGATTACGGAACCACTCGAAGAATCCATCAACGGGATTGCCGGTATCCGGACCCTGACGTCGTCGAGCCGCGACGGCCGGAGCCAGATTACGGTAGAATTTGAACTGAGCGTTGACATTGAAGACGCTGCCAACGATGTGCGCGACCGGGTGAGCCGGGCCATTGCCAACCTACCGCCCGATGTCGATCCGCCGATTGTGGCCAAGGCCGATGCCGACGCCAGCCCGATCTATTTTATCCAGGTTTTGTCGAAAACGCGCTCCCTGCTGGAGCTGAACGACATTGCCCTGCGTCAGATCAAAGAGCGTTTCCAGACCATTCCGGGCGTGAGCAGTGTGCAGATCTGGGGAGAAAAGAAGTACGCCATGCGCCTCCGGATTGATCCGGTTAAACTGGCCTCCTACCGGCTGACGGCTATTGACGTCTCAAACGCGCTCCGGACCCAGAACATTGAGCTGCCCTCAGGCAGCGTGGAAGGCGCCAGCACCGAACTCACCGTACGGACCCTCGGCCGCCTGACGACTCCTGATGATTTCAACAACCTGATTCTGAAGGAGACAAACGATCAGGTGGTTAAATTTCAGGATGTTGGCTTTGCAGAGCTGGCTCCTGAAGTGGAAAAAACGCTGTTTAAACGCGATGGCGTACCGATGCTCAGCGTTGCCGTGATTCCGCAGCCGGGTGCCAACCAGATCGAGATCGTGAACAACGTATACAAAAAACAGGAGCAGATTCAGAAGGACTTACCGCCGGATGTAAAGCTGATTCTGGGCTTTGACTACACACGCTATGTCCGGAAGTCAATCGAAGAAGTTGAAGAAACGATTATCATCGCTTTTGCGCTGGTAGCCCTGATTATTTTTACCTTCCTCCGCGATTGGCGCAGTACGCTGATTCCGCTGACGGCCATTCCGGTTTCGCTCGTCGGGTCGTTTTTCATCATGTACATCTGCGGGTTTTCGATGAACGTACTGACGCTGCTCGGCATCGTCTTGTCCATCGGTCTCGTTGTGGATGATGCCATTGTGGTGCTTGAGAACATTTACACTAAGATCGAGGCAGGCATGAAACCGATGCAGGCCGCGATTGAGGGCTCTAAAGAAATCTATTTTGCCGTTATTTCCACAACGGTTACGCTGGCGGCGGTGTTCCTGCCGGTGATTTTCCTGCAAGGGGTAACCGGTCGTCTGTTCCGCGAGTTCGGGATTGTGGTGGCGGGATCGGTGCTGATTTCGGCTTTTGTTTCCCTGACGCTAACGCCGATGCTGTCGTCGAAACTGCTGAAAAACCGCCATCGCCAGCCGTGGCTCTATCGGGTAACCGAGCCGTTTTTCGAGTGGATGATCAACGGCTACCAGAACTCACTGGCCGCTTTCCTCAAAATCCGCTGGATGGCGTGGGTGCTGATTCTGGCATTCGGCGGCATTATCTACGCGTTATTCAAATTCCAGGCAATTCCGCAGGAGCTGGCTCCGATGGAAGACCGTGGCGGTTTCCGGATTCAGGCAACCGCGCAGGAGGGCGCTACCTATGAGTACATGCTCAACTACACCGATCAGGTAGCCGATTTCCTCCGCAAAACCTTTGATAAAAAAGACGTTGCGGGTGTAATCGCTATTACGTCGCCGAGCTTCGGCTCCGGGGCGACCAACTCGGCTGCATTCCGGATTGTATTGGGCGACCGGCCACCACGGACCATTTCCCAGCAGCAGATGGTCGATGAGATTACGCCGAAAATCAAGAAGTTTCCGGGCGCCAAGGCCCTGGTTATTCAGGAACAGACGATCCAGTCGGGAGCCCGTGTGGGCGGCGGCGGTGGTCTGCCGGTGCAGTATGTGATTCAGGCCACGAGCTTCGACAAACTCCGCAAGGTGGTGCCTGAATTTATGAAATTGGTCCAGTCTTCTGATAAATTTTCGGCCTCCGACGTGAACCTGAAATTTACAAAACCGGAAATCCGGCTCGACATTGACCGCGACAAGGCCCTGAACCTGGGCGTGTCGGTGCAGGACGTCGCCCAGACGCTGCAACTGGGTCTTTCCGGCCGCCGGTTTGGTTATTTCATCATGGATGGCAAACAGTATCAGGTAATTGGCCAGATCATGCGCGACGACCGTAACGACGTAACCGACCTGAAATCGCTCTACGTCAAAAACAACCGTGGCGAGCTGATCCAGCTGGACAACCTGGTCCGCGTGAGTGAGCAAAGTACGCCCCCTACCCTGTTCCGCTATAACCGCTATTCGGCGGCCACGATTTCGGCCGGTCTGGCAAAGGGTGTGACGCTCGGCGCCGGTATCGACGAAATGGAGCGGATTGCCAAAGAAGTGCTGGATTCCAGCTACTCAACGGCACTCGACGGCCAGGCGAAGGAATTCCGGGAAAGCTCATCATCGCTTTACTTTGCCTTTGCTCTGGCGCTGGTCCTGATCTACCTGATTCTGGCGGCTCAGTTCGAGAGCTTTGTCGATCCGATCATTATCCTGTTGACGGTACCACTTGCCCTGTGCGGTGCCCTGCTGTCGCTCTGGGATTTTGGCCAGACCCTGAACGTTTTCAGCCAGATCGGGATCATCACCCTCGTCGGTCTGGTAACGAAAAACGGTATCTTGATCGTTGAATTTGCCAACCAGCGCAAGGAAGAAGGTGACAACAAACATCAGGCGGCGCTGGAAGCAGCCGTTGCCCGTTTCCGGCCTATCCTGATGACCAGCCTTTGTGCAGCGCTCGGGCTCTTGCCGGTCGCGCTGGCCCTCGGCGCCGGTTCGGAAAGCCGGGTATCAATGGGTATTGCGGTAGTGGGGGGTCTGTTGTTTTCGACGTTGCTGACCCTGTATATTATTCCGGCGGTTTACACGTACATGTCCGGCAACCTGAAGCCGGAAGAAAAGGCAGAGGCGGATGCCGGTCTGGTGGCAGAACCGGTTTAGTGCATTTTTATTACGGAGCGGCAAACAAACAAGCCGCTCCTTTTTCATTTTACGCGTTGCGTGGACCTTTAGACGCATCAATTATATACTATCTACCTGACGCAGCAACTATTTTTGCAGTCACTGAGTTAAAATCCGTCGTAAATGCGTTTACTAATAGCACCGGTGCATGGTTGCCGGTTCCAATGACTATCTATGCAAAAACTCATTTTCCCCTTTATTGCCCTGCTTACGCTCTCCGGCGTTCAGGCACAGCAGGTGCCCAGCCTGAAACGGACACCACCGAAAGACTGGCAATACCTTGACCCACAAGCCGATTCCGTTGCCGGTATCAGCCTGTATAAAGCTTACGAGCTTCTGAAAGGCCGGACAGCCAAGCCGGTGATCGTCGGCGTCATTGACTCAGGCGTTGATCTGGAGCACGAAGACCTGAAAGAAGTACTCTGGACGAATACCAGAGAAATTGCCGGCAACGGCAAGGACGACGACAAAAACGGCTACATCGACGATGTGCATGGCTGGAACTTTATGGCCTCCCCTGACGGCAAAACCTACGTCAGTGATCAGGAAGAAGTAACCCAGATTTATGTCATGTGGAAGGATAAATTCGATGCCATTGATCCGGCTAAGCTGAAAAATAAGGTCGAGCGGCGGCAATACGAGGTGTATCAGATTGCCAAAAAGCGTTATCTGGAGCGCTCAAAGGTGGTGCGCCAGAAGCGGCTGGCTATGGCCGACAGTGCGCGGTTTATCGAAACCATGACAAGGCAGCTCGCCCAAATCAGTGATAAGTCGTTTACGCGGGAGAGTCTGAACCTGATACAACCGGCGGAAACCGATTCGGTGGGCCGTGCGGTGAAAGGTGTCCTCAATGAAGTATTTGCCCCGCAGTTCGGCTCTTTCTCCCAAATGGAAAAGCTGCTGACGGCGCGCTACGGAGTATTGAAATCAATTATTCTGAAAGACATTGATGCTACCTATAATGCTGATTTAAAGCCCCGTGAGCTGGTCGGCGACAACCCGCTGAATCCTGATGAACGCGGTTACGGGAGCCCGTTTTTCGTGGCGAAGGATGGTCTGGGCGGTCACGGTACCCACGTTGCCGGTATCATCGGTGCGCAGCGCGGCAACAACATCGGTGTCGACGGGGTGGCCGACAATGTGCAGCTGATGTACCTGGCGGCCGTGCCGAACGGGGGAGATGAACGGGATAAAGACGTGGCCAATGCAATCCGGTATGCCGTTGACAACGGGGCGAAGGTGATCAACATGAGCTTCGGCAAGCGGTTATCGCCGTACAAAGAGCAGATTGATGCGGCCATCAAATACGCGGAGGATCATGACGTATTGCTGGTTCATGCGGCGGGCAACAACGGTGAGAACTATGATACCATTCCCGCCTATCCACGACCGGTTTACGAAAACGGAAAGGAAGCCCGCAACTTTATCACAGTGGGTAATTCGACCTGGAAAGCCAGCAGCAACCTGCCGGCCAACTCGTCAAACTACGGTCAGCGTACTGTCGATCTGTTCGCGCCGGGTACCACGATTTTGTCTACCGTTCCCGGCAATCAGTATGAAAAGTTTTCGGGCACGAGTATGGCTTCTCCCTGCGTGGCGGGTGTAGCCGCGCTGATCCGGTCGTATTTTCCGAAGCTGACAGCAGTGCAGGTGAAAGAGCTTCTGATGCAGACCGCCTGGAAACCAGAGCTGATGGTGCAGCGGCCGGGTGCAGCGTCAAAAACCACGGTACCGTTCAGCACCCTCAGCCGCTCCGGCGGAATCGTAAATGCGTACGAGGCGGTCAAAAAAGCAATGGCGGTGAACTAACGTACAGGTAGTTAACGGGCTTACTAACAAGCACACAACCTACTGACAATAAAGACTTTATACCACATAGCCACATAAGGGCACAAAGATCATTTAATTTTCTCTTTGTGTCCTATGTGGCTATGTGGTATGTATTAACCACTATTTTGTTGCCTCCACCGTCAGGGCTTTGGCAAACAGCAGCCCGCTGAAAGCTTCCGAAGCGCGATGTACCAGAATGTTCCAGTCTTCGGCAGCGGCATCGTCGGCCCCGTCGGTGATGTATTTTAGGCACAGAAACGGAATCTGTTCCTGCATGGCAATGAGCGCCAACGGATAAGCCTCCATATCAACCACGTTATAAATCGTCTCGACGTGGCTCATGTCAAAGCTATCGCCTGAACCGCAGATGCCTTTCGGCAACCCGCCCAGTGTCAGGCCATACGACAACACCGGCGGAATGCCCGACAGGGGCGTTTCGTACAGTTCATAGCCAAGCCCGCGGACATCCATATCCCGCTGGACAAACTCCGTACAGCACACAACATCCCCTTTTTTATACACATTGCTCCCCGCCGATCCCAGATTTACGATCAGTTTCGGCCGTGACCGGTGAATGGCGCGGGTCAGTTTTACGGCAGCATTTACTTTGCCGATGCCGGTAAACAGGGTATGCCGGTTATCAAATGAGGTACCGGCTTCGGATTCGAGCGCGAAAACAAACAGGGTTTCCTCCAGAGGAAAAGAGGTTGTTGTATCAATAGTAATCATTGGTAATGAGTGATCGGGGGTCAGTGATTGTGCAAACCGGCAACCATTAACCCGCTCAACCGTTTTTTATGGTTTCAGGTGCCGCATTTCGAGGCCTACCCCTCTTGGTTTAAAGCCTGGCCAGACACCGTCCGTAATTTTTTCGGGTACGTCGAGGTATTTATGATTGTCCTGACCTTTGAGGTGCATGCCAATGAAGGCAGTGACAAAATGCTGGTTGATGTTGTTAATCCGCCGTTCGTTCCAGCCAGGCTCAGCGTAGTGCATGTATTCATTCCACGAAACGCCTGGTTTCATAATGGCGGGTGTCGGTGCGTTCGGTGCTACGTTGTGGCGGGCGTTGACGTAGGAAAGCATGTAGCGGTCAGCATTAACAGCCCCGTCAAAAATGGCTTTTACCCCTTTCTCATAGCCTGAAACGTCATCTTTTTCCCCGGCAATAAACAGGGTCGGCAACCGCAGCCCTTTCAGGCCTTCAGCGTTCCAGAAACCGCGTTCCATGCCCCAGGGCGCAAAGGCAACGATGGCTTTAATGCGGGGATCAGGCGCTGAAGTCATCGCCGGTGAACCTGCCGCGCGTAGTTTCAGGGCATCGCTTCCGGTACTTTGTTTGAAGAAGGCAACTGCCTGCTCACTGTATCCGGCACCGCCTACGTTTACGACGCCATAGCCCCCCATCGAATAGCCGATAATGGCCGTATTGTTGGCATCGTACAGACCAGCCGGAAACGAGTTGCTGCCTTTGGCTCCCAGACGGGCCATTTCGTTCAGCACAAACAGGTCATCGAACGGGCGATTCAACAGCGTACTGGTAAAATTAGCCATATCGCGGTACGTCGATTCGGTATGATCAATGGCCACGACGACGTAACCCTTTGAGGCCAGATTCTCGGTCAGGTAAGTCATCAAATACCGCGAACCCGGATAGCCGTGTGAGACAATAACCAGCGGGAAAGAGGTACCTTCCCGAACAGGTTCCGCGTCGCGCAGGGCACGCCCCTGAAACGTGTAGGGGATTATCGGCCGCTGTGGATTGTTGGCCTGCCCCATCACCTGGTCGTAGGTTGTCAGTTCGGCCTGCCCCTGCGGAATTTGAGCCGGATACCAGATTTCGATAGTCAGGGGGCGGTCGTAGGTCGGCACTACCCCGTCTTTGGCCTTCAGAATATCAGGTTGCCCGGGGTTAGTTAGTTTCAGCGTCCGGACCCCCACTTTGTAGGTACCCCGCAAGGCAAGTTCCGGTGCGTCGGGCAAGGCATCGCCGGTTATAAAGGCGTCCGTTTGCGCGTACACCAGCGTGCTGACAGCCCCTGTACAATAAAGCAAAAACAGAAAAAGTAAACGACAATTCACCATCAGGATAAGGTTTAGAAATTCGCGCTAATCTACGTTTTTCTTTGGCACAAACGATTACCCGACTATGAAACCGCGTGGGTGCAGGCTAGAGTTTGAGTTTAATCCGCACGTTTCCCAGTACGGCCGTGATACCGATAACCAGCAAGCTATACATCAACGACTTTATTAGTCCCACACCACCGGTCTTCAGGAAATCCGGCAGCGCAATCCCCGACAGGTCGGCTACGCTGTAGTACACATACGGAATCAGGTAACAGGTCAGTGTGCTGGTTCCGGCTGTCTTGATAAGATCAAACCAGCTAGCCTTACCCTTCAGGTCAACCAGCCAGTAAATACCAGCGTACACCAGCAGGGCAATCCCGCAACACAGCCAGATCCATGTAGATGTAGCCTGAATCTTGGAGATGATGAAGAAATTGCGGGAAAGAAGTCCGGCACCAATGAACAGCGCACCGGCCATAACGAGGTATACCGGAATCTGCGTTGCCCGTTGCTGCTCCTGCCAGTGGGTCACCAGCAACATGGTGAGGATACCGGTGAAGGTAAAGGCGCTGAATGCCCCGTTGCCCAGAATCCAGTCCTGCGGCCCCTCCGGCCACAGTTGCCGCAGCCAGCCCGCATGACCGGCAACAGGCAGCACGTTAAAAATGATCCAGCAAGCCACCAGTGCACTAAACCGGTTACGGAGAAACAGGTAGAGCGTAGCGCAGGTCAGGTACGTCCAGCCAATGAGACCGAGAATGCCCCACCACTGCGGCGTCATCCAGGTCAGATTATCTGTCGTTCCGGCTTTAAAACGGAAAGCCAGTAGCCCCAGCAAGGCAATGCCGGCAAGCTGTAGCCCCGTAAACAGCCATTTCTGACCGCCTTCCTGCTTCGGATACTGATTCCAGATCAGGAAAAAGCCGGCCACCATCAGGATCTGAAACCACTCCTTACTGATGCCCGATGCCGCTTCGTTTAATTCAGAAATATTAACGGTAAAAAAGCCCATCACGATCAGCGCGACCGACCGCAGGGCGATGTGTATCAGCACGTCACGGTAGGTATCTCCTTTCGCCAGCCGCTGCTGTATCGCAAACGGTATCGACATACCGATAATGACCAGAAAACAGGGGAACACAGTGTCCGCAAAGCCCAGAAAATCCTGATCGGCGCGGGCATGTTCCAGCCAGCCGGGGATGCCCGTCAGCGACCACAGATCGTTCACAAAAATCATGGTCAGCATCGTGACGGCGCGGAACACATCAATCGACAATACGCGTTTGGCGGTCCGTGTGTTTTTAGTTGTTTTTGTTGATGAGGCACTCATTGGGTTATTATTTTGTAAAAAGCACGATCCGTAATAGATTAAGATTGCTCCGGTAAAATAAATACCCTCAGTGGCGCTCACTCAGCCGTTGAATGGAGCTGCGGATCGCATCATCGGTTTTAGATAGTCCGATGCGCTGGGCCATGTAGATGCTGTGGCGGCCGCTGAAGAGATACGCCACAAAGCAACCGATGGCAAAGAAAATCAGATTGTCGGCCCCGAACAGCTCAAGCCCCATGATCGTACAGGCCAGCGGGGTATTGGCGGCGCCCCCGAAAACGGCAATGAACCCGATGGCAGCAAACAGATCGACAGGCGCATTCATAAGCCCCGCCAGCCAGTTGCCTAGACAGGCGCCAATGAAAAACAAGGGGGTCACCTCGCCGCCTTTGAACCCGCTGCTGAGCGTAATGGTGGTAAACAGCAGCTTCCACCACCAGCTGAGCGGATCGGCCCCGCCGGATTCAAACGCGCTCAAAATGGACACGCCCCCTACGCGCTGCGCCGTGACGCCCAGCCCCAGGTAGTCGCGGGTTCCTAACGCATAGACCAGGCCGATCAGCACCAGACCGCCGATTACCGGTTTCAGGTAAACCGAGGGAACATACTGCTTATACAGCCGCTGAAATCCGTGATTAAGTTCCGAAAAAAGCAGTGCGGCCAGCCCGAATGCACAGCTCGCAAGCGCGGTTTTGCCAACCAGCCAGCTGTGTTCCGCCGAAAAAACGGGCAGCTCACGACCCGAAAACAGCACGGCATAATGGGTATGGTGAATACCCCATGCCGAGCAGACAACATCCCCTAACATACTGGCCATCAGACAAGGTACAATGGCACTGTATTCCATCCGGCCGACGGTCAGGACTTCGAGGGCAAATATGGCACCCGCCAGCGGCGTTCCGAATATGGCACCGAAACCAGCCGCCACACCCGCCATCAATAACATCCGAAGGTCGGCTTCCGACAGTTTCAGCCAGCGGCCGATCACCCCGGCAATACTGCCTCCCATCTGCACGGCTGTCCCCTCCCGACCGGCTGAGCCTCCGAACAGATGCGTCAGCACCGACGTCAGCAGCACGAGCGGTGCCATTCGCCCCGGCACGCCCCCACCGGGCTGGTGAATTTCGTCGATCAGCAGGTTGTTGCCCTGTTCGGCCCGTTTGCCGGCTTGCTGGTATACCCAGACAATCAATACACCGGCCAGCGGTAGTCCGAACAGCAGGGCCGGATACGCCAGCCGCAGTTTGGTCGCTTCGTCGAGCATCCACAAAAAGAGGGCGCTGGCCGTTCCGCCCGCCACGGCGACGGGTGTCACAAGCAGGGCCCACTTGCCCGCAAACCGGATCAGATTCAGATGGTCCTGCCAGAAAGAGTGTTCTTTTGTCTGCATATCATTTTTTTTAACCACGAAGACGGAAAGACAAAAAGGAGCACGAAGGTTTATTCTTCTTCGCGCCTTTGTGGCTGTCTTTTTTAATCACGAAGACAGGAAGGAATCAAGGAGCATAAAGAAGATAAAACTTCGTGCCCCTTCATTCCTTCCCGTCTTCGTGGTTTAGTCCATCGTTCAAAACTTTTACAAAACAAAAGAACAAAGAAAGGAAGTTATATTGGCAACGTATATCGCCAAAACAATTCTGATTTATGAAAGCCATTGTGATCACTCAGCCCGGCGACGCCGATGTATTACAGCTTCAGGATGTTCCGAAACCAGCGCCTGGTCCGGGGCAGGTATTAATCCACGTCAAAGCCGCGGGGCTGAATCGCAGCGACTTACTGCAACGCGAAGGCAAATACGGCGGCGATCCGTCGGGACAGATTCCGGGTCTCGAAGTGGCCGGTCTTATTGAAACCTGTGGTCCCGACGCCAACCAATGGCTGCCCGGTGACGCCGTGTGTGCGCTGATTGCCAATGGCGGTTATGCGGAGTATGTCGTGGTCGATGAACGGCATTGCCTGCCCGTGCCGTCGGATATGCCGATGACCGAAGCCGCGTCGTGGCCTGAGACCCTGCTAACCGTCTGGTCCAATATTTTCCAGTCGGCGGCTTTACGGGCGGGGGAGCATTTTCTGGTACATGGCGGCAGCAGCGGCATCGGCATCACGGCCATTCAGCTCGCAAAAGCCTTTGGAGCCGTTCCCTTTGCCACGGCGGGCAGCGACGACAAAGCGGCATTCTGCGAATCGCTCGGGGCCATCCGATGCGTTAATTACAAGACACAAGACTTTGAAACAGAACTGAAATCGTACGGCATCGACGTTATCCTGGACATGGTTGGCGGAGACTATACGGCCAAAAACCTGCGGCTGCTCCGTACGGACGGGCGTCTGATGTTTATCAACGCCATGAACGGCCCGAAAAGCGAAATCAACATCATGGAGATTATGACGAAGCGGCTGGTTGTCAGCGGCAGCACGCTGAAGCCCCGCGATGCTGTTTACAAAGCCCGGCTCACGGCCGATGTAGCGAAGCATGTGTGGCCACTAGTGACCCGCGGTGATATCAAGCCCGTTATCCATGCTGTTTTTCCGCTTGGGGAAGCAGCGGAAGCACACCGGCTCATGGCAAGCAGCCAGCACACCGGCAAGATTATTCTCGACCTCAGCTAAGGCAGCTGCTCAGGACCGGTACATGGACGGGCTGGTGCCTGTCCACCGCCGGAACGCCCGGGTGAAGGCACTTAATTCGTTGTAGCCCAGCATATACGAAATCTCCTTAACCGGATAGTTCCGGGCTTGCAGATAGTGCAAAGCGAGTGTCTTCCGGACCTGATCGGTCAGCTGCTGGTACGTAACGCCTTCTTCCTGTAAATGGCGTTGCAGACTGCGGGCACTCGTATTAAAATTTGCGGCAATGGCCTCAATGGTCGGTATGCCAAGATAGGCATTAGCAATCAGGTAGGCTTCTACCCGTTCCCGGAGTGATTGCCGGAGGGCTTTTTCCTGCATCATTTCCGCGGCTTTCTTCAGAAAATACTGCTGCATTTCATAATTCGCAGTCATCACCGGCTCTTGCCAGACCTGCCGGTCAAACCGCAGATAACAGTCCGTTCCCGTGCGGATCCGATCACACCGCAGCACACGGGCATACTCGGGCAAGTCCGCCGGTTCATACGGCAGTTCAACGGCAATCGGTGCAATCCGGCTGAACACCAGCCCGTTTACTTCGTGCAGGGTAAACGCCAGCAGCATATCCAGCATTTGCCGGTGCATAAACGAAAGCGGCCCGTCGCTGTCAGCCTGTTCCGGTGTAAAGCGAATCGTACAAACCGGCCCTGTAGTTTCTACGTCCATCCGCCACAAACCGGTCACCAGCGGCAGCATAGCCGCAGCCTGCGCGACACTCTCCCCAATCGTCCGGCTAAACTTCACCAGCTCACCCACGATACCCAGTGCCGCCAGTTGCAGCGACTCACCCAGATGTAGTCCCAGCAACGGATCATTGGTAGCCGCGCTGATCTGGTGCCAGAGAGTTACGACCTGCCGTTCGGTAAGATCCGGCAACCGGCCTGCACGAAACGCCTGCTCGTCGATACCGTTGGCAGCGCACAAGGCCGGCAGCGAAACGTTCCGCTGTACGGCATAGGCCAGCAAATGCCACATAAACTGGTGTTGGTATGCATTCATAACCGAATATTTTCTGCAAGGTAATGCCGGTTGCCGGCCTCCGAAAGGGCTGGCGTGAAATGACAACCGATTGGCGGCATCGGGTAAGTCCTATACCCCACCCCCCCGGTACTTTTGTCGAAACAAAACACAATACCGATGAAGACACTTGCTTTGCTCCTTACGGCGCTGCTTCCGGTGACCGACGCCGCTATCCAGTATCAGACAAAACCGGCTTTAGCCGGCCAATCCATTGTTTATCAACAACAAAACAGCTCAGTACCAATGAAAAATCAAGCCACTCAGGTTGTCAGTACCTTTTTAAAAGCCGTTCAAACCGGCGATCAGGCCACGTTAGCGGCCTCACTTCATGGAAACATTGAATGGAATCAACCGGGCACTAATGCCTTTTCGGGTATTAAGCGATCAAAAGAAGCCGTCTTTCAGATGGTTGGCGGGATGTTCAGCCTCACTGAAAACACCATGCGGCTAACCGACATTAAGGTGCTGGCCGAAAACGGCAACGAGATTGCCTGCCTCCTGCACTGGACTGCCGCCCGACCAACCGGTGAGGTACTCGCTGTCGATAACATTGATGTCTATACGGTGAAAGACGGTCAGATCATTAAGGCACAGGTATTCTCCGCCGACATCGAACAGGAAAACCGTTTCTGGGTTCGCTAAAAGCGATATTTTGTTTACCACATAGCCACATAGACAAACAAAGAATTAGTTTTCTCTTTGTGCCCTATGTGGCTATGTGGTAAATCAACACCTCTTTGTTTATTCTCTGCGGATGGCTTCGACCGGATCGAGTCTGGCAGCCCGCATAGCCGGATAGGTGCCGAATACGATGCCGATTACCATGGCAATCACCATGATTACGATGAACGTATTCCACGTATAGGCCACCTCAAACGGCACTTTCACGAACATAGTCAGAATCGGGATGGCAGCCATCGAAATCAGGATACCGAACACCAGCCCGAGCAGGCTGCCAAAAGTTGAAATCGTAATCGACTCCGACAGAAACTGCCACAGAATATCACGCCGTTTGGCACCCAGCGCTTTCCGGACGCCGATTTCGGTCGTACGCTCGTTGACCGAAATCAACAGCACGTTCATCACCCCGATGCCGCCGACAAGCACCGAAATACCAACGATCATCCCCATCACAACGCGGAACACCAGAAAGCCCTTGGCGGCCTGGTCAACACGCTGGTCATTGGAATGCAGCGAAAAATCGTCCATTTTGTGGACCATGTTGGCCGTAATCCACGCTTCAATTTCTTTTTTCAGCACCGGCACATCTTCCACATTGTCGGCTTCCACAATGAACTGGGGATATTCCGTTTTGATGGTATTTTCGTTGACCAGCGTAATGGGCATCGAAATCAGGCCGGCTTTGAAGTCACCGGTGTTGTTCACGCCCACTACCGTCAGCAGCAGGTCGCCGTAGCGGATCTGCTTGCCGATTGCGTCTGCCGGTTTATTTTTCGGAGCCAGTTTCTCTGCCAGCTGCTGGTTAATAAACGCGACCGGTTTGCGGTTACGCAGTTCATCATCCGTAAATGAACGACCGGCCACAAACGTCACCGAAGGCGGCGGAAGCGGTAAGGCCGTTCCCTGAATCATCGCGCCGACGTGCTGATGCGAGTTGAGCAGCTCAACCTCCGCCGATTTCCGCAGCATCATATACCCGGTAGCCGGATGTTTAAATGATTTGGTCATGGCCGTGAACCGGTCGTAGGTAAAGTAATTATAATCAGGCTTTTCCACCCGCAGATCATTCACCAGCTTCGTACGTTCGGTGCCGATGATGATGGCCTTAATCGAGGTGGTTTTGGTAATTTGCTCCTGTGCGTATTTTTCCAGTCCGTCAATCAGAGACAGAATAGCAACCAGGGCCGCCACCCCGATAACAATGCCCAGAATCGACAGGATGGTGTGAAAAAAGCGGCTGCGGATGTTTTGCAGGGCCGACAGAAAAGCGCCGGTAATTTTGCGGATCATAGTAATCTGGTGTTTACTGGTTTGTGTCGGCGAATGTACGAAATAACCAACTGGTGACGCACGCCATTCATCCCATTTTCAGCCCGTTTCAACCCATTTCGCACCACTGCCTGTACGATTGGGGTAGTTTTGACCAATCAATCAGGACCAATATGCAACAACTTACCCCGCACAGACGATACGAACTCACGCTGCTGCTCAGCGCGGCGGTCATCTACGTGACCCGCCGGCTGATTTTCGAACTTTCCTATATCAATGACGCCGTTGACAGCAGTATCCGTAACGGCGTTCCGTCGTATGTTGTCGGACGAAACCTGGCCGGCTACGATCACACGCTCAACAATAATGTTCCGCTCATCGGTGGCATGCTGTTTTTTCTGGTTGCGTTCTATCTGCTGCACGAAGAGGTTTTCCCCCGGCTTCAGTCCCGCACCTCTCCGCAACAAGTACCCGACCGGGAAACCTTAACCCTGGCAGGCATTGCGCTGATTTCCCTGTTTATCAGCGCCTTTGTTTACCACTACTTTAAATTGCATGTCCGGTTCAGGGAAGATATACAGGGGCATATGATTGGCTTAAAAGTGCAGTCGTTTTACCGGAAGCGCACGATCGTGACCGATACCTTTGCGCTGCTGATCATTATCTACGCCTATGAGCTTTTGTTTCAGGGGTATCTGTTTATCCGCCGGACAATGGCTCCTGCTTTTGCGCGCCCGTTTAAGGTAATGAGTTTCCTGCTGATCAGTGGTTTTTGTCTGTTTTTGTTCACCTTTGCCCTGAGCGCCTATGTCCCTCAAACGCTCTGGCACGAACCGTTCCGGTCATTCCTGATCGTTTGTGGTTCCGGCATTCTGGTTTATCTGTTACAGGCATACCTGTTTCATTTTGTCCTGCCCTATGTGCAGCATCCGGATACTACGGCCTTTCTGGTGCGGGTAGCTATTTTTCTGTTTGGCGGTTTGTCGGGTGCCTTGTTGATTTACTGGGCCGGTAGTACACCGTTCAGCAACCGCCGCATGTTTCCGGGCGTACTGGCGCCTCACTTGTTTTTTTCGCTGATGGCGCCGGCGCTCATTGCCTATCTCCGCATGACATTTGGCCGCGAAAAAACGCAGCTCAAAACCGAAGTAACGAGTAAGGCCGCCGAACTGGCCAGCCTGCGGGCACAGATTAACCCGCACTTCCTGTTCAATGCCCTCAACAGCCTCTATGCCACCGCCCTGAAAGAGAACAGCGAAAAAACTGCCGACGGTATTCAGAAACTGGGCGATATGATGCGGTTTATGTTGCAGGAAAACAACCACGAGCGGATTCCCCTTCAGAAGGAAATTGAATACCTCCACAATTACGTAGACATTCAGCGGCTCCGGCTCGACGATTCACACGGCTTTGACCTGCGCGTGCATCTACAGGAACCCGGACGCGACATTTACCTCGCCCCGATGCTGCTTACGCCGTTTGTCGAAAACGCGTTCAAACATGGTGTCAGTCTCCGCAACCCGTCCTGGATTTTTATCACCCTGACGCTCGATGCCACGCGGTTGTACTTTAAGGTTCATAACTCGCGGCATCCGAAGCTGGCCAACGATCCGGAGAGCCATAATACAGGCGTCGGCCTCGACAACGTCCGAAAGCGCCTCGACCTGATTTATCCCAACCGCTATACGCTGGATATTCAGCAGTCGGAGCAGGATTTCTTTGTCTCGCTGACGCTGGTATATTGGTAGCCGTTCTTTTTTACGCGCTATCAGGTTAATTTGCCCGACAATTGTTGTTTCCGGATTATGCACGCACTTACTGCCATTGCCATTGATGATGAACCCCAGGCGCTGGAAGTCATCCGTTTACATGCCGCCAGGGTACCGTTTCTTCACCTGGCGGCCACCTTTACGGATGCTTTTGACGCCATTACCTATTTACAGGGCAACAAGGTTGATCTGGTATTCCTGGACATCAACATGCCGGATATTTCGGGCATTGATGTGGCCACCTGCCTGCCCAAATCGCCGTTGGTTGTGTTTACAACGGCTTATTCGGCGTATGCCGTGCAGGGGTTTGATCTGGATGCGGTTGACTATCTCCTGAAACCGTTTTCGCTGGCCCGTTTCCTGAAAGCCTGCAACAAGGCCCTCGACCAGAAAAACGCCCGTTCCGGCGATCAGGCGGCGCCGTTTATTTTCATTAAAACAGGCTATGAGGAAGAGCGCGTGCTGCTGAACGACATTCTATATATCGAAGCAGAGGGGAATTACCTGTCATTTGTACTGACCAGCCGCAAGCTGCTGAGCCGGCAAACCATGTCCGACATTCTGCAACTGCTGCCCGCCCGCCAGTTTGTGCGCGTACACCGGTCGTTCATTGTCTCGGTCGATCATATAACAAAGATTGCCCGCCAGGACATCACCGTGGCGGGCAATCTTATCCCCATCGGCGCGTCGTATGAAGACGCGGCGGGGATTATCCGGGCAAAGCTGACGAGTTAAGTAGGTTTTACCTTACGGATTAATTGCCTGAACATGAGACTAAATGACATATCAGCCTGCTGAAACTGCAAAAGCTGTGCTTTTTCATCGTCATTCATACCTCTGCCTTCGCTGTGCATATTCTGCAAAATAGTAATGTATAGCTTTTGGAATACTTTCAGTTGTCTGACGCGTAGATGATCAAGCTGCTCGCTGTCTAATCTGTATTTCTGAATTGTTTTCAACCCCAGAGCTGATCCGTTTTTAGCGGTAATAAGCTCATCGTCAAAAACAAGGTGTTCGCCAATTTCATCATCAGTATGACGGCAAGGGTCCAGCGCATCGGTTACAGCGATGGATGTATTGGGTATTTTGCCGTTGCAGTTATCACAGGCCAGATACAGATTTTCCCACTCGTACGCTAAATCCTTTCGTTCGCTAACCTCAATAAAATGATCAATTTCTTTAGGGATATTTTTCAGCTTCCGTTCACAATAATAACATTTATGAAAGCTCATTGAATACAACACGCCTTTAACCTCTGCGTGTGCATATTTGCTGTTATCGGGCCTGTTTTTCGTCCCGGAAGCAAAAATAGAAGTCCATTGTTCAGCTTTCTCTGCTAAAATCCGTGGTTTTTCAAGGCGTGAAATATGTCTCATCTATTCTAACAGCCGATCAATTTCTAAATAAGAAAAATATTCCGGATTTATTGCCAAGAGCTGATTTTCGATAGCTTGTTTCTCTGCCTTATTACCAGCCTTAGCCGCTTCTTTTCGTTTACGGATCAGACTGCTTATCTCTTCATTAAAGGGCTGTGTATTAAATACCGGCATTAACAGTATTTCATCAATTGGCTTATTGGAATACTCATCCGTCACGTCCACAATATCAGAATAGCCTTCCTTTGGCTCGCAAACGTATACCTTGGCATTCGGTACAGAGGCCACAATAAACGGTGAATGCGTCGTAAGAATAATCTGCAGGTTCGGAAAAATGGATGTAATGCTGCTAATAAAGGTTTTCTGCCATTTGGGGTGCAGGTGGTTTTCTGCTTCATCAATCAATAATAAGCCCGGTGTTGTCAGTATTTCTTCAACAGGTTTATTGTTCAGCACAGCGACCGAATACATTTTCCCCAGCATCGATACCAACCGCTGAATCAGGAACAAATTGCCGCTACTCAGCTTATCCAGCGTAACTTCCCGGCCATTTTGCACAATGATTGGCTCCAGTGTTTTACGGGCTACGTGCTTTAACTCACCATTATTGAGACTCAGTTTTATAATGCGCTTTAGTGTATCGTATAAAAACTCACCAAGTTCTTTTTCGGCAGGATCATCGCTACTGCGTAGGTAATCAAAATAGCAAATTAATGTTGTTACTTCAATATTCTTTTGAAGACCGCTCAAGGAATCGTCTAAATATTTTTCAGGATCAGGAGTAATTAAATTAGGTAGTTTAAAGGAATCTATAGATAATTTCGAAGTCCAGTAGGATAATATAAATTTCTTCTCAAATTCAGTCGTTAGTGAAGAAACACAAATTTTTTCAAAATTAATATTATTTGTTATTGCAGTACCTTTATCAGATTTCTTACTTTCAATATTCCATAAGCTATTATTTATCAGAAAATTTGTTGATATAAGAAATGTTTCAGGCGAAATTATCTCCCTTTCAATTTGCTTAAATCGTCCATAGAATAATACTCTGATCGCATCTAAAATAATTGTCTTTCCGGTACCATTTTCACCGGTTATGATAGTTATAGGCGCGGCTTCATCTCTGTTTATATCATCAATAAAATCAATATGCCCGTCTTTAAAAGGGCCGATATTTTTTATATCTAAATTTAAAAGCCGCATATTTATAACAAGTTGTGAAGCTATTCAGTATACTGTTTTTCGGGCAACGCCTTTACTTCATGCCCCGTTATCGCCCGCATATTGCGAGTGTGAATAAGGATTATCCGGACAAAGCTGACGACGGGATAATTGTGTTGTCAGGGCGACCAAAACCAATCCGGCGATATATGAAATGGGCGACCACGTGGGGTCGCCCGTACGGTTAATTTTTCTTCGCTTCCTTGGCCCAGCTGTCTTTCAGCGTAACGGTACGGTTGAATACCAGCTTGTCGGCGGTTGAATCGGCGTCGACGCAGAAGTAGCCTTTGCGCATGAACTGCACGCGTTCGCCGGCAGCGGCGTCTTTCAGCGATGGCTCGACCAGACCCTTCACCGTGACGAGGGAGTTCGGGTTCAGCAGCTCCTGGAAGTCACGCTCGTCGGCGGCCGGATTTTCGACAATGAACAGGCGGTCGTATAGCCGCACGTCGGCCTCAACCGCGTGTTCAACCGACACCCAGTGGATCGTGCCTTTCACGTTGATACCGGATGTATCCGATCCCGAACGGCTTTCCGGAATATACGTACACCGCAGTTCGGCCACCTCACCGGCTTCGTTCTTCACCACTTCGTCGCACTTGATGATGTACGCGCCTTTGAGCCGCACCATCTGACCCGGCGCCAGACGGAAGTATTTCTTCGGCGGATTCTCCATAAAGTCGTCGCGCTCGATCCAGATTTCGCGGCCAAACGGCACATCGCGCTCACCCGACGACGGATCTTCCGGATTGTTTTCGACTTTCATGATCTCCGTCTGCCCTTCCGGATAGTTGGTGATCACTACCTTAATCGGCTGGTCATCTACCACGGCCATTACGCGGCTGGTCGATTTGTTCAGCTCCTCGCGGATGCAGAATTCGAGCAGCCCGACATCAATCAGGTTTTCGCGGCGGGCCACCCCGATCCGGTCGGCAAACTCCCGCACCGACGACGGTGTATAACCACGGCGACGCAGGCCCGAAATCGTTGGCATCCGCGGGTCGTCCCAGCCACTGACGTGGCCTTCGTTCACCAGTTTCAGCAGTTTCCGCTTCGACATCACCGTGTAGGTCAGGTTCAGGCGCGCAAACTCGTACTGATGTGACGGGAAAATACCCAGTTGCTCGATATACCACTGATACAGCGGCCGGTGCACTTCAAACTCCAGCGTACAGAGCGAGTGCGTAATGTTTTCAATGGAATCCGACTGGCCGTGCGCAAAGTCGTACATTGGGTAGATGCACCATTTGTCGCCCGTCCGGTGGTGATGCGCGTGTTTGATCCGGTACATGATCGGATCGCGGAAGTGCATATTCGGCGACGCCAGGTCGATTTTGGCCCGCAACACCTTTGCACCATCCGGAAACTCACCGGCCCGCATCCGGCGGAAGAGATCCAGGTTTTCGTCGATTGACCGGCCACGGTACGGACTCGGCGTACCCGGCTCCGTTGGTGTGCCCTTCTGAGCCGCAATCTCTTCGGCCGTCGAATCGTCAACATACGCTAATCCTTTCTGAATCAGCGACTCGGCAAACGCATACAATTGGTCGAAGTAATCCGATGCATAGAATTCGTTTTCCCAGTCGAAGCCCAGCCAGCGTACGTCAGCCTTGATCGACTCAACGTACTCGGTGTCTTCGGTCACGGGATTCGTGTCATCGAAACGCAGGTTGGTCTGCCCGCCATATTTGTCCGCCAGGCCGAAATTCAGACAGATCGACTTCGCGTGCCCGATGTGGAGGTAGCCATTCGGCTCGGGCGGAAAACGTGTATGCACACGACCACCGTTTTTGCCGTTGGCAATATCTTCTTCTACGATTTGTTCAATGAAATTAAGCGAACGTTCCGCTTTTTCATTTGATTCTTTAGATACTTCGGCCATAATCAGGTTTACTCAATTAAGGACCCGAAATTAAGGCTATTGCCCCGGAAGAACAAACAATTACTCCGGCACCAGTTCATATTCATTGATGCTGTTGCCCGTCTTCCGGCTTTCGGCCGTTCTTTGCATATTCATATTGGTGGCAGTCGGCAGGCTCAGAAACAGGTATTCAATCGTCCCGACGGTGCCGGTCGGGTTGGGCTGCAGCTTTTCGAGGATCAGCCGCGTGTTATCCGTCGATACACTCCACGTCCCGGTCAGGGTACGGCCGTCGATGTCTTTCAGCGTCACCTGGTCCTTTTTGGTCAGGTCGAGCCGGAAGCCGCTATAGCCCGGCTTTACGTTTCCGGTACCCCCATCGGTATACACCACCGTCGTTCCCTCCTTCACCGACTTTGCCTTCCACACCTTCCCGATCAGGCTGTCAACCGGCGTCACCTGTTTTGGCTGACAGGAAGAATAAATGAATACTGTTAAATGAATAATGAATAATGTGCTCCACTTCACAATAAAGGCACTGATATCCTTATGCCATGTCCCATTATTCATTCTCCATTGTCCATTATGCATTACACATTCTCCATTAAACTTTATGTTTTTCATGGCTTCATCAGCTTATGTTTTAACAGGCCTTTATTCGTGTCAGCAGTCATGATAAACAGGGCTCCGTTCAGGCTATCGGTCGGAACCGATACCGGCCGGTTGGGAATCACCCGCACCGTTTGCGTCTGCCGCGGGCGGCCCTGCAGGTCGTAGATTGTGATCGGGACAAGGCCCGTCACTTCCGGGGCAAACTGAATCAATGCCTCGTCGCCGAGCTGCGTCACCTGCCACATCGGCGCCACAGGCTCTTTCTTCACGGCCACCACCATTTCTTCGGTTTTCGCACTGGCAACGTTACTGTACGGCGAGGCGCCGGCCACATTTTTCGCCCGCAGCCGGTAATAGTACACTGTTTGCTCCTGCAAGCCTGTATCCAGATACGAATTGGTGCCAAACGCTACTTCCGCAACGACGGTAAAGGTGCCCGTCGGCGATAAGGCCCGTTCCAGCACATAGCCCGACACAATGTCGGTGCTGGCCGACCAGTTCAGGCGGATCCGGTCAAAATCAGTGGCGACGGCGGTCAGGTTCTGCGGCGCAACCGGAACCGGCGGCGGCAGCGTCGTGGCATCCGCCACATTGGAGTACGCAGATTGACCGATGGTATTGACCGCCCGGACGCGGTAGTAATACTTCGTCAGAAACGTCAGACCGGTGTTCTGGTACGTCGTTACGTTAGCCGCCACATCGGCAATCTTGGTAAAGCTGATCCCGTCGGCCGACCGTTCAATCTGGAAACCGGTTTCGTTGCCCGACAGATCAGCCCATTGCAGATTGATCTGTGTTGACGATACCGCCGTGGCAACCAATCGTGCCGGAGCGGCGGGCGGCACATCGGCCGTGGTCGCATCGGCAACGTTTGAGTAGGCCGAGCCACCGCCCTGATTCACGGCGCGCACCCGATAAAAGTAGCGGGTCGCCGGATTCAGGCCCGTGCTCTGATACGTCGTGGTGTTGGCCGGCACATCGGCAATTTTGGTAAAATTGGTCCCATCAACCGAGCGTTCAATTTCGTACCCCGTTTCAGTCGCCGCGTTATCTGTCCACGACAGGTTGATGGTAGCCGACGACACTGCCGTGGCCACAAGGGCTGTCGGAGCCGATGGCGGCGGTACCGGAGCGGCCGGTGTTGTGGCACAGGCGACGTCTGAATAAGCGCTCGCCCCGACAGCGTTAATGGCCCGGATGCGGTAGCAATACTGCGTGGAGCCAGTCAAGCCGGCATCGGTGTAGGTGGTCGCGTTGGCTCCGACATCCGCAATTTTGGTAAAGGCGCCCGTTGAACTGAGCCCCCGTTCCACCTGAAAGCCCGTCTCGTTGTTCGATACATCGGCCCAGTTCAGTACAACTGCCGAAAACGACGTTGCCTGTGCCGTTAGCCGGGCGGGGGCATTCGGTACCACATCGGCCGTAGTCGCATCGGCAACGTTTGAGTAGGCCGATTGACCGCCCTGATTGATGGCCCGAACGTGGTAAAAGTAGCGGGTCGCCGGATTCAGGCCCGTGTTCTGGTAGGTTGTTATGTCGGGGCGCAGATCGGCGATTTTGGTAAAGTTCGTTCCATCCGTCGAGCGTTCGAGTTCAAACCCTGTTTCGTTGGTTGCAGTATCGGTCCAGTTCAGGTTGATCTGTGAGGACGACACCGCCGTAGCCACGAGGTTAGCCGGAGCGGCAGGCGGCGGCACCGGCGGGGCGGGTGTTGTGGCGCAGGCGGTATTTGAGAAACCCGATCCGCCCGAACTGTTTTTGGCCTGCACACGGTAGCAGTACTGCGTATTTGGCGCCAATCCCTGGTCGGTGTATGTCTGCGTATTGATGCCCAGATCGGCAATTTTGGTGAACGGTCCGCCCGGCGAACTTGCCCGCTCGAGCTCAAAGCCGGTTTCATTATCTGCCCGATCCGTCCAGCTCAGGTTGATCTGGGTAGACGAGGCCGCGACCGCCGCCAGGTTAGCCGGTGCAACGGGAACCGGAATGGGCTGGGTTGTCCCGCAGACCGTATTGGAAAAGCCCGAACCGCCAACGCTGTTTTTGGCCTGCACGCGGTAGCAGTACTGCGTATTAGGGGTCAGGTTGCGGTCTGAATAGGTTTGGGTGTTAATGCCCAGATCGGCAATTTTGGTAAACGGTCCGCCCGGCGCACTCGCCCGCTCGACCTCAAAGCCGGTTTCGTTATTGGACAGATCGGCCCACTGCAAATCAATCTGCGTCGATGATATAACGGTTGCTGCCAGCCGCGCGGGGGCGGCCGGAGGTGTTTGCTGTGTAGTCGCGCAGGCAACCGACGAATAGTCATGGCCGTCTTCATAAATCCGGTAACAGTACTCCGTACCGGGCGAAAGGCCGCTGTTGTCGGTGTATTCCCCGCCGTCGGCCAGGGTCGTGGCAATGCGCGCCCAGCTGCCGTTCTGCCCCAGCCGGCGTTCAATGGCAATGCCGCTTTCTTTGCCGTAGCGGTTCCAGGTCAGTTTGATCGAGGTCCCCGACAGGGCCTGCGCCTGTAGATTAACCACGTTGGTTGGCGCCAGCGGCGTGGTCAGGCAAGGCACATTGGAGTAGTCGGATGCGCCGCCGCTATACCGGGCGCGGACCCGATAGCAGTACTGCGTTCCGCTGGCCACACCGTTGTCGGTATACGTCGGTGTCCGGCTATAGGCAACCGTCTGGATCAGCACAAACCCGTTAGCGGCATTATTGCTGCGTTCGATCTGGTAATCCGTCGGCGCGCTGCCTGAGCCGTTGTTCCAGACCAGCCGGATGCTGCTCCCCTGCAACGTCAGGGCCAGCCCCGTCGGTGCGCCGGGGGGCTCGGGAGGGGTTGAAATCGAAATTTCATTGGAATAGGCCGACGCACCGGTCGCAAACACGGCCCGCACCCGGTACGTCCCGCCCCCGACCGAATTGTCGGTATAGGTGGTCACGTTGGCACCAACCTCACCGATTTTGGTAAAGCTGGTGAAGTTATTCCGTTCGATTTCAAATTTCGTTTCTCCCGTCGAATTATCCCGCCACGTCAGCACGACGCGGTTATACGCCGGCGCTGTGGCGGCGAGGTTAGACGGGGCGGTGAACTGGGCGAAGGCAGGAAGAGTGAAGCCAGCCATCAACACAATCATCAATAACACGTAGCTTATCCTGTTCATCTTACATGTTGTTTAAGGTTTGTACACAAGTTGAACCGGCTCGCTCGGAACCGACTTCCGCTCTTCTGTAATCAACTGCACACGGTATGTGTACGTCCCTGATTGTGGCAGTTGTTGATCCGTAAATGTTGTTACCTGCTCAACGGTACGATACATTACCGGCGGCTCACCGGCTACACCCCGATAGATCATAAACCGGCGCTTACCGTCCTGATAATCTGTACGCCAGGTAACCTGGATAGCCTTTTGTTGCGGATTAAATACGGCCCGTACATCCGTTGGTACCGGTACGCCGAGCTTCGCCAGATTCACATACTGCGCCGACACGGCAAAGGACCGCCCCGACTGCCGGCCTCCTTTATCCCTGGCAATAAGGCTATATTCGTACGTTTGCTGATGAATCAGGGTTGTGTCAATCCAGGTAATCTCATTGACGGGCCTACCAGGTATCCGGTAAATCGCCTGCCATACCCCACCCGGCTCGCGCCGAAACAGCGTGTGCTCTGTCACATCATCGCTGCCGCTCGGAATGATCGCCAGCCGGACGCCGCGGTTTTCGACGGTAGCCGACCGGATAACCGGTGTAGACGGCGGCACTTTGTCAGGGATTTCTACTTCAACCGGTTCCGAAAAGGCAGACGCATTACCTGCGGCATCCACCGCAACCAGTTTGTAGAACGCCGAGCGGGTCAGCGTACGGGTAGGCAGCGAATCGGTCAGGGTGGTATCCGGCAGCACCAGGCTGGTACGCTGACCATATTTCGGATTGTTTACCTGATAGGAGCGATACACTTTATACCCCACTACATCAACTTCCCGGCTAGCCGGCCAGGTAAGCCGGGCCACTCCGTTTGTATCTACCCTGATCGTTGGCCGGCGCGGTGCGGCGGGTGGTGTATGATCTTCAATCACGGCAACTACCGGCAATGAATAGGCTATATTACCGGCCGTATCCAGCGCCGCTACCACATAATACTGCCCAAAATACGCCCCCGGTTTTTCGTCTGTAAATGTTCGTGCTGACACAGGCAGCGGATTCTGATGCAAAGGCGTAAAAGGGCCTTTCACCGTTCCGGCCCTGCCGATAAAAAAGCCTTTCAGATCGGGTGTCTGCCCGGGCATTTCCCATTTCAGCACAACCCGCTGATTATTCTCTACCTGCTGCTGCACCCGGACAGGGGCTGATGGCGGGGTCAGATCAACGCCATTGCCAACCAATGTTTTTGAAACGGGACTAAGCTCGCCAAAGCTGTCAATGCCAATGATGCGGTAATAAAATCTCCGGTAATTCACGTTAACCGAATCCGTGAATTCGACCAGTCGCGGGTCAGTGGCTTTCAAATCGGCCTGTACCGCGGCCTGTTTCAGATCAGCCGAATCCGGCCTCGCCATAACAAACGGCACCTTGTTCAGGCGCTGAAACGTTTTACCATCCGTACTCCGCTCAATGTAGAAACCCGCGAACCGTCCCTGTCGGTGGTAGTTATACCAGCTCAGCCTGATAACCCTGTCACCGGATACTACGTCGTTAACGGCCGGCGCTGTCAGCGTATCCAACCGTGCCGGAAACACCTCAGCTATGGCTATTTTCGTAAGATCGGTAGCTTTCGGGTTAGGCCCGTTATTAATCCAGAGATTGTAAACGCACCGGTATGTCTTTTTTTTGTACGTCCGGTCTACCCAGCGTAAGGCCAGCGCATTAGCCGCCGCCGGGGAAAACTCAGCAGCCATCGTTGCCACCAGTAATTTACCTTGCTGCTCCTCATACTGTTTGTAAAAACCCATCATGTCGCTTTTACCAAAGTCCTGATAGGTTTTGCCATGTAACAGCTGCGCCGCTACGGCCACATAAGGATCATTACGCGGCAAAAGCCGTTTCATAGAATCCAGTGACCAGGGCCGGATCGGCTGTACGGTCAGGCGCTGCCGGGTAGGCCGGGCACCAGGTGCAGCAAAATCAAGCCGTTCGAGGATATAGCCGCGCTGATTTGCCTGAAGCCAGTAGGCCGCCGGTGTCACCGCCCAGCGCAGCACAATGGAGTCGGCATGTACACGGGTACGCAGCGTAATGGCCGGGTTATCGCTTGTTTCCGCCGGTTTCGGCCGGGGTTGCGCACCTACGAAACCGGCTATCAGGCAGAGTACCATGATCCTGACAAATACCCAAAGCCTTTTCACAGAGGAAACCGCCTTATGTGTTTCTATGGTTTTCATGGTATTATTTTTTGGCACCGGTTATAAAGTACTTTTTCGTCACCTTACTCAGCGGGAACTCAGGCTGTCCTTTTTCGGAACGGCACGTTCCCGTAAAATCATCGACAGCGTCCAGGCTGTATTTAAACACCACATCAAAGCCATCGGCAGCCGTCCGTCCGTTAATATCGTCGTAGTCAATCCGAATCGTTTTGTAGTAATCATCATAGGCGACCTTCCATTGCTTATCGTTGAGGAAACGCCCCATGTAAAAGCGGCCATATAACCCGAGCGTTTTTGAATTAACCGTAAAGGTGCCGTTCGTCTGGTTACCTGGGTCCTGTTTCGGTTTGGCCGCTACCGGCTTATCCATCAGCTGTTTCATTTGCTGGGCAACATAATTGAACGATGTACACATCGGGTCCGGATAGTTATTCATCTGTGGATAGGAATACAGGCAGTTATTCTGAATACCTATCTCAAACTGATGACGCATTTGTTTCATAAAATACATGAGAGCCACCAGGTCATTCATCATGTAGCGGTCACGTTCAAACACGAACTTCGTGACCATTCCCGTTTCAACAGGCGAAATCGTGAATCTCGGATCATTGTTTCCGGACCCGCCGGTTTGCCCGCCCATCAGCACTCCGGTATTAACCCCGGTCGGGCTGGTCATATAACCGGCATACGATTTTTTGCTGCTGTTGTAGAGGAAGCTACCGAAATCGACCTTCCCGCTTTTCTGGTTTTTCGCGATATCCGGGAAAACCATCATTGCGTTGGTCGGCAGCAATGTACCGGTATTGCGTTTCGGATCACAACTGAACAGGTTGTCGGCATCCAGCGTCTGCCAGCACTCCACATCATACGAATCGCCCGGATAGTCTTTCCCATATTTCGGATTTGGCTGACAACAATCCCGATAATATTCACCGCCGTCGGTATTCCATTTGGTCATCACATCGTAAACGCGGGTTTTCATCTCCTGATCAAATTTTGAGTTACCGATCGGCGTCTCAAACCACATGACCGGCTGATACCAGCGGTTGTAAATCTGACCGCCGGAAATCTCGAAATCATCGAAAAGTTCTGCATCAGCCTTCGTATTCAACTCAATCAGACCGGCATTTGGCCCGAATGCCGACCGGTTCAGGTAATCACCGGAGAGCTGCAGGCTGTTAATTTTCTCCGCAAACGTGTTGTACTGACTTGTCCGGAATACCAGCCCGAACAACTCCTGACCGGCGTTGGCAACATCAGCAGCAGCCAGGGCTTTCAGGACATTAGCATTGAACGATGTCTGCTGATACATGATGCCTTTCTGACCGGTATTTTTATAGGCCGTAGTAATGATACCGGCATTGCCAGACTGGCCGACGGCCGGAGCTTTCTCCCGGCTGCGTATCTCAAGGCGGTAGACCTGACTGTTTTTCAGCGCACCCGGCAAATTAAAGGTCAGTTTATTGTCCCCGTCTACCAATACCGGCGATGTAAGCGTTGCACCGCCCTGTTCCTGAAAAAGGGCTACAAGTTCTTTTTTAGGGTCAGGCTTCACGATATCCAGCCCCTTCAGCGAGACTTCCGGCAACATCCTGACAAACCCCTGACTTGCTTGCTTCTTCAGGAAATAATGCTGATCCGGCAACGGCCAGCTAATGTCAACCAGATCCAGCGGAATAGCATCCGGCTGTTTGCCGAGGGTGAAGCTGGCCGACTTCGACTGACTGCGTGGCTCCCGTTTTTTCAGCTTATCGATATACGGGCTTGTCTGAACCCCGTTTACGATTTCGTAAATATTGACCGACACTTTAAAGGTGCAGTAGGCATTTGACATCAGAAACGGTTTTACCTGACGCGTAAACGCTTTTTTGTCCGGTGTCCAGCTGATTGGTGTCTGATCCGATTCCGCCAGCGTCGTCATGCCTGTACCGCCATTGCCTGCTTTTTTGCCCCACATCAGTGTAGGCGTATCTACCTTAAAGATGTACTGACGTACCTCGCCGCTAGGGATCAGGACCGTAAACAGCTTGCTTACCGGAATGTTGAACGTAGCCCCCAGCACCGGCCGGACATTTACATCGGCGGAGCCGGTGGTCGGGGTCAGGTCCTGAATAATATCGATGTCTGCCAGGGGATCGCCGTTGAAAACAGGCGTACAAATCTCACCCATTGAAAAGCCTTGCCGCGTATCAACGCTGACCAGTCCGTCCAGCGCACTACCTCTGATCCGGACATTTCCTTTGGCCCAGGTCGGATTCATAAAGCCTCCCTGAAACAGAACCGCAGCGGTCAGGTCCATGATATTTACCGAGCCTTCGAAGAACCAGACGTCTACATACAGGTCGATACCGCCATTAAAGTACGCATAGCCCTGCCCCTGCCCGTACCAGCCGTTAAGTCCGTCCGGCGGCCCGCCCCCGCCGCAGGTTACCCCTTGCTGCAGACCGGCATCAAACCCAACCACTGCCTTCGCATGACACCGGAACGGCATCAGCTGCACATTCAGGTCGCCGTCAATTCGTCCGCCGAAGAGAATGGATAGTTTTTTTCCGGTAGAAACCGGCTCCGGATAGGTCATTTTCCGCGAGGCATACGCCTTCTTTACCTCCGCATCGGCATCCGGCATATTCAGGAACTTGATCACTGGATCCGGCAGCGGTGGCAGTTTGCTGAAAACATTTCCGGCTGCCACGTAGCCGCTCAAGGTCAGATGAGCGCTTACGATACTAGTGTTAACGTCAATGAGTTTAAGCGATACCCGTGCGTTCAGGTCATAGGGATCACCCAATTTTACAAACCATTCGCTGCTGGCAAAGTGCATCCGGAAAGGCACCTTAACCGTTGTGCCGACAAATTTCGCATCGGCATCCAACTCCACATCAAACATACCCGGTGTGTACTTTACAACCAGGGTTGTCGTAATCATACCATCATTCGCGGCCGGGTCACCGTTTTTGCTGATAACAGTTCCCTTACCAATCATCGCAAAACTGTTGAATCCACCGCCTTTGAAATTAACCGTGAGTTCCAGCGATGAATTAAAGACGTGTATATCAGCCAGTCCGACCAGCACCCGCGCCGTTATGCCCCAGTTTCCGCTGGCAGGCTTATAGACCAGGCCAGAGGGTGTTTTGCCAATGTTTTTCAGATCAGCTACCGGTGTACTGGTAGCACTGCTGACATCAGCCGGCGTACCGCTCATGGTCATGTTGTAGTGCATGCCCCCGCCAAAACCCGTCAGCATCAGCGGGCCTACCATCGAGATGCCCGGCGAAAACTGCACATTGGCATCCAGCATGGCATAGTGAAACTCTTTTTTACCAAACAGCATCACCATGCTGATCCCCGTTCCGATCGACGGAATATCAACTTTGGCATTCCCTTTCATGCCGTTGCCGTAGGTGCCGTCATTATAAAAAAACGTGAGGCCACCGGATACTTTCAGTACCCCGATATTCCCGCTTATCGACAAGCTGTTGGGGTAGGTGCCGTTGTAAACCGGCTTAAAGCGGCCGTTTTCTGTCTTGATATCGCCCAGAATATCGACCGTCCCATGTGCCTGTACAAAGCTTGCATCTTCTGCCTCTTCGCCGAGGTGAACGCCGATCCCCAGCCGGATACCGGCACCCTGACCGGTGGCCACGATGGTTGGCGTATCAAAATCAATTGGAAATCCGGCCAGGGTACCGGGCTGTGTATCGTCAGCCAGTGCGGCAAAGAGCTCTTCATGGCCGGCATCGGCAGGTCCGCCGCCAGATGGCTTCCCGCCGGCTTTTTTGGCTACATCATTTGTCAGCGACCATGCTCCCGTATTCAGGAAAAGGCCCGAACCACCCAGCGCCTTATCGCTGGCTGACAGCTTCTGGTTCCGGATGGTGAAGTCTTCAAAATATAGTTTCGGTAATGTCGCATCAATAGCACTACCCACGGCCCCGCTGCCGGCAAACTTCTTCACATCGACGGCGACCTGCCCGTCAAGCTGAATATCGATGGTGGCTTTCTGTCCCTTCTGGATGACAATTTTTATATTCGTTGTCTTAGCCAGGTCCATATTAGCCGCGAATAAAGGTACGTTGTATCCATCTTTCGGCGTCACCGTAAACTGCATATTATCAAAGCCTCCCGATAAATTACAACTGTAACTAAACGCATCATCGCTGATCGGAAACTGCAACCGGCCATACATGCCTCCGCTACGGAAACTGTTCTGGACGATCAGCATATTGATATCATCGACCGAAAAACCAAAACCAGCGAGCGTATTTTTGTTATAGTCAATCACCGGCGTTTTAGCCGCCTTTACCACACCGGTAAATCCGCTTTCATCGAGCACCCCACCTTTAACGGTCACACTTATACGCGGATCACTTTTCAGCGAGCCCGGCAGTTCGAGCAGCAAGTCATTGAAGTAAAACCCACGGAACGTATTTCCTTTATCCCCTTTGTATTCATCCGGGAATGTACAACCAGGTGCATTTGTTTTGTCAGAATGATCATAGACAATATCCTTACCGGTGAAGGTAAGTCCCTTCAGCACCGGTAGCTGAAAAGCAGGTAGTGTAACAATACCATACCAGTCTGACCACTGCTCGAAATCGGCCGTAATGGTCCCAACGACATCTCCGGCTTTCACATTACCGGCGCCATCATCAAGTTTAAGCAAACTACTGCCAAGATTCAGGTCCAGTACGCCATGTACCTTGGTAAACTCCCCGTTGACCACGCTGGCATAGGTGCCGTTTATCTTTGGTGCATCGCTTTTCTTAACGACCAGTTTCTGACCGATCCCGCCGGGTATCGGTAGCGGAAAATCCTTGATAAGATACAGCATGGCAGTATTCGGCAGGGTTTTATCCGGACTCATACACACGTTGGTGGCTGCCAGAAACAAATCCAGCCCTGCCTCCGGAACAGATACCCCCAACACCATATCCATCTGGGCCCCGGTCGGCGAAAACTGCATCTGATTCACACCGACTGTACCTAATTTCGCTTCGTATTTCAGCGGCAGTGAAATGGTAGCAGCCTGTTTTCCAGCCTCCAGCAGATCGTTTTTAATGGTACTGAAGTAATCTTTAGGCAAGCCGCCATAGGCATCAATCTGTCCAAGCGAGATGGCCGGCATACCGGCTCCGTCTTTCGTTGAACTAACCAGCCCTTCAAATACCTGCCCTGCTGCATTAACCTTTAATCCGTTGAAGGTGACCCTGACCGGTGCTTTATTCCAGGTGATTCGCCCTTCACCCGAGAAGCTGCTGCCCTGTGCCGAAGCCTTATAAATCACCAGATCAAACGCACCGATTTTCAGTGTTTTCCCATCAATAGCCGCCGTAACCGGATTCTTGTCGGCGGGTAATGTGCCGGTATTACAGTTAATGGCGGGTGGAACAGGGGCCTCCCCTTTCATTGCCTTCGGTGCTGATACCTGAGCCAGCAATGTATTGGCTTCGGGAAGGGCTATTTTTGTGTTCAGCCCATCGACCGGCACTACTAATGACGGCGTTTGGGTCAGCTCTACACCTGGATTCGACGCTAGCTGCACGATTGGCCCGCTCCCGTACGTAAACACACAGACCGGACTTTTGCCGTCGTTCAGAAAGTTCAGCTTTTTGCTCCGGTCGATGGCCTGTACGCGCCAGGCATACCGCTTACCCGGGGTCAGCGGCGGCTGTGTCGGGCCGTACAGAAACGTGCCGGTACGGAGATTACGCACCTCAACACCCGACCTTGGCAGCGCCACGGCATCAATAAATACGTTCGGATCGATGTTTACCTGTGGCAGCTCCACAACCCGCAGCGTGTATTCCACCTGCGCGGGCGACATGCCCACCGGCGGCGTCCAGGTAAACACCAGCGCCTGCGGGTTGACCGGCATTACTTCTGCATCGCAGAGCGGGGCCACCAGAATCGGCGGTTCAACGGCCCGCACCTGAATCGGGGCTGAGCAGCCAATCGGAAATTCTGCCGACAGAGGCTGGCCAAACAACGTAGCGCCCGTTGCCGAACGGCCCTCATTATACGCACGCACGCAGAGCTGGTAAAACCCGTCCGGCAACGGCAACCCCTGCGCCAGCCGGGACTTGTCGATGCCCGCCACCTCAATCTGATTCAGGTCGAAAAGGCCTTCCAGATCGGCGCGGGTCAGGAGCTTCTGGCCGGGCGGTACCGTCAGCGGCCGTAGCGGCCGGTAGTTGGCCGAGGTCCGGATCTCGACGCCGTTATCGCCCGTCAGCTGACCGGTTAGCCGGACCTGGTAGGTTGTCTGGCTGGTGTTGATGATCACGATGCGGACCTGCTGCCCCGCCCCGGCGTAATCCTGTAGATAGGCGCTGTAAGGCGGTACCACACTGACCTGAATCTGAAGCGGAAAGGTCTGGGCTCCTGCGACGGCCGATACCAGCAGTGCACAGCCAAGCAACAACCAGTGAAGCGCAGATTGCAAATCCGCTTTCAGGTAGTTCGGGATTGTAAATCCCGGACAGCGGGCGTTAGAACGTGATGCCATAACCAAGGTTCCCACGGAATTCATTAAAGGTTTGTGTTGCAATACCAGTGTTTGAGTTCAGATACAGCAGCGACAGGCTGACCGTCTGCCGCTTCGCAATCTGATAACCGGCGTTGGCCGATGCGTTAATGACCTTACCCGTAATCCCCGACTGCTGATTGACCAGATAGCTGCCGTTGAGCGAGGTAGTTAGTTTATTTTTCAGAAACGACTGGGTAGCGCCGATGGTGGGGCCGAAAAACCGGACCAGACGATTTTCGGCCCCTACCGCCACCGGCAACTGCGTTTCGGTGTATGACACCATGCCATTAACACCCCACCCTGTCACTGTCTGCTGATAAAAATAGCCCAGATTCAAATTGATATTCGTGTTCTCGGTCTGACCGGCCGTGCTGGCGTTCAGGTCGCTTAGTTTCTGATAGGTTGTGGTCAGGGTAAATACCTGCATCACGTCTTCTTTCTGGAGCGTGTAGCGCAGGTTGGTGGTAGCAGCAAGGTTATTCTGAGCCAGTTTCAGCGTGTCGATCAGGGGCCGGATACCCGCCTGCTGGCTGATACCATAGTTGGTCAATTGCAGGTCAACGCCGAATTTGGTACCGGGATTGTAGCTGACCACCAGCGAGCCGATTTTCCGGCCGGTCCGGGCATTTTTGTTGTTGCCGAGGTTATCGAACTGAATCCCGTAACTCCCTGATAACCGTAGCTTTCCTTCCAGCACTGACAGGTTTGGGGCAATGGCATAGCTCTCAATATCGGACTGAAAGTAGTAGGCCCCCATTGTCTGGAAATTCGGGTCGATGCGTTTGTATTGCAGTTTGATGCCTGCGTTTTTACCTTTATAGCCAAGAGCGGCCTGCGTCGCCTGCGTAAGTTGCGTAGACAGTCGTGGCGTAAACAGTTGCCCGAAAAACCGGACGAGCGGCGATTTACCTTCGGCCGAGATCTCGCTGGCCCGCACATCCCGCGTATAGGCACTCACGGCGGCATCCAGTTCGACGGTAATGTGTTTGAGAATGAGCAGCCGCGAGGTAGCCCCCACCACCAGGTTTTCAGCCGGCTTAACCGTCTGCGCTGCCGTTGGCGCAACCGACTGAATGGACGTTGAATCGTCGGCAGCCCGCAGCATGACCAGGTCAACGTAGTTGCCCGGTTTGCCGTACCCGACTTTTACGGCGTACCCCGTCCGTTTGTAGGAAGGAATCACATCCGGTTCGGCGAGGGTCGAGGCGATGGCTTTGTTGAAGCGGCCGTAGACCGCCCCCAGGCGCAGTTTGCCCGGATTCAGTTCGACACCGCCGCCGAGAAAGGTGTGGCCCGCCAGCGTAAAGGGCGAAAAATTAACGTTGCGGTAGCCCGCATGCACCGTCGCCCATTTGTAGGTCGGCGATACCCCGAACTGATTGAATGGTTGCCGGAAGCTGGTGCCCTGATTCCCCAACACGGCCGAAAACGGCAGGGCAATGCCGCCCGGGAGCGTTACCGTTACGTTGCCGCTGATACCGAACGGCGAGGGCTGATTCCGTCCCTCAATACCACTGGCCATGTACAGACCGGCGTAGGCATTCAAACCACCCGACAGCTTAACCGGCGAGGACTTTCGGGACCCTTTCCCCGTTGAATCCGGCATGGCCTGAGCCGCCAGCTGCCCGTGACCTGCCAGTACCAGCCAGACTGTTATCAAAACATGCTGTAAAACGTAGCGCATAGACAGAGCGTTTACAAACCCTGACAAAGCTACTCCGGTAGCCAACCGCAATCAATCGGATAAATGTATGACCGGAAAACTACGCAAACGCCCGTCATGGGGAGTTTTACGCAGTACGGCCCGCCCTGTTCCGTATAGTTACCGGATCATAAAACTACGCAGAAAGTCATCGCGGAACTGACGGCTTACCGGGTAGGTTTGCTCCAGAATGGAGACATCGGTTTCCGTAAAATGATCGACTTTAGCCACATTCACCGCGTATGAACGGTGTATCCGCACCAGTTTCGGCCAGTTCACCTTTTCCAGAAACATCCCCAGAGACAATCGCATGAGATAACGTGTCGTCTCCAGCTTTATCATTACATAGTTCCCTTCGGCAATGATACAGAGAATATCAGCAAGCGCAACTTTTACAAACCGGCCGTCTTTTTTAATAAAGATAGACTCGTCAATCAGCAGAATACTATCCCGGCTAAGCGTAATTCCGTCTGCATCACCAGCCTCATTTTCAGTCGGGTGCGATGCATTGTCTCCATGAAACCGGTGTAAGGCCAGCTCAATGGAGGCGCGGAGGGTGGATAGCTGATAGGGTTTCACCAGAAAAGCCGCCGGTCGTGTTTCTTTTGCGTTGTTGAATGTCGCAGCATCGGTAAAAGCGGTGAGATAGATCACCGGAAACGGGCGGATGGCACTCAGCTTCCGGATTACGGTGATGCCGTCGTATGGCCCCTGAATCTGCACATCGCAGAGGACCAGGTCCGGCCGGTGGGCCTGAAACAAGGTAAGGGCAGTATCGTATTCTTCGGCAACGCCCACCACCGTATAGCCTTCGGCAGCAAGTGTGTCGGCGAGATCCATGCCCAGAATAAATTCATCTTCAATCAGTAAAATCTTAATAGCAGAGGCTGTCATTCAAGTACAAGTAAGTCCTGATGGATGGGTAAGGTAAACCGGAACGTTGTTCCGGACTGGTTATCAATGGCATATTCGCCTTTCAACTGTCGGGTCAGCCCATCTACCAAGCGGTGGCCGAAGGAGTTGATTTTGGTTTGCCAGATGCTGAGGTCAATGCCCGGACCGTTGTCGGTAATGGCCAGCCGGATATCCTCCTGCCCCGCCTGCAGCGTAATGCTCAGCATTGGTTGCGTAGCGCGCGAAAGTCCGTATTTAAAGGCATTGGTCAGCACCTCGTTTAGCAGCAGACTCAGTGGTACAGCCTTTTCGACGGGCAGAATGACCGGCTCCAGCCTGAGCTGCACCCGCAGCGTTGCCGGCGTATAGCCATAAGCGTCTGACAGTACCTGCACCAGATTGGTGATAAAAACCGGTACGTCAATGGTCGTCAGTTCCTCCGACTGATACAGTTGCTGGTGAATCAGAGCCATGGCATCTACCCGCTGCCGGCTTTCGGCAAATGCCTGTTTCGTTCTGTCGGGGTCGATGTTGTTGCTCTGTAGTTTGAGGAGGCTCGACACCACTGCCAGGTTATTCCGGACGCGGTGATTCAGCTCGCGAAGGGCCAGTTTAAGGCGTTCCGACTGCACATCGGCGCGGTCCCGTTCCAGCCTTAACTCCTTCGTCCGCTCGGCAACGATCCCTTCGAGTTTCTGGTTTTGTTCCAGAATCATCATTTCGGCATCGTCTTTAAAGAGCCTCACTTTATAACCGACGGTAAAGGCATAACCGGCCAGCGACAGCATGACAAAAATGTTCAGCATGAACTGAATATCTACCGCCACATACCCCTCTACAGGCAAAAGGGCAATAGGCAGGAAAACCACCGGCCATATCTGTGAAACCAGCAGGTATTTTGCGGGTTTATACCCTTTCCGGGCCACATAGAAGTCAGAATAAAGCACAAAAAAGTAGCACGTTCCGCTGAATGCACTATTCAGGTCCAGAATTAATTTGGTATCAAACAGGGCTATAATACTGATTAAAAGATACCCGAATCCATGCACGTAATAGCCATAGTGTATTAACCGGTTTCCATACCGGTTGATCTGCAAAAAATGACGTTGAAACAGACAGGATGTAATCCCTACTACACCTAACAATATTGTAAACAATGTACTGCCGGAAAGCCAGGCGGGTAAATTAAAATAACCTGTTATCAGTCCTGCACCAACTATGTGTTGGGCTAACTGCATAGCAATATGCAGAAACAACAATAAATAGGCTGTTTCTTTACTCAACCACCAGGCCGACAGAATGAACAGGCAAATGCCCAGCAAGTATCCGATAAAAATACTCTCCGATATATCCTGCAACTGAGTGGCCCGCAACAGTCCCGTCTCCGTGTAAATTCGTAACGGACTTTGCTTTATCCAGACTCGTTCGATTCGCAGTAAGTATACTTTTTGCTGATGAGGCGCCAGTGCCAGTGGCATTAAAGCCGTAGTATGCGGGACATAGAGATCGTTTGGGTATACATCCATCCCCCCCATGCTGAGCAGCTTAGCTTTTTTCCCGTCCCACTCGTACAGCTCAGCTTTCGAATAGCCCCCGTGCGTCAGCATCCCATAAAGATGCTCATGTGATTCATTGCGTACCGAAAAACGTAGCCAATAGACAATGTCAGCACTGTTGCCAATCGTTAACGCCTTTGTATATAAGGGCTTAAACCCCGACCCGTGCCGGGCAACTTCGTTAATGCCCGCCGATGATTGCAGCACCTCAGCAAACCCATCCAGCGTTCCGGTATCGTGCTGACCGGTGATGATAATCGGGCGGGTCTGTGCAGTGGCCAGCCAGGGCAGCAGTAAGAGGAGGCCAAGGATAAGCGGTTTCAGCCGCAGAAAGGCACGGGCATCTGATGCATTTTTCAGAAGTCGGGGAAATGCGGATTGCATAGATTTACGGCGGCTTACTCATTTTTACGGCCACTTCCCGACTTCCATTTCCCTACAAACCTTGTGGCGTTGCTAAGGTAATTGTAAAATATACACTTAATCATGCATAGCGGTACTTATTTGTAAAAATTTAATTTTTCTCCACATACCAGTTCGCGCTACTAACATACCACAGGCCGTTGGTAGAATACAATCCCGGGCAGTGTCTTTCCCTATCCGCTACTTTTCAGGGACTAATTGCATAAGAAAGCCTCTTACAACTAATACATCTGTATAATCCCTGTTCAGAAATGATGTTATCACGTCTACGAAAAAACGCGTACCCCAACTTATCCCGTATCTTAATAAGCCAGTTGCTGCTGCTTTTGCTGGTAACCGGAAGCGCCCTGGCCCAACCCATCCGCTATGTGACACCCACCGGCACAGGCAATGGCTCCTCCTGGGCCAACGCCAGCGGCAACCTCCAGGCCATGATTGATGCCAGTAACAACGGCGATCAGGTGTGGGTGGCAACCGGTACCTACAAGCCAACCACGGGGACTGACCGTACCATTAGCTTTTCGATGAAAGAAGGCGTAGCCATCTACGGCGGCTTTGCCGGTAACGAAAGCACGTTATCCGCCCGACCCACCATCAATCCAGTTACCGGACAGCCCTCCAATACAACCTTATCCGGCGACATTGGCACCCAAAACAATGCCAGTGATAACAGCTACCACGTGATTAAAAACAGTGCGGGTCTGACAGCCGCTGCTATACTGGATGGCTTTGTGATTACCAGGGGTAATGCGGATAGAGATACTTATTCTGGTGCAGGTATATACAACGACGGTAGTAATGGCAGAGTATGTAGTCCGCTTATTCGAAACTGTTCTCTTGTAAACAACTCAGCAACAGCTAGTGGAGCTGGAGGAGGGCTATACAATAATGGCGAAAATGGTAACTGCAATCCTCAATTGCTCAACTGTCTCCTGCAAGGAAATTCGGCCACCTTGGGGGGCGCTATCCTGCACAACGGAGCATCAGCGACGAGTACCTTTAAATTAACAAACTGTCTTCTGCAAGGAAATTCGGCCGCCGTGGGGGGGGCTATAGTCTTAAATGGACCATCAGGTCATAATTCTATTCAATTGACTAACTGTACATTTCAGGACAACTCAGCATCAGCTGCCGGTGGTGCCATTTTCAACAATAACTCAACCGACGAAGTGTTTTTGACAAACTGTTCGTTTATACATAACACCACTAATACGGGAGGAGCAATATATGCCAAGGGGACTAATTGCAAACTAATCAATTGCACATTCCTGAAAAATTCGGCTTATTACGGTGGGGCTATCTATCAGGAAATATACGGCAACGAATTAGTCAACTGTATATTTTTTGATAATGGTGGAGCCAAAACACTTGGTAGTTACATTTCAGCCAGTTACTGCCTCTTCGACGAGAGCGTAACAGGCTACGGCAGCGGCCCCGGAAACCTTACTACCTCCACCTCGCCGTTTATATCGGAAAATAGTGTAGCCCTGAAAGCCTGCTCACCCGCCATTAACGCAGGCGATCCTGCTACCACCTCCGCCGTGGCGGGAAGCACCGATCTGGCCGGTAATCCGCGTTTTTATAGCAATGGGCGGATTGATATGGGGGCCGTTGAGTTTCAGAATAACGCCGGCGAGATTGCCACACAACCTGTTGGCGGCTCGGCGGTATGCGCGGGGAGCAATAGTACAGCCACGATCAGTGTTTCCGGCGTGGGGCCATTCACCTATCAATGGTTTCGGGATAACCAGCCTACGCCCGTTGCCAGTCAAACGGCCATTACCCTGTCGCTGTCTAATGTAACAACCACAGACGCCGGCAGCTATTCGGTCGGGATAACCGGCGGTTGCAGCAGCATTACGGCGTCGGTATACAGTCTGACCGTACTCGAACCACCCACCGGATTTGCCATAAACTCCGTAACCGTTTGCCGGGGAGAATCCGCTACTTTACTCGCCAGCGGTTGTCCGGCTGGAGGCACAGTCCGCTGGGAAGATGGCAGTATATCAGACCGCTTCATAAAAGCAACGACAGGAAGCGTTTCGGCATCCTGTATCGTAGGAAACTGTGCGGCAGTGACGGCCAATGCGACCGTGACCGTCAGCACCAATGCGCCGGCTCCACCGGCGGCTATTGCCGGCCTGCAGGCCAGCACCGGCGGTTGCCCCTATTCGATCAGCGGGCAGGCAACCGGCAACGGGTTTGTCGTTTCGGGTCCTAACGGCTATGTGTTCAGCAACGTATACCGGGACGGTGGCGCTTCACAGGCGGTATGGGCAACCGGCATTAAAGAACCCGGCACCTACACCCTGACCGCAACGTATGCCAACAGCTGCGGCAGCAATTCCGTGTCCCGGACGGTAGTGATCAGCGGAAACCGGTGTCCTTAGCGTGGCTGTGGTAGCGACAAGGCAATGCCTTGTCGCTACCTCTTTTTACGCCTTTTAACTCCCAAAAAAACGTTTTGTCCACCCTTCGAGGCCATTTTGTCCACCCCTGTCATGTATTAGCTGACTAACCGGACCGCTAACTTGGTCCTGTTTTCTATTCATGTACATGACAGATATGTTTACCCTTTCTTTACGTTTCCGGCGTCTGTTTATAGTCCGGCTTTTTTACCTGCTAATAACGTTGTTTCTCACGTCCGAGGTGGCTACCGCCAGAATCATTTATGTGAAACAAGGCGCTAACGGCGACGGCAGCACCTGGGCTAATGCACTTCCTCACCTCCAGACGGCCCTGGCGATGGCCGTTCCCGGTGACCAGATCTGGGTAGCTGCCGGTACCTATTATCCTGACGAAGGCACCGGCCAGACTGACAACGACCCGAATGCGGCTTTCACTATGCGCGAAGGCGTCTCACTCTACGGCGGCTTCGACGGTACCGAAAGCTCGCTGGCCGCGCGAAAACCGGTCAATCCCCGTATTGGCCAACCATCCGGCACGACGCTTAGCGGCGACATTGGTACGCTCAACAATGACGCCGATAATGCCTACCGGATTTTCAACAACAATCAGCCGCTTACCGCCGGTACCATGCTGGACGGATTCGTCATTACGCTGGCACGGGGTAATAATGGCGCGAAATCAGGCGGGGGCATGTATAACCTCAACAGCAGCCCGACGATACGCAACTGCACCTTTACCGACAACAAAGCTTCCTATTACGGCGGCGGTATGCTGAATGAAAACAGTCACCCTACAATGATTAATTGCCTGTTCAGCAGCAACCGCGTTGATTCATCCCTTGAGTATGGCGGCGCCATCGCCAATAAGGGCAGTAATCCGGTGATCACGGCCTGTACATTCAGTAATAACTATGGTACCTACGGGGGCGCAGTCAGTAATCAGGGCAGCAACCCGCGCATTGTTAATTGTGACTTCTCCGGTAACCGGTCGAGCACAGGCGGTGCTTTTTATAACCTGAACAGTTCAAACCCAACCGTCATTAACTGTACATTCACGGGTAATTGCTGTGCCGGAGGTTCAGTCATTAACAGTTCCTCAAGCATCGCCTCGTTCATAAACTGTTCGTTTGCCGGTCACAGCGATATTGCCTTTGTGGAGGGTGTCAGCAGTTTAACCTTTACGAATTCGGTTTTCTGGGATAACGGAACAGCGTTATTCAGCAATTACGCCGGTCCCCAGTCAGTTGCCACGGTCACCAACAGCCTGATTACGGGTGCAGCAGAAAACTACGTCAGCGGTCCGGACAACGTCACAATTACGGCTAATCCCTTCAATCCGGATATCTACTTCGCCCTCTTACCCACGTCCGCAGGCATTGATGCCGGTAACCCTGATGCGTATACGGCTGTGAATGGTCCGTTAACCGATATCCGCGAAAATGCCCGCACATCCGGCGCCGGTTGCCGGCTTGATATGGGTGCAGTTGAATACCAGACCGGGCCGGTCATTACCAGCCAGCCACTTACTGGTACTGTGCTTTGTGCCGGTACCAATCTCGCCGTTCCCGTCAGTGCCTCGGGGAACATCGCCGGTTATCAATGGTACCGGAAAAACCCGTCCGGTGACTGGACCAGTCTCGGCGCGGCGCAACGTACCGCTACCCTTTCGCTGACAAATGTCCAATCGGCCGACACCGGCGATTATCAGGTTGTCGTCAGCGGCTGTCCGGCCGTTACCAGCACGACATTCAGCCTGACGGTCAATACCATCAGCAGTTTTTCTGTCAGCACTGCCACCGTCTGTACCGGACAAATGGCTGCGATACAGGCCTTCGGTTGTCCAGGCGGCAGTATCCGGTGGCCCGACAACAGCACCGGCCTGACCTATCAGACAAGTGCAGGCAGTTCGACACCCGTAACCGCCACCTGTACTGTTGGCTCCTGCCAGACTGTGGCAACCGGCCAGCTGAATGTGGTTGCCGCTGCTCCCCCAACAGCCGCTATCTTCAGCCTGACTGCTGATGAATCGGCCTGCCCCGTCCGGTTAACCGGTCAGGCCACCGGATCATCGTTTACCTTTGCCGGCCCTAATGGCTACGTATTCAGTCAGGTGTACCGGCAGGGTGGTACCTACCCGGTCTCCGGAATTAATCTCCTGCAAACAGGCAGTTATACCCTTACGTCAGTCTATCGCAATCAGTGCGGGGTTAGCCAGCCTGTCACACAGACAGTAACGGTAACCCGTAGTTGCCCGTAGCATACTGCATACCGCAGAGAAAGGCGTACCCTGTCTCTGCGGTATGCGGCTGACGGATCACCGCGTAAAATATACTTTCTTAATCTTTCCGTTTTCGATTTTGTAGATCGCCGCAGCATCAACCGGCGGCCGCCCCTCCCGGAACGTAATCCGCTCATGGTCAATAACCGTATTGCCCATTACCATCCGGTTGACCAGTTCACAGTGGAGCAACGGGGCTTTGCTGAACATCTCACCATACTGCTTCCGCATATGCTCCTTGCCTTTGCCGATCAGCTTTTCCGGCAGATCATAAAGCTCTACGTCGTCTGCATACGGCTCCAGAAACGCCTCGACATCCAGCGCGTTATAGGCATTGAGCTGTTTCTGCACCAGCATTTCGGGGCTGTCCGGGATTAACTGCGCCGGGGCGGCCACAAAGCCACGGTTAATCACTGTCTCAATCTGCGTCAGGGCATCAATGTCGGCCAGCGGGTTCCGGGGCAGCACAAGTACATTCGCCCATTTGCCTTCCGCCAGTGATCCGATCTGTTTTTCTTTACCCAGCACCCGGGCGCCGTTGATGGTCGATGCCTTCAGCAGCCCGGCATTCGATAGTCCGGCCAGCTGCATTTTGTGCAGCTCATCGACAAACGACGTGCCGTGAAACGTTCCGGGATTACCGGCATCCGTACCCGTCACCACATTGATACCCGCTTTCCAGACCAGACTCAGGTTAGCAATCCGGATAGAATCGGCGTGTGCTTTCCGGTTCAGATAGGCAGCACTGACAAACCCCTCAGCATAGCGTTTTTTCAGTTCGGGTTCAGGCAGGTGTTTCAGGTCAAACAACGTACCGGTCACAAACGGATTGGCCGTTGTCAGTTCGTAAAAGGTTGGTTTCCGCTTATCGGCATAAAACCGCGGAGAACCGTCGAACACCACCAGCGTCGGGCAGTAACTGACCTGCCGCTGCTTCATGAGCGTAATCAGTTCTTCATCAATCAGGCCGTCTTCCGGGCCATGCACCAGATAGTCGGCCCCATATTTGACGCCCAGCTTGGCCGCCAGCAGCTCCTGCGTATGTATGGCTACTTTCAGACCGTTTTTGTGCGATTCGTCGATAGCGGCCCGAACCACGTCCTGCACCTGCTCCCCCGCCCCGACGCCCCGGATGATAAACCAGATTTTGATCAGATCAGGTTTTGCCGGCAACTGGCGGCGTACCATCTCACGGGCTTCGTCGGGTGTGTTGGCTTTCAGAATCGGGGAATCGTCAATGGCAAAGGCCTTAGGCTGGTACGTCGAAATCAGCGGCCCTGTCAGCATAATGTACGGACTGTTGGCCTGCCTGTTATACCGGTCGCGGTACGGGTATTGGTACATTGGTCCGCCAACGTCAATGACGCTGGTAATGCCACAGGCCAGGTAGCGGCGCAGCAAGTCCCCCATATTATCGCGCAGCCAGGCCCGTTCGGTTTCATAAGGCCGGTATTTGGTCAGGTTCACGCCGTCGGGACGTGTGTAAATGCTGCCCGACTGGAAGAGGTGAATGTGGCTGTCGATCAGCCCGGGCATGAGCCATTTCCCCTGCGCGTCAATCACGGTAGCGCCCTGCGGTACGGGCAGTTTTTTCCCGATTTTCCGGATCACACCGTTTTCGATCAGCAGACTGGTGCCTTCGCGGATCTGTCCGGTTTCGACATCAATCAGGTTGCCGTTGGCCAGCAGAATTGTTTTGGGTGAAAATGCCGAATCCGGCAACGTCACCGGCTGAGCGAGACTAACCGTCGCCGTAACTAACAAGGCAATGCCTGCATACATCCGTAATGATCTGAGCGGATAAACCATGTATTCGGTGGTTTGGGATTATATTCCTCAAATGTAAGCAACAATCCTCCCGAAACAATCCGGTCCGGTTTACCCGAACAACCCCGTTTTCAGCGCCTTGGCCACAGCCTCAGACTTTGAGTTGACGTGTAGTTTTTCGTAGATGTTGCAGATATGCGTCCGGACCGTTCCCATGCTGATGTCACAGTGATAGGCGATCAGCTTGTAACTGTCGCCTTCGACAAGGCGGCGCAACACGGCCTGCTCCTTGTCGGTCAGTTCCAGTCTGGCCGCTTTGGGTTGCTGAAAAGCCGCTAATACCTTGAGGGCAACCGTCGGGGTCATGGCCGCGCCCCCGTTCATTACGGTCCGGATGGCATCAATGATCTCGTCGGCCGGCGTCTTTTTCAGCAGATAGCCTACCGCACCGTTTGAAATGGCGGCAAAAATCCGGTCCGGATCTTCAAATACTGTCAGCATCAGTATCCTGGGCTGATAACTGGTTTGCCGGAGCAGTTTCACGGCCTCAATACCGGTGCGACCCGGCATGTCGATGTCCATCAGGATAACGTCCGGCATGTCTTCCCGTAGATTTTCGACTACCCGCATGGCATTGTCATACAACCCTTTAGACAGCATATCGTCGGTAGCGTCGATGAGCAACGCCAGCGTATCACGCAAGGAATGATTATCGTCGTAGATGGAAACCCGTATCATGTTGGCAGCAGTCAGCAGTGGAACTTTACTATTTTGTGAACAAAGGTAAACGAACCCGTTTTACCCGTCTATCGGATAATTATATGATCGGAACAGATAATTTCAGGGTTGTCCCCTGTTCCGGCTTCGACATTACTGAGAAATCACCGTCCATCGCCCGTGCCCGCTGCTGCATGCTCCGCTGGCCGTTGCGTAAACTTACCAGTTCAGGATCAAATCCACGGCCGTTGTCTTCGATGATCACCACCAGCTGGTCTTTCTGACGCTCGAACCGGACAGTGGCCCGGGTAGCGCCGGCATATTTTACCAGGTTATTTATGGCCTCCTTGCCAATCAGATACAGATTCCGGCGGACTTCCATCGTCACCGGCAACAGCTCAATATCCGGATCAGCCGTCAGCGTAAACAGAATATTCTTTGATTCCATCAGCGGCTGGGCATACTCCCGGAGGCGCTGGATAATCCGCTGCGTCGAGTCGTTGCCGGGATTGATTGTCCAGATAATTTCGTCGATCGACTCCAGAATATCGCGGGCATCGGCATAAATCTTCTGCACCATCCGCTGCGCCGTTTCGGGGCGGTTTTCGCTCAGCAACCGATCGGTATGCCCGCTGAGCAGCGAAATACTGCTGAGGGTACTGCCCACTTCATCGTGCAGGTCCTGCGCAATCTGCTGCCGCAGCCGCTGGGCTTCTTCCAGCCGGCGTAGCCGTGCCCGGTTCAGCAACCAGGCCGATACCGCTCCTGCCAGCAACAGCAGCAGCGCCGCACCCGCCAGAATTACTTTCCGCTGCCAGGCCGCCAGTTCTTTTTCGCGGGTAAGCGCCGACACCCGGGCTTTCTGGTCTTTCAGCTGTCCGGCAAACTGCGCGGCGGTCGCCTTACGGGTTACGTCTTCATTGACCAGGCTATCGCGGTAGGTATAAAACAATGTCTGGTAGCGGTATGCCTGGTCAAACTGGTTCCGGCCGGCATAGTAAGCGGCCAACGCCTCGCTAGCATCGCGGATCAGGTCTTTCTGGCGGGTGCGCATGGCGACCTCAAACCCCTGTCTGCCGTAAAAAAGGGCACTGTCGGGCCGGTTCAGGCGGCGATATACACTACTGAGTGTTGATGAGATTTCAGCGGTCCACCAGTCATTTTCATCCTGACGGGCTTTTATAAGGCCGCGCGTTCCGTGGGCAACGGCCGCGCGGTACTGACCCATCGCGGCATAAATCGCCGTCAGCCGCGAATCAAAAATGGTATTGGTTGTTTCCGGATAATCGCTCTTCCGGACCGTCACGGCTTCGGTAAACGCCCGTAGTGCCTGCGGGTATTGCCCGAGTGCCTCGTAGGCCGTCCCGAGCGATGACAACGCATAGTATTCCACATTCCGGCCCTCTGCCCCGCCCTGCTGCCGGCTGACGTTCAGCGCCTGATTCAGCACCGATACCGCCTGCTTATGGTCGTTCAGCACCGTATACAAATGCCCCATAGCCCGCAGCGGGAACAACTGACATGCCAGACAGCCGATGGCCTGTGCACGCCGGAGCGCCTGTAGATTCCATTCAAGCGCCGCCGGATAGTTGCCATCCACCATTTCGTAGTCCAGTGCCAGCAAGCGTTCACTATCAGCCATCAACCGCTGGTCGTTCAGGCTCGTTGCGAGTGCCAATGCTTTCCGGTCATAGTCAAACGCCTTTTTCTTATCGGTATTGCTCATCCGGAGCGCAGCAGCGAGTCCGGTAAGCTGTGTGATGGTCTGCTCTTTATTGCCGGCCGACTCCGATAACCGTACCGCTTCTTCCAGCCAGGCAAACCCCTGTTTTGCCTTATCAGCAGCGGCCGGATTATTCCGGTTCATGGAATACTGCAGCATCCCGCGCGTATACAAGGCCTTGGCTTCACCTTGTGTATAGGCCAGTTTACGGGACAAGGTCAGCGCTTCGGAAGCCAGCGAGTCGTACTGATGTATCGGTAATCCCCAGATATTAGTCAGGTCATTCAGCCGGTTAACCCGGAATGTATCCGCCTCTTTATGGCTGCGGAGTACCCGCCAAAGGCTGTCAATCGTCGCCTTCTGCGCCATACTGAGGTGGCTTAGCCCCGCTAACAAACAAAACAGTACTGTTTTCTTCATACTAGTTAAGTAAATCGATTAAAGAGAAGTTGCCAGGCCGACCACCAGTTGCAGGGAGGTCCCCTGTCCGGCGCGGGAAGCCACCGTCAGCTGTCCGGCCATCGCCTCAGCCCGTCGTTTCATACCTTGTTGTCCGTTCCGTATGCTCACTGCTTCGGTATCAAAGCCTTTCCCGTTGTCGTCGATCCGGACAACAAGCCGGTCATGCTGCTTGTCAAACCGGACAGTCGCTTCCGTGGCATCGGCATACTTCACTAAGTTATTAATTGCCTCCTTACTAATCAAATATAGGTTCCGGCGTACGTCCATCGGCACCGGCAGCAACTCCAGCGACGGATCAGCATCGAACGTAAACGCAATCCCTTTCGATTCCATGAGCGGCCGGGCATACTCCCGCAGGCGCTGGATGATCCGTTCCAGCGAGTCGTTACCGGGATTGATGGTCCAGATGATTTCGTCGATCGACTCCAGAATCTGCCGGGCATCGGTATAGATTTTCTGCACCATGTGCCGGGCCGTTTCGGGGCGGTTTTCGCTCAGCAACCGGTCGGTATGGCCGCTGAGCAGCGAAATACTACTGAGGGTACTGCCTACCTCGTCGTGCAGGTCCTGCGCAATCTGCTGCCGGAGCGCATGGGCCTCTTCCAGCCGGCGTAGCCGTGAGCGGTTCAGCAACCAGGCCGATACCGCCCCCGCCAGCAACAGCAGCAATATGGCTCCGGTCAATATAGCTGTGATGCGTAGTTTAGTCTGAGCCGATTCGGCGCGTAACAGGTTCAGCTGGTTTTCCTTTTTGGCCGTTTCATACTTCGTCGTCAGCTCTTGTGTGTGGCGGGCGGCCTGCACGTTGAAAAGGGAATCATTCAGGAGCGCCGTCTGGTGTTCATACCGGTAGGCGAGCTCATACCGGCCACTCTGTTGATAAAAACCGGCGAGGGTCTGCATCCGCTTCCGGGTTTCGTCAGCGTCGCCGATCTGGCGGGCAATATGCAGCGCCTTCAACAGATTAGTCTCGGCAAGAGCGTATTGCCTGAGCGCCTGATACGCCTGACCGGTAATCCAGTAAACAGCCCCTAACTGATCTTTCAGCGAATCGCTGCGGCAGATTTTTTCCGATCGTTTCAGAAACGAAAGGGCCTGCTGGTAATGGCCGAGTGCCAGCTGTACACGGCCAATATTGGTCAGCACGTCCGACAAAGGGCCGCGAGCGCCATTTCGTTCGGCCACAGAAAGGGCATTCTGATAGTGGATGAGCGCCTTCGGAAAATCAGGCGTTGCTGATTCGCTCAGGGCATCTCCCATGTGATTTTCGGCTAATACCCGCATGCGCGGTTCCGGCTCCAGGCGCGAAGCATCCAGTGCCTTCTGATAGTACGTCAGGGCCTGCGCCGGCTTATTCATCACCTTGAGCACATTGCCGACGCCGAGGTAGGCGGGCGTAATCCGGTAGGTAACATGCTGTTCTTCGGCAAGCCGTATGGCAGACAGGTAGTAACGGAGTGACTGTTTATAGTTATGACACGCAAAATAAAGTACGCCCGTCAGGCTAAGAACCATTGGCCGGTGCCGAACCGGAATCCGGTCAGGGTACGCTTGTTCGAGTTCAAGGGCCTTCTGCACATAAGCGAGTGCTTTAGCCGGCTGATCCTGATAATATAAGCTGAGGCCACGGTTATAATACATATGGTGCCGGCCGGCCGGATAATCAAGCTGCTCCGATAAACGCTCCGTTTCCCGGAAAACTGAATCCGCCCGCTTAAAGCCGGAAACCTGGAGCAGTTGCCATCCATACCGGTTCTGGGTATCTACATAGGCTGTATCACGGGCACTCCCCCTCAGTTGGGCGGCCAGTGAATCAAGCCGTTTGGCAGACTGACCCATTACACCGGAAAGGCCCATAAAAAAGGCTGGTATCAACCAACCCGGACATCCGAAGAATCTAGCGCGCATAAGCTGATACAGGTCTTACTCCTAATGTACGATACATACGATAAATCAGCAACAGGCTATTTATAAAGCGTACGGTTCTTTATTTTACCGGCATTATGAACAAATTTGTTACCGGAAACACCGGACCGGAACCTACCTCGCCCGCACCGGCGACCGGGACTTCATATCTATTCTTACCTATCCTGCCCTGAATATCTGAACTTCCCGTACCTTTGTGGGTTTAAACAAGGATATGACACAAACCGCACGTGATATAAGCTATGCCCTGCGCCAGGGCCAGTTAGTAGCCATCGCCGACGAAACCGGGTGGTCCATTGCGGCCGACCCGATCAATGATAAAGCTGTTGAGCAACTGATGGCTATTCAGCAGGAAACCGGCACCGACCTGTCGCTGGTGATCCAGCATGCCGATCAGCTGGTAATGTACGTCGCCAAACTCCCTGACATTGCCTGGGAACTGGTGGACTTTTCGGAAAAACCGCTGATCGTCATTTTTGAGAAAGGCAAAAACATTTCGCAGCAGGCGGATCCGGAAGCACCGATTGCCATCCGGAAGGCACTGAATCCGGAAATACAGCGCCTCATCGGCGGGTTTGGCCGTGGTTTACTGACGCTTTCCTTTGGCAAAACACAGCTTCCGAAAGTAGCCGAAACAGCCGTCAGCGGTCATTTCGGTGTACTGCCGAACAAAGTTCACCTGCCCCGCATCCTGAAACTGGGCGCAACGGGCGAAATTGAGTTTATCAGAAAATAGTGGTCCATCCGGAGCCGCAGACCGGTTCCGGGCAGCTGTCCCGCAGGCAGTCTGTCAGCGACCAACAGTACGTATGAATTTTTCAGAAACCTTACAGACAAATCCTATCTTCGGTCTCGTTGCCCGGCAAGCCCATCAACTGAATGTGCGGGCCTACGTGATCGGCGGATTCGTACGGGATTTGCTGCTGAAGCGCCCTTCTAAGGATATAGATATTGTCTGTCTTGGCAGCGGCATCGACCTTGCCGAAGCCGTCGGACGGGAAGCGGGCGTTCCCGTTTCGGTCTTTAAAAACTTTGGTACAGCCATGCTCAAAACCAGCCTGACCGATGAACATGACATCTGGGAGGTTGAGTTTGTCGGTGCCCGTAAAGAATCCTACCGCGCCGAATCGCGGAAACCGATTGTGGAAGACGGTTCGCTGGAAGATGATCAGAACCGCCGCGACTTCACCATCAACGCCATGGGCATCAGCCTGAATCAGGCCGATTTCGGCGAGCTGGTCGACCCCTTCGACGGGCTGGCTGATCTCCGCCGGAAGCTGATTAAAACCCCGCTGGACCCCGATATTACGTTTTCCGACGATCCGCTGCGGATGATGCGCGCTATCCGGTTTGCTTCCCAGCTGAACTTCGACATTGATCCCGACACGTTCGATGCCATTATCCGGATGAACGAGCGGATTGATATTGTGTCGAAGGAACGGATTACCGATGAGCTGAACAAGATTATTCTGTCGCCAAAACCGTCATACGGCTTCCGGTTGCTGGATGCAGCCGGCCTGCTGCAGCGTTTCTTCCCTGATTTTGTTGCCCTCAAAGGGGCCGAATTTATGGAAGGCAAAGGCCACAAGGATAATTTCTTCCATACCCTGCAGGTGCTCGACAACGTTGCCGCCCGCTCCAACGACCTGTGGCTGCGCTGGGCGGCGGTGCTGCACGACATTGCCAAACCCGCCACCAAACGCTTCGATCAGCGGGTGGGCTGGACGTTCCACGGACATGAAGACCTCGGCGCGCGGATGACACCGGCCATTTTCCGGAACCTGAAACTGCCGCTGAACGAAAAAATGCGGTTTGTGCAGAAACTCGTCAAGCTCCACCTCCGCCCGATTGCGCTGGTAAAAGAGCAGATTACCGATTCGGCGCTGCGCCGGTTGCTGTTCGATGCGGGTGAAGATCTGGAAGCCCTTATGATCCTCTGCCGCGCCGACATTACGTCAAAAAATCACGAAAAGGTGCAGAAACACCTCCGGAATTTTGAGCGCGTTGAGAAAAAGCTCCACGATCTGGAAGAGCGGGATAAACTCCGGAATTTCCAGCCGGTCATTACCGGTGAACTAATCATGGAGACGTTCGGCCTGCAACCGTCCCGCGAAGTCGGCGAGATCAAAGTCATTATCCGGGAAGCTATCCTGGACGGGAAAGTGGCCAATACGATGGAAGATGCCTTCCCGTTTATGCTTGAGATCGGGCGGCAGCACGGGTTTTCTCCGGTGAAGTAACAACACTCATAACTAGTAAAAGGGCCCCTGACGTTAATCCGGGGCCCTTTTACTAGTTATACGTCCATCCGGATCAGGCAAACGTATCTGCCATCAGGCTAGAGAACCATTTCAGCATCTCCTCATAATTATCTTTATTAGCCCCCGCCGATTCGGTCACGCCGCTGCCGGTTGCGACCATCGTTCCGCTCGCCGGATCGTATTTAAACCCAACCGACAGCCACGATGCTGTGGTGCTGGTAATGGGCGTGTAGCACGCCGAATTTGTCCGTGGTGCCGGATTAAGAGCCTGCCCTTTAAACAGCCGGATAATCGCATCTGCACAAACCTTGGCTTCGGCATTAGCGATATGCCCGGCTTTAGGTTGTGTGGTGGCTGAGGCATCACCGATAATATGGATACCCGGAACAGCCGTTGACTCATACGACAGGACATTGACGCCCGCCCAGCGGCCTCCCGAGTTAGCCAGCCCGATGCCGGACGCGGTGATCAGATTACCAGCCTTATGGGTCGGAATGGCATTAATCACTTTGCCGGTAAACGTACCGGCGGCTGTCTTCACCGTACCCGTATTGGCATCAATACTTTGCAGCGTCGCACCCGGCACATAGGTGATGATGTTTTTGTGTGTATTTGTAAAGGCATTGGTAAAGTTTTCCGGCTCTGCCTGAATGCCCGGATTGCCGTCGAGGATAATCACTTTGCCGCCCCCTTTTGTCCGTTTCAGGTAGTCGGCCACTACGCAGGCGCGCTCATACGGCCCCGGCGGGCAGCGGTATGGTTTCGGCGGAATAGTCAGGATAAACGTATCCTTGCTGGTCATTGACTTAATCTGCGCCTGCAGGTTTGTTGTCTGGCTCCCCGCTTTCCAGGCATGTACCACCTTGTCGATGGCCGTGGCCGTGCCCGAGATGGGCAGCGGATCAAAATCAATGCCCGGAGCCAGCACCAGCCGGTCATAACTCAGTGACTGCCCATTGTTCAGACTTACTGATTTGTTTACCGGATCAATTCCCGTCACCGAATTGGTTTTTACCTGCACTCCATACTTACTGATCAGCGTATTGTAGTTAAATGACAGCTGGCTCAGCGTACGTTCACCGGTTAGTACCATGTTGCTGAAAATATTCGAGTAGTAGGTGGCATTAGGTTCCACCAGCGTTACCTGAACGCCGGTCCCGCCCCACATCCGCAAGTATTTTGCTACGGTTGCTCCGGCCATACCGCCGCCGACAACCACTACCCGTCCGTTAGCCTGTCCGGCCGTAACATTCTGCCCGAATGCGTCTTCCAGTAACGCTGCCTGAAAAGCTGTAGCCCCGATCGAAGCCAGTCCGATATTGCCTAAAAAATCTCTGCGTTTCATACCTGTAGCTGTCTGTTATTGTTTAGAAAAGAAGTCGGCGATCAGTTTAATTTCCTCCGTTGTGTAGGCTTTGGCATGCACATTCATAATGTCTGCCCGCGGATTTTTAGCCTGCATCTCCAGCATTTCGTTCACAATTTCACTGGCGGGTTTACCAGCCAGATGCTCCATTCCGGTTCCGTTTGTACCGTGACACTGGAAGCAGTTTGCAGCCAGCAGTTTACCGGGATGGTCATCGGTGGCTGCCAGCCTGGCACCACCTGTCAGGCTGGCGGGCGTCTGGTTTGCTTCCGGAACAACATCCCTACAGCTTAAGGTAAGCAAAGAGAGACACAACAAAGTGCCCACACCTTTTACAGCAGCATTTAGTTTCATCAGGAAAGTAGATTTGAAAGGTTTACGGGGCTAAATACGGTGCGGGGCTGTTCTTTATTTGTGATATTTATCACATAACCAATTATTTATTAAACTTTATACACAAAATCAATTCTAAAATATACTTATTGGTAACATTATTCATAATATGGATTGACATGGCCTGCTGAACTGCCGCTTTAATTTCCCTCATGCTGTGCAGCCTCATGTCCCGAAGAATTTATAAACGCTTCCTGATTAGCCTGCCGGTTTTCGTGTGGCAGGTTTGATGCCGGTGTTTGCGGAAAGGGACCCGTTTACGGGATGAAACATACCGGGCATTTGGTTTACTGTAATCGTACGGCCAGCGATAAACGGCCGGAATGGCTCCTTCCCAGTTACCATGCGGCGGCACAATGGCCGTTGTCCACTCCAGCGTGTTGGCCCGCCATGGGTTCTGCGGCGCCGTCCGGCCACGGAACATGCTGTAGAAAAAGTTAAACAGGAAAACAAACTGGGCCGCAAATGTTACAAAAGCCGCCACACTGATAAACTGATTCATTTCAACAAATGAGCCCGTAAACTCATAGCTGGTGAAGGAATAATACCGGCGCGGGAAACCGGCAATCCCGAGATAGTGCATCGGAAAAAAGACCATGTAAATACCGGCAAACGAGACCCAGAAATGCAGATAGCCCAGTCTGGCATTCATCATCCGGCCAAACATTTTCGGGAACCAGTGGTATACACCCGCCAGCATACCGAAGAAGGCAGCTGACCCCATAATCAGGTGAAAGTGAGCCACCACAAAATACGTGTCATGCAGTTGAATATCCAGGGATGAGTTTCCCAGAATAACACCGGTTACCCCTCCCGTAAACAGGAACGAAACCAGGCCGATTGAAAACAGCATGGCCGGTGTAAACCGGATATTTCCCTTCCACAGTGTCGTAATGTAATTGAAGCCCTTTACGGCCGACGGGACGGCAATAATCAGCGTCAGAAACATAAAAATAGAGCCCAGAAACGGATTCAGACCGGAGACAAACATGTGGTGGGCCCACACAATGAACGCCAGAAAGGTAATCCCCAGCATCGACGCAATCATGGCCCGGTAGCCAAAAATCGGTTTACGGGCGTTTACTGCGACAATTTCCGAAGTGATCCCCAACGCCGGCAGGAAAATAATGTATACCTCGGGGTGTCCCAGAAACCAGAACAGATGCTGGTACAAAATCGGCGAGCCACCGGTATTGGGCAGCGCTTCTCCATTGATGAAGATCTTACTCAGAAAAAAGCTTGTCCCGAAACTCCGGTCGAAAAACAGCAGCGCAAAAGCCGCCAGCAGCACCGGAAAAGAGAAAAGGCCGAGCACCGCCGTCAGAAAAAAGGCCCAGATGGAGAGCGGAAGTTTAGAAAATGACATACCCCGCGTCCGCATGTTGATCACCGTTGCCATGTAGTTAATGCCGCCGAGCAGCGTTGAGACCACAAACAAGCCGAAGGCAATAAGGTACAATGTCATGCCCAGACCTGAACCACTGATGGCTGCCGGCAATGCACTCAGCGGCGGATAAATGGTCCAGCCACCCATGGCAGGGCCGGTTTCGATGAAAAACGATGACAACAATACAACACTGGCCGCAAAGAAAAACCAATACGACAGCATGTTCATGAAGCCGGATGCCATGTCGCGGGCACCAATCTGCAACGGGATGAGCAGGTTACTGAACGTACCGCTCAACCCCGCCGTCAGGACAAAAAACATCATGATCGCCCCATGCATGGTTACCAGACCAAGGTACATATCGGGGTCGAGTTTCCCGGATTCGTTGATCCAGCCGCCGAGGACGGGCCGCAGCCATTCGAGTTTCATGTCCGGAAATCCCAGCTGCAGGCGGATGATCATCGATGCAAAGCCACCGATAACCGCCCATGCCAAACCCGTCAGCAGGTACTGTTTCGCAATTACCTTATGATCGGTACTGAAAATGTATGTTGTCCAGAAAGACCGATGTTCATGCGCATCAGCCTCTTCGTGAACGGTTGCCACCGTTACGAATTGATTGGGTATCTGATCCATATCTGAGTTGAGGTTTTACAGAAAACAAAGTTCGTTTTCTGACCCTCGCCTGTCGAGACACAAACCCGCTGATCACGTGTACAAATCAACTATTTTCGGCCTTCCTGCTCCCTGAACCGTGTTGGCGACACCCCTTCTTGTTTTGAAAAAAAACGGGTAAAATACGATGTATCTTTAAAGCCCGTCCGGAAAGCTATTTCCTTGACCGACAAATCAGTATGTATCAGCATGCGTTTAGCTTCGACCATAATCCGGTCATAAATCAGCTGGCTGGCGGTTTTGCCCAGTAATGGCTGACATAATGCATTCAGGTAATTGGGTGTCAGCCCCATACGCTGCGCATACTGGCGTATTTCGCGCTCGGTCAGGAAATACTGATTTATTAACTCTTCGAACTGCCGCACTTTATTAACGTGCTGCCGGTCTTCGGCCGGAACGCTGGTTTCATACAGACGGGCAGCAGTTTCCAGAATCAGAAACAGGTAGGCCAGCATCATTTCAGATTGTGAAGACTGCGGTTGTTCAAATTCCCGGAAGGCCGCTTCGAACAGTATTTCAAGCTGATGGTGCTGCGGTCGTACATCCAGCTGGGGCTGTTGCTGATTTGTGTGGAAAAACGGGTATTCAAAAAGCCGTTTCGGATAACGGGCCGTAAAAAAAGAAGAGGCAAAGAAAAAGGTAAACCCGGTAACACCGGGTTCCAGTACCCAGCTATGCACCTGCCCTGGAGTCAGAAAATACAGCTGATGCTCCCCGACAAAATACGTTTTGAAGTCAATAGTATGCGTACCGCTTCCCGACTTCACAAACATAACCATATAAAAATCATGAGCATGCGTTTTGTCGATGTTGGCAAAATCACGCACCAGCGACTCCAGCCGGGTCAGATGAAAAGGTGATTTATGCCGTTGTGCTTCCGGATACGATTCAATACAATAAACCGGAATATGAGTGTGTTTTGAGCGCATAATTACCTACAGAAAATGTACAGATCAGGCTGGAGCCCATAAAAAAGCCGCTGACCAGTAATACCAGTCAGCGGGCTCCGCATCCCTAAATATCAGCCTTCTCACAAGACATATATCGCGTTACCGGCGATATACACCTCGGTATTAATACGGCCAGTTCATTAACCCCCCACTTAAATTATACACTTCAGTAAACCCAAGTTCCTCCATAAGCCGGCACGCCTGTCCGCTCCGGTTACCACTGCGACAGTAAACCAGATACGGCTTTTCTTTGTCCAGTTTGCCGAGCCGGTCAACAAAATCTTCATCCATTATATTAATTGCCAGATCGTTCGGAAGCGATTGGTGCAACGTTTCCTGCGGCGTTCTGACATCCAGCAACAGCACTTCCGGGCGCTCTGACATAAGCTGATTAAACTCACTGGCGGTCAAGTCTTTTAGCATCACTACTTGTCTTTTTACAGGTTGAGGTTAGACTTAAAGTGCTTTTTTGGCCAGATAAAAGTCGACCATTTCGAGATCACTATTCAGACGTTCTTCCAGCGCTTCCACCGTTTTGGGAGCCGGCAGGATTACTTTATCGCCCGGCTTCCAGTTAAGTGGCATTGAACATTTGTTGGCCGATGCCGTTTGCAGGGCCACAATTGTTCGTTTGATTTCGTCCATACTCCGGCCAACGTTCATCGGATAGTACATAATCAGACGGATTGTACCGGTCGGATCAACGATGAATACGGCCCGTACGGCTGCGGTCTCGCTTTCGCCCGGCTGTAGCATACCCCACAGTTTTGAAACCGACATATCGATGTCGGCAACAATTGGGAATTTAAAGAATACCCCTGTATTTTTCCGTACGTTTTCTACCCAGGCAATGTGGGAGTGAATACTGTCAATACTCAACCCCATAAGTTTTACATTATGTTCAGCAAAGAACGTATCCTGCTCAAGGGCAAAACCACTCATCTCGGTTGTGCAGACAGGTGTAAAATCGGCCGGGTGCGAAAAAAACAGTACCCAGCTTCCCTGATTATAGTCAGAAAATGTCAGTTCACCAGTAGTTGTGACGGCCTTAAAATCAGGTGCTTTATCGCCGATACGCGGCATTGAAAACTGCGTCTCCATGGTTAATTTATTCTGTTACAGTTTTTATGGAATTGTACTACCTGCTGACACAGTACATCAGGCATGGACGGTATTCTCTGCCGTTACCACCTGATTGCCGGTGGCTTTCCAGTCGTTCATGCTGCCCGAATAGTTCATGATATTGGTAAAGCCGTTTTTCAGCAGCAGTGAGTAGCCTATCGTTGCCCGGTCTCCGCCCTGACAATAGATAATAACCGGCTTATCCTTCGCGATTTTATCCAGATTATCGGGTAAGGTTCCGATAAATACGTGGTCGGCGCCTTCAATATGGCCGCTGCGGTATTCCGTTTCGTTGCGGATGTCCACGAGCTGTACATCATCCTGGTTCAAGTGAGCCTTTACGGCGTCCGCATCGACAATCGCTGCTTTTTGCAGGGGAATACCCGATTCGTTGATGTCGGTTATATAGCCATACACATTATCCAGACCGATACGCATCAGTTTACGGGTCAGGTCTTCGATCTGCGCCTCTTCAGCGATCAGCATAAACGGTTCGCTGTAGTCCATGAACCAGCCCATCCAGGTAGCAAAGGCATTGTTGCCCTGGATGTTAAGACTGCCGGGAATGAACCCTTCCGCAAATGCGGCTTTATTGCGGGTGTCAATCAGCGCTATGCCTTTATCCAAGGCATCCTTCAGCTCATCCGTACTAAGCTTTTTCTGAACCGGCACCGATACCATGAGCGGGCGATCTACCTTGTTGAGCTGCTTCATCATGGCAAAATATCTGGGTGGTTCCGGCTGATCGGCCAGCAGATAATCGACAAACCCTTCCTGATCATCGTCGTATTGCAGGGCCCAATTCCGGATTTTCTCATACCCTACCGTCGTAGCCGGTACCGCACCCAGGGCTTTGCCGCAGGCAGAACCGGCGCCGTGGCCCGGCCATACCTGAATGTATTCAGGCAGTTGCTTAAACGTTTTCAGTGAATCGTACATCTGCCGCGCTCCCACATCTTTTGTACCGGTCAGGCCCGCAGCTTTTTCGAGCAGGTCTGGCCGGCCAACATCGCCGACAAACACAAAATCACCGGTAAACAGCATCACCGGAGCCATGGTAGCCGGTTTGTCGGTCAGCAGAAAACTGATGCTTTCCGGTGTATGTCCGGGCGTATGAATCACTTCCAGTGTCAGGTTGCCGACCGTAATTTTGTCGCCGTGCCGCAATCCGGTGTGCGGAAACGCATACTGCCAGTCCGGACCACCTTCATCCGACAAATACAAAGTAGCGCCGGTCAGGGCAGCCAGTTCGCGGGAGCCTGCCAGGAAGTCGGCATGAATATGCGTTTCGGCAATATGAGTGATCCGGAGGCCATTTTGTTTTGCTACCTCCAGATAGGTATCCACATCGCGTTTGGCATCAATTACGATGGATTCACCGGTTTTCTGGCAACCGATCATATAGCTTGCCTGCGCCAGCGTTTTGTCATAGATATGTTGAAAAAACATGGTATCTGTCGTTTTAGGGTTGATCTTACGTTACAAAGTAAGTATCCTATAAACCGTCGATCCGTGATTTATGTCACGTAACCATGAGTTTGTGTACTTTTCTTCAACCCGGTTTAACAAAAAAACCCGTGGAAGCCGGTTTGATATACCAGCCCCACGGGTCAGTTATTCCGGAAATCGATCCTTACCGGTTAGTAATTCGGGTTACGGGTTGCTACGCTCGACGTCGTCGGATTCAATTCGGCTTCATCCGCCGGTACGTCCCAGTAATCCATAAAGTTATAGCTGATGGTCACGTTTTTATTTACGACACCGGCGGTTGTAACAACGGTGTTGCCGTAGCTGCCGCCACCCGCTGAAATGTCATAGGTCCAGCCCCAGCGGCGGCTATCGTAATAGGCCAGCCCACGGCTGAACAGTGATACCCGGCGCTCTTTGGTCAGTTCGGTCATGGCCGCAGCAGCGCTCAGGCTTGTACCCGCCACAGCGGCGACGCCGGCGCCCTGCGTTGTCCGCACAGCGTCGATCAGTTTGAGACCATCCTCTACTTTACCCAGACGAATGTTGGCTTCAGCCAGCATCAGCGCGTTTTCTTCGTAGCTGCCGGCAATGTATACTTCAATCGCACCGGCAGATTTACTACCATACGTATAGACACCTGACAACCCTTTACCATCCACAATCATGCTATAGCGTGTGGTATAAATGTAGTTGTTTTTGTAAGTCGTCGTCGTATTAAAGTTATTAGCCACCCGCTGATCGCCGGTGTTATAATTCTGCATAAAGCGCTCACTGATCTTGAAGGTCGTTGAGGTATTTACGCCCGATGTCAGCGAGGCAACCGTACCGCCTGACGGCGAGAAAAACGAATTTGACGACGTGCTACGGCCGGTAAACACTTTATCACCCTTCTGGATACCGTTGGTAGTCAGTGTAAACACGTTGTTCCAGTCGGCAGCTGTCATAGCCGACATAGACGCCTTCGAAATTGTTGCGCTCAGGTTACCTTTTACAAACGGGGCCAGCTTGTTAACCAGAATGTTACGGGCCAGCATGGTATTGATGTTCCGTTTCCACTCGGCAATACTCGGCACTGTCCCGAGGCCAACCTGATTTGCAGACGGAATCATTGCTGATAATGCCGTGGCATAATCTGTGGCATTCGTTACACTGCCCAGCGTTGTCGCTGCCAGGTTGTAATATTTGTTCGATGCATCAATGATGGCATCATGGGTTACATAGTTGCTGTTGGTTTTACCGGCTTCATCTTCAATCAGGCCTGCATAATACATCGATCCGATGGACGCATACGCATAGCCTTTCCACCAGTACGCCCATGCCTTTACCGTATTCGCTTTCGAAGTTTTGTCGCCGGTAAACGGAATCTTGTCTACCAGGGCCAGTACCTGATTACAGGCATTGTTCAGCGAGTACATGTTCAGCCACTGGTAATAAATCGCGTTATTACCAGATCCCGTAGCCGCGCGGCTGTTATACGCACGGATGATGCCGACCTGCGGTGCCGAGTTTGTTTGTTTTGTACCATCATCCATGATGATGTAATCCGGTTGCCCGATGGTCGTCACCTGGTTGTTAGAGGCATCGGCCCCAACCATGTCGGCCATCAGTTCGCTGTAGCCCCACGGCAGCGAAAAGTAGCTGTTCCCTAGCCAGCCGTCTCCGTTCAGGAAACCGTTGACGTATACACCACCCTGCGCAAACTGGTACAACCCCGTTTCTGTATTTACGTTGGCTGCCAGGGTTGGCGCATTCGGGTTACCCACATCCAGCTGATCCTTACAGGATACGCTGCTGAGTAAAAGAGCAGTACAAAGAGCTGAAGTATATAATGTATGTTTATTAAACAGTTTCATAGTCTGAAGGATTAAAAATTAGAACCCGATGTTCAGGCCGATTTGGTACGACTTCGTGTTTGGCAGCGTGCTGTGGTCGACACCGCGGTCGAATGACGAGTTTGAGGCACCCGAGCTGATTTCCGGATCATAGCCTGAATATTTCGTGAATGTCAACAGGTTGCGGCCTGTAAACACCAGCTGTGCTTTTTTCAGGTACGGTGTTTTAATCACTTTTGCCAGATCAAACGCCAGTGACACGTTCCGCAGGCGAACAAACGATGCGTCTTCGAAGAAGAAATCTTTCGTAGCGTTGTTACCGGCACCCCGTAAGCTACCCCACAGGTTGTAGTAAGCACTTGACCAGTAGGCTGTATAGGCGCCGGTTTTTCCGTCGATGGTTACCGGTTTGGTGAAGTCGCCGCTGATACCGTCCCGATACATCCATTCTTTCGTCTGATTGTACAGGTGGCTGCCATATACCCAGTCGAACTGGAAGTTTAACGATACGAAGTCTTTGTACGAAAATACGTTAATGAATGATGCATTGAATTTAGGGTTCGGGTTCCCCAGGGCATACGTCTGATTCGTGAACTGCATCTGGTAGGTTGTCTTATCCACCACATGGCCATCTACCATGGTATATTTTCCCTCGTCGGCGGCGGCAATGTACCGCTGTCCTTCCTGATTTTTATAATCCAGGCTGGTCAGCAACTTATAGCCGTAAATCTGCCCGATCGGCTGACCAGGGGTCAGCACCAGGGCCGTGCTACCCGCCGAGGTCGTCAGGATAATGTCGGCACCACCCGAGATTGCGTCGATTTTTGATACCTGATGGCCGAAGTTTGCCGTGAAATCCCATTTCAGACCACGTGCGTTGTAGACCGGCAGATCCAGCGAGAACTGCACCCCGTTCGAGGACATGTCGATGGCATTGGTCAGCTGACCGGTAGATCCCAGCGACGGTGGTACACTCACGGTGTAAATTACGTTCCCGCTCTTGCGTTTCCAGTAGGTCAGACTGGCATTCACCTGCCGCAGCCATGCCCCGCCGGTATTTGTGTTGATCGTGAAGTCCGTACCGATTTCAAGTTCTTTCGATACCTCTACCTGGAGGTTCGGGTTCTTGGTCGTTGTCGGGATCGTATACACCAATGACGAACCCAGGTTTTGCTGGCTTAATACCGGATAGCGGTCAAAAGCGCCTGGCTGGATACCTGCTTCACCATAGGCTGCCCGTAACTTGAAATAAGGAACCGAGTTGCCGATCGGGTTATCTTTCAGGAACGACAGCGGGTTTACGTGTGCATCAAAGTGCGGGAATGTAAACGGCGTCGCACCACCGCCAAAGGCCGATGACCAGTCACTCCGGAAGCCGGCTGTTAACCCACCGTAATCACCAAAGTCAACCTTCTGGTTCACCAGATAACCATACGTAATAAACGGCGTCACTACGTCATAGGCAACAGCCTGTGAACTTGTTGAGGCAATGTTGTATGGCGGCGCAGTACTCAGGCCGATACCATACGTATCGTATTCCGACGACTTGTTTTTACGGTAATCAAACGTGATCTGCGTACTGGTCTGAATCGGCAGGTCAATGTTGAAATCGTCCTTGAAGTTTGTCCGGATGTAGGCCGTTCCCAGGAAGTTCTGGAACGTATTTGTATAGACAAAGTTGTTGATTTCTCCTTTGTTATCCGGTGCATAGTTACTCGCCCACGACTCGTAATACTCCGAACTTCCGTTCTGAGACTGGTTAAAATAGGTCTGCCGTAGGGTTTCCGTACGGTAGTCAATACCGTATTTAGCGTCCAGCTCAACAAACTTGTTGACCTTATAATTGGCATTAAAGTTCTGAATCGCGTTGACCTTATTGTTAACGGCATCTGTATACGCAGCCTGATAGAACGGGTTACCGGCGTTAACGCTGAGGAAGTCTGCCGTCGGGTAAACCGGATATGTTCCGTCGGCCAGTGTACGCGTCAGGTCAAAAAACGGTGATGTGTTCAGGAAGCCGTAGACCGAGCCAACGTTACCGGTACCGGTACCGAATACGGCACCCAGCCCCGGCTTCAGCGTGTTTTTGGTATACACCAGCTGCGTCGACGAGCGGATCGTAAAGTTTTTGAACAGCTCCGTACCCAGATTAACCGACACGTTGCTCCGGTCTACATACCCGTTCTGCTTGGTCAGGATTGGCGAAGTCGTGTGGTTGTTGGCTACCGAAATGTTGTAATCGCTCTTATCAGATGCCCCTGAGATACTCAGCGTATTGTTTGCCGTATGACCGGTCTGGAACACCTGTTTGAAGTGATCATAATACTTCAGGTTGGCATTATAGGCCTTGCTGGCATCATTCCGGATGTCCTGAATCGCATACCGTGTGGCACCGCCATACTGGTAAGAAATACCGGAAATCGCGCCGTACTGCGTATAATCCAGGATATTCCCCTTGGCATCGACGATGTTATTGTTTGCATCAGTCAGGTAAGGGTGTTTATCGGCTTTGTGTACATTACCGGTATTCAGGAATTCGTTTGTTGAATAGCTGGTTGAGAAATTGATAGCCGTCCGGCCTTTTTTCCCTTTTTTTGTAAAGATCTGAATAACCCCGTTAGCACCCTGCGCCCCGTAAATTGAGGCCGAAGCAGCACCCTGGGCCACCTCAATCCGGTCTACGTTACTCAAATCAAGTGAGTTGATGTCGGTCGCCGCTACCTGCACTCCGTCTACCATGATCAGGGGTTTGGTACCACCCTGTACCGAGTTAATCCCGCGAAGCAGGATGTTGACCGGGTCACCGGGGTTACCACTCACCGACGAAATCTGGGCGCCCGGGATTTTACCGATCAGCGCCTGGTCAATCGAAGCAGTTGGCGTCTGCGGCAGTTTTGCGGCCGAAATACTTTCGACGGCGATACCCAGATTGGCCTTGCTCGTCGCCACACCACTACCTGTTACGACCACTTCGTTCAGTAACCGGGAATCTGACACAAGCGATATATTAATTTCGGACTGCGCCCCCACTGCTTTCTCCTGTGGAGCGAAGCCGACAAAACTATATACCAATACTGCATTTTTCTCCGGTATGGAAATCGTATACGCGCCAGTAGCATCTGTAGTGGTCCCCCTATTGCTACCCTTCAGCGAAATAGATACACCCGGCAGCGGGGCTCCATCTTCTGAGCTGGTAACTTTGCCGACAATTTTCCTCTCCTGTGCCCATGCCGTGGCAAAGAGTGAACATACTAACAGCATGCTCACAAATAAAGATCTCATCATGATTGTTTGGTTAGTTAAGAAAATGTGTTTCCGACAAATTTAGCCGCTCAGAAACATTCAACAAATTCGTATTAACCCGTTTTTAACAATCATAAATTCTACAAATTAAAGCATAAGCAGAATTTTGTATTAGATAGCAACTCATTAAAACCATATTAAAAAAAGAAACTATTAACATTAAAAATTCTTCTTTTTTTTTAATACATGACAGCTATCATATTTTATAATATATGGCTTACTACCAAATAAATAAAATATTATTTTACTTATTTGATTTTTAACAATACACATACTAATAAATAAAATCACTTTCAGCATATACTAACAACTACAACAACTTAGCACCATATCGAAATTCGGATACGAAGTCATATTAGAGCAAAACATAGGTCAAGGCGATAAAACTATAAGCCCGATGCCGCTCAGTAGCAGCACCAGGCCCTGAAGAAAACAACCTGACAACTACCAGGAAGTCGGCAAAAACGTACTTACGTTCGTGTCGGCCTTATTAAAACGTACCACAAGGTTCTGTTTTCCGTTGCTCCCTTTCTGGATGGTATAATAATACGTCTGTGCCTTCAATTCAGAACGTTCCATGGGTCGGTTCACATTTTTACCGGGAATACAGGAGTAAAACCCACGGTATTTGCCCTCAGTGGGCGTTGTCGTAAACGAACCGTTGGCCTGATCGAAGTCTACGCTCCCTTTTTCGTACGTGAAAGCCTCTGTCCGGCAATTGGTGTAATCGCGGGTTGATGCTACAAAATACTTTTCATAGGTACCGTTTTCTTTAAAATCAAACACGACCGCCAATTCAAAGGGATTTCCCTGATAGGCCCCGTCATACGACCAGAACTGGCTCATAGCAAAGGATCCATACATCCATTTCCCGGTTGCCTGCGGATCTGGTCTTCCACCGGGAATTATAGCATCTTTCGTCTGACAGTTCAGACACAGCATGGCCACGGCAATTAGTGAAAAGAGTATACGCTTCATAATAGATGTGGGGACAAACCCCTTATTTGTTGTTTATGATTAAAAATTAGTACAATGAGCTATTGATGCTTACCTAGATGCCAACTGCGCTTCCGTATTTTTCTGCGCAATGTTATTTTTCAGTTTTGGTATGGTCTTCAGATAGTCATAAATCGCTCCGGCCTCGGCATCTGTCAGGACCGGACGCGGTTCCATCGGGTAGCTGATTATGCTTCCATCCGGTCTGACACCTGTCTTAACGGCCTTAATGAATTGCTCTCTGGTGTATTTTTTACCAATACCGGTCTTTTCGTCGAATGTCAGGTTTGCCGAGAAAACCGGTTTGCCGTCCAGATCTTTGAATTCACTGCCACCGCCGAAATAGCCCTTTGTCCGCTCCGGATACTCACCATCCAGGTCAAGGTAGTCCGCCGAATGACAGCCAAAGCAATCCGCTACGGCTGTCGCCAGGTATTTTCCGGTCTGGATCTGATCAGTACTGTCGGGCATTGGAATCAGTTGTTCAGGATATTTACCCGGCTTCATAACCGTCCAGGGCAATAGTTTAGCAATCAGACTATATTCAGCCGGCGGTGCTTCGTTGGTGGCAGGCTGCACAGGAAAGCGATCCGACCGCAGCCAGGCCACTACCGAATAAATGTCCTCCTCGGCCATGTGGGCATAGGTTGGCATAAAGGCTACCTGTCCGTTCCTGCGGATTCCCGTCCGCAAAAAATAAATGATGTCTCCGTCCGTCCAGTTGCCGATACCAGCCGCTTTATCCTGTGTGATGTTACGGGAAAACACCTTGCCGAAAACAGACGGGATGTCATTCAGTTTTTTACCGGTCAGCCGGTTATTTTCATCTGCATGGCAGGCAATACACTGGAGATGCGCAATTTTTTCACCGCGCGCCACCCGCGATTCCGTGACAGCGACATTGATCCGGGGTGTTACCGGAGGTTCATACGTACGCATCGGCGACAGCGACAGATACGTACAGAAACCGGCCCCGATAAGTGTTAAACCGCCCAATCCAAGACCAATGATTTTCAGTACTTTTTTCATGCGTATTGTTGTTTTAGTATTATCCGCTTACCGGACAACTCCACAAAACTCTGCCTGAAACCCTCTGAAACCAGCAATTTTCCGGCGGAAACAGCAATCAGACCCGACGAATAGACACAATTTGTCCATGAAGTGTGCCTTGAATCCTGCCAGACAGATACAAAAAAAGCCGGACAGGTAATCCCGTCCGGCTTTTCGGTAACGCTACTCTCTCATGAAAACTATCTTGGTCCTCGACGGCCGTTTCCGCCCTGACCGCCGCCTAAATCAGGCGTTGGGGTGGAGCGTTGCTCCTGACCACCGCCGCGCTGCTGGTACTGTCCGCCACCGGATTCCTGACGGCCGCCGCCCTGCACCCCGCCCCCTGCCTGCGGCATGGTTGGCTGGCCCGGGGCTTCATACCGGCGTGATGGCTGGCCACCGCGCGGGGCATCGCCACCGTAACCGCCGGCATTCGTTGATCCGGCATCGGACGGGCGACCGCGGAAGCCTCCGTTATCGTTCCGGCCCCAGCCCGACTCGCCGCGGCGCTCCGGCATGGTGGCCGGTGCGTTGTTCTGTGACTGGTAATCAGGACGCTGGCTGCGGTCACGGTTGTTATCGAAACCACCGCCGGCCGGTGCGCCCGGGCTTTGGCCGCGGTCGCGGTTATTATCGTAACCACCGTTCGACGGGGCATTTGGTGCCTGGTAGCGGCCACGGTTATTATCATAACCGCCGTTTGCCGGTGCGTTCGGACTTTGGTAGCGGCCATTATTGCCGTTGCCTGGGTAGTTACGTGTACCATCATTCATGTCCCGTGAAGGGCCCGGATACGAACCGGTCCGGTTTGACTGTCCACGATCGGGGCCATTACGCCAGCCATTATTGGCGCTGTAACTACCACCGCCACGACGTTCGTACCAGCTGTTATTGTTACGGGAATACCCTCCCGAACGATACACTTCGTTGCTGCGATAAACCGGCAGATTCCGGCGGGTCACATATTCAATATCGCGGCGGTTGGGTCCGTAATAATACGTCCGGTTATTGTACCGGTGATAATTATTGATAATCACTGTATTATTAAAGAACCCGCCGTAGTTATTCCGTGGCAGACAATAACTGTATACCCGCGGGCTGGTGATGTACATCTGCGGCACAAACACCCAGTAATTGTACGGGATATTTACGTTCAGGCTGATATTGATGCCAGGCGCTAACGGAGCCCAGCCATAATAGCCGCCACCCGACCGCCAGGCAACCCAGGCCGGTGCCCATTCGCGGCCAGGCACCCAGACCCAACCCCGGTAAGCATCAAAGTACCAGCGGCCGTAGTGAAACGGAGCCCAGCCCCAGGCATAGTCCGAGACCCAGGTATTGCCGTACTCTGTCATAACCCAGTGCCCGTTGGTAGCATATGGCTGGAATCCCTGCTCAACGCGCGGCATCCAGACACGGCCATATTCAGGCGTATTCACCCATTGTCCGTAAGGACTCAGTTCATCGTAAAAGCTGTCAACCGGCCGGTCAACGGTATAATCGCCGTATTGATCATAGCCGGTATCGTAACCGGGCTGATCATAGCCATAGCCGGTTTGGGGCTGACCGCCATAGAGCGGATCATAACCAGACTGCGCCATTGCACCGGAGGCAACGGACAGGCCTAGTACACTTAGTAATATCCGGAAAATAACACGGGCACTCCGTTGGGTATTCATGGCTTTATGTGTTCAGAATCAAATACTGATGGTTAGACGGTACACACAATCAAAGGTTTAACGAATACTAACTTTTTTTGAACATAAATCCGCGCGACCGGTCAGAATTCAGTACCACGGGCTAATTCTGTACAAGTTCTGATAAACAAACCATAAATTATTGCCTTAACTTTGCACATTATTTGACTGCGGGATGTTATACCGTCCCATATGCAACCTCTTTATTTCATGGAAACTGCGCAAAACGACGAACTTATACGGATCATTGATCTTTTAAATACAACATACGAAAGTGAAGAAACCTGGCACGGGCCTTCGGTAGTTGAAGTCCTGCGGGACGTAACGCCCGATATGGCCGGTCTCCGGATTACCCCGAATACCCATTCGATTGCCGAACTGGTTTTCCACATGACGAGCTGGCGTATTTTCACCGTCAAGAAAATGCAGGGCGATCCGACATTTGATATTCTGACGCCGGAGAAAAACTTTGGTTCGTTTCCGGATAAAATTGACGATTTCGAGTGGGAAGCGCTGCAGATGGAACTGAGTCTGAGCCAAGAAGAACTCGTGAACGAACTTGATAAGCGCGACGACGACGAGTTCCTCGAAGACATTGTCCCCGGCCGCCCGTATACGTATTATGACCTGCTGCACGGCATGATTAACCACGATGTGTATCATACAGGACAGATTGCCATTCTGCGGAAAGCACTGGCCTTTAAAAGCGCCGGTATGTCGAGCAAATACAGCGACGATGAATACGGCAGCGGCTACGGCGACACCTACGACAACGACGATTATTATTGATTCAATACCGGGGCGCCGGCCAACCCGCGCCCCGTTTTGTTAACTCACTTCACGTTACATTGAACTACTGGTTAGTTAAATCAGAACCCGACGCCTATTCATGGGATCGGTTTGTTAAGGAAGGACGCGCAATCTGGGACGGCGTCCGGAACTATCAGGCACGCAACAACCTGAACGCCATGAAAAAAGGTGATCAGGTTTTATTTTATCACAGCGTTAGCGGCACAGCCGTTGTCGGCCTGGCCATCGTTGACCGGGAAGCATACCCCGATCCGACCGATCCGCCGGCAGCCAATGGCAAGCCCACGCCCTGGGTAGTCGTTGAACTCATTCCGGAAATTGCCTTTGCCCGCCCTGTTTCACTGGCACAGATCAAGGCCGAACCACTGCTACAGCATATTTCCCTTATCCGCCAGTCGCGCCTATCGGTGATGCCGGTAAAACCTGACGAATTTGAACTGATCCTGGCCATGGGTCTTCACTAACCTCATTACTAGCCTATGCAACTGTTAACACCCGCTCCGTGGCCGGATTACGAACTATTGGACAGCGGAAATTTTGAAAAACTGGAACGCTTCGGCCGCTACATCCTTGCCCGCCCCGAACCACAGGCGATCTGGGATAAAACCCTGCCGGAACAGGAATGGAAACGCCTGGCTGATGCCTCTTTCCGCCGCGATAAACAGTCGCCCGAGCGCGGCGACTGGACGATCAGTCCGGGCATGCAGGTCCCGTGGATGATTAATTTCAACCAGCAGGGCCTTGATTTGCGCTTTAAACTGGCCCTGACGACGTTTAAACATGTCGGCATTTTTCCGGAACAGGCCACTAACTGGACTTTTATTCATGACCGGATTCAGGCGCTGCGCCAACAGGGCGTGGAACGTCCGAAGGTGCTCAACCTCTTTGCCTATACCGGTGCTGCCTCTCTGGCCGCCCGCCAGGCCGGTGCCGACGTGACACACGTAGATGCGGTTAAACAGGTGATCAGCTGGTCGCGGGAGAATATGGAAAACAGCAAGCTCGAAAACATCCGCTGGATTGTGGAAGATGCGCTGAAGTTTGCCCGTCGTGAAGCCCGCCGCGGAAATACCTACAATGGCATTATTCTTGACCCGCCGGCCTATGGACGCGGTCCGGAAGGGGAAAAATGGGTGCTCGAAGAACATCTGAATACCCTGTTGCAATTGTGTGCAGAATTGCTCGATAAAACAAATTTCTTTTTTATTATCAATCTGTATTCGCTTGGTTTTTCGGCACTTATCCTCGACAACCTGATTCAGCAGCACTTTGGTAATCAGGCCAAAGCCGAATGGGGCGAGCTGTTTCTGAACGATTCGCACAAGAAACGCCTGCCACTTGGTGTCTTTTATCGGTTTTCTTCCATATAAAAGCCTTATCTTTGCGGCAGGTGAATAACACGTTTATTACCGGACACGATTACAGGACAGTATCTGGCACTAAACATCCTGTTAACCCTGTAATCCTGTCTTGTTTTTCCTTTTGTCAATTAAACCGGATGTGCCTTGGGGACGCTTTTAAATACATAGTATTACTTGGGATAGTGCTGACACTGGCTGCCTGTGGCGATAACGAACGCCGTCAGGCGCGTATTCCACCCCTGCCCGATCAGGCAGACAGCAGTCGCAGCGAAGCTACCCTACGTGCGTTGACCCGGGCCATTAATCAATCGTCTTCCCCCTACGCTTACGCCAAACGAGCTGCCCTGTATCTTTCTATGGAGAAAAAGCAGGAAGCCCTCGATGACATTGATGAAGCAATCAGCCGTAATGCAAACGTTGGTAGCTTTTACCTGATCCGTGCGCAGGTGTACCGCCTGATGAAACAAATCCCGAAAGCGCTGGAAAATGCGCAGCGGGCCGAGATTCTGGGTGTTGACACGCCTGAACTGTATACGATCCTGGGAGACCTGTACCAGCAGCAGAAGCAGTTCGGCAAAGCACGGCTGCACATTGCCCGCGCCCTGCAAATGGCTCCATACGACGGAGAAGCCTACTTTTTTGAAGGCATCATTACGGCTTATCAGGGCGATACCGGCAAAGCGATCACTCTCTATGATCATTCGCTGAGCCTGAAGCCACGTTATCTGGCCACGTATAACCAATTGTCGAACATTTACCGGGCACTGGGGAATATTGACCAGGCACTGGCCTATAACGAAAAGGCTTCAGCCTACTTTCCGGACAATGCAGACCTCTGGTTTACCCGTGGCCTTACGCTGCAGAGCGGCGGCAAACTGGAAGACGCACTGGGTTGTTACCGGCAGACGGTAAAACTACAGACCAACTATTATCAGGCCCATTTTCAATCGGGTCTGATTTATCAGAAGTGGAAAAGTTTCTTTCCGGCGCTGGCCAATTTTCAGAAAGTACAGCAGTATAAACCGGATTACCCGCGGATCGATACATACATCGGCCAGTGCCAGGAACAGGTTGGTCAGTTAGACGAAGCCATTGCTTCGTACACAAAAGCCAGCCAGCTTGATCCGGGCGATCAGCTCGCCACTGCCGGATTGTACCGGGTGCAGCGCCGTCAGATGGGGTATTACTACAATAACCAGCAGACAACGGGCGGTTCTGAGACCAATACACCGGCCGTGAATCCGGCCGACACGGCGCGCTTACGCATTCAGGCACTGCCGTCGCGAACCCGGATGCAAAGCCGTAGTGACTCCATAAACCGAACCGTTAAACCAATCGGACAAAATTAAGTATGGTGGTACCGGCCTTTGCCGGCCGATGCCACGGTATGAATGATTAACTATTTATAACTATGACTGCACAGGACGTAATGATCCGTGTGACGCTCCCCGACGGAAGCGTGCGGGAATACCCAAAAGGAAGTACCAGCCTCGACATTGCCACCAGTATCAGCGAAGGCCTTGCCCGCAATGTGCTGGCCGCCAAGGTTAATGGAATTGTTCAGGATGCAACGCTTCCGATCGATGCCGATGCTACGGTGCAATTGTTGACGTGGAATGACCCCGAAGGTAAGTCTACGTTCTGGCACTCATCGGCCCACTTACTGGCCGAAGCACTCGAATCGCTCTATCCGAACGTAAAATTCGCCATCGGTCCGCCGATCGAAAACGGCTTTTATTACGACATCGACCTGAATGGTCAGCACTTTTCGCAGGAAGACTTCAAAAAGGTTGAAGACAAAATGCTGGAACTGGCCCGTCAGAAAAATGCCTATGTCCGGAAAGCAGTGCCGAAAGACGAAGCCATTGCTTATTTTGAAGAAAAAGGCGATCCGTATAAAGTAGAGCTGTTGCAGGACCTGCAGGACGGCAACATCACGTTCTACACCCAGGGCAATTTTACCGACCTGTGCCGCGGACCGCACATACCGAATACCGGTTTCATCAAGGCGTCGAAAATCATGAACGTAGCCGGTGCGTACTGGCGAGGAGATGAAAAGAATAAGATGCTGACGCGGGTATATGCCATCACGTTCCCGAAACAAAAGGAACTGGATGAGTACCTGCACCGCCTCGAAGAAGCAAAGAAACGCGATCACCGCAAACTGGGTAAAGAACTGGAAATCTTTACGTTCTCGGAAAAGGTTGGTCAGGGGTTGCCGCTGTGGCTGCCGAAAGGGGCCCTGCTGCGCGAACGGCTGGAGAACTTCCTGCGCCGGGCGCAGGTACGGGCCGGTTACTCACCGGTTGTCACGCCGCACATCGGCGGTAAGCAGCTGTATGTAACGTCAGGCCACTGGGATAAATACGGGAAGGACTCGTTCCAGCCGATTCATACGCCGGAAGAAGGCGAAGAGTTCATGCTGAAGCCAATGAACTGCCCGCACCACTGCGAAATTTACAAGTCGAAGCCACGGTCCTACCGCGACCTGCCGCTGCGGCTGGCAGAGTTCGGAACCGTTTACCGCTACGAGCAATCGGGTGAGCTGCACGGCCTGACGCGGGTCCGGGGCTTTACGCAGGATGATGCCCATATCTTCTGCCGCCCGGATCAGGTGAAGGAAGAATTTATCAAGGTAATTGATCTGGTACTGTATGTATTCCGGTCACTGGGCTTTGACGATTTCAGCGCGCAGATTTCGCTCCGCGACCCGAACGAGCCTGGCAAATACATCGGCTCCGACGATCTGTGGGAAAAAGCCGAATCGGCCATCATCGAAGCCGCTGCCGAAAAAGGCCTGAATACGGTGACCGAACTTGGCGAAGCCGCCTTCTACGGCCCGAAACTGGACTTTATGGTACGCGACGCCCTGGGCCGGAAGTGGCAGCTGGGAACGATTCAGGTAGATTACAACCTGCCGAACCGTTTTGAGCTGGAGTATACCGGTGCCGATAACCAGAAGCACCGTCCGGTAATGATTCACCGGGCACCATTTGGTTCACTGGAGCGGTTCATCGCGATTCTAATCGAAAATACGGCCGGTAACTTCCCGCTGTGGCTATCGCCGGAACAGATCGTTATTCTGCCGATTTCCGAGAAGTTTGAAGACTACGCCAACGAGCTGTTCTTTATCCTTCAGGAGCAGGATATCCGTGGCTTTGTGGATCACCGCGATGAAAAAATCGGCCGGAAAATCCGGGATGCGGAAGTTACCAAGGTACCGTTCATGCTCATCGTTGGTGAGAAGGAACAGGCCGAAGGCAAGGTTTCTGTACGCCGGAAAGGTCAGGGCGACTTAGGGACCATGACCATTGACGAGTTTGTCGCTATTTTCAAAGCGGAAGTAAAAGTTTAGTAAATAATAGAGTGGTTCCGGTAGCTTGTTCGTTGTGAATGAGCTACTGGTACCCGATTTGTAATCCTTGATAAAATTTGCGCTGAATCAACAAATTCAGTATTTTCCCGAAACTTTTCACGGGACCTGACGTTATCAGGGAAATATTTGTATCACTAACCAGTTTATATGGCATTACCCCAGCGCAGGCCACCACGTCGTGTGGTTGAAGAACCCTACCGAATTAACGATCGTATCCAGGCCCGTGAAGTTCGGGTTGTCGGAGAAAACGTAGAGCAAGGTATTTATAATCTCCAGCAGGCGAAAGCCATGGCCCAGGCACAAAACCTTGATCTGGTAGAAATTTCGCCTAACGCAACCCCTCCTGTCTGCCGCATCATTGATTATTCTAAGTTCAAGTACGAACAGAAGAAAAAGCAGAAGGAAATTAAGGCAAACGCCCAGAAAGTTGTTATTAAAGAAATTCGTTTCGGCCCGAACACCGATGACCACGACTTTGAATTCAAACTGAAGCACGCCATTAACTTCCTGAAAGAAGGAGCCAAAGTGAAGGCGTACGTACAGTTCGTTGGCCGTGCCATCGTTTTCAAAGAACGCGGATTCCAGCTGCTCGACCGGTTCGCAAAAGGTCTGGAAGAGCACGGAAAATTAGAAGCAGAAGCCAAACTTGAAGGAAAACGGATGAGTATTTTCGTTGCTCCGAAACAAGTGATTAAAAAATAATCTGCCTTAAGCAGACTTCAGGGAGAAAAGAAGCCTCACGGGACGTTTTTTTAAAACATTCCGCGGGAACTTCCTTTCTCCCTTTCTTTATTTTTCCGTATCTTTGCGGCCTGTTTACTTTTTTACATTTAGCGGTTCAAACTAATGCCTAAATTAAAAACAAACTCGGCAGCCAAAAAGCGTTTCAAGCTGACAGGCACCGGGAAAATCAAGCGGAAGCATGCCTTCCACAGCCACATTCTGACAAAGAAAAGCACAAAGCGGAAGCGCAATCTGGTGCACACGTCACTGGTACATACCAGCAACGAAGACCGGATCAAGGCTCTGTTGAAAGTGTAATTGTCGGTTTGTCCGATTGAGTAGCGCCAGGATTGGCCGTTTTTACTCACCCAAAATAATTAGGAGTCTGACTCCTGGTTTTATGTTTCACCCGATGGCCGGTATTAAGTGCAGCAAATTGCCACCGGCAGTCAAAAAACAAGTATTACAAAATGCCACGTTCCGTCAATCATGTTGCGTCACGCGCACGCCGGAAGAAATTCATGAAGCTGGCCAAAGGTTATTACGGCCGGCGTAAAAACGTTTGGACAGTAGCGAAAAACGCTATTGAAAAAGGTTTACAGTACGCATACCGCGACCGTCGTGCCAAGAAACGGGATTTCCGTGCTCTCTGGATTCAGCGTATCAACGCTGGTGCCCGCATCAACGGTTTATCATACTCTGCCCTGATGGGTGCCCTCAACAAATCGGGAATTGAATTGAACCGCAAGGTTCTGGCTGACCTGGCCATGAACCATCCCGAGGCTTTCAAAGCCATCGTTGACAAAGTAAAGTAGGGGCGCCCCCACGTGGGCGCCCGATTCTCTGAATTGAGTTCACTACGTCCACGTGAGCACCCGACACAAACACTGGTCACTCCAGATGCAAAAAAGGCACGCCGTTCGGCGCGCCTTTTTTGTTGTGGTACAGCTTGATATTAGGGTTAAAATGCAGGCAACCACCCGCAATTTTGGGGCGACCACGTGATTACAAAAGGGCGACCACGTGGGGTCGCCCGTACGATTACGATTATGTTTCGATGACGCGGGTTTTCAGGCCGGCACGGCCGGACCCGTCGGGTAGCCGCCCCAGCAGGTATACATCGACCTCCGTATCGCCCACGCGGAACACCTGACAGCCCGTCAACGGCGCAAGTGCCTCCTGAATCTGCCGGTACGCAGCTGTACGGGATTTCTCCTCCTCTCCGTACCAATCCTGCTCTGTCGTGACCGGCTCCCAGAACCAGTCTGTCGTTGTTTCTTCCACATAAACCGAAGGCGGAAGCATCAGCCAGTCCTTAATCTGACTGACTGTTAACGGTTCCTCCTGCTTCAGATAGCAGGTTACAAACGTAACGGCTTCGTCTGATTCGCTCGGGTACAGGACGTTTTCAAGTAGTGGCGTTACCTGAGATTCTAATTGGTTATTTCCCGCTTCGGATATGTTACTATTTTCGGTATTGTCCGTCATAAGATCGAAAAGCTTTACAGCAAAATAAACAGATATGCTGATTGCTGTGTCTTTTTTCATTTATTTTTAGGCCTGTACTCAAAACCCGTTAATACCGGTCTTTACCCCAAAACAGTAATACTCATGTTAGAAACCCTGTTGAATCTCGTCCGCGAATCATCTGGTGACGCCATCGTTAACAACCCTGCTATCCCGAACCAGCAAAATGAAGCGGCTATCGAAACCGTATTAAGTGGTATCACCAACGGCTTGCAGCAGCAGGCTCAGGGCGGTAATATCGGCGGGCTGCTGAGCACAATTATGGGTCAGGGCGGTGGTCTATCGGCCTCAAACCCAATGGTGAATGGTATGATCAGCAATGTAGTCGGCAACCTGATGGGCAAACTCGGCGTTTCCGAAACCGTGGCCAAAAGCATTGCCGCAGCCGTTATCCCGATGGTGTTGAGCAAACTCTTTGCCAAAGCAACAGACCCGAATGACTCCAGCATTGACGTTGGCAGCATCATGGGCGCCGCTACCGGCAACCAGAATGCCGGCAACATCGACTGGATGGGCATGGCCTCTACCGCTATGGCCGACGGTAAACTGGATATGAGCGATGTCATGCGTGTGGCCGGCGGCCTGATGGGTGGCGGCAACACGGGCGGCACGCAGCAGTCGGGAGGCCTTGGCGGCTTACTGGGAGGTCTGTTCGGGGGCAAATAATTGCAGTTTCCCCTTTTTTGGCTTTTTTTGTTAAGGCAAGCACATGCTTGCCTTTTCATTTTCCAGCCAGCTTATGCAGCCACTTTTTGACCTGATCCGCTCCATCAAACCCATGCCTGATGGCTTCGACCATGAATTAAGTACCTTCCTGACACCACACCGGCTCCGTAAACACGAGGTAATTCTACAGGCCGGTACTACGTCAAACCGGATCTTTTTTATCGAGACCGGGCTTACCCGCCGCTATTACCTGAAAGACGACAAGGAGATCACTACAGACTTCATGCGGGAGGGTGATTTTATCCTCTCTCCTCTCAGCTTTTACACCCGGCAGCCTTCGTTTGAGTTTGTTGAAACACTCGAAGCGTCGGTGCTCTGGTCAATTTCCCGCCCTCAGCTTGAATTCCTCTATGACAGATTCCCTGCTTTCAACGCTATTGGCCGCGTGCTGACCGAACAGTATTATGTCAAAAGCGAATTACGCGCCCATAGCCTGCGCCATCTTTCGGCCGAAGACCGGTATGAGCAGTTTTTCCATACCCATAAAGACCTCCTGAACCGGTTACCGGGAAAGCACGTTGCCACACTCCTCGGCCTGACACCGGAGACCTATAGCCGCATCCGGGCGAAAAAGGCGAAAGCCTAATTGATACAGATCAAGAAATTTACCCGGCCTCACAAGCACTTTTGTAAAAAAAGTCATGAGGTCAACACTCTTTTCGGTTAATACCCTCCGCAGTTTCCTGCTGCTGCTTATGGCTGGTTCTTTTGCGTTTATACACATCGGTGACGGGACTGTCTTTATGCCGCTCCTGATGTGGCTCCTCCTGCTATTGTGTATTCCGACCCTGGCAAACCTGATTACACTGCTGGTTCTCGCCTGTTGGGGATATTTGCTGGCAGCCGCCCTCTATCCGCGTTTCAGGCAAAGCGAGTTAACGATACAGATCATTATCACGGCTGCAATCCCGCACGGACTGGTGCTTTTAGCGCGCATACCGTTTCTGTCAGCCTCGAAGGAATCTCTTTTATGCTGGCTGCCGTGCCTGATTTTCGTACTAGCCAGTTACTTTTATATACTGATCCGCAATCATTGACTATTAATTTCTTAAAACTATGGCAGGAAAAAAGCTTCTAAAACCGCTGATGTTCATCATTGCTCTTTCCTGTAGTCTTTGTGGCGTAGGAAATGAGTATATGCTTTATCCGATATTCGGATTAGTGCTGTTCAGCGCGCTTACTCCATCCCCCTATGTGCTATACAGTCTCCTGTTTTGTTTTAGCTGGTCAGGTGTATGGCTCTATTTATCAGGCTATCTGCAACAGCCGTACTATGCTGTTTATGTCATTATACTACCTTTCTGGGTACCATTTCTGGTTTACCTTCCCGAATATTTGACCAGACCTGTTGCATCATGGAGCCTATACTTCTGGATTCCGTTTACAATATTTATTCTGGCTTTCGGCCTGTTTGCCTTCTTTCATCTAGCCAACGACCTTAAACAAAAAGCAACCAGGGAATAAACTCAGACAGTACGGCTGACTTTGTCAGAGCGACCCGCCGACTTGTCTCATTCGTTCGGATTCCACTGCCAATCTGTCACGATTCCGAACAAAATTACGGGCTGGCATATTGCTTGATAGGATAGGTGTAACTGACATTTAGAACACAAAGCATAAACATAGCAATAAACCATCATGGGAAAGATTATTGGCATTGACTTAGGTACTACAAACTCATGTGTAGCCGTCATGGAAGGTAACGAGCCTGTCGTTATTCCGAACAGCGAAGGAGCCCGCACCACGCCTTCAGTTGTGGCTTTCATGGACAACGGTAACGGTGAGCGTAAAGTAGGTGCTCCGGCCAAACGCCAGGCCATCACCAACCCTAAGCACACTATTCAATCAGTTAAGCGCTTCATGGGTAAGCGTTTCGCTGAAGTTCAGAACGAAATCAAAACGGTTGCCTATGACGTGGAGCGTGGTGCCAATGACACCCCGCGCGTACGTATCGGCGACCGTCAATATACACCACAGGAAATCTCGGCGCTGATTCTGCAGAAGATGAAGCAAACAGCCGAAGACTATCTCGGCCAGACTGTTACAGAAGCCGTTATTACGGTTCCTGCCTACTTTAACGATGCTGAACGTCAGGCAACTAAAGAAGCCGGTCAGATCGCTGGTCTGGATGTAAAACGGATTATCAACGAGCCGACTGCGGCCGCTCTTGCCTATGGTCTGGATAAAACCGATCAGGATCGCAAAATTGCCGTATTCGACTTAGGCGGTGGTACATTTGATATTTCAATCCTTGAACTGGGCGACGGTGTCTTCGAAGTAAAATCAACTGACGGTGATACACACCTGGGTGGTGATGACTTCGACCAGGTAATTATCGACTGGCTGGCCGACGAGTTTAAGAAAGACGAAGGCATTGACCTGCGTCAGGATCCGATGGCCCTTCAGCGTCTGAAAGAAGCTGCGGAAAAAGCCAAGATCGAATTGTCGAGCTCAACATCGACAGAGATCAACCTGCCGTACATCATGCCGGTAAACGGTATTCCAAAGCACCTTGTCCGTTCACTGTCACGCGCTAAGTTTGAGCAACTGGCTGATTCGCTGATCCAGCGCAGCCTTGAGCCTTGCCGCCGCGCGCTGAAAAACGCTGGTATGTCGCCAAGCCAGATCGACGAAGTGATCCTGGTCGGTGGTTCGACCCGTATCCCGCGTGTACAGGAAGAAGTTGAAAAACTGTTCGGCCGCAAACCATCGAAAAGCGTTAACCCTGATGAAGCTGTTGCCGTAGGTGCAGCGATCCAGGGTGGTGTATTGACCGGTGAAGTGAAAGACGTACTGCTTCTTGACGTTATCCCGCTTTCGCTGGGTATCGAAACAATGGGTGGCGTGTTCACGAAAATGATCGAAGCCAACACAACTATTCCGACTAAAAAATCGGAAACGTTCTCAACGGCTTCTGACAACCAGCCAAGCGTGGAAATCCACGTATTGCAGGGCGAGCGTCCGATGGCCACGCAGAACCGCCAGTTAGGCCGGTTTATCCTGTCAGACATTCCGCCGGCACCACGCGGTGTTCCACAAATCGAAGTTACGTTCGATGTGGATGCCAACGGTATCCTGAATGTAACGGCCCGCGACAAAGGCACCGGTAAAGAGCAGAAGATCCGGATCGAAGCATCAAGCGGTCTGACTGACGCCGAAATCAACAAAATGCGTGAAGAAGCGAAAGCCAACGAAGCGGCTGACAAAGCGGAACGCGAAAAAGTTGAGAAGGTAAACCAGGCTGACTCAATGGTGTTCCAGACAGAGAAGCAGTTGAAAGATTACGGCGATAAACTGTCGGCAGCCAATAAGTCAAACATTGAAAGCGCCCTGGCCGAGCTGAAATCAGCGCACGCCTCACGGGATGCGGCGGCAATCGACGCGGCCATGACAAAAATTACCGAAGCCTGGAACGCAGCCTCTCAGGATATTTATAACGCTGGTGGCGCAGAAGGTGCTCCAGGTGCTGATTTTAACGGCGGCGCACAAGGCCCTCAGGGTCAGGCAACCGAAGACAATGTGTCTGACGTTCCTTACGAAGAAGTGAAGTAATTCAAAGACCCTCGTGGTCTCTCATAAATACCGAAGCCCTTTACTGAACCAGTAAAGGGCTTTTATTTTGTAGTTCTTCATCACAACGGCCATGATTTCGTACAAGCACGAGGTTTTTATTGAGGTTGCCCGGCTGCTGAGCTTTACCAAAGCCAGCCAAACGCTGTTTATCAGTCAGTCGGCCATCAGTAAACAAATCCAGGCACTGGAATCCTTTTACAAAACCGGCCTGTTCGAACGGAAAGGCAACAGCATTCACCTGACCCCTGCGGGTAAACTTTTGTACGAACGGCTGCTTGAGGCGCGGCAGTTCCAGCAAACTTTATTTCAGGACATGCAGGCGCTGAACGAGGCATTTGCCCCGCCCCTGCGTATGATCCTTGGCGCAAGTACGACCATTTCGCTCTACGTGCTGCCTCGGGTGTTGTCGGCTTACCTGCAACAACATCCGTCCCTACAGCTCACCCTAAAAAACCGCAACAGCGAGAACATTCTGAAAGCCTTGCTCGACCATGAAATTGATCTGGGTATCGTTGAAGCAGTCAGCAAAGCAAACAACGTCACGTCTATTCCCTTTCTGACGGATGACGTGATTGCCGTCTGTTCGCCAACCAGTCCGCTGAAAGATCAGACGCTGACCATTGCAGACCTGCGCCAAACACCGATTGCCTTGCGCGAAACCGGCTCGGGCACGCTGGCCGTTGTCGAGGAAGCACTTGCCGCTACTGGTATTGATCTGTCGGAGCTACCGGTCCGTGTACGGCTGGGCGGCACGGAGGCCCTGAAAAACTTTGTCCGTGTAGACACCGCCATGGCCTTTCTGCCCCGTCAGGCGGTAGCGAAAGAGCTTGAATCCGGCGAGCTTATTCAGCTCCATATCAACGGATTACAAATCACCAGAACATTTCATTTCATTCAGCGTCGCGGCACCGAAAACCAGCAGGCGTTGCAGGACTTTATCCGGTTTACAAAGCGCTATTATGCCAAACCGGCATAACCCATTCCAAAAACGAGATTGCATTCCCGCCCGGTTGTGCGGTCTTTTGGGGCATGACTGCTGCTTTACCTACTTCATCGCCGACCCATAGCCGGTTCAGCCACCTGACCTGTTCCGCTTGCCGGAAGCCCTATACAGCGGCTGTTTTACATACACTGTCTCCCTGTTGTAACATGCCGCTGCTCGCGCAGTATACCCTTTCCGGCGGGCTGGACAAGCAGATACTCCGCCACCGCGAAGGCACTATGTGGCGGTATCAGGAAGTTTTACCCGTGCATAATCCGGTGCATATCATCAGCCTCGGCGAAGGCTTTACGCCCATGCTCCGGCTCAACCGGCTCGGCGCGGCCCACGGCTTTCCGGAACTGTGGCTGAAAGATGAAGGCAAGAATCCGACCGGCTCATTTAAAGCGCGCGGCCTGAGCATGGCCATTTCTAAAGCGCATGAATATGGCGTCGAGGGGTGTATTATCCCGACGGCGGGGAATGCCGGTGTGGCCATGGCGGCCTACTGCGCCAAAGCCGGTATAAAAGCCACCGTTGTTATGCCCCGGCACACGCCGAAAGCGTTTCAGGAAGAATGTTACTGGTATGGTGCCGACGTACACCTGATCGACGGGCTCATTAACGACTGTGCGGCCATCGTTCAACAGCTTAACGCCAATAAACAGTGGCTCGACGTGTCGACGCTCAAAGAGCCATACCGGATTGAGGGAAAAAAGACCATGGGCTACGAAATTGCCGAACAGCTTAGCTGGCAGTTACCGGATGTAATTCTGTATCCGGCAGGGGGCGGAACCGGGCTGATCGGCATCTGGAAAGCCTTCCATGAGATGCAGCAACTGGGCTGGTTAACGGCCAGTGCCCGGCTCCCGCGCATGGTGGCCGTTCAGGCTGAAAACTGCCAGCCGTTGGTGGATACATGGCTCGGCAGACAACAAAATGCAAAGCAGTATACCGGTAAACCAACGCTGGCAAACGGGCTGGCCGTCCCCCGCCCCATTGGCGAGCCGCTGATGCTGAATGTGCTACACGAATCACAGGGCGTGACACTTGGCATTCCGGAATCAGACATGGTTGACAGTGTGCGGGAAATCGGCAAAACGGAAGGAATTTTTGTTGCCCCTGAAGGAGCCGCCTTATGGGCCGCTGCCCGCCAGCTGGTTCAGCGCGGCTGGCTGCTGCCAACGGAGAAAATACTTTTACTCAACACCGGCAACGGCCAGAAATACCTTGATAATTTACGTTCCTTCCAGACCACATAACGGCTCCTTATTGCGCGGTATTCCCTATTTTTAGTAGCTTCGCAGGAAACCTGAACCATCATGCATCCATTCACGTATACAATTCTGCCTCCGCCGGTCAGCTGCTAAGCTAAACAACCGGATGTGATTTCGGGCACACACCTTTTGTGCCGTAAAGCCAGTCAGTCAGGTTGTTTAGCCGATTGCCCGTTTTATATGCAATTCAGCCAGACAATCCTTTTTATGACTAAATATATCTTCATGGTGTTAGCCGGTGCGGTCAGCTTCGGCATCCTGTCTTCTTTTGTCAAGATCGCTTATCAGCAGGGCTATACGCCGGCTGAAATTTCCTTTTCGCAAGCCTTTACCGGTGCCATACTGCTCTGGTTGCTGGCCCGTATCACCTCACCCGGCTTTCCGGTACGGTCCATGGGTATAGCGCAAATACTGGCTTTGTTGGGTACCGGAGCAACTATTGGCCTGGCTACCTTTTACTATTACCTTTCGGTTCATTACATACCGGCATCCCTCGCTATTGTCCTGCTGATGCAGTTTACATGGATGGGGATCCTGCTCGACTGGATCTTCTTCCGGAAAAGGCCGTCACTGATGGAAACAGGAATCTCGGCTGTTATTATCGGTGGTACTGTTTTAGCCGGCAATCTTGTGGAAAATACCGATATACAGTTTTCGTGGACCGGCGTTTTTTATGTATTACTGGCCTCTGTGCTGTACGCAGGTTATGTTGTCGCAAACAGCCGGGCGGGGAAAAACATACCGAATCTGACGAAAAGTGCATGGATCATGACCGGCTCGGCCCTGGCCATTGCACTGGTTAATCTCCCGTCACTCGCTGCCGAAAGCCATCCTGGCCTTGCCCTTGGCCAATGGGCTTTGTTTCTGGCCCTGTTCGGAACGGTGATTCCGCCGGTGCTGTTTGCCAAAGGTATTCCCCACGTCGGTGCCGGTATCAGTGGTATTCTGATGACAGCCGAACTACCGGTAGCGGTCATTACCGCCCATTTTCTGTTGGGCGAACAGCTGACTAACACGCAGCTGACTGGCATTGTTATCATGCTTGGGGCAATCATCGCCATGAATCTGTACCGCGTCAGGAAGGTAAAGCCGGTAACGGCTGAGTAAGGTATGCTGGTTTCACACCTGCTTTTACATATCCTTTAGCAGGTGTGAATCACAGCACATATATTTACGGCAATACACGATATCAGTCCAACCATTCACAAGTATGAAAATAACGATCCTCCCGGCGATAGCCTTATTTTTCACATCGCTCTCTTTATCTGCTCAGTCCACAAAAGAATTTCGCCCTGACAGCTCATTTGAAAAGCTTATTAACACGTTCACTTCGTTAAGGCCGTTCAGGCGGGATTCGGCACAGCTGCCCGTGCTGATGAAAGCCGAAAAGTTCAGCATACAACTGGCTGACGCTGTTTTGCCTTTGCAACTCAGAAGACGGCTTGAACGTAATCCGTTCAGCCACGAAAAATTTCCGCTATGTTATTCTGTTTTGTACCATAAACAGCTTGTGGCACTCTTTGCACCAGGAAAGTTTGCCTGTTATGACCCCGATACCTGGCAAAGGAATAAATCACTTGAAAGACACCTGAACACAAAAAACTTTGAGCGTCATTGGCTGATCGACGGACAGTTAACCGCATTATCGAATGGCAAGTACTGGCAGTTTGAGGAGCACAAAGGCTGGCAACCGTACAATAAGTCAGTCCCAATGAACGACAGACCCAAACTATTCGAGGATCATGATTTTATTGTGTATAATCTGAGCAGGGGTGAATTTGGCGGTTTCCTGTACTTTTTCGACAAACATTCCGGCAAAACCTATTACACTGATTTTGCTGATGCGGTCTGGGTGAGGAAAGAACCGGAGGGTTACGTTGTTCTGGCTAACTCCGGACACATGGTCGGTACGGGTCTGCAACAACTGATCGCAGATCCGCGCACTTTGGCAGAATGGACACTTGAGAGGGCGTCGAATAACCAAAAAGCAATATTTAAAAAACTTCCGGTCACCTTCAAATTCACGGGACTGCAGCTTTTTGGCGGAATAGAATATAATCGAACAATTTATTACCTACTACATATTCAGGGCATTACGTGTTTAGCTGCGCTATCCGACCAGACCTTTACTATTGTACATCCCTTATTCAACAATGCACTCTACACCCACAACCCGGCCACAACCCGCTACGGCGATGCCTATCTGATCAATCTGGACTTTTACGGAATAGGTGGAAATCGCGAAATAGCCTGCTTGCTTATCCGAGGCAATAAAATCACCTTTCTCAACTGGCATGATTTTCATAATTACTACTGACATGCACATGTCAGCCTAAGTCAGTAACTTGCCGGAAACAAACGTGCTTTGTGCATGATAACGTTTCAGACAGAACTGCTTAAGTTCGGAGCAAAAGGCGAAAAATCGGGCTGGACATATATTGAGATTACCACGTCAATGGCTGAACAGCTTAACCCCGGTACCCGTACGTCATTCCGCGTCAAAGGGTCCATTGATCAATATACCCTCAACCAGATCGCTCTGGTGCCGATGGGTGAGGGTGATTTTATTCTGGCCGTCAATACTACCATGCGGAAAGCCTTACGGAAGGAAGCCGGTGCTAAAGTAACGGTTACGCTGGCCCTTGATGAGTCAGCAGTGCAGCTATCCGCCGATTTACTGGCGTGTCTGGAAGACGCTCCGGAAGCCAAAGCCTACTTCGACAAGCTGCCGGGCAGTCACCAGAAGTATTATACCCGCTGGATTGAGTCGGCCAAAACACCAGGCACAAAAGCCAAACGGATCACGCAGGCCATCATGGGCATGACCCAAAAAATGGATTTCGGCGAAACACTCCGCCATTTTAAGGGCAAGGATGCTTCCTGAAGACCCGAAACTTTCCGGTCTGGCGGGGAGTTACGTTTCTGACCGGCGCACTTGCCCGGTCAGTACTATCTTTCTCAGCAACAAAAATTATGGCAGACGTTAGTAAAACGGCATTTATAACCGGTGGTTCCAAGGGGATTGGTTACGGAATTGCCGAGGTATTGATAAAAGAAGGCATCAACGTGGCGATCACCAGCCGCTCACAGGACAGTGCAGATGCGGCCGCCGCAGCACTCAACGCCATCAGACCGGGTTCGGCGCTTGGCCTCGAAGCCGATGTGCGTGATTTTGCCTCCCAACAAAAAGCGGTCGATACCATTCTCGAAAAATGGGGCCGTATCGATTATGTCATTGCCAACGCGGGCGTAGGCCATTTCGCATCAATTCAGGAGCTTACGCCGGAACAATGGCATGAAACCATTGATATTAACCTGACGGGTGTTTTTTATACGGCCAAAACAACGCTGGAAGCACTAAAATCATCAGAAGGTTATTTTATCACCATCGCCAGTCTGGCAGGTACCAACTTTTTCGAAAAAGGGTCGGCCTACAATGCCAGCAAATTCGGTTTGGTGGGCTTCACGCAGGCCGTCATGCTTGACCTGCGCAGCGAAGGTATTAAGGTAACGACCATCATGCCTGGCTCCGTGGCTACTTATTTTAACAACCACGAGCCGAATGACAAAGATGCCTGGAAAATCCAGCCGGAGGATATCGGGCAACTCGTCTCCGATCTTATTAATATGCCGGCCCGTACGCTGCCCTCCAAAATTGAGGTTCGCCCTACCCGCCCCGGCGGAAAATAAAACACAAAAAATCCCGTCAGACACTGACGGGATTTTTTGTTAGTACGGAATGCTATTCCGTTTTATTAATTGCAGGACGGAATTGCATTCCGTACTACATTATGCAATCTGAATTTGTTTTGGCTCAGGCTTCTGTTCAGCTACCTTCGGCACAGAAACCGTCAGGATACCATTTGTGTACGTAGCCTGAATGGCATCTGCATTTACATGTTTAGGCAAACGGAACGAGCGGGTAAAGCTGCCGGTAGTGAACTCCTTATGTGTATATTTCTCCTGCTTCACGTCTGCATCGGTTTCTGCCGGAGCATAGGCCAGTGTCAGGATATTGTTGTCTACTTTAACGGAGAATTGCTCCTTAACCAATCCCGGAGCCGCGACTTCCAGAGTATATGCCTCTGCTGATTCCTTTACGTTTACGGCCGGAACAGAACCACCTTTCTGGTAACGCGAGATAACAGGCTGGGCAAACACAGGGTGTTTAGCCAGACGGTTGATTTCCTGATTGAATAACTGATCAAAAATTGTTGGTACCTGGTTTGAGCGAATTAGCGTTGCCATTGTATTTCTTGTTTTTTAGTTCTTATGTGTTTGACTAGCTGATTTGCAAATGATGTACCAAAGCTAAAACACCGCCATAATGACATAAAAACAGGAAAATCGCACCAATAAACCGCCATATTGTCATATTCGACCGAATAATTGGTGGTTATATTGACAGCACAGCGCATAAATAGGGACTATTTCGCTCAACAATACATCAGATAACCAGTCTCCAACGTTTAAAGTTGATACGTTTTACTTTACAGAATGGGTGAAAGTTAACTGCCACTTCCTAAATTTTGACGGATTTTAGCTTGGTAAGCGTAGCTAATAGGGCTAATTTTAACTTTTCATTTACCACTCTGTGCTACCAGAAACCATCTATTAGCTCAATGAAGCACGTTTTTCAACCGCTGGCGAAGGTCTCTTTCCGGATACTTTTCTGCACAGGATTATGCCTGTCTGTCTTACCTGAGACGGTTAACGCCCAGCAAACAGCTGCTGATTATTTTGAAAGCGGCATTACCAAAAGCAAAGCCAATGACTTTACCGGGGCCCTGCAGGCTTTCAGCATGGCCATTACGATGAATCCCGATAATGCCGCCAGCTACTACAACCGCGGGTTGGCTAAAGCAAACCTGAAAGACCACCGGGGCGCTATTCTGGATTATGACAAAGCAATTGACCTCAACCCGAAAGATGCACTGGCGTTTCTAAGCCGGGGTGTCAGTAAGAGCAAGCAGGACGACCACCGGGCCGCTTTGCTCGACTATAGCCGGGCCATCGAACTGAACCCGAATGATCCGCAGGGTTACTATAACCGTGGTATCAGCCGGAGCTACCTGGAACAATACCGGGGTGCCCTTCAGGATTTCAGCAAAACCATCGAGCTCGATCCGGGCAATATCAACGCTCTGTTTGCGCGTGGTATCACCAAACAAAAGCTCGATGACTATCCGGGTAGTCTGGCCGATTTTACGAAAGTCGCCGAACTGAACCCGAAACGTTCGCAGGCCTACGCCGCCCGCGGTATGTCACGGGTGAAGCTGAACGATTTTACGGGTGCCATTCAGGATCTGAACAAAGCACTTGAACTCAACAGCAATGATGCCGAATCGTTCTACTACCGTGGTTTTGCCCACAGCAAGCTGGAAGACTATAAAACGGCAATCGCTGATTTTGACCGGGCCGTTGCTGCCGACAATGCCAATTACAAGTACTATTACGGGCGCGGCTTCTGCCATAGTAAACTCGGCGACCAGAAATCAGCGCTGGCTGATTTTAACAAGGCAATTGAACTGAATAATGCCAATGCTGACGGGAAAGTATATTATTCCGGAAAAATCACGCGCCCTATTCTGGATAATCTCCGGAATATCGTGCAGGAGCGGAATAAAATTAACGATCTGTCACCGGAGCGTTCAGAAGCGTATTTTAGCCGCGGTATTACCCGCAGCAAGCAGGGCGATCCGAAAAATGCAATTCTGGACCTCAATAAAGCCATTGAGCTCAACCCGACCTACTCCGAATCGTATTTTACCCGGGGATTAATTAAGTCACAGCAAGGCGATCAGAAAGGAGCTATTCTGGATTGTAACAGCGCGATCAAGCTGAATCCGCGCTATGGTGAAGCCTATTATGTGCGCGGCATTATCAAACACACGCTGGGAGACGAAAACGGAGGCTGTTTTGATCTGTCGAAAGCAGGCGAGCTGGGCTATACACCGGCTTATAAGGTAATCAGCGAATATTGTAACTAATACCGGCAACGGGGTTAGCGGGGCATTAAGCCCGCTAACCTCAGTTTCTTATTCAAACCGAAGGTGTTTAACCGATTCGCCCGAAGACCCTAACTCCTTCAGTGAGTCGATTCCGATTTCGAGGTGTTTATCGACAAAGTTAGTCGTCACCCGCTTATCACTTTCTTCCGTTTTTACCCCTTCCGGCACCATCGGGTTATCCGATACCAGCAATAATGCCCCGTGCGGTATTGAATTAGCAAACCCTACCGTAAAAACTGTCGCCGTCTCCATATCAATGGCCATCGCCCTGATTTCGCGCAGGTAATCTTTAAACACTTCATCGTGTTCCCAGATACGGCGGTTCGTGGTATATACCGTTCCTGTCCAGTAATCTAATTCGTGCTTTTTAATCATTGACGATACGGCGCGCTGTAACCGGAACGAAGGCAGTGCCGGAATTTCCGGCCGCATGTAATCATTACTGGTACCATCGCCGCGAATGGCCGCAATCGGCAGGACAAGATCCCCGATCTGGGTCTTTTTCAGCCCGCCGCATTTTCCCAGAAACAGGACTGCTTTCGGATTCACGGCTGTCAGCAGATCCATAACCGTGGCCGCCATCGGGCTGCCCATCCCGAAGTTAATGATCGTTATATTATTTGCCGTTGCCGTTTGCATGGCACGGCCCATTCCGTAGATTTCGACATCAAACTTTTTCGCGAACATTTCGACATAGTTGATGAAGTTGACGAGCAGAATGTACTCGCCGAACTGATCAATTGGTGTACCGGTATACCTTGGCAGCCAATTGTTTACGATTTCCTCTTTTGACTTCATAGATTAATCTGACGTTAGTGTTGAGGCAGGAAACTGACGCTTTCGTCGTATCTTCGTTACATGTACGACATTAATTTACCTTCCTTTGACTGCAAACTTAAGCAGATTGACGGGAAACCTTACATATTTGATCAACTTCGGCGTAAGCATATCCGGTTAACACCCGAAGAGTGGGTTCGTCAGCATGTTATCAACCTGTTAATCAGTCATTACCGGTACCCCAAAGCGCTAATCCGGTGCGAAGGGGGACTCATGCTGAATAAGCTGCAAAAACGCACCGATCTGGTGACATTTGACCGTCAGGGAAACCCATTTCTGCTGGTCGAATGCAAGGCGCCTCATATTCCGATCAATCAGGCTGTCTTTGATCAGATCGGCCGGTACAACCTGATCCATAAAGCCCCGTTTCTGGTGATCACCAACGGTAACGTACATTACTGCTGCGCCATCGACTTTGAAACGAATGCCATCACCTATCTCGACGATTTTCCGGCTTTTCCGGCATAACATATAGCTATAAAAAATCCCGGCTTCACCGAAATGAAGCCGGGATTTTTATGTATACCGGAGCAGATTACTTTGTAGCAACCAGTTTCAGGTCAACGGTAAAGTCGTCGTAGATCGCTTTGTCACCGATGTTTTCGAAGAATGACTTCGAGCCATAACGGATATCATATTTTGTACGGTCCAGCGTAGCTTTACCAGTCGCTTCCAGACCAGCCGGTGTTACTTTAACAACTGACGGGAATGTAACGGCGTTAGTAATTCCTTTAATGGTCATGTTGCCGGTAATGTCGAAGTTAGTACCACCTTTAGGCGTAACCTTTGTGATTTCAAACTTCGCAGTCGGGTATTTCGCTGTGTTGAAGAAGTCTTCTGACTTCATGTGGCCGATAAACTTGGCGTTATAACCGGCATCTGTCAGATCAGAACAAGTGATGCTGTTCATATCGATCAGGAATGTACCGCCAACCAGTTTCGTACCATCAACCGAGATTGTACCGTTTTCGATTTTCACCGAGCCAGAGTGCTCACCGGTTACTTTTTTACCGTTCCAGTTTAATACGCTTTTCTGCGCATCTACCTTCAGGGTAGATGCTTTCTTAGCAGTTTTGTCAGGGCCGATAAATGCTAAGTTACCAGCAAGTAAAGCAACGGCAGCAAGGCCAGCGATGAATTGACGAGTTTTCATAGGGATTGTTTTCCAGGTATTATAATTATTAAAAAAAGTAAACTATTGTTTCGAGTCGCACTCCTTACGGAGTTTATCAAGCAATTCACTGATCACAACGGCCTCATCTTCCGACAACCGCTCTTTCAGGCCATCTTCCCATCCAGCCTGGCATTCGTCCAGCATGTTCAGAAGGTCCAGCCCTTTTTGGGTTATCACCACATCGACCGCCCGGCGATCACTCGGGCACTCTGTCCGTTCAGCCAGCTGCTTCAACAGCAATTTATCGACCAGACGGGAAGCATTCGACATTTTATCCAGCATCCGTTCCGTGATGTCACTCACTTTGACCGGATTAGGGTATTGTCCCCGCAGAATACGCAACACGTTGTACTGTTGCAGGGTAACGCCATGCGGCTTCAGAATCTGCATCTGACCATCCCCGATCCAATTGCTGGTAAACATGATATTTACCAGTAACCTATGGTAAGGATTGCGGAATGCAGTTTGTTTTATATCCGTTTCAATTGACATGGTTCTTATGATCGGGGGTTAGTTAATAAGTCACCTGATATAACTTACAAAATAAGCACACCCATACATCAATGCCAGCAGTCTGCTGTTGTAATTTGTTGATGACGATGCAAATATAATGTCATTACATTAAATGTAACAACAGTTAATTCAAAAAAAGTTCTTTTCTGCTCAAAGATTTTCGTAAAGCTGCTTTGGAAATGTTCTTCTTAATAAAACTTGTATCTGAATCACATAATTCCGTATACTTTATGGTCATTTTCAATAATTATTGAGTATATATTGTTAAAGCTTGACTTGTAACGATACATATTAACACGTTTATGACTATCAACTCTTTTCTCTAATCACGCCCCCTGCCGTAGCCGTACCTTAACACGTTTACTTTTCATCTTTAACACCCCAAATCCCTAAGGTTATGTCAGCTTCTTTACTCAAATCCGGCTTTAGACAGTCAGGCTTCTTTTCATGCAGGATGCATCTGCTTTTTTTAGCAGCGTTATGCACGGTTTCTTTATTCAATAAGGCACATGCCCAGAGTAATCTGGCAGGATGGAATTTAAATAATACGTTAGTACCAACATCTGCCTCAGTAGTAACTGGGGTCACAGCAAGTAATTTTTCCTATGGCTCTAATGTAAAAGGGGGAGTGCCTTTTTTAAACACGTTTTTTTCAGTAAATTTTACAGGTTTTTTCTTAACAACTAAGAACTGGACTCAAAGCACAACACCAAATAATGACCGGTATCTGGAGTTCACAGTAACACCGGGAGCCAACAATATCATGCGCATTAAATCTGTTTCTTTTGAAGCAACTAACGCATTAGGTTTAGGCCCCAGAGAATTGATATTGAAATCCAGTTACGATAACTATACAAGCACACTATCATCTATAACCAGCTTTTCACAAACCTTTATAAACTTAACGAACTTCACCCTTCCACCTCCGGTGTCAATGACTTTATCATCTCCGATTAGTACAACAGGAGCGGTCACTTTTAAAATATTCGGATACAAAAGTGGAAGTAGTAACTCAGACGTTGCTTTATTAAATATTGACAACTTAAAAGTCAACGGTACTTTAATCTCTGTCTCATCGTCTTCCCTCAGCGGCTTAAACGCTACATGCAGCACTGCGTCAACGGCGCAGTCTTTCACATTAGCGGCAACCAATGCAACTGGCGCAGTGAGTCTGAACGCACCGGCAGGCTTTGAAGTAGCCCTCCGCTCCGGTGGTTCCTGTCCGACAACCGGTTATGCATCAACCACAACCGTTAGTCCAACAAGCGGAACCATTAATCAGGCAGTTTGCGTGCGCCGCCAGAGTGGGCTGACGCCGGGCTCAGTTACATCAGCGGCCCAATTAACCATTTCGGGTGGTGAAGTCGCCACGGTTACGGTTGGCCTCAGCGGCTCAACAACAGCTGCTTCAACAGTTAGTATTACCTCCTCAACTGCTTGTCAAGGCCAGGGTCAGAGCTTAACACTGGCAGCCGTTCCGTCATCAGCGGGCAGCTACACGTACAGTTGGTCCCCATCACCAAGTGCCGGTCAAAGCACCAGCCTGGTTACGATAACAACGGCTAATACCTACAGTGTACTCATTACTGATGCTAATGGCTGTACAAATACAGCATCAGCTTCGGCTTCATTTACTCCGCTACCGAATCCATCATTCACCGGTTTACCAGCCAGTTATTGCTTCGGCGCAGCGCCGTTGCTGTTAACACCGGCAACCCCTGGCGGTAGCTTCTCAGTTTCCGGTTTGGGTTCGATTAGTGGTAACAATTATGTACCACCCGGTTCAGGCGCTCCGGGCCCGGCAACAATTACCTACAGTGTTACAACCAGCGGGTGCAGCAATACCGCATCAGCATCCATTTCACTCGGTGATCAACTGCCAACCATTACCAATTTACTCGCCAGCAGCCCGGTTGGTAACGGTACTTGCTCCGTTAAGTTAACAGCAACCGGTACTGGCCCGAAATTTACCTTTACAGGCCCGAATGGCTATACATTTACAAATGTTTACCGCTCGGCCGGTACCTATAATGTATCTGCTATGGATGTGAAAGACCCGGGTACGTATACCTTAACTATTGATAACGGCAGTTGCCAGACCTCGGCACAGGTTGACGTAACAGGCACGGCTTGTCCTGAATAACAGTGCTTTCATAACTTACCAAAAGGCGGGGAAGCTATTCTCCGCCTTTTTTTATCACCGGTATGGAATAATTTCAGGCGCATTGATGTCAAAATCGCGGAAACGCAGGACGGGAACGGCTTCAAACGCAAAGCGTAACGCCTGAGCATTGTTAGGAATATTCGGGTAGTAGGCAACCCTGACCTGGAAGCTGTTGAAAGTCAGGTTCTCATTCCGGAAACGGAATCCCAGACCGTATCCTTGATATAACGGGCCGGCCAGCAATGATCTCTCCGGAAAACTGGCCAGCCCTAACGTCGCAAACGTAACAATAGCCACCCGGAAACCAACCAGATTGAGCTGAGAGAATAACACGTTCTCATAACTCAGAAGCAGCCGCTTGGTTCCCCGCAAGTTATCGTTGTTGATACCCAGACCGTCCCGGCCGCTCAGCGTAATATATTCGTTGGTAAACCGGTCGACTCCGCGGGTGTACCGTACATTAAGGAAGTGGCGCATGTTACCCCAGTGCGTTTTATGCAACGGACTGAAGTAATTCCCGATAAAGCCAAATAGCCCCTGCTCAATATTGTTAGAACGGAAAAAACCGCCCATACTAATCAAGGTATATAAATAGCCTGCCTTCTTCAGATACTGCCCCCGCGAAAAGTTGATTCCCCCATATATCCGTTCTCCCAGCTCCGCCCGGTCAAAGCCCCCCACGACAGAGAGCAGATTTCCGGCCGGCACATCCTCCGTACGGCCAAAACCATAAATCAGTACATCACGCACATAACGGCGCTGAGAGTACCCGACACTAAACAGTGTTGTCCGTGTATTCTGGTATAACTGGTTGGTATCTGCCCGTAATTCAGGCCGTTGAAAATACTTATAACTACTGCTTCTGGCAGCAATTACCAGCCGCGCCCGTGTAGAATCATTTGATAACCGGTAAAGTTTAAACGCCCGGCCCAGCCAGATATCACTATATAAATAATCCAGCCGGACGGTCTGGAGGCTGTCAAACCGGTCGAAAATATAGTTCCGGACTACATTACGGCTCAACTGAATGGAACCGGCATATTTCGTGTCGGGTGTGATAAAATTCCGGAATAGCCGCAATGAAATCTGCTTCAGATCGCGCTGATAAAAGAAATCGCCCTGGGCAGTCAGAAAGGTTTTGACATTAAAAGCATTAATGTAGGGTATAATATACCGCCCCTGGTACTCCAGTTTCTGCTGCGGATTTTTCCCGTCGTATGACACCCTGTTATAGAAATCATGGCCCAGACCACGGAAATTCCGGTCATCGAGCCCGAGCGTAAACCGGTCAAGCCCGCCGACACCGCCATCGGGCAATAACGACCAGACATCCTGCGTAATCACATATACATCAACAAACTGCCGGCTGCCGGGCCGGTTAACGACCAGAATCCGGGCATCGTGAAAAAAAGACGTATTCCGGAGTACCCGTTCATTATCCCGCAGCTTTACCGGATCAACCCGGTCTCCTTCCTGAAAAAGCAGGTACTGCCGCCGGATAACGCTCTCACGGGTATTAACGTGTAACCGGCTGCCGAAACGCTCAAACCAGTTATGCGATTGCCGGAGGGTATCATATACACTGGGCCCGAACACATCCAGCCGCCGGATATAAATCGTCCCGATTACCTTCCCGTCATATTCGCGGAACGGATTATTCTCCAACGCATCAACCTCACCCGTCTTTAACTGACTATTATACACGTCACGGAAAAGAGCATCGTACATCTGCCGCGTAAGCCTGCGCTTATACATCCGCTGTTTGAACCGGGTATACAGAATGCTATCCGTCCGGCGGCGCATACTGTCAGTAACAGGTACCTTAAACCGTACCTGAACAGAATCCGTCTGGTGCCTGAAAAGTGTATCGTTCTGCGCATACACCCATGAACCGGTGACAATCCAGCAGATCATCAGGCTTACAGAAACAATACCGGCACGTTTCTTCATTGGGGTACACAACTCAGTCATTATGTCTTATAACTCTTTTGGCGGCCATTTGTCACGCCGCCGGTCAATCCCGGACGGCACTGATTGTACCGAAACCTACTTTATGGTAAAAGCCGCTGCCTTCTGCGGGCTCTGCGCTCAGCTTTTCTGACAGTTCCGGTTCGGGCAAACGGTCTTTGTCTGTACTTTTGGGGTACGTATCATACAGTACCGACAACTTACAAAATTTACCAGACATGCTGCAACTTCGCTATCCACTTGTTTTAGCGTCGGGATCCCCCCGCCGGAAACAGCTGATGACCGATGCCGGATTCGACTTCACCATTGAAACCCGCCCCACCGACGAGTTATTTCCGCCCACGATGCCGGTCAATGACGTTGCCGAATACCTGGCATGTCAGAAAGCGGCCGAATTTAAAGCGGACCTTGGCGAACGGCTGGTACTTTGCGCTGATACGGTAGTTATTCTGGAAAACCGGATCATGAACAAACCGGCGGATGCTGCGGAGGCCTACCGTATGCTCCGTGATCTGGCAGGCCGCTCCCACCGCGTCCGTACGGGTGTATGCCTGTTGAGTCCGCAGGGGCAGCAATCCTTTACTGACGAAACCATCGTCCATTTTGCCCATCTGACTGACGAAGAAATCGGCTACTATATCCGTGAATGTAAACCCTTCGATAAAGCGGGCTCCTACGGTGCACAGGATTTTATCGGGCTGGTTGGGATTGAACGGCTCGAAGGCTCGTTTTATACAGTTATGGGGTTACCGACTCACCGGGTTTACCAACTTCTTAAACAGTTTGTCCAATAAACTATACAGATTATCCTACCACTCAACCTTAACTCCTGAATGGAGGTTAATATTTGACAAAACATAAAATTAATTTTCGCAAAGCAAGGTTCGTAACGTTTGTCATCCTATATTGCAGGCCAATACCAATAAAATAATGCAAAAAGGCACAGTTAAATTTTTCAATGAAACCAAAGGTTATGGTTTCATTAAGCCGGAGAACGGCGGTGAGGATATCTTTGTTCACGCTTCTGGTTTGATCGACCAAATCCGTGAAAACGATCAGGTTAAGTTCGAAGTAGAGCGCGGAAAAAAAGGCGTTAATGCCGTTAACGTTGAACTCGTTTAATCTTTCGATATAGCTCTTCCGATGAAAACACGCCTCCGGCGTGTTTTTCTTTTTTTGCAGCATACCACTGCGCACATTGTAGTGCCACTTTCCTAAAACGCCCCCACCATTTCGCTTAATATGCTTACCAACAACCAATTAACCGCCTCCTTTTCTTTCTTCTGCTACTACGAAAGTGGAACGATTCCTGACCGGAAGCCCCTTACTTTTGTCAGGCTATAATCCCATTATTTATAGCGATACTTCAGTTTCGTATTTTCTTAACTACACAAGGGTGCATAGCACTTTGTGGTCCGGACTCAATGCAACGATCTTTACTCTTTTTCGTCGGCTGGCTGTTTGTACTTGTACAGGCATCGGCCCAGGTTATCACCACACAACCTGCCTTCCCCACAGCAGATCAGGAAGTCACACTTATTGTCGATCTCAGACAGGCTAAAGACGGCCGCGCCGCAGGGCTGCTGGGCAAAACCAATGATGTTTACCTTTGGTCAGGTGCGGGCAGTACTGAAACCAATCCATGGGAGTTTGCACCAACCGGACAGACGGATTTCAGCAAGCCGTATGAACCTGGCCGTATGACGGCCTTAGGCAACGACCGGTGGCAGATTAAGCTGACACCGCGCACCTATTTCAACGTTCCGGCCGCCAAAACGGTTAAGCGGCTGGGGGTTGTTATCAAAAGCGGGGACGGCCGGTTTCAGACTGAAGACCTGTTTGTGTCTGTTTATGAAAACAAATTATCGGTAATTTTCACAAAACCGGCAGAGCAGCGTTTTTTTGTGGAAGCTAACAGCGTCATTGATATTCAGGCTATTGCCTCCCAAAAAGCAAACTTTACCATTACACGGCAAGGCACAACTATTTTTACCGCCTCTAACCGGGATACCGTCAGCTTTTCCTTTTCGGCCGGTAACCTTGCGAATACGGTTTTCCCCGTCATTGTACAGGCAAAAACTGCCACCGAAACAGCGGCTGATACCTTTTTCTACAGCATCCGGCCGCAACCGAAAATCGCCGATTTACCGGCCGGCGTCAAAGATGGCATCAACTACCTTGCCGCCGACCGCGTTATCCTGTCGTTTTTCGCGCCTGAAAAACAGTTTGTTCACGTTATCGGTGAATTTAATAACTGGACGTATAGCCCGGCTTACCTCATGAACCGCACGCCGGACGGCAACCGCTATTGGATCGAACTGGGCAGCCTGCCCGCCGGTCAGGAGGTGGCATACCAGTACCTGGTTAACGGTACACTCGCCGTGGCGGATCCGTATGCTGACAAGATACTCGACCCCAATAACGATAAATACATTTCATCAACAACCTATCCGAACCTGAAGGCCTATCCGCAGGGCGCTCAGGGGATTGTCTCGGTATTACAGACCAATCAGACGCCGTATGTCTGGAAGACCGCCAGCTTCCAGCGCCCTGACCCGAAAAAGATGGTCGTTTACGAGCTGCTCGTCCGCGATTTCTCATCGAACCGTTCTTATAAAACACTGACTGACAGCCTTTCCTACCTGAAACGGCTGGGCGTAAACGTCATTGAACTAATGCCCGTTATGGAGTTTTCGGGCAATGATTCATGGGGCTACAATCCGATTTTCTACTTCGCACCGGATAAAGCCTACGGAACCAAAGACGACCTCAAACGCTTTGTTGACGCCTGCCACAGCAACGGCATTGCCGTAGTGCTTGACATGGTATTAAACCAGGCAGATTATGAGTTTCCGTACGTAAAAATGTACTGGAACAACGACCGTCCGGCGGCCAACAACCCGTTTTTCAACCAGCAGGCTACTCACCCGTTCAGCGTTTTCTTTGATTTTAATCACGAAAGCACAGCAACCCAAAGCCTGGTGCAACGGGTTTGCCAGTACTGGATTCAGGAGTTTAAATTTGACGGCTACCGCTTCGACCTCTCCAAAGGGTTTACGCAGAAAAATACCGGCAATGATGTTAACGCCTGGGGTACCTACGATGCCAGCCGTGTAGCCATCTGGAAACGGATTTATGACCAGATCCGTAGCTATGATAAAACCGCGTATGTCATTCTTGAACACTTTGCTGATAATCAGGAAGAAAAAGAGCTGGCTAATTACGGTATGATGCTGTGGGGTAACCATAATTACGATTTCCGCGGTGCTGCCCGTGGTCAGGGTGGTAATTTCGAAGGCATTTCGTACCAAAAACGGGGCTTTACAAACCCGAATCTGATTGGCTACGCCGAAAGCCACGATGAAGAGCGGATTATGTTTGATCTGGAGCAAAACGGCATTATTGACGGCAGTTACAACATTAAAACCGTAGCCACAGCCCTGGAACGGTCGAAACTGGCAGCGGCCTTTCTGCTCTCAGTGCCTGGCCCGAAACTGATCTGGCAGTTCGGCGAACTGGGGTATGACCTGTCGATCAATGCCTGTTCGGACGGAACAACGATCTCAAATGACTGCCGCACCTCCGCCAAACCTGTCCGCTGGAATTATGCGCAGGACGCTCAACGGCTCAAACTTTACAAAACCTACAGCGAGTTTATCAAGCTGAAACAAAGCCTGCCGGCATTTTCATCCACCGATTTTACGATGGATTTCAGCACCACAATCAAGCGGCTGACGTTGCCGCATGTGAGTGGCAGTGCCTTTCTGATCGGCAACTTTGAAACCCGCAGCCAGACAGTGAAGGCCGGTTTTCCATCGGGCGGTATCTGGTATCACTATTTTACGGGGCAGGAAATCAATGTTCAGGACCCGAACATGACACTGGTCCTTGAGCCGGGTGCGTTCCACTTGTTTACGCAAACCAAACTGCCCGCCCCTGAATCAGGTATCGTGCCCTTTACACTTACCGCAAGCCTGATTACGGCCGTACCAGAAGAGCTGCAACTCGACCTGCAGCTTGCTCCCAACCCAACGACCGATGAAATTATACTGAACCTGACAAACGGGTATCGCGGGCCGGTCACCATCACGCTGATCGATATGCAGGGCCGCGAGGTGGTGGCAAAGCAGGCGCAGAAAAACAGCCCGCAACTCCGGCAGCCAATCTCAACCCGATCACTGCCCGCAGCAACCTATCTGATCCGGGTAACACAAGGCGACCAGCAGGCAGTGAAGCGATTTGTCAAAGAATAGTTTGCGATTGAGCGAATGAGTGATTGAGTGATATACCAACGCAAAAGGGAATATACAACCACCACCTTTTGCCAGTCTATCTATAAGTAAGCCGCATCTTTCTCACCCATTCGCTCAATCACTCATTCATCACTAATTTCCCAGGTGCCACTTTCCTAAAACGCTCCTAAATAGACTGGACAAATTCCTGAAAAACAATAGTTTAAAATTTTTTAGCGATAAAATACCATTCCTTCTAAAGTGGAACGACTGACCCACATCAGTCCTTTACCTTTGCATCATTGAAATAGGGCTTTTGTTATCCTTTTTTGAACAAAAGAACCTTGGCTCATTTTCTTAACATACTAGTTTCGTACACTCTACTCATGATGAAACAACATTACAAGCCTTTCCGGCAAGTGGATGTTAACCGTCGTTTCCGGCGGTTGTCGTCATTGATGATGCTGTTTGTTTTCGGACTGCTCAGCATGGCAGCAATGGCGCAGGATGTTACCATCACCGGTACCATCCGCGAAAAAGACGGTGCTCTTCTACCAGGCGCCAATATCGTTGTAAAAGGTACAACCCGTGGAACGCAATCAGACGTTAACGGCGCCTACAAACTCATCGTTCCGGCTAATTCCACGCTTATCTATAGCTTTGTTGGTAAAAACCCGCAGGAAGTAGTTGTCGGTAGCCGGACGTCGATTGACGTAACGCTGGAAGACGATGCCAAGTCGCTTACGGAAGTGGTCGTTATCGGTTATGGTACACAGCGGAAGAAAGACCTGACCGGTTCCGTAGTAGCCGTCACGTCGAAGGATTTCGTGCAGGGACAGATTACTAACCCGGAACAGCTGGTAGCCGGTAAGGTAGCCGGTGTGCAGATCACCTCAAACGGTGGTGCCCCGGGCTCGGGCAGCCAGATCCGTATCCGCGGCGGTTCGTCACTGAACGCCAACAACGATCCTTTGATCGTCATCGACGGCGTACCGGTTGACAACAACAGCATTTCGGGCTCGCCAAACCCGCTGAGCATGATTAACCCGAACGACATTGAAACCATGACGGTCCTGAAAGATGCGTCGGCCACGGCGATCTATGGTTCACGGGCGTCGAACGGGGTTATCCTGATCACGACCAAAAAAGGCGTAAAAGGTGACCGGATCCGGTTTAACTTCAGCTCACAGGAATCGCTGTCGAAAAACTATAAGCAGTTGAATGTATTGTCGGCTGACGATTTCCGCGCGCTGGTCAACAGCAAAGGCACGGCCGCTCAAAAAGCGCTGATGGGTAAGGAAAGCACCAACTGGCAGGATGCTATTTTCCAGACCGGTTTCACCCACGACAATAACCTGAGCGCAACCGGTTCACTGGCGGGCATGCCGTTCCGGGCATCAGTCGGGTACCTGGGGCAGAAAGGTATTCTGAAAACGTCAGATCTGGGCCGTACATCCGGCTCACTGGGCATTTCGCCGATGTTATTCAACAACCACCTGCGCATCGACGTAAACCTGAAAGGTACCATCGCTAACAGCCGTTTCGCCGATCAGGGTGCAATCGGCGCAGCCGCCTTCTTCGACCCAACGCAGCCAATCTACAGCGGAAACAACAATTTCGGCGGTTATTTCGAATGGCTGGACCCATCAACCAAGCTCCCGAACACACTGGCGACGAAAAACCCGGTCGCTATGCTGGACCTGAAACAGGACAAAAGCACGGTAAAGCGCAGCATCGGTAACGCCCAGTTTGATTATAAATTCCACTTCCTGCCGGAATTGCGCGCCAACCTTAACCTGGGTTACGACGTTTCGTCAAGCGAAGGCACAATTTATATCCCTACGTTTGCCGGGCTCCAGTATGCCCGTAAAGGCACAAACAACCAGTATTCGCAGACGAAGTCCAACAAACTGTTAGAGTTTTACCTGAACTATACCAAAGACCTGCGGAGCATTGCCAGCCGGATCGAAGTATTAGGCGGTTACTCGTACCAGGACTTTATGCGCGAAAGCCCGGCTTACCCGGACGTGAACGCCGAAAACGTGGTGATCAGCCCGGCCGGTATTCCGTTCAAGACCCAGAATACGCTGGTGTCGTTCTATGGCCGTGCTAACTACACCCTGAAAGACCGCTATCTGGTGACGTTTACGTTACGTAACGACGGTTCGTCACGGTTCAGTCCGAGCACCCGCTGGGGTCTGTTCCCGTCGGCCGCCTTTGCCTGGAAAATCAAGGAAGAATCGTTCCTGCGTAACTCAACCGTTATTCAGGACCTGAAACTGCGCTTAGGTTACGGGGTAACCGGTCAGCAGGATGTCGGTAGCGACTACCCGTATCTGGCCCGCTACACCTACGGACAAAGCACCGCCCAGTACCAGTTCGGCAATGGCTTTTTCCAGACCCTGCGTCCGGAAGGCTACGACGCCAACCTGCGCTGGGAGTCAACGACTACCTACAACGCCGGTCTTGACTTCTCCCTGTTCAAAGGCAAACTCAGCGGTACGATTGATGTGTACCAGAAAAAGACCAAAGACCTGCTGAGCGTAATTCCGGTTCCGGCGGGGTCTAACCTGACCAACCGTATCCTGACGAACGTGGGTAACCTCGAAAACCGTGGTATTGAATTAGGGCTGAACGCAACGCCGGTATCAACGGAGAAGTTTACGTGGGATGCCAACTTCAACATTACCTATAACGAGAACAAAATCACAAACCTGACCAAAGTACCGACACCGAACGATCCGGGCGTACTGATTGGTGGTATCTCCGGTGGTGTAGGTAATACGGTACAGATTCATACAGTGGGCTACCCGACGTTTGCCTATTACCTCTACAAGCAGGTATATGACACGAACGGCAAACCGATTGAAGGTCTGTACGTAGATCAGGACGCAAACGGCATCCTGACGCTTGGTGATCGCTACCGCTACAAATCACCGAATCCGAAAGTATACCTGGGCTTTAGCTCAAACTTTACGATGGACAAGTTTTCGGTAGCGTTTACACTGCGCGGCAACATCGGCAACTACGTGTATAATAACATCAACTCGGGTGCCGGTGCGTTGCAGAACGTCTTCAATACAAACAACTACCTGTCGAACGTATCGTCGAGTGTGTTGTCGACCAACTTCCAGACGAACCAGTATTTCAGCGATTACTATCTGGAAAACGCTTCGTTCCTACGTATGGAAAACCTGACTGTGGGTTATAACGTGTACCAGTCTAAGCTGGCAAGCGCACGCCTGACAGCCGCGGCTCAGAACCTGTTTGTGCTGACAAAATACTCAGGTCTGGATCCTGAGATTCCGGGTGGTATTGACAACAACTTCTATCCCCGCCCCCGTACCTTAACGCTTGGATTGAACGTAAGTTTCTAACCATAAACTAATCCGTCAGAAGAGTTTGACGTTTGCCGGCCCCGCAACAAGAGGTGAATAGGCAACAACTTTTATTGGGTAGGCTCCGGCAAACGACTCAAACTCTTCTGACCTGTTTTTTAGAACACGATGAAAGCATTCGGATTAAAACATATTTCTGCACTGGGCATCATGACGGCAATGCTGACCGTTTCGTCCTGTGTACAAGACCTTGACCGTCAACCGTTCTACGACGTTACGTCGGCAACGGTTTATAATGACCCGGCCAATTACAAGAAGATTCTGGCGAAGGTATATGCAGGTCTGGCCGTAAGCGGTCAGCAGGGCCCGGCCGGTCAGCCGGACATCAGCGGTATCGACGAAGGTTTTTCGACCTACCTGCGCCAGTACTGGAAAGCGCAGGAGCTGCCAACCGACGAAGCCGTGATCGGCTGGAACGATGGTAGCTTACCGGATTACCACCGGATGACCTGGACATCAAGCAACGAGTTTATCGCCGCGATGTACAACCGTCTGTATTACCAGATTGCGCTTTGCAACGAGTTCATCCGCGAAACAAGCGACGAGAAGCTCAGCAGCCGGGGCATTAGTGGCACCACCGCTACCGATGCTAAAGCCTATCGCGCCGAGGTTCGTTTCCTGCGCGCGCTGAGCTACTACCACGCACTCGACATGTTCGGCAATGTGCCGTTCGTGACTGAAAACGATGCCGTTGGTTCATTCCTACCGAAGCAGACAACCCGCGCCGAACTCTTCAATTATGTTGAGTCGGAGCTGAAAGCTATTGAAAATGATCTGGTAGCTGCCCGTCAGAACGAGTATGGCCGCGCTGACAAAGCCGCCGCCTGGACATTGCTGACAAAACTGTATCTGAATGCACAGGTCTATATCGGCCAGGCAAAATATACGGAGGCCATCACCTATGCCAGCAAGGTAATCGGAGCCGGTTATACCCTGGATCCGGAATACCGCAAGCTGTTTCTGGCCGACAACAACAAATCACCGGAAATGATTTTCCCGGTAACCTTCGATGGCCAGAATACAAAGACCTACGGGGGTATGACCTTCCTCGTACACGCACCGGTTGGCGGTTCGATGAATCCGGCTGATTTCGGTATCAACGGTGGCTGGGGTGGTGTCCGTACGACAAAAAACATCGTAAACCTGTTCAGCGATCCGTCGGGCAAAACCGACAAGCGGGCCATGTTCTATACAACAGGTCAAAACCTCGAAATCGCCGATATTTCGACGTTTACGGATGGTTATGCCATTACGAAATATAAAAACATTACCTCGGGCGGTGCCAAAGGCTCTGACCTGACCGGCGACTTTGTCGATACGGACTTCCCGCTGTTCCGGCTTGCCGATGTCTACCTGATGTATGCCGAAGCCGTTGTTCGCGGTGGCTCAGGCGGAACAACCGCACAGGCATTGCAGTATGTAAACGCACTGCGTCAGCGGGCGTATGGCAACGCGACCGGCAACGTTACGGCCTTGACACTTGACTTTATCCTGCAGGAGCGCGCCCGTGAACTGTACTGGGAAGGCCACCGTCGTACTGACCTCATCCGGTTCGGTAAGTTTACGGATGCCAGCTACGTATGGCCATGGAAAGGCAACGTAAAAGACGGTAAAGGTGTCGCCGACAACCTGAATCTGTTCCCGATTCCGGCAACCGACATTGTTGCCAATCCAAACCTGAAGCAAAATTCCGGATATTAAGCTATCGTGCTCAGCCTGCCGGACGTCCCTCCCGCAGGCTGAGACCAACCCATTATAGATCGCCATGAAGTTCAAAAAATTACTCTTATTGGTGGCCGCATTGCCCGTGCTGTGGTCATGCGAAAAAGACGAAATCAAAGCCACGCTGAACCCGGGCGTTGTGCCGGTAATTTCAGTATCGTCGCAAAGCGTCGTCCTGACGAAAGAAAATGCCGCTCAGGACGTACTGACCGTAAAATGGAGTCAGCCGGATTACGGGTTTCAGGCAGCATCGGCCTACACGGTACTGGTCGACAAAAAAGGCGGAGATTTCACTAACGCCGTCAGCTTTGCCGTCGGCAGCAATCTCCAGAAAGTATTCAAAGCATCAGAACTGAATCCGGCACTGTTGAAGCTGGGTCTGAAAGCGGCTACTGCCGGTGATATCGACATCCGCGTACAGTCGGTACTGGGACCTAAAACAACGCTGTCGTCAGCGATCAGCTCGATTAAAGCAACGCCTTACCTCGACAAGCTGGATCTGAGCTCGAACTGGGGCGTAGTCGGCAGTGCGACGACCAACGGCTGGAACGGGCCCGATATGCCATTCTATAAGTCAGACAAAGCCAATGTGTATGTGGCTTATGTGTATCTGGCGGTCGGCGAAATCAAAATCCGGCAGGATAACAAGTGGGACGTTAATTACGGCGACGACGGCGCTAACGGAACCCTTGAAGCAGGCGGCGCCAACATTGCGGTGAAAACAGCCGGCAACTACAAGATTACGTTCGATCAGGGTGCGCTGAAGTACACGATTGAGAAGTACGCATGGGGTATTGTCGGCAGTGCCACGCCAAGCGGCTGGGCCGCACCGGACGTACCGTTCTTCTACGATCCTTCCTCGGATCAGTGGCGGGCCATTGCTACACTGAAAGACGGTGAGATTAAATTCCGTCAAAACGAAGACTGGGCCGTTAACTACGGCGATACCAAGGCTGATGGCGTACTGGATGCCGGTGGTGACAATATCGTGGTGAAGGCCGGAACGTACCTGATCACCGTTGATTTCAAAACGCTGAAATACACCATCGAAGCCTATAAGGTATGGGGTATTGTGGGCAGCGCCACCGCGACCGGCTGGAATGGGCCTGATGCGAAATTCAAACCGGATTTTGCCAATGACGGCATCTGGACCCTGACAGGTATCAAACTGGTTGACGGCGAGATTAAATTCCGTCAGAACGATGCGTGGGATGTGAACTACGGGGATACCAAAGCAGACGGTATCCTAGACGCCGGTGGTGATAATATTGTTGTAAAAGCCGGCACGTATGACATCACCCTTGATTTTTCAATTGCAAGCAAACCTACCTATAAACTAACTAAGAAGTAACCTGCTTCTTAGGCCGGGTGGGGGCTTTCGGGCCTCCACCCGTTTTTATTAATCACCTCTCTCTCACTTTCCCGCCCTGTTACCTGCCGGCCCGCACGGGCTCCGGACAGGTGTCTACACTCTTTTAAGCATCCACCGCAACAGAATGGCACCCTAACTTTATTTCATTATGCGTAAGGTTTATTTCTGGATTTGCTGCTTACTATGCGCCCTCAGCCTGACTGCTCATGCACAACAGGTTATGCTACAGGGGTTTTACTGGGATTATCCTAAAACAGGTCAGGGCTTCAATTGGTCAGATACCTTGCGGCTGAAGGCACAGAACCTTGGGCAGGCTGGCTTTACCCACGTATGGTATCCCCCGTTTGCCGGAAACGGCAATAAAAGCGGTGGATACGATCCGAAAGATTTGTTTATCGGCCCGTCACAGACCTCACTCGGTACACTCCCGCAAATCACGGACATGGTTAATTCCTTCACTGCCAACGGCATTACACCCGTCGCAGACATGGTTTATAATCACCGCGACGGAGGCCGGCCGGAGAATAACCCTGCCGTTAAGGAGTATATGCTGAATTACGCCGGTGCCAACAATGGCAGCTGTAATTACGGTGACAACAACACGACCCAAACAACCAGCTATAAACAGCCCTTCCCCTCTGACCGCGTCAGAATGGTGGTGCCTGTTGGCGGATCAACCGGCCTTGGGGCAGGGCATTACTACATCAATATCAACTCGCGGTCAAGCGGTTATGTGGGACAGCGGTATCTGTTGTATATCACGACCAACAAAGCAGGCGGCGGCTCGGCCTGGGACTTTGCCAGCGGCTGTAACCCCTCAGCAGCAGCCACATCCATAAATGCCCCTAACGGCACCTATTCAGCCGGTTTACGGCAGGGCTACTGGGTGGAAATGAACAACAACAAAACTGAGTTTGATCTGAATCTGCAAGCCACTGATTTTAACGCCGACGGCGACAGTTTGTTTATTCAGGCGGTCAACCTGTGCGGCAACTACACCGATCACCGCATCTGGAAAATCTGGTACGGTGCCGGCAACTACGACATTGCCGATCAGGGGGCTCAGAACGGTGCTAACTATAGGCTGCTGTTTCAGACCTATACCGATTTCAGCGGATTACCCAGCAAACGCGGCGGTCTCAACTGGAACGCGTTCCGCCCGAACTGGAACGCCCAGAACGTAGCCGCGACAAACGGCAGCGGCTATCACGACGTCAGCAAAGGCGGTTACGGTTTCGGTGGCGCTACCGGCACCTGTCTTGGGCCCGCCTGGAGTCAGCAAAGTATGGACTATTTTAACGACTACGATCACTCGCAGTCGAGCGGACGCGATACGCTGATTGCCTGGACAAAGTGGGCCTATGACAAACTTGGATCAAAAGGATTACGGATGGATGCCGTTAAACACTTCGACCCTAAGTTTGTCGCCGATATGCTCAGCAGCATGTATACCAGCGGCCGCACGCCGAATCTGGTCGTTGGGGAATGGTACGGCGAAAACCTGAACGAACTACAGGGCTGGGTCACTAATGTATCCTCCCACCTGAACCTGCTTAACCCGTCGGCAGCCAGTGCCATTCCGGTTAAGGTGTTCGACTTCTCCCTGCGCCGCGCGCTGAAAGATGCGATTGACAACGGCGCCAATGCGCGGCAGGTTTATTTCTCGGGCCTGCGGGACGGTAAAGGTATGTCAGGCTTTAACATTATGACGTTCCTGAACAACCATGATTTCCGGTCGTCGAACTCGTCATATGGTGATGCGCTGGTGCACACCAACCCCATACTTGGCTACGCTTATCTGCTAACGAACAACCAGTTGGGCGTTCCTACAGTATTCTACCCCGATTATTACGGCTATCCGGCACGGAACTCGACATTTGGTACGGATTCTTACCCCTTCGATTACCATCCGACCGGCCTGCGTCCGATGAAAAAAGAAATTGACCAGCTAATGCTGGTGCTGAAACGATACATTACCGGCTCACAGGCCGTTAGTTATCTGAATCACTACGGCGGAACCGGCAACGCCCCGACCTCGCCAACCAATTTTATCAGCGGGGATTACAACCGGTGTTTGATTTATCAGCTGAACGGTACGGGAGCCGCCGGTGGCAAAGACGTCATTGTGGCCATTAATTTTGACTCAAACCCGCTGAAGGTTGATCATGCCATTGCGGCTCAGAACGGCATTAGCAGCGGTACCCGTTTTCTGGATGTACTGGGTCGCTCGGCCTTTCCGTTCGGTGTGGTCGACAACCAGAACCGGATGTATATCGAGCTGCCAGCGAAAAGTTATTCGGTCTGGGTACGGGATGCCACTCCCCTGTCGGCAACGCTGGCATCTGCCCCCGCCAATGCGACCATCTGCCCTGGTCAATCAGCGACGTTGACCATCAATACCGTTGGCGGTACGGCCCCCTACAGCTATTCATTTTCATCGAATGCAACCGCCACCAGCAGCAGCAGTGTTGTATCGGCGACGGCAAGCGGCACTTACTCGGTTACGGTCACAGATGCTCTCGGCCTGACAACCGTTGCTTCTGTTGACATTGCCCGGTACAGTGTTTCTGCCTTGACCCTGAGCAACAACACGCCGGTTTGTGCCGGCACACCGGTATCGCTATCAGCAAGCACCGGATTCAGCAGCTACACCTTTACCAGTAATAATACCAGCAACAGCGGCAATACACCTGTATTTACCCAAAGTCTGTCAGCGGGCATCTATGCCTATACAGTCACCACAACAGACGCCAATGGTTGTACAGCTGTCAGCAATGCATCTTCCGTTACGGTCAATGCACTGCCGGCTACCTCGCTGAGCGCCATTGGCAGCGGCCTGATTACCTGTGCCGCCCCGGCCACACTAGTAGCCTCCGGCGCCAGCAGTTATACACTCGCGGGCCCAAATAATTACAGTCTGACCCAAAACGCGGCAGAATTCATCGTCACTTCGGCAGGTGTTTATACGTTAACCGGTCAGAATTCAGCAGGTTGCCTGACCAGCGCGACGCTTTCTGTTTCCGAAGACAAGACCCCGCCAGCGGTCAGCATCAGCCCGTCGGCCCTCACCCTGACCTGCACCAGTCCGACGGCCTCGCTGTCAATCAATGGTACAGGCACCATACGGTGGGACAATGCCTCTACGGACGTCACCCGCACGGTCAGCACATCAGGTACTTATTCAGTCACGCTCACCGCCGCCAACGGTTGCACCAATACCGCCAGTGTGACCATTGCTGCCGATCAGGGAGCACCAACGGTCAGCATCAGCCCGTCGGCCCTCACCCTGACCTGCGCCAGCCCGACGGCCTCACTGTCAATTAACGGAACCGGCACCATCCTGTGGGACAATGTGTCAACGGACGTCACCCGCACGGTCAGCACATCAGGCACTTACTCGGTCACGCTCACCGCCGCCAACAACTGCACGAACATCGCCAGTATTCAGGTTTCAGAAGATAAAACGGCTCCTTTAGCCGGTATTTCCGGCAGCACATCGCTCTGCCTTGGTCAGTCCACAACCCTTACGGCAACCGGTACCGGTACATTCCGCTGGGATGACAACTCCGGCAATCCGGTGCGCGCCGTAAACCCCTCGACTGATACTCCGTACAGTGTTACACTGACGGGAGCAAACGGATGTTCGGCAACAGCAGGGCTTAGCGTCAGTGTCATCGCCGTACCGATGGTCAGCATTTCACCGGCCAATACAACGGTGGGTGTTGGTCAGAGTGTAACCTTGACGGCGGCGACTGCCAACACCTACCTGTGGTCAACGCAGGAGACGACCCCGCAAATTTCAGTATCGTCAGCCACGGCTGGCTCAGCAACGTACTCTGTAACAGGCACATCTGCCGGTTGCTCGGCCACTGCTACGGCGACTGTTTCTTACACGGGTACGCTCCCCTGCAACCGGGCAGCAGCAGTGCAGGTAAGCCAAAACGGCTGGATGTGTAACGGCAGCGGGCAGGTTTCGCTCTCAGCCACCGGACCGGGAAGCTACACCCTGACCGGCCCGAACGGAACCCAGCCGATGCCAAACGGAACGGCAACGGTCAGCCAGGCCGGTACTTATACCATTGTCACAATGAATGGCGGCTGTCCGGAAATCAGTACCGTTACGATTGCCCCGACAACACAGTCGCCGGTAGTGTCAAGCCTGACGCTGACCAGTCCGTTAAGCAGCAACACGTGCTCAGCAAAAATTACGGGGCTGGCCACGGGTACCAACTTTGTATTCACCGGACCGAACGGCTATGTATTCAGTAATGTTTATCGCGATCCGCTGACAACCAATGCCTTTGCGCTGGATGTCCGCCAGCCCGGCACCTACGTGCTTACCACTTACCTCGGCGGCTGTTCGGTTACCAATTCCATTGTTGTCACCGGCACCGCTTGTCCATAACAAACCGGCAGTCCGGCGATGGAGACGGACTGCCCCTTTTTATTTGTATGAAACGTTTCATTCTCTCTCTTTTCGCCGGCGCACTGGCCATTGGTCAGGCAGCTTATGCACAACCTAAAACGCCTAAGGTTTGCTACGAGATTTTTGTCCGCTCCTTTGCCGATTCAAACGGTGACGGCCTTGGCGATCTCAATGGCATTACTGCCAAACTGGATTACCTGAAAAACCTCGGCGTTGATGCACTCTGGCTGACCCCAATCAGCAAATCGCCTACGTATCACAAGTACGATGTGGTTGATTACAAGTCTATTGATCCGGAATATGGCACGCTGGACGATTACAAACGACTGATTCAGGAAGCTCACAAACGGGGCATTCTGGTGTTTAAGGATTTCGTCATCAACCATTCGAGTAGTGAGCACCCGTGGTTTGTGTCAGCAAAGGGCTCAAAAACAAGCCCGTACCGCAACTACTACAACTGGTTGCCACCCAAAACCATTGACTCGCTGGGAATCGCCACCCGCGAGGCGGCCGGCGGCTCGTGGGAGCTTACCCCCTGGCACTTTGCCAATAAGGGTGACGACGAAAAATACTACGGCCTCTTCACGGGAATGATGCCCGACCTGAACTACGATAACCCGAAGCTCCGGCGAGAAATCTACGAAATCGGTAAGTGGTGGCTGCAGGACATCGGTGTCGACGGCTTCCGGCTCGATGCGGCCAAGCACATTTACCCGGATTGGGAAGCCCCGAAATCACATGCGTTCTGGCAGGAATTTTACAAGGAAATGGCGAGTGTAAAGCCCGAAGTGTACCTCATCGGCGAAGTATGGACTACGCCGGATAAGGTAGCGCCTTACTTCAAAGGATTACCGGCGAACTTCAACATTGACGCCCACCTCAAACTGCACGAGATTCTGAAAACGGGTAATGAGCGGGGATTCATCAAAAAGCTGATCAGCGACTACAAAACCTATGCGGCAGCCAACCCGAACTTTATCGACGCCCCGATTCTGAGCAATCACGATGGTACTCGGATCGGTACGGTTGTCGGCGGCGACATCAATAAAATGAAGGCGGCGGCCAATTTGCTGCTTACCCTGCCGGGCGAACCGTATCTGTACTACGGCGAAGAAATCGGGATGCTGGGCGAAAAACCGGATGAATTCCTGCGCGAGCCGTTCCTCTGGACAGCACAGGCTACAGACAAAAGCCGGCCTACCTGGGAAAAGCCCCGCTTTTCGAACGACCAGACCGTGCGGCCGCTGAGCGTGCAGGAAGCTGATCCGAACTCGTTGTATAATCACTACAAAAAGCTGATCGCTTTCCGGAAAAGTCAGCCGGCACTGGTGCAGGTGACTCCGGTTAATCTGGCAGAATCGGGTATTGATCAGGAGGGTGTACTGTCGTTTATCCGGCCGCACCAGAAAGGGAATCTGGTGATTATCCAGAACCTGACCGGCGAAATGAAGACCATTCCCTTCTCTTCTACAACTAAATCATATAAAAAGGTGTTATTTCGGACAAATTCGGCCAACGTCGTCAAGGATGCGCTGCAGTTAGGCGCGTATGGCATGGCGGTTTTAACGAAGTAAGTTCAGAAAACACCTATGACAACCAGTAATGCATCCGTTACGGCGGCCAGAATGGGCCATACCGGCGTTCACTACGAAATCTTTGTCCGTGCGTTTGCCGACTCGAACGGCGACTCAATCGGCGATCTGAATGGCGTAACGGCCAACCTCGATTACCTGAAAGACCTGGGCGTTGCGGCCATCTGGCTGATGCCGGTAAACCCTTCGCCATCGTACCACAAATACGATGTGGTTGATTATTACGGCATTGACCCTGAATATGGCACCCTTGACGACTTCAAACGACTCGTACAGGAGGCCCATAACCGGGGCATTAAAGTGATCGTAGACTTTGTCATCAATCACACAAGCCGGCAGCACCCGTGGTTTCTGGAAGCCTGCAAAGGGCCTGATAATCCGTATCGGGACTGGTATGTCTGGATGACTCCGAAGCAGATTAAAGACCTTAACATCGCTACCCGTGAAATCACGGCCGATTCGCAGGAAAAAAATCCGTGGCACAAAGTACCGAAATCTGCTTATGACGAACGGTATTACGCCCTGTTCTGGAGCGGCATGCCCGACTTGAACTACGACAACCCGAATGTGCGGCGTGAGATTTATAAGGCGGGAAAATACTGGTTGGGCGAAATCGGGGTCGACGGATTCCGGCTTGACGCGGCCCGCCACATTTATCCGGACTGGGAAGAGCCGAAAAACCATGCGTTCTGGGTGGAGTTCCGGCAGGAAATGGAAACGGTGAAACCCGATGTGTACCTGATCGGCGAGGTCTGGACCCGCCCCGAACGCATCGCGCCCTATTTCCGTGGCCTGCACGCCAACTTCAACTTTGACCTCCAGCTGGCACTGGTCGAAATCATCCGCAACGAGGCCGATACCGAATCCATCATTCCGTATCTGACCGACGTGCACGCTGCTTTCAGCAATGTCAACCCGCAGTTTATCGACGCCCTGATTCTGTCGAACCACGATCAGGAGCGCATTGGCTCGTCGCTGAAAGGCAACATTGACCATCTGAAAGTCGGGGCCAATCTGCTCATGACGCTGCCGGGTAATCCCTACATGTACTACGGGGAGGAAATCGGAATGCTCGGCCCTAAGCCGGACGAATGCATCCGCGAACCGTTTGTGTGGGACATTGGCAAAAACGACCGGCAACGTGCCCGCTGGCGTAGGCCCCGCCACTCGACGAGCCGGACGGTACGCCCGCTGGCTCAGCAGATGAAAGACCCGAATTCACTGTATCATCACTACCGGCGACTAATCCACTTCCGGAATCAGCATCCGGTACTGAACAATAACCTCAGCCGCCTCGAATACGCCGGTATCCGGCAGGAGGGCATTGTTGCATTTATCCGGTGCTCCGGCGAACAGCGACTGCTGGTTGTGCAAAACCTGAGCGGAAATGCTATCGACGTAGTCTTTTCGCCAACTGAAGACGCATTCAATACGATTATTTTCCAGACAAACGAGGGTACAGCCTTGTCAGACGGTACGCTCCGGCTACCGGCTTACGGCTGTGCCCTGCTCGAAGCCTGATCCCTGATCAACGGTTTCATTCATTTACCATATAGTTGCATAGAACACCTGAGAATAAATCTTTGTTTTCTATGTAGCTATGTGGTAAACCTGTAAAAGAAGCTGCTCGTCAGCAATTTTCTACACTTCGTCGTTTGCCGGTTGTGGTTCGGTTGGTTAGCTGCCATCTTTGTAGCAGCAAAACGAACAACAGGTATGAACGCATTTACCGGTTCGATCCTCAGCATGGAACTGATGTCGACCAACCCTGCTAACCAGTATTTTCAGATCGTCATTGTCTCCGTCGGGCTGCTGACACTCATGGCTACCGTCTGGTGGCAGATCGACACGGCCTCCGAGGAGGAAAACAGCGAGACCGTCACCATCAGCCCCTTTGATACCATTGATCTCTCGGGCGCACTACATGTGTTGGTGCTGTGCGGTCATGAGACTACGCTCAAGCTACGGGGCAGCCGCAAAGCCCTGTCGTGGCTCCGTGTCCGGCAATACGGCCAGACCCTGAAAATCGGTAACCGCTTTTTCCTGAAGGCATGGGGTCATCATAAATCGCTGTTTATCACCATCACAACACCAACCCTGCGGCATCTGGAGATTTCCGGTGCCAACGTGGTGCAGGTCAATGGGTTCACGGATCTGGCCTCGCTCGACATGAACATTACCGGCGCTTCGAATGTCTCATTTGAGGGAAGTGTCGGCTTTTTAAGTACGGAAATCACCGGCGCCTCCCGCCTCACACTACAGGGAACGGGGCAGCACCTGAACGCTGAAATTACGGGGGCCTCATCGCTGCACGCCCTGCACTATGCGACTGAAATAGCCGGTCTTGAGCTGGCAGGCGCCTGTTCGGCACGGGTAAAAGTCAGCAAACAGCTGACGGCCGAACTGGCCGGAGCCAGCCGGGTGCAGTATCAGGGAGAGCCGATGATGCATGTCAAATCGGCAGGCGCCAGTTCTGTCAGCCGCGTTTAACTCCGTTATATATGCGCCGATTTGCGAAACTGATCATCCCCGCTGCCGGAGTCATTACCTTTCTCCTCTTTATTGACACTCCACTGCCGCTGTCAACACGGCTGCAAATCATTGGCCTGGTACTGCTGTCGGCCATGATCATTTACCGGTCGCTGGCGTTGTCGATTAATTACCTCATCACCCGCTCGGCCGAACGACTGACGCCCAAGCAAATCATTGCCAACATGGTTTCTTCCAGCGTTTTTCTGGCCGCGTTGGTCGGGTCAATTGCTACCATTACATTCGAGTGGCTCATCGGGGTCCACCTGACTGCCATCGACTATGTGTATAACATCGGCCTTTTCAGCGTTATTGCGGCGGGCGTTACGGCGATTTACTCGCTGCGGTCGTTTGTGCAGCGCTGGAAAAGCCTGTTGCTGATGGAAGAAGGGTTGAAACAGGCGGCTCTGAAAGCCGAATTTGAATCGCTGAAAAATCAGGTGAACCCGCACTTTCTGTTCAATTCGCTGAATATCCTGAGCGCGCTCATTCCCGAAGACCCGGCAAAATCGGTGCAGTTTGTAGAACGCTTATCGAAGGTATTCCGCTATAGCCTGCAACATGCCGACCAGAATACCGTCGAACTGGCTACGGAGCTTAAAGTTGCCGAATCCTATCTGTTTATCAACCAGATGCGGTTTGGAGACAATTTTTCGTATGACTTCGATCTGCCCGATACTGACCGGCAAAAACGGGTGGTGACCCAGGGACTGCTGACATTGCTTGAAAACGCGCTCAAGCACAACGAATGCTCCCGCGAACGTCCCCTGCACGTACAGGTGGCTACGGAAGAACAGTTTCTGGTGATTACGAATAACTTTCAGCCCAAAGGCAGACTGGGTACCGATTCGACGGGCATTGGCCTGAAGAACCTGCAAAACCGCTAAGCCCAGCTTGCCGCCGACCGACCGGTCACCATCAGCCAGACCGATACGGCTTTTACGGTTAAACTACCATTACTATGAACGTATTAATTATTGAAGATGAACCACTTGCCGTCAAACGCATCCAATCGCTGCTGAACGAAGCGGCCCCTGACCTGCGCGTGGTGGGCCAGATTGATACCGTCCGGGGAGCCGTCAGGTGGTGGGAACAGCTGCCGGACAACATGGCCCTCAAACCCGATTTACTCCTGATGGATATTCAGTTGGCCGACGGGCTGAGTTTCGAGATTTTCCAGCAGGTCGCGATTGATACGCCGGTGATCTTTACCACTGCCTACGACGAATATGCGCTGAAAGCCTTCAAGGTGAACAGCGTTGATTACCTGCTGGAACCCATTGAATTAGACGAGCTGAAAACGGCAATTGATAAATTCCGGCAACGGCAGCGGGGAGCAATGTCTGATAGTCTGATCAATATGCTGGAGACGTATGGCATTAAACCAATTCAGTACAAAAACCGGTTTCTGATCAGGCAGAACGGCCGTTTTGATGTGGTGGATACAGCTGATGTGCTATATGCCTACGCCGACGACAAAGTGATTTTTCTGGTCACCACCCAGTCCCGGAAATACGTCATTGACGAAACGCTGGATGAACTGGCCCCGAAACTTGATCCGAAGCTGTTTTACCGCATCAGCCGCAAATACATCTGCCACCTGTCGGCCATCGAGCGTATTGAGCCCTATTTTAACGGCCGGCTCCGGCTGTGGCTTAAAAACCGCCCCGCCGACGAAGAAATTTTTGTCAGCCGCGAGCGGGTGGACGGCTTTAAACAATGGCTTAATAATTAAGCACTTAAACAATAAAATTTTACCACATAGCCACATAGAAAACATAGTTTGGTTACTGATGTACGCGATGAGGCTATGTGGTAAACTTCGTTTATGCCAGTAAACCGCTCCGGCGGAGCATAGCTTTCGGCGACGGTTCGCGGCCCCGGAACTTCTTGTACAGGTCCATCGGCTTTTCACTGCCGCCCTTTTCCAGCACAAACTTCCGGAAACTGTCGGCCACCGCTTTATTGTTGAGTCCGCCGTTTTCCATGAACGCATCGAAGGCATCGGCATCGAGCACTTCCGACCACTTATAACTATAATAACCAGCCGAATACCCACCGGCAAAAATATGCGAGAACGACGGACTGAAGGCTACCCCCTCCACCCGTGGCAGTAGCTGTACCAGCGCATCAATCCGGCCTTCAACGGCCGAAACGGATTCGCCGGTTGGTGCCTGATTATGCCAGTACATGTCGGTCAGACCAAACCGCAACTGACGCAGGTTAGCCATACCGGCCATGAAATTCTGGCTGGCTTTGATTTTATCGATCAGCTCATTCGGGATCACCTCACCGGTCTGGTAATGTCGGGCGAACAGCTTAAGGGCTTCCGGTTCATAACACCAGTTCTCCATCACCTGCGACGGCAGCTCCACGAAGTCGCGCGGCACGTTGGTTCCGCTCAGGCTTTCGTATTGTCCGTTGGCCAGCATACCGTGCAGCGCGTGGCCGAACTCATGGAACAGGGTCGTAACCTCCATAAACGTCAGCAGCGACGGTTTGGTCTCCGTCGGGCGGCTGAAATTACAGACATTGACAATGTGCGGACGGATGTTCACCCCGTTAACGATCTTCTGCCCCTGCACGTCGTTCATCCAGGCACCGGCCCGTTTGCCTTCGCGCGGAAAATAGTCGCCGTAGAATACCGACAGAAATTTGCCGTCAGCATCGAATACCTCGTAGGCTTTCACCTCCGGATGATACACCGGTATGGCCTTGTTTTCGGTGAAAGTCAGACCATAGAGCTTATTGGCGACCAGAAAAACCCCTTCCAGCACGTTATCCAGTTCAAAGTACGGCTTCAGGGTTTCATCGTCCAGCTCGTATTTTTCCTTTTTCAGTTTTTCACTGTAATAGGCGTAATCCCACTGCTGAACGCTGTCACCGGCAAAGCCATTGGCGTTCGCATAGGCATTCAGTTCGGCCAGCTGTGCTTCGGCGGCCGGTTTCGCATACTCTACCAGCTCATTCAGAAACGACTGTACCTTATCGCTCGAACCCGCCATGCTTTCTTCCAACACAAAATCGGCGTGGGTTTTATACCCCAGCAGATTGGCCCGTTCGTGGCGCAGCGCTACGGTTTGCTGAATGATCTCCTGGTTATCGTTTTTATTGCCCCGGCTACCACGGCTGTTATAGTCGATGAACAGTTTTTTACGCAATTCACGGTTGTCGGCATACTGCATAAACGGCATGTAGCTTGGCATCTGGAGCGTAAACAGCCAGCCGTCAACACCCTTTGCCGTGGCCAGTGCTTTGGCACTTTCGAGGGCAAAATCCGGCAGACCGGCGAGATCCCGCTCGTCTGTCACAACCAGTTGATACTCGTTGGTTTCGTTCAGCACGTTTTCACCGAATTGCAGCGATAAGCGGGACAGTTCCTTGTCAATCTCCCGCAGCCGTTCCTTACCGGCCTCGTCCAGATTGGCGCCGTTGCGGGCAAAACGCTTGTAGGCTTTTTCGAGCAGCATGCTGCTTTCAGGGTCAAGGCTCAGGGTCTCACGCGTGTCCCAGACAGCTTTGATCCGGGCAAACAGGGCTTCATTCAGCGTTACGTCGTTGCCATACTCACTCAGCAGCGGGGAAGCGGTCCGGACAATTTCCTGAATTTCTGCACTGGTTTCAGCCGCATTCAGGTTAAACAGCACCGAGGCTACGCGATTCAGCAGAAAGCCCGAATGTTCGAGTGCTACAATGGTGTTTTCAAACGTCGGCGCATCCGGATTACCCGTAATCGCCTCTATTTCTTTACGTCCTTCGGCCAGCGCTTCATGCAGGGCCGGCAGAAAATGTTCGTTTTTTATCAGGTCAAAAGGAGCCGTTTCGTGCGGGGTCTGAAACGGCTGCAATAAGGGATTATCAAGCATAACCACGTTGTTATTTAAGTCAATACGTACAGATACTACATTATTTGCCGGTAATAAGTTTGGCCGCCGCTACTCCTTCCCGACCAGCAACGGGTGAAACCGTAAGCCGTTGAGGCGGTTGTATTCCAGCGAAGGGGCCGCAATTTTCATAAACTGGGCGGTACCGATAAACCGCTGCCACGAGGGGTTCAGGGTCCGGATGCGGGAAAAATCAGCGTCCGGTGAGAGAAAGAACTGCCGGTAGCGCTCAAAATGCAGTTCCTTGCCGGACGCATCCAGCACCCGCGGATTTTCATGCCCGCCGATCATTCCGCTCCCGCTGTAGCCAACGGCCAGATTAAGCCAGCGCGGAAACTGCGGGCCCACCGGCAACACCGACGCCACATTCATCGACAACCAGTATTGCTGGGCATTGTAATCCTTCAGCAGCTGTACACCGGTTGTCTTGCCCAGCAGGTTCGGGCGGTATTGCGCATAGATGCTTTTGCGCCAGCCGTATTTCAGGTTCACCTTTTGCTCGCCCCATGCATACTGCTGCCCGACAAACAAGGCCGTACCGGCCACATTGGCCACCATATCGCCCTTCGAAAAGCCCCAGCCTTCCGAATAGCCGTCATAGACTTCCAGCGTCGATTGAAACAGCAGCGCCAGCAGGCCACCGGTCAGAATAGATGCCCGTTCGTTGACTCCACTCCACCGAAAAAGCTCGTAGCCGCCACGGCTCATCAGGTAGGCCGTCGCCGAATGCCCCACCTTGTCCATCTGCAACCATTCCCGGTTGTCGTTGAAGGTATGAAACGGCACACTTTTTTTATACCACTGTTTCTTCAGCATCAGCAGGGTCAGGCCGTAAAACACAGCCGTACCGGCCACCACCCCGATAAACCGGCCTTTATTGATCCCCGCCGGTTCGGGCGGCGTCACGACCGGTGTGAGTGATTGCGCCATTACCGGACATATCAACAGCCAGCCGGCCAACCCCATCCATATGGTTTTCCGCACGTTACTCATGCCGCGAAGTTCGGGCAAAAAACTGACAGCCGCTCTCCCGCCTCCGAAAGTTTTTGGCCGCCTGAGCCAACGGCCTGCCGCGGACGATTACGGTTTGATAATCTGTTTCCCCATCGTAAATCAGCCGGAATCGCCGTATCTTTCGCCCATCACGAAGTCATTACCCACTCATGCATCAGTCTCCGCCTCTAACGCGCGCGCAGGCATCGCGCACCGCCATCGAACGATTGTACATCTCGATGCGTCAATTATTTAACCGTGGCTTTTATAAACCGTCAGGCGTATCAGCCGAAGAAATGCGGCGGGCCCTGCTGACCCTGAATCCCGAAATTTACGGCTCGGTCAACGACCCGCAGCGCGTCGAACTCGACGGCCTTGTCTACGTCATGGACCGCCTACCGAAAGGCATCGAGGCCTGCCGGATTATTACCCTGGCGTCGAAAGAAGGGTATGAACACTCCCATTTTCCGGTCCTGATTCCGGCCAAACGCCGCCGTAACTGCTACCGGATCGATCAGGAGCAGATGGTCATTGAAGTCACCAACGGCCGCAGTGAAATCTACGATATCCTGACCCACCTGACGTTTATGTACATGGAAGCCGACAAAATCCGGCGTAACGCCTTTGAAGGCCGTGGCAGCAAACAAAGGGAATGGGAAAAACTGGAGGCCATTGTGCAATCGGGCGGAAAGGTTGCCGAGGATGAACGCGAACTCGCGCTGACCTACCTGAGCTCGATTCTGGGCCGGACCTTTGAGGAAACGCAGCAGGCCTACCAGCGTTTTGATGAAACGGCCGGCACCAATACCGGTCTTTTTCAGATCGTGTACGGCCTCGGCAAAACCTCGATCCGCGAAGCAAACGAAGGCATCGACCGCGAAATTAACTTCACGCTGATGCTGCGCGAACGCATTGGTCAACACCTCTACGGCGAACGCTGGGCCAACCGCATCAAGGAATACATCTGGGAACAGGGCCTGCAGGAGCGGCCGATCCATATTATCAGTGCCAACCCGCACAGCGTTGTCAACAGCCTCTATGCCCCGGCAGCCCTGGCCGACAGCGTGTCCTGGGACTCTATCTATGACCTCGCCCTGACCCTCAGCCAGCCGTCGCAGCGGGCATTGGGTCAGCAGGTGTTCAATTATGCGCGTGAGCATGGCCTGCATGTGCTCGAAGATCAGGCCGGCACCAGCCTGCTTGTGCAGCTGATTGATACAGCCGACATCGAGATTGCGAAGCTGTCGCCCGACATTATCCATAATCCGGAGAGCATCGCCACCGAAAAACCCCTGCTGCTGGTGATGGATTATGCATTCGGCGAACAGGCGTTTGAAACAATGGACGAACTGCTCAAACCGTTCAAAATCAACGGCGAGTCGTTTCCGCTGAACGTAGCATCGATTTCGATCATGGGCAAAGCCGGTATCCTGACCGGCGATAAGGGCGATCTGATGATTCCGACCGCGCACATCTTCGAAGGCACCGCCGACAACTATCCGCTGGACAATGACTTCACAAAAGCAGACTTTGATGAATATGGCATCGACGCTTTTGAAGGAGCCATGATTACGGTATTGGGCACGTCGTTGCAGAATAAGGATGTACTGAGCTACTTCAAAAACTCATCGTGGCAGGCCATCGGGCTTGAGATGGAAGGCGCTCATTACCAGAAAGCCATTCAGGCACAGGCCAAAATCCGGAAAAGCATTGCCGCTAATGTGAAGGTGCGGTATGCATACTATGCCTCGGATAACCCGCTTATTACCGGTGCGACCCTGGCTTCCGGCAGTCTGGGCACGATCGGCGTCAAACCTACTTATGTGATCACGGTAAAATGCCTGGAAAAGATTTTTAAGTAGCGGAGTATCACCTCTTCCCGACATAAAAAGCGGCATGGCTCGTGAGCCATGCCGCTTTCCCTTTTTACGGGTTCTGTGAACTAGTTTATTTTTTTCTGCGAATGAATTCTATGATAATCAACCTGTTAATACGCTATTACTAGTTTATAACAAATAGCTTCTTCTATTCTGAGCAGAACCCGGATCATTAACTTGTATTACAATTATTTCATTATTGAAGCACGCTTAACCCGATTGCGACGGGGCCGAAGAACAGGCCGCATTTGTCCCCCATTCCCGGCGACAATCGGGCAAGCGTGACCAGGCAAGAGAGTTAACTCTCCGTATCGTATCATCCTGCCGGATGATTAATTCAATAGTTCTGTTTTGAGAATTTTTCGGTAACCAACAGCTTTTCTACAAAAACTGAGCTTTTGCAGGGTTGGTTAGCGTATATAATAATCCTTCAAGTGCGGCCAAAAGGATTTTATAGACCAATGCTAAATTGTATTTTTTCCGATTACATGAGCTAACTTATACAATCCATAGTCATTAATCAAATTTCAAGGCATATTATTTTAACATTTACCTAAATTTCAGATTTTCTTTAAAGTATTTCTACATTTTAACCAATTTTTATTCTAAATCACAAGTATATATAGTTAGCGAAAAGAATATCCTGACCATATATACAAAAACCTATATTTATTAATTTCTCACTTTTTTTGCAGTATATAGGCCACTTTTTAACCAATATTTCTTCACTTAACAGACTTTTTCAAAAAAATACCAAAAAATCAAACTTCTTTATGCAACATATAAATTGAACTTTATTACTTTTGTGTCGCAGCAGCAACAAATGATTGCAGGCATGCTTTACGAGAATCCAGGCAAGACGATTTATCTCTGACTTTAACCGGTTCGAATTACAAATCATTAACCGCAACCTAACACAAGCGTAGTTATGTCAAATTCTTTATCTCGTCGTCAGTGGTTGAAATCCGGTCTGTTAGCATCAGCCGGTACCATGGCTCTGCCTGCATTTGTTAACGAAGCTTACGCTACCGCACTGACCGGCCCTTATGGTACGGTGTATGCTGACCGCGAACGTGAGCTTGCCTTCGAAGCCGCTCTGGCAGCAGCCCCGCAACTGAAAGCCCGGCTGTCGGCCAACGAAAACCCGTGGGGACCTTCAGCAAAAGCAAAGGAAGCACTCATTAAATCCGTTGACTCTTCCTTCATGTACGCCGGTCCGGTTGTGATGGAACTCCGGAAAGTGATTGCCGAACAGGCCGGTGTTTCAGAAGATTATATCCTGCTTGGTGCGGGATCATCAGAATTGTTGTCGGCCAGCGTCATGATGGCGGCCACGAAAGGAAAAATCCTGATGGCAGATCCCTGCTACATCTCAAACCGGGACGACAAGAGTGACAACAGCGGCATGCAGCTTGATAAAGTTGCGCTAACCAAAGACTATCAATACGACCTGAACGCCATGGCACCCCGCGTGTCGTCGCAGACAAGTCTGGTCTATATCTGTAACCCGAACAACCCGACCGGTGTCATGCTGCCAGCTGAACAACTGCGTTCGTTCTGCGAAAGCATGTCGCCAAAGGCTCCGGTTCTGGTAGATGAAGCCTACATTGACTATGCGCCTAACCCGAAAACTGACAGCATGGTCGACTGCATCCGTAAAGGACAAAACGTCATCGTGCTTCGCACTATGTCAAAGCTGCACGCATTTGCCGGCCTCCGCGTAGGTTACGCCATTGCTCAGCCAGCGATGATTAAAGAACTCCGGAAATACTGCTCAGGTGGTTTTTCCATCTCTACACCGTCGGCGGCTGCGGCTCTTGCGAGCTTAGCAGACACCGGATTCCAGAATTTTGCACTTCAGAAAACAAATGAATCGAAGAAGTTCTTATACGACTTCTTAAAACAAGCCGACTACAGTTGGCTACCTTCATCAACAAACTTTGTTTTATTCCCGCTTCGCATGAAGAGTCAACCCTTTATGGCGAAGATGATGGAAGAAGGCGTCAGCGTCCGCCGCTGGGAATTCGACAACCAGCACTGGTGTCGGGTAAGCATCGGCACGCTTGACCAGATGAAAGCCTTCGCAGGAGCTTTCCAGAAAGTGGTAAGCTAAGTCCATTGAGTGAATTGTGAATGAGTGAATGAGCGATAAAACCTCGCAATTCACTCATTCGCTCAAGCACTCAATAGTGAATTTTGCTATCTTTATCTCCATGTTTGGCCTCGCCTGGCCCTTTGTTTACCTTCCAACAAATTTGATTTTGTATGTTAACCAGGCGTGATTTTCTTGAACGCTCCGGTCTGGGTTCGCTTGGCCTTATGGGTCTGGGCATGATTCCGGAAGCACCGGCCAGCGCGTTTGCCCTTGAGCGGACGGTCGTTGGCAAAAAAGTATTGATCTTAGGGGGCGGTCTGGCTGGTTTATGTTCGGCGTATGAGCTGGGCAAACTGGGCTACCAATGTACCATACTCGAAGCCCGCTCACGGGTCGGTGGCCGTGTATGGACGGTCCGGAAAGGTACAACCGAAACCGAAACCGGCGGAACGGCCCAGTCCTGTCAGTATGATCAGGGACTATTTTTCAATGCCGGGGCCGGCCGCATTCCGCATACCCATGCGCTGACGCTGCAATACTGCCGCGAACTGGGGGTGAAGCTGGTGCCGTTTCTGAACGTAAATGAATCGGCTTACCTCTACATGGAAGGCAGCGGTCCGCTGGCCAACCGCGCAATCCGCCAACGGGAATTTCACAATGACCTACGGGGCTTTACGGCCGAACTGCTTGCCAAAGTGGCTAATCAGCAGTCGCTCGACAGTGCAATGACCAAAGATGATGTGGAACAGCTCACCGAGTTCCTGCGTATGGAAGGCGATCTGAGTCCGGATCTGCTCTACAAAAGTACCGAACGGCGGGGCTTCAAAACACCGCAGGGCGCGGGTGACGCCCCGGGTGAATTCAGCGAGGCCCACCGCCTGCTCGATTACATCCGGTCGGGAATTTTCCACCCCTCCCTGTCGAACTACGGCGAATATACCCTGTATCAGCAACCGCCCATGCTACAGCCGCCCAATGGCATGGACGAGATTCCGAAAGCCTTTGAAAAACAGCTCGCCGGTAAGATTCTGTACGGAGCTGAAATTACCGAAATCCGGAAAACGCAGCCCGGGGTGCGGGTGGTTTATACCGACAAGAAAACCGGTGCCAAAAAAGAACTGACCGGCGATTATGCCATCTGTGCGATTCCGCTGCCGGTACTGCGCAAAATTCCGTCTGATTTGTCCCCTGCCGTTCAGCGTGCTGCCGACTTTGTACCCTATGTCAATACCGGCAAAATCGGTCTGGCGTTCAAACGGCGTTTCTGGGAAGAAGATGACCACATTTATGGTGGTCTGTCGAAAACCAACATGGACATCAACCAGATCATTTACCCGTCGCAGGACATTATGGGTAAAGGCGGGGTGCTCTGGGGGTATTACAACTTCAACGAAAAAGCCGTAAAGCTCGGGAACATGTCGCTGAAAGAACGGGAAGCCCTGGCGCTGGAACAAGGCGGCAAAATTCACCCGCAGTATAAACAGGAATTTGCCTCGTCGTTCTCGCTGGCATGGCAGAAAATCCCGTATAATCAGGGCGGCTGGGCCAACTGGTCGACCGAAGCGCGGAACCGCCACTACAAAGCACTGACCCGGCCCGACGATGATATTTACTTTGCCGGCGAACACGTCAGCTACCTGACCGCCTGGATGGCCGGCGCTCTTGAATCGGCACGGATGGTGGTCGGGCAATTACACAAACGAGTTAGTCAGACAGCAGCTATTAACGGTAAATAATTTACCAGAGTAAACCATGAAAAAACTCCTTTACGTAAGTCTCGCCCTGCTGATAAACGTCGCGGCATGGGCACAGGAAGAAAAGCGCGGCATCACCACCGCGGAGTTTACGGCCGCAAAAGCCGCTACGTTTAAAAACCTTGAAAAAGACTCGTACTTTAAGTCGGGTGGCCTGGTGTTTGACCGTAACGACGAGAAACCGCCGTATACCTTTAAGTTTAGTGACGGGCTGGAACGCAAGGTCTACCTGTACAGTCTCTTCGGCGCCGAAGACATGAAGTCGGTCGGGAGCCTCGCCGTTTTCACCTGGTCGAAGAGCCCGAAACCGTTGCTGGTTTGCATCCCGAACACATTGGCCGACAAAGCGATCTGGGGGCAGTACATCGACGATCTGAAAGACGGTGCCAAACAGGCTGACGGTTTTGCCGTATGCCTGGCCTTTGCCTTGTCCCGCGAATTTTCGGGGGGAGCCAAAGCGGAAGGCGCTAAAGCCGGCGAAAAAGACCACAATGAGTTCTGTTTTCCGGCTGACACCTATGTTTCGCTGGCAAACGGCCTCGAAAAACGCATGGATGCCATTCAGTCGGGTGACGTGATTGCCGGTTTCGGGGATCAGACCGTAACGGCCGTAACCGTTCACGAAGGCGCGTTTGCACTTACTCAGGTTGTGGTTCGTCCGGCAGAAAGTGTACTGGCAGCAAAAAATACAGGTCATACCCTGATGATGCTCGAAGCAACCGCCAATCACCCGATCCTGACAGCAGCCGGTCGCAAGGCCATGGGCTCGCTGACCAAAGGTGATTACGTTTTCGTTGCCAATGGCAGCAGCTATCAACTGGCCGAGGTCGTGGCGACACACGCTAATGCCCGCCAGACCAACCGTGTATACTCGATAGCCACCCAAAACGGGCTATCGGTGATCAATGGCATGGTTACTTTAGACAAACAGTAAGCTAATTCTATATTCCTTTTCATAAACGCCCGGTCAGTCTTTTCCGGGCGTTTTTTTTATCTCCCTGCCAAAACCTGAATTCAGGTAAGTTATGATGTAACCGAAGCCATAGTTAAAGTTTTACCGTATCTTTGGGCAATCATCCACGACCAGCAATTCTATAAATCCCCGCCTTTCGGCCTACTAAAATCTTATCATCTATCCGTTTGAAAAATCACGTTAACTTCTCTACAGTAAAGCTTACTGTCGCCCTGATCGTACTTATATGCCTGTCTGCGGCAACGTACATTTACCGCAATCCCACCGGCGACGATGCCTGGTTTGCCGAACAATCCTATTGGCTCAAGGAGACAGGCATCGTCAGGTCCAACTTCTTTACCGGCGTGCTGGACTGGGATAAACAGCTACTGGTCAGCCACAAGCTGTTCCTGGCGGTGGGTGCTGCGCTGATGGCTTTATTCGGCAATAACCTGGTGGCCGTTCAGTTCAGCGGACTGATTTTTTTCCTGATCATGGTGCTGGAGATCGGCGCGTATGTCTATAAAAGAGAACAGTCCCGGTCGTCTTTTTACCTGCTTGCTATCCTGATCCTGATTTTTTCAAACCGGTTGCTGATCAAAATGAGCTTCGAGAACCGGCCGGAAATGATGCTCGCTGCATTAGGTTTCGGATCCTTTCTATGCCTTAATGGCTCTCAGACCAAACCGTTTCGGGTGGTGCTAGCCGGTATCCTCGCCGGTGTAGCCTTTCTGACTCACCTCAACGGAGCCATCTACAGTTTTGCCGGGTTTGTCATGCTGTTGTACCTCCGTGATTACAAATCAGCCCTGATTTTCGGAATCTGTACTGGTCTGGTCAGCCTGTGTTACTTCATTGATGTGTTTATGGCACCCAATGGCCTGTCGGTGTGGTACTACCAGTTCCGGCACGATCCGGCGACCCAGAATGCGTTTGGTCTCTGGTCAAAACTGACGGTTATGCTGACCTATCCGAAAATGTTTTTCCAGCCGCTCGAAGTACTGGCACTTTCGCTCCTCCTGCTCTTTGTCGGTTACACCCAACGGGCGTTTATCCGGAAATTACCGGTAAAACTAACCGTATATTTTTTGTGTCAGCTTATTGCGTTCTGGCTGATTACCAAGAAGAATTCCGGTTTGTATACCGTTCTGTTTATGCCGCTTATGTTTGTGCTGCTTTATGAGTTATACCGTATCAACCCGTTCCGGAACCGTGGTTTATACGTTGTTCTGGCCGCTTATTTTATCATCGGTTTTTACGGGATTATTGAGATCATTTACAAGAATTTCTCGAAACCCTATTTACCCGACGCATACGCGTCATTACGGACACAGCTTCCGGCCGGCTCCAGTGGCCTGGTGCCGCTTACGTTTTTTTTCAACGATTATGAGCGCTATGGGAAACTGATTGCATACGAAAGTTTTCTGTTCCAGTTTAACGAATCAGAACGCAATACAGAGCGGCTCGCAGCCTGGGCTAAAGCCCAAAACCTCCGTTTTATGCTGGTTGATTATAAAAATGACCGGGCAGACTATGTACCTGATGAAAACACCACCCAACTCGGCGATTTCCGCCGGACCTATACTGATGGCCGGTTTGGGGTGTATAAGCGGTAAAGGGCATAAAAAAGTGGTGGCACGACCGGCAGCCAAAGCTGTTAAAATCGTGCCACCACTAAATTGCACCTGTATTCAGATTCAGGTACTACACATTAATCTCCCCCACCATATCGCCGGGGATTACCCACTGATCGAATTCTTCGGCAGTCAGGTAGCCCAGTTTAATGGCCGTTTCTTTCAGCGTTGATCCCTCACGGTGAGCCGTTTGGGCGATTTCCGCCGCTTTGTAATAGCCGATTTTTGTGTTCAGCGCCGTAACCAGCATCAGCGAGTTGTTTACGTGCTTCGTAATGTTTTCTTCAATCGGACGGATACCTTCCGCACACTTATCGTTGAACGATACGCACACATCGCCGATCAGGCGGGCTGAGTGCAGGAAGTTGTAAATCATTACCGGCTTGAATACGTTCAGTTCGAAGTGGCCCATGGCACCACCGAAGTTGATCGCCACGTCATTGCCCATTACCTGAGCCGCCACCATTGTCATCGCCTCACACTGGGTCGGGTTCACCTTACCCGGCATAATCGACGAACCCGGTTCGTTGTCCGGAATAAAGAGTTCACCGATGCCTGCCCGTGGTCCCGACGACAGCATACGGATGTCATTACCGATTTTCATCAGGCTGGCAGCTACGGTTTTCAAGGCACCGTGGGCTTCCACAATTGCATCGTGGGCAGCGAGTGCTTCAAACTTGTTTTCTGCTGTCACAAATGGCAGACCCGTCAGGCCGGCAATGTGTTTCGCCACGTTTTCTGAATAGTCCGGCGGCGTGTTAATGCCTGTTCCGACGGCTGTACCGCCAAGGGCCAGTTCTGACAAATGGGCCAGTGTATTGTTGATCGCCCGCAGGCCGTGATCCAGCTGCGATACATAGCCCGAGAACTCCTGCCCTACTGTCAGCGGCGTGGCATCCATGAAGTGCGTCCGGCCGATTTTAACGACGTTTTTAAACTCAACGGCTTTGGCGTGCAGCGTATTCCGCAGCTTCTGAATGCCCGGGATTGTTACTTCCATCAGGATTTTGTACGCCGCAATGTGCATCGCCGTCGGGAATGTATCGTTCGATGACTGAGACTTGTTCACGTCGTCGTTCGGGTGCAGAAACTTTTTCTCATCCGTCAGCTGACCGCCCTGCATCACGTGACCGCGATACGCAACCACCTCGTTGACGTTCATGTTCGACTGCGTACCTGAACCGGTCTGCCAGACCACCAGCGGAAACTGGTCATCGAGTTTACCCTCCAGAATTTCGTCACAAACCTGACCGATCAGATCACATTTTTCTTTCGGCAATACGCCCGCGTCGAAGTTCGTCAGCGCCGCCGCTTTTTTCAGGTAAGCAAATGCACGGACAATCTCGCGGGGCATTTTATTGATGTCCTGCGCAATTTTAAAGTTTTCGATGGACCGCTGGGTCTGGGCTCCCCAATAAACGTGAGCCGGTACTTCCACCTTACCCATCGTGTCTTTCTCAATGCGAAATTCCATAGTATAGTTAAAGAGCGAAAGAGTGAATGAGTGAATGAGCGGCGTTTAGACAACGGTCGCCCGTTCACTCCCTTAAATTTCGCTGCAAAGGTAAAGCACAGGGCAATACTATGTCCGGTAATTCAAAATTTTCCTGGTCAACCCCTATAGATGGGGGTTGTTTGACCAGCCTAAAGTAGCGCCCCTGCTGCCTCGTCGATAAACCAGATCAGCTGGCCATCGGCAGGTTTGATCACCTGCGACGGGTACTGGTCCGGAACGTATGGCCCCTCCAGCACGGCTTTGAGCGTTTCGGACTTGCCGGCTCCGGCCACCAGAAAGGCCACACAGGCTGCCTGATTGACAACCGGTGCCGTCAGTGTAATCCGATACATGTCCTGACTGGCCAGCCAGAACGCACTGGTCCACGCATGCTGCTCATGCACAACGTCCTGCCCCGGAAAAAGGGAAAGCGTATGCCCGTCGTCACCCATACCCAGCAGAACCAGATCAAACGTATGCGGTTGCCCGTCGAACAGGGAATGCAGTGTGTAGGCGTACTCGGTGGCCGATTCAATCGGCTCAAGGTCAGTCCGCATCACGTGAATCTGCGCCGGAGGCACCGGTACGTGGTTCAGCAGTGTTTCGTAGGCCATCCGGGCGTTATTACGGTCATCGTCAAACGGAACCGCCCGTTCATCGCCCCAGAACACCTGCCAGGCCGACCAGTCAGTCTGCGAACGGTAGGGTTCAGCCGCCAGTAAGGTATGCAGCGCTTTCGGCGTACTCCCCCCCGACAACGCGATGGCAAACCGCCCCTGCCGCTCAATGACCTCATTGGCATAGCCAATCAGCCAGTCCGCCACACGGGTTGCCAGTTCTTCGGTTTTTGTTTTGATTATCATACCTGTAGCATCACTGTAATACGGCACGCTATTTATTCCGTGCTAGACTTTTACATTTACCCAATGGTGCCCATCCTGTGCGATCAGCGCCTCTGCATCTTCGGGGCCCCACGAACCCGGCTGGTAGTTCGGAAAATCAACCGGCGGGCGTTTCTGCCAGACATCCAGAATCGGCGTAACCACCTGCCAGGCCTGATCGACCTGATCGGCACGCATAAATAAGGTAGCATCGCCCTGCATCACATCCAGTAACAGCGTTTCATAGGCTTCCGGCTGCTGCCCGTCAAAAGCATCGGCGTAATTAAACACCATCTCGACCGGATTCAGCATCATCGACTGCCCGGGGCGCTTGGCCTGAAAACGAAGACGAATGTCCATATCCGGCTGAATACTGATAATCAACCGGTTTGGCCGCCATGTATCGGCCGATTCCTGAGGAAACGCGAAATGCGGTGCTGATTTAAACTCAATGGTAATCTGGGTCTTTTTCTGTTGCAGAAATTTGCCCGTCCGTACATAAAACGGTACACCCGACCAACGCCAGTTGTCGACAAAGAACTTCACGGCCGCAAAGGTTTCCGTCGCCGATTCATGGGCGACTCCTTCTTCATCGCGGTAAGCAGCCACCTTTTTCCCGTTTACAACACCGGCGTCATACTGTCCGCGTACGGCATTGTCGCGAACGGCGTCATGCGTAAAATGACGGATCGCACTCAGCACATCCACCTTTTTATTCCGTACTTCATCGGCATCAAACGAGACCGGCGCCTCCATAGCAATCAGGCAAAGGACCTGAAGCAGGTGATTCTGGACCATGTCCCGAAGCGCACCGGATGTTTCATAGTAACCGCCACGGCCCTCCAGACCAACGGTTTCGGCCGCCGTAATCTGAATATGATCGATATAATTACGGTTCCAGAGGGGCTCAAATAACGCATTGGCAAAGCGAAGTGCCAGAATATTCTGCACTGTTTCTTTTCCGAGATAATGGTCGATGCGATAAATCTGCTTTTCGGCAAACAAACCGCCGAGCAGGGTATTCAGCGAACGGGCACTTTCCAGGTCATGCCCAAACGGTTTTTCCACCACAATACGCACACGCGACGTGTCGCCGCAGAGCGGGAGTTTCCCCAGATTTGTGGCAATATCCGGCACAAGCTGAGGAGCCACCGCCAGATAAAAAATAACATTTGCCTGCGTATTCCACTCCGTTTCCTTTTCCTTGACCCAGTCGGCAATCTTTTTATAGGCCCCGGCATCTTCGCCATCCATATTCAGGTAGGAAACCGATTTAGAAAAGGCATCCCATTTTGTATCCAGTTCGTCTTTCTGCCGCGAAAATGATTTAATCCCTTCCAGCAAACGGTCCCGGAATGAGCTGTCGCTATATTTACTACGGCCGATACCGACCACGGCAAACTGCTCCGGCAGGTAGCCGTCGAGCGATAAATTGTAAAGTGCAGGTATTAATTTCCGGTAGTTGAGGTCACCACTGCCGCCAAAAATAAAGACAATTGAGGCAGGTGGTCGTTTTGTAGTTGCAGTCATGTACAATTTTTGGTTGTATAACCCCTGTAACATGAAGAATTAATAAAACGTTATCTTTGGTAAGAATTTATCTCCTTTTTTATGGATCACAGATGGGATTTAGCAATCTATGACCGTCAGAACCGGCTTGTTCTGACCGGCGAAGTTAAGAACCGAAAGGGTACAACTCCTGCCTGGGCAGCTCAATACCGACGCAACATGAACGCGCACGGAGGTTTACCGGATGCACCTTTCTTCTTGCTGGCTACTCCCGACTTCTTTTACTTATGGTATGGTGATAATAAGTCGGACCTTACGAAACCAATAACTCCGGACTACATTATTGATGCTAAATCAATCATTGGCCCTTATCTGAACGGAGTTGTTGTTTCATCAGAGCAAATAAATAGTCAAATTCTTGAGTTTATTGTTTTCTCGTGGCTTAGCAACCTTATCCGGCAAAGTACAGCTACCGATTCCGTATTACCTCAATGGATCAAAAGTACAGGTTTGCAAGAGATGTTACCCCATGCTAATGTTGTTTATGAAATTGCAGCATGAATGTCTATATAGAGACTAATTTTATACTCGAACTGGCCTTTCAGCAAGAACACTGCAATGCCTGCGAAGCACTTTTAGTGTTAAGTGAACAACAAGTGTGTCAACTGATTTTACCTGCCTATTCGCTGGCAGAACCACACGAAAAGCTGAAAAGACAGGCAACAATACGAAAAGGGCTGCAACAGCAGCTAAATAATGAACTCGTGCAACTACGCCGGAACAGCGGTAATGCCGGACGAATTGATAGTCTTACAAACATCACCCAGTTTCTTATTCAGAGTTCAGTTGACGATTGGCAGCGATTTTCAGCATACAGAAAACGGCTTTTAGCAACAGCTGAAATAATCCCGTTAACGGCATCTATACTGAACCAAGCAACATATTACGAAAACACGTTCGGCAGTTCCCAGGACGCCATTGTATATACCTCCGTTTTACATCATCTTCAACAACATAAGTCTGACCAAAGCTGTTTCCTGAATAAGAATCGCAAAGATTTTGATGATCCTGTTCTCAGAGAAGAGCTTGATCTGCTCAGATGTAAGCTCATAACAAATTTTGATCATGGACTGCATTTTGTAAAAAACAATACATAACGATTATGAAAATAGCCATTGGATCCGACCACGCGGGTTTCCGGTACAAGGAAGCCATCAAAAAACTACTGACCGATCTTGGCCACGAGGTCATCGATAAAGGTACCGACAGCGAGGCTTCTGTTGATTATCCGGTGTTTATACGCCCTGTGGCAGAAGCCGTTGCGGCTGGTGAGGTTGAGCGCGGCGTTGTCCTGGGCGGTTCCGGAAACGGAGAAGCCATGATGGCCAACCGCATCAAGGGTGTCCGGTGTGCGCTGTGCTGGAACGAAGCGTCGGCGCGGCTCGGGCGGCAGCACAATAACGCCAATGTAATTTCTATCGGCGAACGGATGGTTACGGAAGATATGGCCCTTCAGATCGTCCGGATCTGGCTGGAAACGCCATTCGAAGGAGGCCGGCACCAGCAACGCATCGACTTGCTGGACGCCTGAAAAAGAAAGCGACCCAACTATCGGAAAGTCCGCCACACCACACGCACCAGTTTGTGGTTGAGCTTCCCGAAGTTGAGTCGTTTCTGATTTGCAGAGCCCCCAGCTCTAATTTGTTATTTTCGTCGCAGTTACCTTGATTTTGTTATAATACAAGGTAGTGATACCTTCAAAACCGGAGTCGGTCCCCACAATGACCCACAATTCGCCTTTGTCGTTGGTTTTGGCCGAAAACGTTTTGGTAGCATTATCCCGCTGAATCAGCTTATACTGGGTTACATCGGTTCCGGCACCGACATTTCCCAGCACAATCAGGTCCTTACCGCCCTCTGCCTGGTTGCCTTTATCCAGGTTCAGGTGATAGAAGTCATTTTCCTTTACTTTCGCCGGTTCGGTTGCTGACGCTCCTGCTTTCAGGTAAACACTGCCACCCGGCGATCCGCCAATGCCTACGCTGTTATCGGCATACATCGACGCCAGTTCAATGTCAAACCGGAGCTGATACGTTGTATTTGCCGTCAGACCAGTCACTTTCCGCTTCACGAACATAAACATATCATCGCTCCGGTTACTGCCGGTAATCCGCAAGGCCTTTTTCGTTGTATCCAGCGGAGCCGGTAGCCCCTTATGTGTCAGGCTAAATTCCATGATACTGTCCTGCTGAGTACTGTAATCCGTGAAATCACCCGTCCAGCTATCCGTATTCTGTTTAAAATCAGAATTTACCACAACACCATTATCCGGGGTGACTGAATCATTATCCTGCTGACAGGCAGACACTAAAGCCGCTAAGCCAAGCAGGCCATACATGAATGTACGCTTCATAAAAATTGAGTTTGTTAAAATAAAATCAATCCCGGGATCTGATAAAAAGACCCTGTCACCGGAAAAAGCGTTGGAACGATGGATTGAATTTCAGTGTAAGGCAGCAGGTGGTTCAACGGTAAGCTTCTTTCTATCAAGCCACTAGACGGCTAAAAAAAATAACTTTTTTTAGCCCAATCATTCAGTTGAGGTTTGTCTGAAGACAGGTGAAAATAAAAATCCCCGGCCGTCACTGACCGGGGATTTTTGTCTTTAAGCTAATGTAACAGTAAAACATTCTGACGGGTCAATTTGTTTCAACCCTGAAAAATAGTCCGGTTATTTTTCATAAATAATCTCATTATTACCAATTATCTTCGTTCGTAAATATATGGCCTGCATTTTGGGGCCTTTTACAGACCTAACTTGAACCAATTACACGGATGCCTTTTCTTGTTCTTGACCTTGAGATGACCGGCCCGGAGCCGGACTGGAATGAAATTATTCAGATTGGTGCTGTTTTATTCGACGATAACTGGGTGGAGAAAGGCCGGTATCTGACCAATGTGTACCCCGAAAATGAAGAAGCGTTTTCGTCATATTCCGAAAAAATTCACAACATATCGCTGGCCGAGCTCGAAGACGCGCCGATGATCTATGATGTGTTGCCGGAAATGGAAGAGTGGATTATTGAGCACCTGGGTATCCGTAAAACGCAGCAGACATCCGACAATACGCCCTACCTGAAAAACGTCATTATCTGCGGACAAAGCGTGATTAATGACATTAATTTCCTGAAAGAAGCGTATCGGCTCGAGAAGCTGAAATGGCCTTACAGCCGCACGCTCGTTGACCTGCACACGCTGAGTTACTTTATTTTCCGTGTGCTGAAGAAAAACAACCAGCGGGTACCCGACCGGCTCAGCCTCACCGCCATTGCCGCCCATTTCGGGCTTGAACGGGAAGACGATTTCCATAATGCACTGGAAGATGCCGTTCTGACGGCCGAGTGTCTGAAACGAATTTATGCCATCGGCGATAAGATGCAGATTAGCTTATAAAAACAAGGCCACTGCCTGTATTCGGGCAGTGGCCTTGCTGTTTAGTCCCACGTTGCTAGCTCTTCGGCATTTTCTCAAATAACCTGCCGACCGCCTGCTGTAACTCATCATTTGCCAGAGGCTGCGATGTAATTACGCGTGAAATGGCGGCGTCCCATACCAGTGCGTTCCGGTGGGCATCCACAATATGCACATTCAGCGTTCCCTCCTGATAATTCCCCACCGGCACTTCCTGGCTTTGCCAGTGATAACGGCGCTGACCGACATATAACGGCGCCTCCTGAATCGTAGTCTGACGGGTTTGGGTCTTTTCCCGCACCACAGCCCCTAAATTCACCAGCAGATCGGGATTATCGTTTGTCAGCTGATATCCCCTTTGCCGCATCTGTACCGTCACTTCTTTTTTGATGCGCTCCATCGCTGCCATGTAGCTGGTGCCCGGCTCCGACCCGACCCGGTTTGTATCAATAAAGGCAAAGGTCCGGTAATCAGACCATGTCGCCGACCGGTCGGTTTTGTTCTGAACTATCCGATAGGGCGAGCAGCCGATAACGCTTATCAGAAAGAGTCCGATGATTCCTTTAACTGCGTTTTTCATGTTCATTAGTATTTACTATAAAACACGTTTAAACGCTAAACAGTTGCTAACGGGCAGCCTGTGCCTGCACGACCTTCACCGTTACCAGTAACTGGCCCAGATGCCGCATCGTATGTTCCGCCGAATGGACGAGCAATCCCAGCACCGTCGATGGAAGCTGTGCACGACCGACGCCCCGGAAATTAGTCAGCGTCTGTTCATCTGTCCGGCTAAGCTGAGCCAACGCCTTGTCAACCTGCTGGTTGAAGGCCGCGACAAGCGCTTTTGCCGTCACACCGGTCACCGGTGGTTTCCCTTCCTGCGCCAGGCCCTCAAGCTGTTCCGGTGACAGCATTTCTCCCCGCGCATAGGTATGTAAACGGTCAAGCACACCCGTAAGATGCTGTAAATGGAACCCCGCCGAAGCCAGTCCGGCCGGGCGTTCCCAAAGCAGTTCATCGGCTACCCCGCTCATCAGTATATTTACTTCTTCACGGGCCTGCAACAACGCATGCGCCACCGGCTGTAGCAACGCCGGCATATCGGGCAACGGCCCCCGCAACCAAACCTCTTTTGTTTCTGCCATATTTTTTAACCTTAAAGGCCTGAAAGCGGTACGACAATCAATCTATTCCACCGGTCAACTAATCATGCCGGTCATTAAATCACACAAATCCTGTTATAATTCTCCGTCATCCGTCCTGAACGGAATAACAGGCAGGCCACCTTTGCTGAACAGATTCGGCTCCGGCGCGTCACGGAACGCAAACCGCACCGCCACCGGATTCGACACCGCCGGGCTCGATACCTCAATCGTGTTGCCCTTCACGCGTGCCTGCGCTTTCGTAAATACCTTATCCGGACCGGCAATTTCAAACTCCGTAATGTCGGTGCCTTTCACGATAAACCCGTCCGGCGCATTGTCGAACACAACCCGCACCACATTACCCGTCACCTGCATTGACTTGTACTGCGGGCTTTTATACGCACCAACCGCCTTACCATAGGTCTCGGCCAGTGCATAATTTGCCAGCCGTAACCCGACTTCTTTTTTGTAAGCCGGATGAATATCCCGGATGTTATCGACCAGATCGGTTGTTATCACAATTCCTGATTTGGGCAGATCCGTGGCCCGCACCTGTGCCTCGCGCACCGCAGCCGTCTCGTACTTACCATTATAGGTGTAGGGCGCAATCTGAACGCTATAGAACGGAAATTCCTTTTGCCACAGGCCCCGCCAGCTATCGACCATTACATGGGTCAGGTGATAATAGGCCCGGGGATCGTGCCGGTTCGATTCGCCCTGGTACCAGATCACACCGGCAATCGGAAATTGTGTCAGTGGCGCAATCATACCATTGTACAGCACACCGGCTTTATTCGGGCTCCACGGTGCCTTTCCAATCGCCTGTGCCGACCGCTTCAGATCGGGGTACAGCATTACCAGCGACTCCGGCACCCAGCTTTCCATATACGATCCGCCCCAGCTCGCATCAATCAGCCCGACCGGTACATTCAACGTTTGCTGAAGCTTCCGCCCAAAGAAAAAGCCAACCGCACTAACGTTTTTCAGGCTGTTGGAATCACAAACGGCCCAGCTGCCCCGCATCGTTGACTGCGGATAATCGGCCGCTGTTTTCGGGATTTTTATAAACCGGATCGCCGGATTATAGGCCGACGGCAATTCCGCACGGGCATCTTTCGCCCCGTAGCCCGACATTTCCATATTTGACTGACCGGAGCAAAGCCATACTTCACCGACCAGAACATTGGCAAGCACAATGGTGTTGTACCCCTTGATCGTGATTTTATACGGGCCGCCCGCAGCCGGTGTGTGCAGCGTGACGCGCCAGGTTGCATTCTCGGCACAGGTCGTGCTGACGGGTTTATTATCCCAGCCGGCCGTAATTGTAATCTGCTCCGTCGGGTTGGCCCACCCCCACAAGGTAATATCGGTCTGCTGCTGGAGCACCATATCAGAACTCAGGATGGCAGGCAGATAAACATCAGCGCGCGACCGGGCAGCTACCAGGAGCAGTAACAGGCAAAACAGATTTTTCATACGTGAAGGGTTACTGGTTTTTCCATGCAAATACTGGTGTCAAAACCAACATACGGCGGGTAATTAGGAATACGCACAAAACCGGCTTTTTCGTATAACCCAACGGCTTCGGGCTGTTTGTTGCCGGTCTCCAGCCGGGCAACCCGGAAGCCCTCTTCGGCAGCCCACGCCTCCAGCGCCTTCAACATGGCCATAGCGACGCCGTTGCCTCTGGCTTCAGGCTTGACAAACATCCGCTTGATCTCCACAGCCTCATCGTCTGTCATCGGCCGGAAACAGGCGCAGCCGACCGGCTGTTCATCCAGAAAGGCCACGACCACACGGGCCGTGGTATCAACCTTGTTGAAGGCATCGTATTTGGCCTGATAGGGCTGATACCGGATCCACAGATCAGCATCCAGGTCAGTGACCAGCGCCATAAAGTCCGGATCAGCCGCTGTCGTACGATTTATTGTTACTAAACTCATCGCAGTGATTTCTATAAAGATGACAAATCTGCCTAAATTTGACCTTACAACCGACAAATCCCCTGACAAATATCGTGAAACCGACTGTTACCATCGACTATTGCCCGAAATGCGGCTGGCTGCTCCGGTCGGCATGGATGGCCCAGGAACTCCTGACCACGTTTACCGACGACGTACATGGCGTGCTGCTCCACCCGTCGGAAGTCAGCGGACGCTTTACAGTCAGTATCGACGGGCAGGAGATTTTTAACCGCAAGGTAGCCGGCCGATTCCCTGAGATAAAAGAATTAAAGCAATTGGTGCGGGACATCGTTAATCCGGCTAAGAGTCTCGGGCATTCTGATAACCGTTAAGGCCGTTTTTGCCCGATTTTGCCTTAATTTTGTGCCTACATAGGTAAATGCATGAATACTAAACCGGCTGGCCGGCCAATTCCGGCGCAGCGGTTATAAATTAGTCAAACTGAAAAATGGATAACGCAAACTTCCGACGCTTCTTCGGTGCCTTCCTGACGATCCTGGGCACCTTTGTTATTTTATTTGCTCTGGTTGCCTACCTCAAGGACGGGCAGGCCGTATTGGGCATGAAAGTTAAAAACCTGGGCGAGGCCATCGTTCCGTTTCTGGTTGGTCTTGTGTTTTTCGGCGCCGGTGTAAGCCTGATCAACAGAACCTAGTATGTCCGGGCCTGATGCAACAATGTCAGGCCCGGCCTATTCTTCTTTTTACCTCTCTGCCTCCTGCTATAACGCTTGCATTTCTGTATTTATCAAGGAAAATTCTGCAACCTTATGGCAATATACATAAATTTTCAAAGTATTAATAAGATCATTTGCGGTCAGTAAGGGTAAAATCTGTCATGTAATAGACGGACAGCCTTCAACTTTATGAGCCGCAAAGAGCTAGGTTATTTACTGCAACAGTATCTGGAAGGGAAATGCACCGATGAAGAAAAACTCTTTGTTGAGCATTGGTACGGTACGCTACAAAATGATACTAAGCAGCCCGTTTCCGAACTCGAATTTCAGGAACTGGAACCCATGCTGTGGCAGCAGATACAAAACCGGACTTTATCCGCCGGTGTAGTTCCCATGCCGGTGCCGGCGTCCTCCCGCCGGATCGGTTTCCGACAGATCGCCATTGCCGCATCGGTGGTACTGGCGCTAACCCTTAGCTGGTGGTTCTTACGGCCACCGTCAAGCCCGATTGCACGGGTAAGCCCGCAGGAAATCGGTCATCCCGACTGGATTCAGCATATCAATACCTCCCGTCAAACCGAAACCGTCCGGCTCAGCGACGGCAGTACGGTCCGGCTCGCCCCCGGAAGCGCAGTCACCTACCCGACCGGTTTTGCCCCCGGAAAGCGGGAAATTTACTTAGCCGGGGAGGCATTCTTCGACGTTACCAAACAACCGGATCGCCCGTTTTATGTCTATTCCGGCCCGGTCATCACACGGGTATTAGGTACCAGTTTCCGGATAAAATCACAGGATCAAACCGACAATGTTGTAGTAGAGGTAGTAACCGGGCGGGTTTCTGTTTATCAGAGCACAGGGCAATCAACGCGTGGTCAGGCGGGTAAAATCATTCTTCGGCCCAATCAAAAAGCAACCTATATTACTGACAAACAACAGTTTGATATAAACGTATCAGATCATCCGCAGCTCATTGCCGAAGAGGCTACGATTCCCGTCAGGCCATCCTTTAATTACGACGATGTGCCCCTTGGCGAGGTAGTGACACAATTAGAAGCCGCCTACGGTATTAGCATCCGGCTCGATAATCCAAAACAAAAAGACTGCCCGCTGACGGCCGATCTCGGAGGCCTTGGCCTCTATGCACAACTCGATATGATTTGTGCAGCGACCAAATCCAGTTATGTCACAGAAGGAACAACAATTGTTATCAGTGGCAAGGGCTGTGCGAACATTTGACATTAACCTTAACCCGACCTGTAAACCAGATGCCTATGTAAGATCACTATACGCAAAAAAGCTGACCATGTTTGCACCACGGCCAGCTTCCGATACTTCCCTCCCTCATAGCCCGCCAGCTACGTGACCAGGCATTTGCACTGCCTGATCCAGAGGTTTTTTTGTCAAATAGTCCATTTAACAATCCTTAAAGGTATGAAAAAAATTGATGCAGCTCTGCCGGGCTGGTCATGCAGCCGACGTATATCGTTTTTTCTGCTGCTTATGAAACTATCCTTCGTTCAACTTTTTCTGCTCATCACATTCGTCAGCCTCTCCTTTGGTTACGACAGTAAGGCTCAGGAGCTCCTGAGCAAGTCAGTGTCGCTGCACATTGACGGTCAACGTCTGCGTTCGGTACTAACCCAAATCGAAAGGCAGACTACGACTAAGTTTGTCTTCAGCTCCCGCAACATCGGAGCCGACCGTACGGTATCGATTCACGTCAATAAAGTCCGGCTCGACGAGGCACTGATTCAGTTACTAAGGCCCTTAAACCTGACTTACCGCATTCTGAACGGTCAGATTATTCTGGACAGCATTGTACCGAAAGACGAAGCCGGCCTGCTCACGATTCCGCCTCCTACAGAAATAGCCGATCAGGTGATTACCGGTACGGTATCTGACGAAAAAGGTGAAAAACTACCAGGCGTCAGCATCATAGTGAAAGGGACGACCCGGGGAACGGCAACAGAAGCCAACGGGCAGTTCCGGCTTTCGGTCCCGAACGGTGACGTTACCCTGATCTTCTCCTTTGTCGGTTACAAAAGCCAGGAAGTTATGATCGGCAAGCAGACAACCCTTAACCTTGTTTTACAACCAAATCCGAATTCACTCGACGAAGTCGTAGTAATCGGCTACGGTACGACCAAACGGAAAGACCTTACCGGTTCCATAGCCAGTGTAAAAGCCGCTGACATTATCCTCAGTCCGGTCACCAGCCCGATGGAAGCACTGCAGGGCCGTGTGGCCGGCCTGGATATCGAACGGACCAGCGGCCGCGCCGGTACAACGCCAAACGTCCTGCTACGGGGTAACCGGTCTATTTCGGGCGGCCAGTCACCGCTCTACCTGATCGACGGTGTACCAGGCAACATCAACGCTCTGAACCCGAACGACATTGAAAACATTGACGTTCTGAAAGATGCCGCCGCAACCTCTATATATGGGGTTGCCGGAGCCAACGGCGTAATTATTGTTACGACCAAAAAAGCCAAAGCCGGGAAACTCCAACTCGATGTCGACAGCTATTATGGCATTAACGGGTTCGCCAGGTTTCCGAAACCGCTCACTAAAGATCGATGGATTAACTACCTGAAAGACAAATACTTTATGTCGCAGGGTGTTTATACCGACGATCTGGTGGAGCTTGTGCCGTCCATTGAAGTCCGTAACCTGGTTCAGCAGGGCAAGTGGGTCAACTGGGTGGAGGAAACGATGAAAACCGGTATCCAGCAGAACCACTTCGTATCCCTGCGCGGCGGCAGCGAAAAAATTCAGGCCTATCTGTCACTGGGTTACATCGGCGAAAAAGGGATTTATAAATTTGATGAGACCAAAATCCTGAATGCGCGGGCAGGCATGGATGTGAGGTTCAATAAGCTTCTGAAAGCCGGTATTCAGACGGTTGTAACAGCGCGAAACAACGATGCTACGTCGAGCCGCGTTAATAAGGCATATGGACTGGCACCGGTCGGCACTCCCTACAACGAGGATGGTACCATCAATATGAGACCGTTAGGAGCTACCAGCGCCACCATCAGCCCGATTGCCAACTACGCCCCTGGTGTTTATGTTGATAATTCGAAGAACATGAACATAAACATGTACCCGTATGTGGAGTTCACACCCTTCAGTAACCTGACCATCCGGTCAAACCTGGGTTTATCAGCATCAGCATCACGGGACGGTTTCTTTCAGAGCGAACTCGCCTACATACCGGCCTCCGAAGGACGGGTTACCAAAGAAGCCAGCTACGGAAATGGCCTCGGCTATTCATATATCTGGGAAAACTACGCTACCTACAACTTCGCGATCAACGACGTTCATCAGTTTACCGCAACCGGTATCGTTTCGATGGGAAAATCCCGGTCTGAATCGTCGATCATCGCTGTAAACGGGCTCGATTTTGACTATTACACCTACTACAATACCGGTGCAGCCAGTACTGTTACCAACCGCTCGACAGGGTACTCAGAGTCCAGCCGGATGTCGTATGCGGGCCGCCTCCACTATAACTACCGGAGTAAGTATCTGTTAACAGTTTCGAACCGCTGGGACGGCGCCTCGCAGCTCTATCAGCACTGGTCATCGTTCCCGTCAGTTTCAGCCGCATGGCGGGTCAGTGATGAATCGTTCCTGAGCAACCTCAAGCACTGGATCAGCGACATGAAAATACGGGCCAGCTACGGGGTTACCGGCAATAACAACATCTCTCCCTACCAGAGCATGACTGAAATGGTGTCGAAAACTGCCTCCGCCAACCTGTCCCTCGGCGGGTCAGGGGTGTTACCGATCTATGTTCTGAAACAGGCACTAGGTAATGAAGAACTCTCCTGGGAAAAATCACGAACGACCAACCTCGGCCTTGATCTCTCGCTGTTTAAAGGCCGGCTTGATCTGACCGCCGATCTGTATCAGACTTATACTGACGGGGTGTTATACAAACGTACACTCCCGTCAACAGCCGGCGGCTTTGACGCTAAAAACCTCTATACCAAGGTACTGAACATTGCCGAAACAGAGAACAAGGGTATTGAGCTGACGGCGTCAATCCGGACCATGGCGAAGAAAAATTTTCAGTGGAATACGTCCATTACCTACACAACAGCACGCGAAAAACTAAACAAAATCGATCTCGGTAACTCCGTAAACGTTACGTCGCTGATTTCGGAAAACCTGTTTGTCGGCCAGCCCCTGCGGAGTTTTTACGACTACAAGAAAATCGGTATCTGGCAGACTGTTGATACCACGGAAGCGAAACTCTACGGTGCGCGGCCGGGAGACATCAAGCTGGCAACCGTACCTAAGGTCAGCGCTACGGGCGAATCAGACAACGGCGTTCACGTTTATTCGGCCGCCGACCGGATGCTGGTAGGGCACGCTAACCCGAACTGGATGATGGGAATTCAGAACGCGTTCGTCTACAAAAACTTTGATCTGACAGTATTTGCCAATATGCGCTTCGGCCATACGATTAACGCCACCAGCCTCGGCTACTGGAATGCAACGGCTCAGCCGGAAACCTATGACTACTGGATGCCAACAAATCCGACAAATGATTTTCCGCGTCCCGGTTCATCGTTCAGCAACACCTTCACGTCGGCGCTCAGCTTAGTGGACGGTTCATACGTCAAGATCAAGAACATTACGCTGGGTTATACCTTACCGAAAACCTTACAGGATAAACTCGGTTTGTCACGCATGCGGGTCTACAGCACTATTTATAATCCCATCATCCTTACCCGCAGCAGTATGTTGAAAGGTGTTGATCCGGAATCAGGTGGTGCCGACTCGTTCCCGCTTTTCAAGCAAATCATCGTTGGTGTTAACCTTTCTTTCTAACCATAATTTCTTATGCGCTTACCAGTTCTTTTTTTCATAACTGTCCTCTTGCTCTCTTCCTGTCAGGGCCTGGATGAATACAATCCGGCAGGTTTACCCGTCGATAAAGTCCTGAAAGACAAAGTTGGTTTAGAAGGGGCGATTAACGGCTGTTACACAGACCTGTACTTTTTCCATGGTAAAATCGACTTTATCGGCCCGACGGAGGCCGGAACTGATAGCTGGGTAAATGTCGGCAACAACGACATTGGTCTGGCTCTCTATAACAATACATTGAATACAACCACAGGCACCATCCGCGTGATCTGGAATGGTTTGTATTCACTGGTGAACTACTGTAATACGGCTATTTTATATGCAAACGATGTGAAGGGCTACAACAGCAAGGATGAGCTGAATGCAAAAATTGCCGAAGCCTATTTTATCCGTGCCTATGCCAATTTCAATCTCGTCGAGCAGTTTGGCAATGTTACTCTATCGCAGAGTTCATCGGCGGAAGGCACCATTAACCTGACTCCGAAACGGAACACCGAAAAAGAGTTTTACGATGCCATCATTTCGGATCTGAAGTTTGCCTGCCAGTACTTGCCCTATACACAGGCGCTGCGGGGCCGGGTTACGAAAAAAGCAGCTTACGGCCTATTGGCCAAGGTATACCTGCAACGTACACGGCTTGGCGAAAAGGCAGAATATGCCAGACTGGCGCTGGAAACAGCAGAACAACTGATCAGCAGTGCCGCTACGTTTCAGTGTGCGCTCTACCAGAGTGATGCCAGCCGATCAGGATTTACTAAGCTGTGGGATGGTGCCAACAACAAGAACAACACGGAATCCTTGTTCCTGCAGGCCGTAGATGCCATGTCAGGCCTGAATCCGGAGCAGTATAACCGTGGCCGGACCCGGCAGTATTACCTGCCCGACCTCGGCAGCCGTGGTGCAGAATGGGGGACGCGGGAAACCAGTGTATTATATGGACGGTCAAACTCCCGCTATTATAAACCCAGCAAATACCTGCTCACCAGTATTTTTGAGCCGTCCGAAAATACGCCTGACACCCGGTTTAAGGAAACTTTCACCTACAAATTTTACGCTAACGCAAACAAAGCCATTACGGCGGCCCTGGCAACAACATACCGGAAAGACCCGTCCATTATCGGCAAAACCATTCTGGGAACTACGGGCGGGTACGCCAGTCCGTTCCTGCCGGTTACAACCCAGCTCGAAGAAGAAGCAAATATGGGGAATGATCAGGGACTGGCGATATTTACGCCCAACTGGACAATCGATGAAACAACAAAAAGCAAAATGGCGTATCTGGTAACTGATCCTAACGACCTGTTCGATCCGGCAACCGGCAACTACAGGACGTCGGTACCGGCCGGCTATCCTAACCTGCTCAACATCTATCCGGCATTCCGGAAATTTTCGAGCAAGCAGTTTTCTTACACCAATCAATACTGGCTCGGCGATATTCCGATCATCAGACTGGGCGATATTTATCTGGTGGCGGCTGAGGCAGCCCTGCTTTACAATAACAATCAGGCGAAAGCGGCAGAATACGTCAACGTTATCCGTAAACGGGCAGCCATTACATCACGCCAGAACGAAATGACAGTCACTCCGGGCGATATGACAATTGACTTTCTGCTTAAAGAACGCGGCCGTGAACTAACCGGCGAGCACTGGCGCTGGTATGATCTGAAACGTACCGGCAACCTGACTAAAAATTACCTGCAACTGACCAATCAGGTGGTCAGCGTGCTGTTCAGCGAGGCAAAACATACTGTGCGCCCAATACCGCAGGCGTTTCTCGATGCCGTTAATAATGCAGGAGAATACGGGAACAACGGGTACTGAGTATATGAATCTGCTTTATTAATCAGACGCTTTTCGTATCAGGATCCGCCGCTTGTGCGGATCCTGATACGAAAAGCGTTTTTTAGTCCCAAAACCAGAGTACTACTGCCAGCATAAAATAATCCTGTAATAAAGGGCGAAGGCGTTTGAGCGCAAGATGAATGTGATATTCTACAGTCCGTTCCGGAATTTCCAGCCGTGCAGAAATTTCTTTGGCTGATTTATATTCCAGCCGGTTCAACTGAAAAATAAGGCGGGTCTTTTCCGGTAAGTCATTCAGTTGCCGCAGCACTGTGCCCATCAGGTCATTCAAGGCAATCTCTTCTTCAGTATCATGGCCGGCATACGCTACGGTCTGAGCGTGTTCAACATAGCGTTCACGGGTTAGCCGTGCTTTAAACAGGTTAATAACGGCATATTTAAGGCTGGTATGCAGATAAGCGCCGAGATTGTCAATAGCAAGTTGTTCGCGTTGCTCCCAGAGCCTGACAAACAGATCCTGCACCATATCCTCCGGACTATCCGTTGCTGGTAGCTTTGCGCGGGCTGTAGCATAAAGTTTCCGCCAGTGCCGCATATAAATTTCCTGAAAAGCGGCTGCATCCCCTTTTTTCAGGCACTCTAATAAAGCCTTATCAGACAGATTTCGATACTCCATAATAGACATCATCATCCACGCAAGCACTTGCTAAAATACACAATTTTATACGGATAATGATGATATAAAACACTCTGGCATGTATGACAAATAAGTACATACAGTCAAGATACAATACTTTTTAGCTTAAAACAGCGATATTTAACAGCCAAGATCCGGCTGGCAACGTTGCCGGGAACGATTGCGTAAATAATCAGCCCATGTACAGAAAGGGGATAATTAAGCCGGTTTTTCAGTTTCCCGGATGCGCCGTCAGTAACCAGCTATAGGTATTACGCGGAACAGGTAACCCGTCCGGCCGGATCGCCAGATACATCAGGTGCAGGTGTGTCGGCGAGCGGGGATTGTAGGCGTTAAAGCCCGTACGGCCCACTTCGCTGATTTTTTGCCCGGCCCTCACCCATTGTCCGGGCGTCACCGATACTACTTTATTATGGGCATAATAGAACAGCCCGTGTAAGACGGGGTCATAAATCCAGATCCAGTTCCCGCCGCGGTATTCGCTGCCGGGCTGCCAGCCGGTTTCGATACCCAACACAATTCCGGCCGTCATCGCCACCACATCAACGCGTTCGCCCGTTTTATCGTCGACACTGTCCTGATTGCGGTCAGTAATGAAAATATCATGGGCCGGATGACTGCCCCGTACCTTGTAATCGAACAAATCAAAGCCCTTGTCACGGTAGCCTTCGCCGTGGGTCCCGCCAATGGCCTTCGGGGTATAGTTCCGCAACGGGAAGACCATGCTGCCGATGGCCGCCTTCATCACCGCGACGCTGTCCTGCTTCAGGGTATCTTCTTCCGAACGCAGCCGGGCCTGTAACCCATGCATGATACTACTGAACCGCATCCGGGCCGAATCGGGCGTGACGGTCTGCTCCCTGATTTCAACATACAGCTGCTGAAAGTCCTGGCAGAATTCGTATAGGGTCCGGCGATCTGAAGTATCCGCAATTACAGTTTGTGAAGAAGCCGCATTAAAGGTACCCAAAAGCACAGCCGCCACTAATCCCGTCAAACGCATGTATCTGGTAAAAAATTGAGTCACTAAATAGGTGATTGAGTTAGCTTCTCAAAATTAGGCGGTATCGGGCAGGTTTGCCAAAAAAACGAAAATTTCTCTTGACGCTGACCCAACGATATAGCCTGCACATATGATGTAAATCCAGTTTAGTTCCAGAAACATGCGTGTTCACTGCAAAAAAAACTCCCCGGAAGTTTAAAACTTCCGGGGAGTTACCTCCTTCTATATCTGACTGATTACTCAGTTACTTCTTCAGGTTTTTTCACGGTAATTGTCAGCGCTTCACCGGTACCGTCATAGTCGGCCATGAGTACATCGCCTTCTTTCAGGTCACCTTTCAGAATTTCCTCGGCGACGGGATCTTCGAGGTACTTCTGAATAGCACGGTTCAGCGGACGGGCACCATATTGCGGGTCGTACCCTTTTTCCGACAGGAAGTCTTTCGCTTTTTCTGTCAGCTCAACACGGTAACCCAGGTTGATCACACGATTCAGCAGTTTACCTAACATCAGATCGATGATGCGGTGCAGGTCTTCGCGTTGCAGCGAGTTGAACACAATCACATCGTCCAGACGGTTCAGGAACTCAGGCGAGAATGCCTTGCGCAATGCGTTCTGAATCGTATTTTTCATCATCTCGTCCTGGCTTTCAACTTTGGCCTTTGTACTGAAACCAATACCGGAGCCAAAGTCTTTCAGGTCACGGACACCAATGTTTGATGTCATGATGATGATGGTATTACGGAAGTCAACGCGGCGACCCAGACCATCCGTCAGGATACCATCGTCCAGCACCTGTAACAGGATGTTGAACACGTCAGGGTGTGCTTTCTCGATTTCATCAAGCAACACAACGCTATATGGCTTCCGGCGGATTTTCTCGGTCAGCTGACCACCTTCTTCGTAACCAACGTAGCCCGGAGGCGCTCCGACCAGACGGCTTACACTGAATTTCTCCATGTACTCCGACATATCGATCCGCACCAGTGCATCTTCCTTATCGAAGAGGTATGTAGCCAGAACTTTCGCCAGTTCGGTCTTACCAACCCCTGTCGGACCAAGGAAAATAAACGAACCGATTGGTTTTTTCGGATCTTTCAGGCCGACGCGTGTCCGTTGAATGGCTTTCACCAGTTTTTCAATGGCGGCGTTCTGCCCGATAACCCGACCCTTCAGTTCGTCGCCCATTCTCACAAGCTTCTTGCCTTCGTCGTTCGAAACGTTAGTTACCGGGATACCGGTCATCATCGCTACTACTTCGGCTACGTTGTCTTCCGTAACCGTATAGCGACGCTTCTTGGTATCTTCTTCCCAGGCTTGCTTAGCACGGTCCAGCTGATCGATCAGGCGTTTTTCCTTATCGCGCAGTTGTGCTGCTTCTTCGTATTTCTGGCTCTTAACAACCTGGTTTTTCTCCTTCTTGATATTTTCGATCTGCTCTTCGAGCTTCAGAATATCCTCAGGAACCGTGATGTTGCTGATGTGTACACGAGCACCTACTTCGTCCATTACGTCGATGGCCTTGTCCGGCAGGAACCGGTCAGAGATATAACGCTCTGACAGTTTCACCGCTGCATCAATGGCTTCCGGCGTATAATTTACGTGGTGGTGATCTTCGTACTTATCCTTAATGTTATTCAGGATTTCAATCGTTTCGTCGATCGACGTAGCGTCTACCATCACCATCTGGAAACGACGGGCTAATGCACCATCTTTCTCGATGTACTGACGGTATTCGTCCAGCGTGGTGGCACCGATACATTGAATGTCGCCACGGGCCAGCGCCGGCTTGAACATGTTGGAAGCATCCAGGGAGCCTGAAGCCCCGCCGGCACCCACAATCGTGTGCAGCTCGTCGATAAACAGGATCACTTCCGGTGATTTTTCCAGTTCGTTCATAACGGCTTTCATCCGTTCTTCGAACTGACCACGGTATTTGGTCCCGGCTACCAGTGACGCCAGATCAAGCGTTACCACGCGTTTTCCGAACAGAACGCGGCTAACTTTTTTCTGTACGATACGCAGGGCAAGCCCTTCAGCGATGGCAGTTTTACCAACACCCGGTTCACCAATCAGGATCGGGTTATTTTTCTTCCGGCGGCTCAGTACCTGGGCCACGCGTTCGATTTCTTTTTCACGGCCGACGATCGGGTCAAGTTTACCCAATTCGGCAAGTTTAGTCAGGTCACGGCCAAAGTTATCCAGTACAGGCGTCCGCGATTTTTCGGTGCCTTTAGGATCCTTGCCCGAACCAGAGCTACCGCTGCCGCCGAACATACCACGATCGTTATCGTCGTCGTCTGTTTCGGGGCCCATGTGCGGACGGGTTCCGGATGATTGATATTCGAGCATCTCCTTTATTACTTCGTAGTTGACGTTGTACTTATTCAGAATCTGCGTGGCGACATTGTCTTCATCGCGCAGAATTGACAGCAGCAAGTGCTCCGTTCCGATGAGCGGGCTCTTAAAAATCTTAGCTTCGAGGTAAGTAATCTTAAGCGTTTTTTCCGACTGACGGGTCAGCGGAATATTCGCCAGATTCTTGACGTTATTTGTGGCGGTTCCTTTGGTTGCCTGTTCGATGGTGATCCGGAGTTCATCCAGCGATAGACCCAGCTTTTTCAGCAGCCCGACGGCTACTCCCTCGCCTTCGCGAATCATACCCAGCAGCAGGTGTTCCGTACCGATATAGTCGTGACCCAGCCGCAAAGCTTCTTCCCGACTAAGCGAGATAACTTCTTTTACACGGTTTGAAAATTTTGCATCCATTCGCTTTGCCTCTCCTGTCGTAAGCGGTATTAATAGCTTAACGAATTTTATTTTGGGTTTGTTCACCAAGAGAAAAATGAGTGAATTGCGATTGAGTGAATTAGTGAATAGCCAACCGATAGCCTGATTCATCACCAATGTATGTCTCTTGTTAAATCACCAATTCGCTCACTCACTAAATCACTAAATCAAAAATCGCCTGGCTTCCGGGCCCTGGCAGAACATTATGTCCAGCAGACTTAAGTTCGGTACAAAATCAGGGCCAAAGTTCTGCGCATACGGGCTGGGCTGGTAAAAGGTATAGTTTTCGGTTCGTTTACGGGCATTCAGCCGTGAGCGTGCGTCAAAAATACCGGCAGCAGGTACCTTTTCGTAACTTTCTGTCAGGTTTACGGGTAGTTTAGTACGCAGCCACTTCCGACAAATTGTCAGTATCTCCCAGTTCAGGTCAAACAGATACGTCCAGTTCTTCTGTAAAACGGCATGTACATCGGGGCCGTAGTAGTCAAAAAAAGGAGCTTTCCCGTAAGCCGCCTGCAAACAACGCCAATGACGGTCCTGCCAGTGCTGACCGGTATCGATCTGTACATCCCGGATGGGCTGATGAGGGGCAAGGCTTTGTACAGGTACGGTCAAACAATCTGTTTTATTCGCCGTCAGCACATAACACCGGTTCCGGTAGCTTTGCTTCTGGTAATGCTCATGCGCTTCAATCCAGGTTTGATCGTGTGCCAGTAAACCCGAAAAAAAATCAAGGCCGGGCCAGTAATGCAACTCGATCAATAGTTCAGATAAATCAGTTGACGTTTGGTACTTTTCCAATAAATCTACACGTAATTGTTCCCAATTAACAGAAAAAACCGATACAGTCAAATACTTTTGTGCAGATTTATATAAATAAAAAAAGCGTACCCGGCGAATGTTCTTTTTCCGATTACTTTCCCGGCTGCCGTTGTTTGTTTTATACCGGCTGGCCGATTTTTTATACTTACTACTCTACTACGTTATCGGTTATCGCCGGGCTGTGGTAGCGGCTAATATCCGGCGTTCGTTTCCCGAAGCATCTGAAAAACAGCGCCTCGCCTACCGGAAAGGGTTTTACAGGAATCTGGCCGATCTGATTGTAGAAGCCATCAAACTGCCTTCTTTCTCCGCGGATGAGCTGCAACAGCGTGTAAAGTATACCAATCCGGACGTAGTGAAGGCATTACTTAAAAAAAGTCCGGTGATCATCACCGCTTCTCATCAGTGTAACTGGGAATTACTACCCCCTGCGGCTTTATTGAACGGTTTTCCTGCCGACTCAGTTTACAAGCAGCTGAGCAGTCCGTTCTTTGAAAAACTGATGCGGTCGATACGGTCAACATTCGGGGCCAATCCGATCCCGATGCATCAGTTATTGCGTGATATGGTAAAGCGCAAACACGAAAACCGGCTGATTGCGCTGGTCGCCGACCAGGTACCGGATGTTCCCGAAAATGCGTACTGGACCAGCTTTCTGCATCAAGATACTCCTTTTTACAACGGCACCGAGAAACTGGCCCGCAGCCTGAAACTGCCCGTTGTTTTTGTCGAAATGGTCCGCATCCGGCGGGGGTATTATGAGGCTACCTTTTTTCCGCTTGCCGAACCGCCTTACGAGGCGCTGCCTTTCGGCGAACTGCTCGAACGCTACCGCGATCAGCTCGAACGCAGCATTAATGCCCATCCTGCCGAATGGCTATGGTCTCACAAACGCTGGAAACACACCCGCGAAAAATTAATGGGACAGGGACGCCTGAAACGAAATGCAGAAAAGTAGCGTACAGGTTCTAAAATGGTCGGTTTATCAACGATCTGTCCCTATCTTATTGGTTACGCCTCGTGTTTTTCCAATAAATTAGCTGACATATCAACTAAATCTTCAAAAAGTACCACAATTCAATAAACCAAGTTGACCATCTGTGCGTTTACTTCTTCAAATAAATAGCTGCATCATATGGGCAATGGTATACGGTTTGTGTGGGTATGTTGGTTGATGCTGTGTAGCCTTTGCTCACAAACAGCATTGGCCCAAGCTACCTTTACAATTTCAGGACGGATTACAGATGCGTCTACAAAAGAAGGCGTTCCGTTTACAGCTGTTTCTATCAAGGGAACAACAAGCGGCACTACTTCAGATGTTGACGGAAAATATACACTTACGGTTAAGCAGCTCAGCGACTCGCTGCTGATTGCCAGCCTGGGCTATCAGACGAAAGCAGTTGCACTACAGAGAACAGCAGTACAGCAGATTGATGTGGTTCTTCAGCCTGCGGCTACCAAATTACAGGAGGTAAGAGTATACGGTAAAGGCGGCGATCCGGCATACCGAGTACTAAGACAGGCAGTAGCAAAGACGGACCTGTTCAATCCGGACAAACTTTCTGCGTATCAGTATGATAGCTACACTAAGATTGAAGCATTCGTAAACGAATTCAGCAAACCGCGGAAAGCCAACCGCAAGCCTGGTCCCGTCGGCCGGCTGCTGGGCAAACTGCCTTCGGTGACCGACGAAAACGGCAGTCCGGCGGTTCCGGTGTTTATTTCCGAAAACGTCTCGGAGCTTTATCAGCGTAATCAACCTGACTACACGAAGGAGCGGATTCTGAAGTCACAAGTACGGGCAGTCGGCATTACGGATGGCAGTCTGGTATCGCAGTTTACCGGTGCCTCGTTTCAGCAATACAACTTCTACCGGAATTATGTCCGTGTTCTGCAAAAGGACATTCCGTCGCCCATCGGTCAGAACTGGCAGACCATGTATACCTTTCGGATGATGGATACAACCATGGTAGGTAACGCGACGGTATACGAGATTGATTTCGAGCCGAAACGGGAAACCGACCTTGCCTTTACCGGTACGGTCTGGATTGACACGCTCTCTCTTGGCTTAGTACAAATTGAAACGAAAGTCGGGAAGCGCGCGAACATCAACTTTGTCGACGAATTACGGATTGATCAGGAATGGGAAGCGATCGGGTCCGGCGCACTGTTACCGGTACGGACGCAGGTCGTGATTGATACGGATGAAGTAACAGCCCGCTCACCGGGCGCACTGGTGCACTTTTTCGCTTCGGCCAAAAACATCGTAACCAGTCAGCCAAAAGAGATTTCCTTCTACACGCCATCCATCGAGCTGGCGGATGATTATAAGGAAAGTTCGGCTGAGTTCTGGCAGCATGCACGGCCGGAAACCATGACGGCTGAGCAGTTCCGTGCAATGCAGGTGGTTGACTCGGTCCGGAATGTGCCGTTTATCAAATTTACGGGAGAGGTACTGAAACTAGGGTTTAACGGCTACCAGCCGATTGGCCGGACTAATATTGATTTCGGGCCGCTGCTTTATACTTATGCGTTCAATTCTATTGAGGGCAACCGCATCCGGCTTGGCCTGCGGACCAATACCGGCTTCAGCCGCCGCTGGATCTTCAACGGATACCTTGCCTATGGCACACTCGACGACCGGTTTAAATATGGCATCGGCGGCGAATTTATTGTAAAGCGTAAACCATGGACGGTCATCGGTCTATCGCACAGGTATGACCTGGAGCGCCTGGGTGTTTCGGCAGAAAACGTTGGCCCGAGCTCATTTTTTCTGGCTTACTCCCGTTTTGGTACCATCCGCCGGCCTTATTTGCAGGAACAAACGTTTTCTTACATCCGCAAGGAAATGGGACGCGGTTTTACGCAGATGATCGGCCTTCGCCAGCAGTCTTTTGACCCCCAGTTTGCGTTTGCTTTCAAGAGTCTGTCCAATGACCCGGCCGATCCGGCCATTCAGCGGACATACAACACAACCGAAATTCTGTGGGAAACCCGCTTTGCTCCCGACGAAATTGTTCTGCAAAACGATAACGAACGGTTAAGTTTCGGGGCTATCCGTAAGCCTGTAATCACCTTCCGCTATAATTTCGGTCTGTTCTGCAACAGTCCGCAGCCTTATCACAAGTTTACACTGGATATCCGTCATTCGCTCCGGCTGGGTGTGCTCGGACGTACAACGTACACCATCGGGGCGGGCATTATTCCCTCGACACTCCCCTATCCGTTGCTGTTTATACCACTCGGTAACGAGTCGTGGTTCCGCGTTGACAATGCGTTTAACCTGATGAACTACTTTGAATTTGTCAGCGATAAGTATGCCTCAGCCATGATTGAACACAACTTTGAAGGGCTGCTGTTCAACCGGATACCGGCAATCCGGCGCTTAAAATGGCGGACACTGGCTACTGCAAAAATCTACTATGGCGGCCTTAGTCAGGCAAATGCCAATCTGTCTCCGACTGTGGATGAAAAAGGTAATCTGGTGCAGGGTTTCCGGACGTTTTCCCGTACGCCGTATGTAGAAGTAGGCTACGGTATCGATAACATTTTCAAGCTGTTCCGTGTCGACGCTATTCACCGGTTAACCTACCGCACCTCAAGCCTCGATCCGACCATTAAATCGGTAACCCCGTTTGCTATTAAAGTGTCAGCCTGGCTGAGCATGTAACTATCCGGCCAGGATACGCACCTCCTCCGGCAGGATGGTAATAGTTAATTGCTGCCCGACACTGACCGCCGGATCTGTAGTAAATAACTGAAGCGGCAGGCCACTGCCGGCTTCTGCCAGTAATTCGGTATATCCGCCCCGGAATAACACCGCCCGGATCACAACCGGAATCCCTGATGGACTTACCCGTATAGCCTCCGGACGAATACAGACCAGTTGATCCGGATCAGCGGTGGCGGACAGGTGAAGGGTTGGCAATAGTCCTCCGGCCATGATATTGGCAGGCCCCGTCATTTGGGCGACATACGCTGTTTCCGGTTGCCGGTAGACCGTTTGCGGCGTACCAAGCTGAATTAGTTCGCCGTCCTGCATGACCCCCACCTCATCAGACAACGCCAGGGCATCCGTGGCATCATGCGTTACAAACAGGCAGGCAAACGAAGCAGGCTCACCAGGTTCCGCCTCCCGGACCAGATCAAGCAGCAGGTCACGGATGTGCGTACGGTTTGGCAGGTCAAGGTGGCTGAACGGCTCATCGAGCAGTAAAATGACCGCCCGCCCGTCGGCAGAGGGTTCGGCAATGGCACGGGCGATGGCTGTCCGCTGTTTTTCTCCCCCCGAAATCTGGCGCGGAATCCGGTCGGCAACGGCCTCCAGCCGGCACAGGCGAAGGAGTTCATTCACGCGGTAAGTCTGATAGTCTTTCTGATAATACCGGACCGCATACGCAATGTTCTGCCGGACGGTTATGTTCGGCATCAGCTGATACTCCTGATGTACAAGACGGATATCCGGGTGGCCGGGCACCAGCTTTTCACCGGGTGTGGCGACATGAACGTCATTCAGCCGGACCTCGCCTTCGTCGGGATCCATCAGCCCCGCCAGCAGGTTCAGTAAGGTACTTTTGCCGGAACCGCTGGCGCCAACCAGTGCCATAATCCTGCCCCTTTCCAGCGCCAGTGATACATTCCGGACCGCAAACGTGTCGTTAAATGATTTGTATAAGTGATGAGCGGTAAGCAATCGAATACGGTTTTAGAGCCGCAAAGGTACGACAATAAGCGCTTACCAAAGAGACGCAGGTTACCTCATAAAACGATGCAGCTTACTATTCGTGAGGTAAAAGCGGCAGCAGGAGATAATATAGTGAGCAACGCGGACATGTATAATGCGTACTGTAAACTGACTGGTTAAAGGACAACCCGGCTTTTCACCGCTCTCACTTTACAATACGCATTTCCGTTTATCATTCCTGTTACTCGTAGGCAATACGGCTCAGAATACTACGCCCGAGCGTTACCTCATCGGCGTATTCAAGGTCACCGCCAATCGGTACACCACGGGCAATTGTCGAAATTCTGAGTTGATACGGCTTTAGTTTTTTCTGAAGGTAGAATGCCGTCGTATCGCCTTCCATTGTCGGGCTCAACGCCAGAATAATTTCTCTGACATCCTGTCGCTCAGGCCCTTGTAGTCGTTCCAGCAGGGAGTCAATGTGCAGATCGCCGGGACCGATACCTTCTACCGGCGAGATAATACCTCCCAGTACATGGTAGAGTCCTTTAAACTGTGCGGTGTTTTCGATGGCCAGTACATCGCGGGTATCTTCGACCACGCAGATGACTGACGGGTCACGGCGGTGGCTGGCACAGATCGTACAAAGCTCGCCATCGGCCAGGTTATGGCACTTGCGGCAATACTGCGTTTTGGTACGCATGGCAACGAGGGTATCAGCCAGCGCCTGTGTCTGTTCTTCATCCCGTTTGAGCAGGTGCAACACAAGGCGTAAGGCGGTCTTCTTGCCGATTCCCGGCAGTTTAGACACCTCGTTCACCGCGTCTTCGATTAGTTTTGATGGAAAATCCAATGGATGTCAGCTTGATAATCCGTTCTGTATGCAGTCTATCCGAACAACGATGCCCGCTGTTCAGGCAATCAATACATCACTATAATACTTCGGCACTGATGCCCCGGCGGCAGATTTCATTACGCATCGGGACCAAATCTTCCCATGAACCGTTCTTCACCGTACACTTGCCTTTATAATGAATAATCAGGGTACATTGCTCTGCTTGCTCCGGTGTATGGTCACAGACATCAATCAGGGTGTCGATCACATGGTCAAATGTATTAATGTCATCGTTAAACACTACCAGATTATGAACGTCGGTTTCAATGACTTCGTCCAGGACCTCTACGTCGTTTTCCTCGAAAGGTTGCATGTAAAAGAAAATTGTATTTGTTTAGCAAATTTACTGAAATCCGGCCACAAAATCTAGTAGTTTCGGGTCCGTTTGCAGCGTAAAAGGCGGTTTCAACCCCGACCATTACGTCACGGATAACCTATAAAAATAACCCCGATCCGGCCGGAAAAGTTGCCTGTTTACTCAATGAACGCTACTATCGCCCTCGTCATTCTGATTGCCTATTTCGGGATGCTCATTACGGTTTCGTACTATACGTCACGCGGAGCCGACACGAATACCTTTTTTACCGCCAACCGTCAGTCGCCCTGGTACTTAGTGGCCTTTGCCATGATCGGTACCTCGCTTTCGGGGGTTACGTTTATTTCGGTGCCGGGTGCAGTCGGTGCGCCGGTTGCCGGTTTTCCTGGCACCAAAGCCTTCTCCTACTTTCAGGTTGTGCTGGGCTATATCATTGGCTACTATGTCATTGGCACAGTGCTGATGCCGCTCTACTACCGGATGAACCTGATTTCGATCTACGGCTATCTGGAAAAACGCTTCGGGTTCTGGTCCTACAAAGCGGGCGCCGGTTTCTTCCTGCTGGCGCGTACCGTCGGATCGGCGGTACGGCTCTACGTAGCGGCAGGGGTTCTTCAGCTGGCTATTTTCAACAGCCTCGGCATTCCGTTCGAAGTATCAGTCGCCATTACGATTCTCCTGATCTGGCTGTACACATTCAAGGGTGGTGTAAAAACCATTATCATTACCGATACGTTGCAAACCACCTTTCTGGTAACCGCCGTTATTCTGACCATTATCCTGATTTCAAACGAATTAAACTTCGGGTTCGGGGAAATGGTGAGTGTAGTTAAGGGCAGTTCGTACTCACAGATTTTCTTCTGGGATGTCAACGATCCGCGTAACTTCTTCAAACAGTTCATCTCGGGAGCATTCATTGCCATTGTGATGACGGGCCTGGATCAGGATCTGATGCAGAAAAACCTGACGTGTAAAAACATCGGCGAAGCCCAGAAAAACATGTTCTGGTTTACGATTACCCTGACTATCGTGAACCTGTTGTTCCTCTGCCTCGGGACGTTGTTGTACCTCTATGCCGAGTCGAAAGGCATCAGTATTCCGGCCAAAACCGATAACCTCTACCCCGAACTGGCGCTGAATCATTTCGGCATGGTCGTCGGCATTACGTTCCTGCTGGGCATTACGGCCGCTACGTATGCCAGCTCTGACTCGGCGCTTACGGCCCTGACTACCTCGTTCTGTATCGACTTCATGAATGTAGAAGGCCGCCCTGAATCCGAACGGTCTAAAATCAAACACTGGGTACACATTGGCTTCTCAGTACTGTTCTACGTTGTGATTATTATCTTCAACCAGCTGAACAGTCAGGACGTGGTAACGACCGTATTCGATCTGGCCGGCTATACCTATGGGCCTTTACTGGGGCTCTACGCATTCGGTCTGTTTACCAAACGGGGTGTTAAAGACAGGGTTGTTCCGTTTATCTGCATCATTTCTCCGTTGCTGACGCTGTACATCAACAACCATTCAGCCGAGTGGTTTAACGGCTATAAATTCAGCTTCGAGCGGCTTGTACTGAACGGACTGATTACATTCCTGGGGATGCTGGCCGTTTCGCATAAACAAACAGCTGCACAGCAGGAAGCAACAGCCTGATGATTCCGGAAAGCTATACACAGAATGCCCGGGTATGCCTTTGCATACCCGGGCATTCTGCTTTAAATCCTATGGTTTACCCTAAATATCCAGTTAGGACTTACCTGCTTTTCTGTACAATCTGAACAAAAACCAATACTCAACGGCAGTTATACCATCATTTGTTTGGCTATTCCCGTACGAGTTTGTAATTTTCTTTGCCTTTATGCGGCCATCTGGTACGCACAACGGCAATTAACCTACTTTTTGTTTTCGGGCCCTGATGCCTGAATTACCTGTTACATGGAAAGACGTACTGCATTAAAAAGCCTGGCTGTGGCAGCGGGTGGCCTCATCAGCCTGCCGGGCTGGGCCAATGGCTGGTCCAACGTTTCAATGCCCGCAAACGGGGCACTGCTCACAACGGGCCAGAACGAATTACTTGCCGAATTTGTCGAGGTAATTATCCCTGAAACTAAAACACCCGGGGCTAAATCGCTGGGTATCCATCAGTTTGTGGAACGCATGGTGACCGACTGCTACGAACCGGCAGCGCAGGAATCATTCAAAAAAGGCCTTGGCATTGTAGAAGAGATGGCGCAGATCAGCTACGGCAAACCATTCGTCAGCTGCCAGCCGGCTCAACGGAATGAACTGGTCACGAAGCTGTCTACCTCGGCAGACGGGGCGCAGAAAGGGTTTTATTCGCTGGTAAAGGGACTGACCATCCGTGGCTATATGTCATCTGAATACGTCATGACGAACCTGACGCATTACGAGTTTGCCCCTGCCCGTTATCTGGGCTGCGTACCGGTTGTCTCCAAAGCCGTTTCAGAAAAAAAATAAACGGACATACCATATAACTATGTTTTCTTATGTGGCTATGTGGTATAAAATATTATTCCTTTTAAATCAATTCGATCTTACCACATAGACACATAGGGCATATCAGAAAAACGGTGCATATGGTTGTGTGGTGAAAAACTTTTTCAGCTTCTCATTGCCCCTGTTATCATGGCAAATTTCAATATTGATGTAAAAGCAGCAACCACCTACGACGCCATTGTCATCGGATCCGGCATTAGCGGCGGATGGGCTGCCAAAGAATTAACCGAAAAAGGATTACGAACACTGGTGCTGGAACGGGGCCGCGATGTCCGCCACATTGCCGACTACCCGACGACGATGATGCAGCCCTGGGAGTTCGAACACCGGAATCAGTTGCCGCTGGACGTAAAAAAAGCGAACCCGATCATCAGCAAGTGCTACGCGTTTTACGAAGGCACCACCCAGTTTTTTGTCAAAGACGCCGAGCATCCGTATGTGCAGGAAAAACCCTTCGACTGGATACGCGGCTATCAGGTCGGCGGAAAATCGCTGATGTGGGCCCGTCAGACCCAGCGCTGGAGCGACTTCGACTTTGAAGGTCCGGCCCGCGACGGTTTTGCCGTTGACTGGCCGATCCGGTATGCTGACCTGGCGCCGTGGTACAGCTACGTTGAAAAGTTTGCCGGTATTTCGGGCAACAAGGACGGCCTGGCCACCCTGCCCGACGGTGAGTTTCTGCCCCCTCACCAGTGGAACTGCGTCGAAAAATACTTCAGCCAGCAGATGGCCGGTAAGTACAAAGACCGCCATGTGATTATGGGCCGCGCAGCGCATATTACCAAACCGAACCCGATCCACATGCAGCAGGGCCGGGCTCAATGCCAGCATCGGACCATCTGCGAGCGCGGTTGTCCGTACGGCGGCTATTTCAGTAGCAACGCCTCGACCATCCCGTGGGCGATGAAAACGAAGAAACTGACCCTGCGTCCGGACTCGGTCGTTCACTCGATCATTTACGACGAGAAAAAAGGGAAAGCAACGGGTGTCCGCGTTATTGATGCCAACACCAAACAGATGATCGAGTTCTACGCCCGCATCATCTTCGTCAACGCGGCGGCCCTGAACTCAAACCTGATCCTGCTGAACTCCACGTCGAACCGGTTTCCGAACGGGCTGGGTAATGATAGTGGCGCGTTGGGTAAATACGTGGCATTCCACAACTACCGCGGTGGTATCTCGGGCGAATACGACGGCTTCCTTGACTCGACAACCGAAGGCCGCCGGCCAAACAGTCCGTATATTCCTCGTTTCCGGAACGTGTTCAAGCAAGAGACCGATTTCTTACGGGGGTACGCCGCCGGTTTCTCGGCCGGCCGTAGTTCACGGACCAATCAGGAAGGCCACGGTGTGAGCCTGAAAGACAATCTGGTGAACCCGCAGCTGGGCGGCTGGCATGTCGGCTCTCACATGATGGGCGAAACCATTCCGAAGGAAAGCAACTACGTGGCGCTGGATAAGGGGTTGAAGGATCCGTTCGGTATTCCACAGCTCAAAATTTCCATCGCCTACGACGAAAACGACGACAAGATGGTAAAGGATTATCAGGAGCAGATGACCGAGATGTTTACGGCGGCGGGTTTCAAAAACATCCGCGTCCGCGACGACCACCGGAATCCGGGCCTTGATATTCACGAAATGGGCGGCGTCCGGATGGGCAAAGACCCTAAAACGTCGATGCTTAACAAGTGGCATCAGCTACATGCCTGTAAAAACGTGTTCGTCACCGACGGCGCCAGCATGACCTCTACTTCGACGCAGAACCCGTCCCTGACCTACATGGCGTTCTCCGCCCGCGCAGCCGACTATGCGGTGAAGGAGATGAAGAAACAGAATTTGTAAGCCATTATTGGTTTCTGATCAATTCCTGTAGCGACAAGGCATACCTTGTCGCTACTTTTTTATGCCCTGTCTGTATTATTCCTCTAATTTTGCCAGCCGGGTATATCCTGACCGATCAACGTACTGCAAACAGACAAGACGTGTCTTGTCGCTACCTTGTTTTTCGATGCAACGATTTTTCTCCATCATTCTCCTGTGTGCCCTCTCTGTGCTGGCGCAGGCGCAGGACCCGTCTCAACGTTATCCGATTATTCCATTCCCGACGTCGCTGGTACCGGCGGCCGGACAGTTTACCATTACAGTCAACACGGCACTGATCGTTCAGGACAAACGCTTTGCCGGTGAAGGACAGCAGTTACAGGAACTGCTCCGGCCTGCCCTCGGCAAACAGCTGTCTGCCAATGGTTCCGGTACCAAAATCCTGCTACAACATGACCCTTCCATTACCTCGCCCGAAGGATACGTTTTGCGCATTACACCGCAACAAATTACGCTGAAAGCCGGTCAGCCGGCGGGTATGTTCCGTGCCATTCAGACCATTCGTCAGTTACTGCCGGTCCATATTGAAAAACCGGCCAAACCGGTTGCGTCCCTGACACTACCGGCCGTTACTATTCAGGATCAGCCGGCCTATGCGTGGCGGGGCATGCACCTCGATGTTTCCCGGCATTTTTACTCCATCGACTACCTCAAAACATTCATCGACCGGCTGGCGCTCTATAAATTCAACACTTTTCACCTGCACCTGACCGACGACCAAGGCTGGCGGATTGAAATCAAGGCCTATCCCAAACTGACTTCCATTGGTGGTTGGCGGACGTTTAACAACCAGGATTCGGTCGTGTTGAAGCGCGCTGTAACCAACCCTGATTTTGACCTCCCGAAGCAGTTTATCCGCCAACAGGACGGACAGACGCAATATGGTGGCTTTTATCCCCAGGCACAGATGCGGGACCTTATCGCCTATGCGGCGGCCCGGCACATCGACATCGTACCGGAAATCGACATGCCGGGTCACCTGAGCGCCGCCATCAAAGCCTATCCGTTTCTGAGCTGCACCGGTCAGGATGGCTGGGGGAAGACCTTTTCTGTTCCGGTTTGCCCTTGTAATGAACCGACATACACGTTTATGGAAACCGTGCTGAGCGAAATAATCGCCTTGTTTCCAAGTCAGTATGTGCATATCGGCGCTGATGAAGTCGAGAAGTCGACATGGGCGAAGACACCAGCCTGCCTGGAACTGATGAAGCGCGAAAAGCTGAACAACGTGGAGGAGCTGCAAAGCTATTTCGTCCACCGGATCGAACAGTTTGTGCAGTCGAAGGGTAAAAAACTCATGGTCTGGGACGATGCACTGGAGGGTGGCCTGAAGCCGTCATCAACGGTCATGTACTGGCGCAGCTGGGTAAAGAACGCGCCGCAAAAGGCCGCCCAAAATGGCAATAACGTGGTGATGACACCCGTCAGCCACCTGTACTTCGACAGCCAGCCAAACATTCAGTCGGTCGAAAACGTCTACAACCTGCCAGTGGTTCCGGAGGGTATTCCCGCCAGCCAGACAGGGCAGTTTCTGGGCGCGCAGGCCAACATCTGGACGGAATACATCCCGACAGAGAACCGCGTCGATTACATGAGCATGCCCCGCATGACAGCACTGGCCGAGATGGTCTGGTCGGCGAAAAAAGACTATCCGGCTTACCAACAGCGACTGTTACAACACTTTCTGCGCATGGAAAAAATGGGCATCCATTACCGTCTGCCCGACCTGACCGGCTTTACGGAAGAAAACGTCTTTGTTGACAAGGCGACGCTCAGCATCAACAAGCCCCTGACCAGCTATATATTACGGTACACCACAGACGGCACCCCGCCCACAGCAACCTCGAAGGAACTGCCTGCTGCTCTGACGATTGACAAGCCGCAGTCGGTTCAGGTAGCGGCCTTTACGCCATCGGGCATCCGCGGCGACATTTACACACTCCGTTACCAGCAGCAGGCTTATGCCCAGGCCGTTACACCGGCCGGTACGCAACCGGGCTTAACCTGTGAACTGCTGAAAAAGTACTTTAAAGCGACTACGTTCATGAAAGGTCTGCCTGCCGACAGCACGTATTTGATTAACAACCTGACGGTACCGAAGACCGTGACGGCGCCGAGCTTCGGCACCCGTTTCCGTGGGTATCTGAGCGTACCGGAAACCGGTGTTTACAGCTTTTTCTATACCTGCGACGATGGCGGTGTGCTTCGGATTGCTAACCGGCTGGTGGTCGATAATGACGGGAATCACGCACCGGTTGAAAAAAGCGGGCAGGTCGCACTGGCGAAGGGCAAGCATCCGTTCGAAGCCGATTTCATCGAAGGCGGTGGTGGCTTTACCCTGAAGCTCAACTATAGCGTCAACGGCTCAGCCCCTGCTGCTATTCCCGACAGCTGGTTTACGCATTAAGAATGAATAATGGTTAATGAGTAATGGATAATGTAACCGACACTTCATCATTATTCATTGTACATTACTCATTGTTCATTATCCATTAACCATTACTTTTTCTCCAGCCCGTCGATCCATGCTTCGATCAGCGCGACGCCCTCGTTGTGGATGCTGACGCGGCCGATTTCAGGCATCATGATCCCTGGATGGACTGAATTCATCCGGTAGGTCATGATCGACGCCTTGCCGTGACCCGGATTAACGTCAAATTTGAACGTTCCCGCCCCGATACCGGCCGCAACCGGCGATTTCAGTACGCCCCAATGAAACGGATCCCGCTGCTCGTAGTTCAGGTATAAGCCCGAGGTTGAGGCGGGGCCTTTCGGATTGTGGCAGTGTCCGCAGTTGACATCCAGGTACGAACGGGCGCGGGCATCAAGCGAAGCCTTCGAATCCTGCATGGCCACCAGTGGCTGAATGGCCGCAAGTGACTCCGGTGTTGCTTTCAGGTAACCGACCTTCATCCAGCGTGTTAACTGATTTTCAGCCGTATCCCCATACGCAATGCTGTGGTTCAGTTGCTTTACTTTCGGGCCAATCGGCACAAAGGCATCTTTCTGATTATGACAGCTTTTGCACTGATTTTTGTTCGGCATAGCATACGTGATCCGGTGTGCCTCTCCCTGTTCGTCTTTCCAGCTTACCGGTATGGCATCCCCCGTTACCTTATAGTCAGCATCTGTCTGCGCATCGTTCCAGCGATAGGGATAGGCTTTCCAGACGCCATCATTTTTTACGAGCAGCCGCGTTTCCAGAATCCGCCGGTCGCCGGTTGGTTTGGCGAAATCGGCGGGGTAATAAAAGTTTTTGATCAGGATTGTTTTGTCCGGAAACTGAAGCGGGTCGTCGGGCTGACTAGCATCAACGGTGGCGGCGGTACCCTCAGGCATCCAGACAAACCGCTTTTTAAAGGCATAATCGGTAAACAGCGTAGCAACCGGCTCATAAGGCAGTACCTTATCAGCGGGTGTCAACTGCCGCATCTCCCCTTCATAAAAACCATATTCCGATAATTTCTTCAGCGGAAACGTGGTAAAATCAAGCTGCGATGGGTGTTTACCGGCCTGATTACCCACGAAACAGGCATGCAGCACACTACCCGCAAATACTACCACCGCTATTAATAAGGCATTCTTTTTTGGCATATCCATCTTTTCATATCTGTACGGGCGACCCCATGTGGTCGCCCATCTAACCGGCAGGCTCGCCCATTTACAACGCAGGTGGCGTCGTCTGAACCTTCACCGTACAGCTTTTAAATTTATCGACATCATTGTGGGCTTTAATCTCCGACAGTTTACCGCTTGCTGGAATTTCGAAACGCGTAAACCGGAGATCTTCCTGCTTTTCCTGCACACAAATATTCATCGGGTTCTGCGCAATGGACTTGCCCTTGCTGTCGTCGATAATCCCGTCGTAAACCACATCCTGCGATTTAAAACACTTGGCTGCCACCAGCTTACCCATATCTTTTGTCAGGTCCGGCACACTGATTGAGCGTTCGAAACTGTTGTTGTGTACATATACATTGGTGGTGAACGGCGACCAGCCCGGATGCTTCGGAATCGGCAAATCGGTGATGTGATAGCTGGCAATGGCGATGCCGATGGTTTTGTGGTCAATCAGTTTGTTATCGAAAATATCGACCTCGTTGCCCGCCAGCACAATAATACCGCTCCCGGGAGGTACCATCGTAATAGCATTGCCATTCTGACCGGCACTGGCAACCGCAAAGTTTTCGTGGTTATTGTTCTTAATGGTGTTCTTATACACCTTCGTCCGCGATCCGAACGGCTTAGGCAGCCCCGGCAGGTTAAAAATCAGAATCCCGCCGGTATTGTTCTCGGTGAGGTTGTTATAGACTTCGGCGTTATCGGAGTTTTCAATTTCGATGCCGGCAACGTTCTCGAACACAAGGTTATCGCGGACAATGATGTTCTCGGACTGGCCCACATAAATACCGGCGTCCCGGGAATGGGAAACTTCGCATTTTTCGACCAGCACATTCTTACACTGCACCGGATAAATCCCGTAAGTGCCGCTTTTGCTCAGGTCCTGATTGGTCCATGTCGTGTTAATTCTACGGAAAGTCAGGCCTTCGCAATGCTGGGTTTTGATACAATCACCCGGCGCATCCATGACCGTAAAATCCTGTAAAACAATCTGATTACCCGCAATTTTCATTCCTTCACCACCCGTTGTGATGTTCTTAAACGACAGCACCGTTTTGTACATGCCCGCTCCCTGGATCGTCACCTTATTGATCTTATCCAGAATCAGCTGCGTATTCAGTTCAAAATATCCCTCCGGAATCTGAATGGTTTCCCCTTCCTTTGCCTCGATAAATTTCTCGACCAGCCCCTCCATCTGTTCCGCAGAGGCTTTGGGTAAGGATGTTATATCTAATTTCGATTGCTGTGAGCTCTCTGTCTGGCAGCTCATGAGCCATAAGCTCAGACAGCCAAGACAAAACAATGTGCGGGTGACGGTCATGTGTGCAGTTAGGTTTAGGAATATTTTACAATAGTATATACTTTTTCAGTGACCTGAAAGGCTATAATGCTGTAAAATAGTCCATGCCGGCAGATACTGAAACAGTAGATAGCTGCCTGAAATGATCTTAACCCCATGTCAGGCAGCTCCGCAGCGTGTACTTTTTTCAGACAGGATTACAGGATGAACCGTTTTTTTGCCGGTAACAATCCTCTTTAACCTGTAATCCTGTCAACATAGTCATCACCGGAAGCATACCAATCTGTATATCAACATAATCATAGTCATTACAGCAATCATTCGAACCATAGTATGCGTTTTCTCTCACTCATCGTTTTCTCTCTTTTCGCGTTTACAGGCCCTGTCCCGCTCAACCGGCCAGCCGGCACCGCCACGATGGTGACGGGCCCGATGGCCGCACCGCCCGGTTTGTCGGAGCAGCAGTTTTTGCGGCCATCGTCCCAATACGGGATCCGGTGCTGGTGGTGGTGGCTCAACGGCAACGTCACCAAAGAAGTGATTACCCGCGACCTGGAGGCCATGAAAGCCAAAGGCTTCAGCGGCGCCTGTATTTTTGATGCGGGGGGTGCCGAACAACGCGGCAACGCCCAGGTGCCGGAAGGACCGCTGTTTGGCAGTCCGGCCTGGCGCGAGCTGTACCTGCATGCCGTCAAGGAAGCCAACCGGCTGGGACTTGTCCTGAGTATGAGCATTCAGAGCGGCTGGAACCTCGGCGGACCGGACATTACGCCCGAAGAGGCCGCCAAGCAGGTAACCTGGTCGGAAGTGACGGTGAAAGGGCCCATGACCTACCGCGAAACACTGCCGCAACCTAAACTGCACAAAGACCCGTTTTACCGCGACATTGCCGTTCTGGCCTTTCCGGCTAAATCCACCAAACCAGCCGCTATTAAAGACCTGACGGCCAAATCGGGTACCGTTGAACTGGGTGGTTCTGCCCCGGATACGCGGTTTCTGCTGAACGACATTCCCGCCACGGCGGGCGAAGAGCACACCACGCTGAGCCAGATGCAGAACCTGACCACCAAAATGACTGCACAGGGCGTGCTCGAATGGCAGGTCCCGGCCGGTGAATGGACTATCATGCGCTTTGGCTATACCTCAACTGACGCCGAAGTATCGACCTCCAGCGGGAAGTGGCAGGGCCGCGTTATGGACCACATGAGCCGGAAGGTATTTAACCGCTACTGGGACACCCACGTTGATCCGCTCCTGAAACTGATCGGGCCGATGGCCGGCAAAACGCTACGCTATCTCCAGACCGACAGCTGGGAGGCAGGCGGCTGCAACTGGACCGATGAATTTGCGCAGGAGTTTCAGAAACGCCGTGGCTACGACATCATCCCCTACCTGCCCGTCATTGCCGGAAAAATCGTTGACAACCGCGACGCCAGCAACCGCTTTCTGGCCGACCTCCGTAAAACCATCAGCGACTGTATCGCCGACAACCACTACCGCCTGTTCGGCGAACGGGCCCGCCAATATGGCATTGGCCTGCAACCTGAATCGGCCGGACCACACGCGGGGCCAATCGACGGAATCAAAAATTATGGTTTCAGCGAGATCATGATGAGCGAGTTCTGGTCGCCGTCGCCCCACCGCCCGACGCCGGTGAACCGCTTTTTCGTGAAGCAGGCCGCCAGTGCTGCCCACATTTACAACAAGCCGCTGGTCGGTGCAGAATCGTTTACGACGATCGGTCCGCACTGGAATGACGTGATCTGGTCGGCCATGAAGTCGAGCGCCGATCACGAGTTCTGCGCCGGTCTGAACCTCGTCTACCTGCATACGTTCACCTGCTCGCCGAAAGAGATGGGGTTGCCGGGGCAGGAGTATTTTGCCGGTACCCACTTCAACCCGAACGTTACGTGGTGGGAGCTGTCGAACGGCTTCATTGATTACCTCGCCCGTTGCCAGTACATGCTGCAACAGGGGCAGTCGGTGTCGGATGTGCTCTATTACTACGGCGATCATGTGCCGAACATCGCCCGCCAGAAAGCCGACGACCCCGCCAAAGCCCTGCCCGAATTTGACTATGATGTGACGAATGAAGACCGCTTACTGGCACTTACGGTGAAAAACGGCCGGATCGTGCTGCCGCACGGGCTTTCATACCGCGTACTGGTGTTACCGGATCACCATGTGCTGTCGCTGGCGGCCCTCGAAAAAGTGCAGGCGCTGGTCAATGCCGGTGCAACGGTTATCGGCCCGAAAACCGAACGCATTGTCAGTCAGAGTAATTACCAGCCATCAGAAGTAAAACGAAAAGCTATTGCCGACAGGCTTTGGGGCGACTCACCCGCAGCGGCCGGTGAACGGAAGGCAGGAACGGGGCGCATTATCTGGGGTAAAACCGCCCGCGAGGTGCTGCTGGCCGACGGCATCAAACCCGATGTTTTATTCACCGGCGCCGGCCCGAATCAGGTATTTGACTTTATGCATAAAACGCTGGCGGACCAGGACTACTATTTTGTGAGCAGCCAGCATAAAGAAGCCGCTGCGGTAACGGCCACCTTCCGGATGACGGGTAAACTGCCGGAACTCTGGAATCCGGTAACCGGCGAAATCAAACCGGCGAAAGCCTACACCCAAGCCAATGGGCAGACATCAGTCAAGCTGGAATTTGACCCGTACGGGTCTGTGTTTGTGGTGTTCCGCAAGCCGGTACCAGCTACGCAGCAGGGTACCGCTCCGACCAATTACCTCCGCTACAGCCCCGTATCAACGCTTTCGGGCAGCTGGCAGGTACAGTTTGATCCGAAATGGGTCAGCAGCGGCCCGTCAGCGGTGACGTTCGACAAACTGGAAAGCTGGACAGCACGGCCGGAAGAAGGCATCAGGTTTTATTCGGGTAAAGCCGTTTACCGCAAAATGTTTGACGTCCCGAACCTGCCGGCCGGTAACCTGTTTCTGGATCTGGGCGAAGTACTGGATGTTGGTGTTGCCCGCGTCCGCCTGAATGGCAAGGATCTGGGCATTGTCTGGGCGCCGCCGTTTCGGGTCCGGATCAGCGGTGTAATCAAGCCAACGGACAATCAGCTTGAAGTGGAGGTCATTAATACGTGGCGCAACCGGCTCGTGGGTGACCGGGGCAAACCGCAATCCGAGCGCCTGACCCAAACCAACGTCACCATCCGCAAAGATTGGGAGCTGCTGCCTTCCGGCCTGATGGGGCCGGTGCAGGTGACGGACGGGAAGTAAAACGGTGTAACCTGGTGGTGGCACGACTTATAGCCGTGCCACCACTAAACGCTCCTTGAACAGGCGCACCTGCACTACTTTATTTCCTTATTTTTGCAGCATGCCAGACACTATGATTTTTTCAGACATCCGGGTCATCGCGTTTGATGCCGATGACACACTTTGGGTCAATGAGCCCTATTTCCGGGAAGCCGAAGATCAGTTTTGCGGCCTGCTTGAAGACTTTCTCCCCCATCACACCATTTCACAGGAACTGTACAAGGTGCAGCTTCAGAATCTTGCGCTCTATGGTTACGGCATCAAAACCTTTGTGCTGTGCGCCATCGAGACGATCTGGAACGTGACCGACGGAAAGGCGAACCCTGTCCTGTACAGCAGGGCGCTGGAAATCGGCAAGGAAATGATGGCTAAGCCGGTTGTTCTGCTCGATCATGTGCAGCGCGTTCTGGAGGCATTTAAAGATGACTACCGGCTGGTCGTGGCGACCAAAGGCGACCTGATCGATCAGGAACGGAAACTGAAAAAGTCAGGACTGGCCCATTATTTCCACCACATCGAGATCATGAGTGAGAAAAAAGCCCCTGATTATCAAAAGCTCCTGCGCCACCTCGATTGCCGGCCAGAGCACTTTCTGATGATCGGTAATACGCTCAAATCCGACGTACTGCCGGTGCTGGAAATCGGTGGCAGGGCCATTCATATTCCCTACCATACAACGTGGGTTCACGAAACGGTTGACCACCTTGTGGAGCACGAAAACATGCTGTCGCTGGCATCGCTGCACGACCTGCTGTCGACCGGCCTGGTCAAAGGGCGTTGATCGGCTGCCAGTCGCTTTTGAGCTGTGCCAGCATAGTCAGCTGTTTATCGGCTTCGGCAATGAGTTTGGGATCATCAACCAGATTAGGAACTTCCTGCGCCAGCCGGGTCATTTTGGCAAACAATGCCTGCTGCTGCACGGCTTCGGGCACCGACACAAACCAGGCGGCTTCGAGGAAATTGAGGATCGTCAGGACCCGTTCATACGGATACTCACCGGCAGTCCGGATGTCGAGCGCTTCATCGTAATACGATAAGGCACGGGTGTAGTTATCCGACAGTTTTGCTTCCGGAAATTTAGTCAGCGCGTTGGCAAAGCTGGTGCAGATGCGGGCGTATTCGTACGGATGGGTCTCGCGGGTAAAATACGTCAGCGCCTCCCGGAACGAGCTCATCGACACGGCCGCCCAGACACTTTTCTTTTTTACTTCGTCAGGAATTTCACTATAAATCACACCTAAATGGTGCTGTATTTCAGCAAACGCTTCCGGTGCGTTTTCTTTTGTGAAGACTTTCAAAGCCTGCTGATAGGCTTCCATCGCCGCGCGGAAAAACTGCGGATTACCGTTCTGCGCCCACGTATACAACAATGTACCCTTGCGGTATTGGGCATTACCGGTCAGCTCCGGAATACCCTCTTCCTCAAGCAGTTGAATGGCACGATTCACATAACCGAGCGCTTCGGAGAAACTGTCCGAAAAATTGGCAATCTGGGCTGCGTCGATCAGCAGCAGCGCCACCTGTACCGGCCGCCCGTTCCGTTCATAGTATTGCAGCACGTCCCACAAGGTGTCTTTGATCCGGCTTAGTAAATCCGGAGCATACGGAGCGGTCAGCTGCTTCATCCAGACGCCATACTGTACATTTTTCAGCTCATACAGCGCGTCTTCGGAAATAGCGAACCGGATACAGTCGGCGAGCAAGGCACCGGCCTCGGCTAATTCGTCGGCATCCAGCAGGAGCGTTGCCCAGTGCTTACCGGTAAAAGCCCGCCACTCGTCGTTGGGAGCCAGATCAAACGCACGTTCGTAGTACCGGCGAATAACGCTGTAATGCACAAACCGGGTCAGTTCACCGTAGTGTCCTAACACAGCCGCATTATGCCAGAAGCGATATTCCTCAAACGGCGAGTCAAACGCATCCGGCTCCTGCGGAAATCCGACTGCCACGCCGTGTTGTATACAATTCAGCAGGTCAATATCGCGCAGCAAGGCAGGGTTCTCCGCCGCTTTCTCATACGCACTTTCGTAATTGTTCAGTCTGGTGTAGACGACCGCCAGCAAATTTTCAGCGGTCAATGCCAGCGGATAAGCCAGTAAGTACGGAGGGGCCTCGTTTGCCCAGTCGATGGGAAGCCTGATTTCATCCCCTTTTACAATCAGATGTCTGGCCGCCTGTTCATCACCAACCTGCGACAAATCCCTGACAAAAACGACTTCATTCAGCCGGTATTCGGCATCAATCAGCTGCTGAACGGGCAATTGCTCTGCCGCCGGCACAAAAATGGTAAGCATGGGTTGGTAAGGGTTATAGGCTGATGGCAATAATACCCGTTTCCTTGACTGTGAACGGCAAAGGCCGGTCGGCAGTATCCAGATCATGGTCAATCAGGAGCTCCCGGACATACAGGGATTTATCGCCGGCCAGGTTTTTATCTTTCAGCATCATCCATTTGGGCTGGTGCAGCTTTTCGAAAAAGACCTTCGATTTCGCCGCTATCAACAACTGACTGCGCTCCGGATAATACACCATATTAATCTGTGGCTCAGCTAGAAGTACCTCCTGAAAAAGGCCGGCCGGAATAAGCAGGTGTCCGTTTTTTAATTCCATAATGCTTCCCGAATATACCCGGTTACGCGGTCACCGGCCTGCTTTACCGGCTCAGACAGGTCAACGGCCAGCCGCGTGTTTTCAACCGCAATCAGATAAACAGTAATGTCTTCAGGATACTCATCACGCAGGATTTTCCGGGCATAGCTCAGCGCCTGATCCCATTTCAGGCTGTGCAGAAACACCATCGGATCGTCCATGATGGCGGCTTCTACTTCAGCGGCCGGTACTTTATAAAGAGTCCCGACGGGTTCGCCGGTATTCAGCACCGCGTCGACGATGATAATCCGGTCGTGGCCCTGCAATTTAAACAGTACCTCAAAAGCAGCGGTCCCCATATCAAACAAACTGACCGATCCGGAAGCAACATCCCCTTTTTGCAGCTGATCAATCACATAGCACCCGACCGCATCATCTGACCGGACCGGATTCCCAAACCCCATGATAGCAGTTCGTTTCATTTTTAATGAGCGAAAGACTGAAAGAGCGGTATGAGGTCGCTCTTTCGCTCTTTCAGTCTTTTACAGTTTAAATTTCGCGAGTTCTTTGCCGGATTTCTGGTCGTGGGCGTGTACCGTACAGACAAGGCACGAGTCGAATGAGCGGGCAACCATACCGACTTCGACCGGATCGTGCGGATCTTCGATTTCGGTCCCTTCGAGCGCCGCTTCAATCGGTCCGGGATTCCCCTGCTCGTCGTTCGGCCCGACGTTCCAGGTTGTCGGAGCCATTACCTGGTAGTTTTTGATCACCCCGTTTTCAATTTCAATCCAGTGGGCCAGTGAGCCCCGGGCCGCCTCGGTAGCGCCGAACCCTTTGCCGTCCCGTTCTTCCGGCTTAATGTAGAAATCGCCGTTCAGGTCGATTTCACGCAGCCACTGGTCAATCTGCAGGTACAGACGCGCAGCTTCGTGCACCCGTGCCAGCGCCCGGGTAAAGACGTTCGGGCCCATTTTGGCATACACATCCCCGAACAGCGGATCAAAGATCTGATGCGGTTCCAGGTTATCCGGATTGGCATTCATCAGCACCCGCGCCAGCGGGCCGGCTTCAGCCGCATAATTCATATAACGCGGGGCCTTCGACCACGAATATTTGCCTGAGAAGTCGGTATGCTCCAGGTTTTGCGAGGCAACCGGCGTCGGCAGGGGCTCGTCCCACGGGTGAGCCGCCGGTACGTTTTCAAACCAGGTATGCGCCACGTGCTCTTTAATCTGCAGGTGGTCAAACACGTGGTAGTTATTGCCGTCGTAGAAACCGGACCGGCTGATGAGCGCCTTATTACGGCCCTCTACCGTCGGATGCTGGTAGTGGTCTTTGTGCAGATAGGTGCCATAGGCCACGAATTTGCCGACCCCCTGCCCGAACTTATGCAGCCCGAATTCCATACCGGCACGGATAAATAATCCCAGATCCGAATTGCGCTGTGATTCATTTTCGTCCACCCAGGCCATCAGGTCGTCCCACGTCTGAATCTGCATGTAACGCTCAATCGAACAGCCAAGCCACAAAGATTCCAGCCAGTCTTTGCGGAATTCGTTCATAATGGCATGGGCCCGTGTAATGTCTTTGAGGGTCGGTGCACACATAACTCCGCCCGGCACCATATACGACGAATGCGGCCACTGCCCGCCGAAGATGGCGTACACCTCAACCGGACGCCCAGACGTTACAATCGCCTTCTGAAATGACGTGCCGACATAGGCCGCAAACCGGCGGACGACTTCATCATACAGCGGTTTATTGGCAAACTTCTTGTTAGCTAAGTCTGTTGCGAAGATCGCGTAGAACCAGCGCGGAATGGACTGGATTGTTTCCGTAGCCTGACCGATGGCCCGCAGCAGCAATGCATTCGGCGGCAGGGTTGTTTTCCAGGCAGTATCCAGTGCCGACGAGGCACAGTAGAGGTGAGAACCGCCGCAAATTCCGCAGATACGGGGCGTTACGATCAGACCCGACTGCGGATCCTTACCCTCCATAATTTTTTCGAAGCCCCGGAACATCGCCGCCTGGGTGTGTGCCCGCGTCACAACGCCGTTTTCCATGTATACCTTCACATCGAGGTCACCTTCGACCCGTCCGACCGGTGAAATATTGAGTTCTTTCTGGGATGCCATGTCTGTTTAGAGTGAGGGTAAGGGATTACTTTGAGCCTTGTGCATGCGCTTTTTCGATACCCGCCGCGACTTCGGCATAGTGCATCGTCTTCTCAAAACCGGCGCGCATATAATAGCCGATTTTCGAATTGCCGGCAGGCACGTCTTTCGGCAGGAAACCAAGGTATTTCAGGGTTTTGAAGACACTGCCTTTCTGAAGATCATGATGCGGGAAGCCCGGTTCGGTACAGCCCAGGCACGGGTGGTTAGCCCGCGTTTTCGATGACTGCCGGTTCCAGAGAATCCGGTTGCAGCTTGCCCGTGTCATTGGTCCGCGACAGCCCACTTCGAAGAACAGACAGCCGTTGCCCCGCTTGCCGAAGCCCCCGTCGACCTTATTGGCGAAGTTGACCACATTGGTACAGCCGGTCTGCACAAAATCAGTGAAGAACGTTTTCGGGCGGTGGAATTCATCCAGCAGTACATCCCCGATCCGGCCGGTAGCGATGGCTACCAGAATCTGCGAAATCCAGTCGGGGTGGGCCGGGCAACCCGGAATGTTAATGACCGGCAACCCGCCTTTTGACACATAGTTAGCCCCCAGAAAGCCGCCTTTTTTCTCCTTATGAAACTGCACTCCGGTTGACTCCGACGGATTTGGTTCCACAGCCGGAATTCCGCCCCAGGTCGCACAGTCGCCGATAGCGACAACGAAACCAACCACTTTGGCCAGCTCCTGCACCCAGTCCTTCATGGGCCGGTCACAGAAGTAGTTCATGGTCCCGGTATTTTTCGGGCCTTTAATGATACTCCCCTCATACACCAGAATATCGCACTGCACATTGCCGGCCAGAATATCCTGCAACAGGTGAGTTACCTGATCGCCTATTTCCAGACCCAGGGATGGGTGCCACAGAATGTTCACCCCGAAATCGGTTACTAAATCGACCACAGTGGGTTCTTCAGCATTCAGAAACGACATGGTATTGCCGCTGCATGCCCCACCCTGAAGCCAGAGTACGTTTGCCATGATGAGAGGAGTCTAGTTAAGAGTTGGTTTGAAATTGCACTAAACGGAGCATTTATATAACTCCCGCAAATTAGAAACTATTTTCTAATTTGGAAAATAATTTCTAATTTTTTTCAAGTTTACAACACTCCCCTTACATGGAATATGATAAAGATCAGCAGGTCAGAATATTACCAGTAGAGCTGCGGAAGAATGGTTACCGAAAATTCCTGTTTGCCCTGTGGCGAGAAATACGGTTTGAGCAGGTTCCAGACACCGGACTTATAGCTGATCTCATCAATTGACTTCGCCATCATCTGCGCTTTGGGAATGAAGAAAATCAGGGCCATCCAGATCTGTTCGGCCAGTGTTTCGTAGAGGCCTGACTGTGGCTCAGGCAGCAAATCACCTTTAGCGACCAGAAACTGCAGCCGGCTTTTGAGCTGAATCATCATTTTGGTCATGTTCTCCTGCCACTGCCGGTGGTACGGTGTGGTGAGACCGGCTGTCTTGAAAAACTCAGACAAATAGAAGTGATTTTTAGAAAAAAACCGGTAATAATGAGCCACTTGCCCGTCAAAATCAGTCAGGGTCGGCTGGGCCAGGTACTGCCGGAAAATGGTATTGAATTCCTCAAAAAGCTGCTCGTAAACCGATTCAACAATGGCCTCTTTATTTTTAAAATGATAGGCCAGATTACCGACGCTGATCCCTACATCTTCGGCGATTTGCTGGAGCCGGACACTATCAATGCCGTTTTCATTAAACAGCCGCACCGATGCCTCCAGAATGCGTTGCTTCGTATTGTACATAGCAGCTTAATTATGGGATAAATTGAGTGACTGAATGGTAATTGACAGCGTACCACGCTGATCTTTAGCGGCTAAACGGCGCATAAATCCGGCTTTCTGGGCAGCACGTTTAGGACATGGATGGGACGTAATGTTGCGGCGGATAAATTTCAGCGGATTATGGATGTGGGCAAATACCAGATCAACGGCCCACTCGCCCTTATACCGGTGAATGTTTTCAATAACGGCGGTGTCAGCCAGCCAGAGATCATCATAATACAGCCGGAAATCGGACATATTGCCTTTTCTTTCGACAAAATACTGGCTGTTCAGCCCCTGCATAAGGGCTGTATAAGCGGCTGCATCTATCTGAAATTTCGGCTTCATCGCACGTCTCTGAACAGGGTTCCTGAACAAAGCTACAAAAAAGCCAGTATGAATGGAAAATATTTTCTAAAACCTAGCCTAAGGAATCAAAGGGAAGCTGCCGCATATACTTGTACTCCTCCCCTCCCTCAGCAGAGAACCAGGGCGACAGAATGGCCCAGATTACCTGCTTAAACACGTCTTCCTCTAGTTCTTTTACCGGTGTCCCCTGCATCACCTGATAACTCATCCAGGTTTCGGTAATCAGCAGATAGCGGTCGGCAAGCTGCTCAACGGTATCCGGAGCCACCGGCATCGCCAGGGCTCCGCGGCTGATATTAAAGTCCAGAAACAACTGGATCTGTAGCTTTTGCCAGCCGATGTGCTCACGGTGTTTACGTTTGATGGCCGGATAGGCCCGCATAATTTCCAGCGTATCGGTAAAGAAAAAGCTGTACCGCTGCTGAATCTGCCAGGTGTTCTGCAGGTGGCGTTCCAGATTGACAAACAAAGGCATGACCCGGAGATCGGTCAGTAACTGCTGCTGCTGCCGGACAATCTGCCCGTAAATAAACTCAACTAAGTCGTCTTTGGTCCGGAAGTGATACGCCAGATTGCCCACACTCAGCTGCGCTTCATCGGCAATGTGTTGCAGGCGCACACTAACGATACCGAAACGGTTGAATAAAAACAGGGCCGACTCAACTATCTTCTCCTTCGTTGTCATGCCGCAAAGGTACGGTTAGCTGCCGTTTTTCCGGCGTGCAATAGCCTCCCGTATCCGGACGGCGCTTTCGTAATCTTCCTTGGCAATGACTTTCGACAGTAACTCTTCAAGCTCCTCCAGCGTATACTCGGCGTAGGAGCCTTTTTTCTCGCGGGTTTTATCATCGGGGTAGTATGCTGACTGCTCGATTACTTCGCTTGTGGCATACACGGGGCATCCCATCCGGACGGCCAGCGCAATGGCATCCGACGGGCGGGCATCTACCTCCAGCTCGTCCGTCGCCGTTTTCAGCCAGACGGATGCATAAAAGACAGATTGCTCAATCCGGTTCAGCACTACACGGGTAACGGTAGCCTGCAACTGCCGGATAATGGAAGCCATCAGGTCGTGGGTCTGCGGCCGAAACGGCTGCATTTTTTCCATAGCAATCGCAATGGCCTGTGCTTCGGTCAGGCCGATAATCAGCGGTATCCGGCGTTTGCTCACCGTTTCTTCCAGGATCAACGCATATTGACCGGCTTGTGACTGACTTTCTGACAAGGCAATAATCCAGAGTTCGTGGAGAGCGGACATTTGGTAAAGAGTGAAAGAGCGAAAGACTGAAAGAGCGGCCGCCGCGCGGTGAAAGAGCAGCCCGCCGTTGCGGTGAACGAGCTACAGGCTGTGGCAAGGCACTTAAGTCATTCGCTGCATAAAGAGGGTGCCGGCTTTACTGATAACTGATTGCTAGCTCAGGTTCGCTTTGAGGAATGAGCAGAGGTGGCCGATATCGTCGAAGGGCGAAATAACCCACCCGTCGCAGGACAGCCGGTACAGGTCGCGGCTCTCTACTTCGATCCGGAAGTTTTTTTCCAGATCAAAATACTTCCCGTCCCGCCTGACAACCGGAATATTCATTTCGTGCAGGGCATACGCCACAAAATCCGCTTCGTCGTAGGGCATATTTATGTCAGATTCTGAATAACAACCATTAACCCCAGCCCGATACACAACAGGGCCGATGCCAGCGTGATCCCGGTACGTACGTACGGGTGACGGATAATGCGCCCGGACAACGGAGCGCTGAACAAACCCGCCGCCAGCATCATGCCTGCAATTGACCCTATCCCGAAGATAGTCAGGTACATAAACCCGCCAATGGTCCCTTTTATGGTTGCCAGCACCGACAAAATCAGTGCCCCGCTACCCGCCAGCCCATGCACCAGCCCAACGCCATACGCCAGCTTATGGGCATGGATTTGACCGTCGTGGCTGTGCACCAGTGGTTTAGTACCCTGTGCTAGACTGTTTAACCGGAATCCGCCCAACAGGATCAGCATTCCTCCGACACCGGCTTCCAGGTAGCGGAATGCTTCCTGACGGACGGCAAACCGGCCCAGCAGAAAGATGCCGCCCACCAGCAGTATGGTTGAGGTATGCCCGAGTCCCCAGTAAATACCGTCTTTTACGGCAGTCAGCAGGTTAGTCCGCCGGGTCACAATGCTGCTTACCGCTACCAGATGGTCGGCTTCAAAGGCGTGGGTAAACCCAACCACTCCCGCGAAAAGTAACGGTACTAACTCCATAGCGGCGACGCGGTTAACTGATAAAGAATAATCCGGTGGTTGCCGGTATCGGCAACGGCCAGCCGGTCGCCGTCGATGCAGATCGAGAAGGGCCAATAGAGTTGTTTATCGGTACCGTACCGGGTATTCGCGTTTTCGCTGCCGGTCCGGAAATCGGCGTGTCCGATCAGGTTATCGGCAAGCGGTGCGTGATGGTTTGGTATGGTGTCGAACCAGAGCAGGCGGCTGTTGCCGGTATCGGCGACAAAAAGCCCGTTACGGTAAAAAAAGGCGTCGTAGGTCCAGCTAAGCGTATTTTGGGCCGGAAAAAGTCCGTACTGATTCATGCCATTGGCCTCGAACGACGGTTGCCCGATGAGCACATCGGCCGGTTGTGCAAAGGCCGTCTGCCAGTCGTGCCACACCATGGTCCGGTAATACTGAGTGTCTGCCACAAGTAATTGGCCATCGGACGAAACCCGTACGGCATACGGCCAGATGGGGTTTACCGGTTCGTAATCGCGTTCGGTAAACGACTCCTTACCGATTACCGCATCCGACGGAGCAAAGTTTTTGTCCGGAATCCCGTTGTAAAACAGAACCCGGCGGTTGCCGGTATCGCACACCCAAAGCCGCTGCCCATCCGAAAACACGCCGTATGGCCAGTTCAGCGTCTGCGCCGTCGGACTTGCGCCAATACCGTTGACATTCGGCTGATTATGAGCAAAGTCCGGTTGACCCAGTACTACATCAGCCGCCTGACCATGCTGCGTAGGGAAGCGGTGCCAGATCAATACCCGGTGGTTCCAGGCATCGGCAATGATCAACCGCTGCCCGTCTGACCAGATGCCCGACGGGTATTGCAGCGTATGTGCGCTGACACCCGATCCGCCGTTACGGCCGGTATGCGTGGCCGACGCCTGCCCCAGCACCACATCAGCGGGGGCAAAGTCCGTATCCGGCAGGTTGTTCCAGATAAAAACGCGGTTCTGTCCCGTATCGGCCACAATCAGCTTCTGTCCGGCAATCCAGACGCCTCGCGGGGCCAGCAGCGGATTCCCCGCTTCGCCCCGGAAAATGGCGGCCGAACTGACCAGCGGTTCACGGCCGGCAACAGAGGCAGTTACGTTGATGTCCATATCAGCAGATGCGGGGTAATTGTTCGCCAACCAGCATATTCACCACCCGGCGGCCACCGATCCGGCTCGTCAGGACCACCTGCCGGGGATGATCCGCCACCATCTCACCGATGATGGCCGCGCCGTCTCCGTGGGGTAGTGTCTGTAACCGGGCCAGCAGCGTATCGGCTATATCCGCCGCGACAACAGCCATAAATACGCCCTCGTTGGCCACGTACAGCGGATCGAGGCCCAGCAGCTCACAGGCACCCGCCACCTCATCGTGCACCGGAATCTGTCCCTGGCGAATGTCAGCGCCCAGGTTTGTGTCGCGGGCTATTTCGTTCAGAACCGTTGCCACGCCGCCCCGTGTCGGATCGCGCAGCAGGTGAATAGCTTCGCCAAATTCATCAAGCAACGTCTTTACAGTATGGTTCAGGTTAGCCGTATCACTTATAATATCCGTCTCAAAGTCAAGCCCTTCCCGCACCGACATGATAGCGATTCCATGGGTGGCAACCGGCCCTGAGACAATGATTTTATCGCCGGCGGTTACGCGTCGGGCCGAAATTGCTGCATTCGGATGCACCTGCCCGATGCCCGATGTATTGATAAAAATTTTATCGCCTTTCCCCTTTTCGACCACCTTCGTGTCGCCGGTTACGATTTGTACCCCTGCCCGGTCAGCGGCCGTCCGGATGGCCACCAGAATATCCCTGAACTCGTGCATGGTCAGGCCCTCTTCGATGATAAAACTCAGCGACAGATATGCCGGAATAGCCCCGCACATCGCCAGATCGTTGACCGTGCCGTTGACCGCCAGCTCCCCGATATTACCGCCCGGAAAAAAGACCGGCGAAATCACGTAGCTGTCCGTAGAGAACGCCAGCGGGCCGGTCAGCGTAAAGACGGCGCCGTCATGATGTGTATCGAGCAGCGGGTTTTTCAGCACCGAAAACACGCCCGATTCCAGCAGTTTATTGGTTAAAAGCCCGCCCGAGCCGTGCCCCAGCGTAATGACATCAAAGTCAAACTGCGGCACCGGACAAGCGAGACTGATTATCGATGTCATAAGCGGGTAATGAGTAATGTAAAATGAACAATGTATAATGCTCCGTGCACGTTATCCCCACACGGGGCGCTCAACACTCCAGAACAAGCACTTCGCTCCAGGCTCAATGCCCCCCGCCCCTACACTTCCGCGTAATGATAATAAGCGGCGCAGGCTCCTTCGGAGGAGACCATGGGCGCACCCAGCGGATTTTCCGGCGTACAGGCTTTACCGAACTGGCTGCACTCAACCGGCTTTTTGATGCCTTTCAGCACCAGACCGGCAATGCAGTCGGCGCATTCCGGAGCTTTGGCAATCCGGACGTCAAATTTCTTACCGGCATCAAACGCAGCGAGTTCGGGGCGAACCTCCCAGCCACTCACCGGGATAGTACCGATGCCCCGCCATTCGCGGTCAGCCACGGTAAACACCTGTTCAATTACCCTACGCGCCTCGGGATTGCCCTCGGCTTTCACCACCCGGCTGTATTGATTTTCCAGATTGGCCTTGCCCGCCTCCAGCTGACGAACGGTCATCAGAATGCCGTGCAGCAGGTCTACCGGCTCAAAACCAGTCACGACAATCGGAATGTTATACTGCTCAACCAGCGCATAGTACTCCCCGACTCCCATGATCGTGCAGACGTGGCCGGCCGCCAGAAAAGCCTCAATACGCACATCATCATCGTTCATAACTGCCGCAATCGCGGGTGGTACCAGCACGTGTGAGGCCAGAATCGAGTAATTGGTCAGGCCCAGCCGTTGTGAATGCAGCACCGAAAGGGCATTGGCCGGAGCGGTTGTTTCAAAACCAACGGCAAAAAACACCACTTCGCGGTCGGGGTTCTCCTTCGCCAGCCGGACCGCTTCGAGCGGTGAGTACAGAATCCGGACATCGGCACCGCCGGCCTTGGCTTCCAGCAGGCTCCTGGATGAGCCCGGCACACGGATCATATCCCCGAAGGAGCACAGGATTACCCCTTTTTCTTCCGCCAGATAGACGGCCTTGTCAATCAGATTCAGCGGCGTGACACAGACCGGACATCCGGGTCCGTGCACCATGCGGACGTTTTCCGGCAGGAGGTTCAGTATGCCGTTTTTGACCAGGCTGTGCGTCTGCCCGCCGCATACTTCCATGATTGTCCAGGGGCGGGTGACGGTCTTCCGGATTTCGTCAAGGTATTGGGCAACCAGCCCGGGATCACGGTATTCGGTCAGGAATTTCATTGGGCAGTATCGGGGTTAGGGGCATCAATCTGACTGGCATCAATCAATTCATCCAGTTCACCGATCTCCTGAAGGTACCGGAAGCTTTTTTCCGCTTCGTCTTCATCCACCACGCTGATGGCTACGCCTACATGCACCAGCACATAATCACCTATCTGTGCATGCGGTACCATATCCAGACTCGCATCTTTGGTAATACCGCCGAACAGCACTTTTGCCATGCGTACGGCCCCGCCGTATTGGTAGTCAATTGATTTTATTTTTCCCGGAATAGCCAGACACATGGTTCCTGAGGTTTAGGTTTCGTACACGTTCAAATCTAGGGAATTCGGCAGGGCTGGTAAAGCAAACACCCTGTTTTTAGAAAAGCTTTTCTAATTACGATCAGAAGCTGTGGTGACAACCGCGTTCCAGGCCAGCTGACCCATCGAAATACACTCATCATTGGGTGACAGCTGCTGGTGAAAATAAAGCGAATAGTCGGCACTCAGCCGGTCAATCAGCAAATCGACCAATACACTGTTCTGAAACACGCCACCGCTGAAGGCCAGGCTCTGGCAATCCGTTTTCCTGGCCACCAACCGTATCCATTCGACCAGGGAAACATGAAACCGCGCCGCCAGATACGGAATCGGTCCGGCGGATGCCCGTTCAGCGAGCAGCACACCAATCCAGCATGCAGGATCAGGGCCGAACGACGCCAGCGTTTCATGGCCATGCGCGGCGATATACTCTCCTGCCGCTTCTTCCAGCCGCAACGCTGCTTCTCCTTCATAACTGTTACTGTGCGCAAGGTCCAGCAAAGCGGCCACTCCATCAAATAGCCGCCCGATACTGCTGGTCTTAGGCCGGTTCTGTGGCAGGAGTTTCCGGTAAAGAACCAGTTCCGGTGCCGGAAACAGCCCGCAGAGCCCCTCCGGCAGCGATTCCCCACCGGAAAACGCGTGTACCAGCGACAACGCCGACAGCCGTGGTTCACGCGGCATTTTATCGCCCAGCAGCGCCTCGAAATACGGAAAATGACCGATCCGCCGGCAAAACTGCTCCGTATCCTGAACGGCAGAGCGGACAAAAAACTCGCCGCCCCAGATATGGCCGTCGGTGCCCAGGCCGGTACCATCCCAGACCACGCCCAGGACGGGCTCCGGTGCAGCAAGCAGGTCATTTTCGGCCAGTACAGCGGCAAAATGCGCTTCGTGATGCTGTATTTTCCGGACCGGAATACTATGCAGTCTGCCCGTTTCCAGGGCCATCTGCGTAGCGGCATATCCGTCATGCGCATCGGCCAGCAGAAGGTCCAGCATCGTAACAGGTTCCGCTATGCCGGGCATACAAGCCTTTAGCATACCTGTTAATACAGTCTGGTAATTCAGCTGGGTTTCGTAGCTTTCCACATCACCCAGGTATTGGCTTACATACGTCCGGTCACCTGTTTGCAGGGCAAAACTTCCCTTCAGCGATGCACCGAAGGCCAGTTTCTGCCCCCCTGTCCCTGATGGCAGCGTACCGGTATAATTCGGGCTTAATCCCCGCCCCCGCCGGATAACGATCCGTTGCCGGTGACGGGCCGAAAACCGCACGACCGAATCGTCCTGCGGCATGGCAATCGCACGGTCATGGGTCAGCAGGTAGTCTGCGATGGTGTTGAGTTCGGTACAGGCTTTTTCGTCAGTATAAATAATCGGGTTATGGCTGATGTTGGCACTCGTAGCCACCAGTGGCGCGCCAAAGTCACTGGCGATCAGCGCAAGTAACGGCGCGTGAGGTAGCATGATGCCGTAGTGCGAAAGGCCCGGAGCAATGCTGCCGGCAAGCTTGTGTTGGGGTTCAGACCGCTGTTTCAGCAGCACTACCGGTGCCGCCGCACTTTGCAGGGCCGCCAGTTCCCCGTCATTCACCCACACATCCTGACGCACCATTCCGGCCGACGGATAGAGTAATGCGAACGGTTTTGCGGGCCGGTGTTTCCGTTGCCGCAAGGTCCGGACAGCCTGCTCACTGGCTGCATCGCACAGGAGCAGATAACCGCCGGTGCCTTTGACGGCGACAATCTGTCCGGCCTGAAGAGCCCACCGGACGCGCGGCAGTATCCACCGGTCATCATGCAGGGCCGAAAGCAGCCGGGTACCTTCCGGTGTTGCCGCGTACCAGCTCAGTTTCGGGCCACAAACCGGACAGGCGTTGGTCTGGGCATAAAACCGCCGGTTGGCCGGATCGGTGTATTCCCGTTCACAAGCTGCACACAATCCAAAGGGCTGCATGGTGGTATTGGGCCGGTCATAGGGCAGCGCCTGAATCACCGAATAGCGGGGTCCGCACTGCGTACAGGTAATGAACGGATACCGGAACCGCCGGTTTTCCGGGTCATAAAGTTCTGACCGGCAGTCGGTACAGATTGAAAAATCGGCAGGCAACAGCAAGGATGCCGTTTGGGTTATTTCACTGTCAACAATCCGGAATGTGTCCGTGCGGTTCATGATGACCGGGCGCAGGCGGGTTTCCATAACCTGTGTCTGCGCGGGCAACGTCTGCAACAGGCTGTCTAACAACGCACGGGCTTCCTGCTCCGTTGCCTGAAGGTAAATATGCACACCATCCATGCCATTGCTGACGGTGCCACATAGCCCCTGCGCCTTAGCCAGCTGATACACCCGGGGCCGGAAACCAACCCCCTGTACAAGGCCGTTCAGGTGAATCCAGAAACCCGGGACCTGCTGCATCCTATACTGTTTCGAAGCGGGCCTTTTTCTCCGCCACCTTAGTCAGCAGCCAGTCGCACCAGGCATCCAGCCCATCGCCTTTGAGGCTGGAAATAGTCATTACCTCAATATCCGGATTAATGTCGCGGGCGTCCTGCGTTACAGCCTCCACGGAGAACGGGACATACGGCAGCAGGTCCGATTTGGAAACCAGCAACAACTCACTGGTCAGAAACATGCGGGGGTATTTTTTAGGCTTATCATCCCCCTCGGTACTGGCCAGCACCGTAACGCGGAAGTCCTCGCCCAGATCAAAGGCCGCCGGACACACGAGATTACCCACATTTTCGATAAACAGCAGGTCAGTTTCACCGAGTTCGATGTGATCAAGCGCCTGGTAAATCATCTGGGCTTCGATGTGACACATGCCGCCCGTCACGATTTGCAGGGCGTTGATCCCGACATTACGCATCCGGATTGCATCCCGCTCCGTCTCAGGGTCACCAACCAGCACAGCCATGTTGATCTTCCCGGCCAGGCGTTTGCCGGTTTCCTGCATCAGCGTCGTTTTCCCGCTCCCCGGCGAAGAACATACGTTGACAATGAGTGTATCAGGCAGGCGGTCCCGAATGGCTTTGGCAACAAAGTCATTGGCCTTCAGCAGGTGCAGCGTTGTGTTGTCGCACTGAATGGAGCCGACGGCGGCCCGGTTCGATTTAGGTTTATACATTGTTAAGGTCAGGTAAGTCCGTTAATCGTCGAAGTCAACTTTTGCAATCAGCAGTTCTTCCCCCTGCACGACCGTCCGGGACGGTTTTCCGCAGGGACAAATAAAGCGGTATTGTTCTACCTCCGTGGTTTTCCCGCAGTTGTCACAATGGATCAGAATGGGCAGCACCTCCACGTGCAGCGAGGTTTGCCGGTAACGGGGCTCGTCGGTTACTACTGCGTCAAACGCATTCTGCATCAGAATCGGCTGTACATTCGACAGCAGCCCCACCTTCAGATAAATCCCCCGGACACGGTCCATGTCCGCCGGGAATTCTTCTTCAAGTGTCCGGAAAATATTTCTGACTAACGAAATCTCATGCATGGTTGCTACTGATTACAACCGCTAAGTTAGCCGGATCCCCTGTTCATCGATAGAGCTGCCCCCTGACTTAGAAAAGTTTTTCTAATCTGATGCAGATCGTGTTTTTTTGCAGAAAAAGTAACCTCCGTTCCTGATCTGGCATACTTGTTGCAAAACAACAGCGTAAGCCTCCCGCTATCACTAAACGGATATGAACATACGGTTACTCTTTCTTTGCCTATTGATATGCACGTCTGCACAAGCGCAGCGCTGGGTATTCTACGGGTTATTCCCGCAGTATTCGCAGACGGGCGGTATCACCAAACGGCTTAGTTATAATGTTTTTGCTTCGTCGACAATCAGTGCTATAGACCGGACGATTGAGCAGAAGCAGTTTCCGGCTACGAATCTTCAGATTTATTTACAGCCTAGCCTGCATTATAAGGTATCACCGAATGTGCAGGTTGGTTTGGGGTATGCGTATGTCAAACACAACCTGTTCGGCATTTATGAGAATGAAAACCGTGTGTGGGCGCAGGCTGTGGCCGGACACGCACTGGGAGCCGGCCGGTTAACGCACCGCCTGCGCTACGAAGAACGGTATCCGCTCCGTGTATCAACGCAGCAGTGGTCGTATGCCACGCTGTTCCGCTATCACGTTGGCTTTACGCTGCCGCTATATGATCAGTCGACGCAGAAACAGGGACTGTACCTGACTGTTGCCAACGAAGCGTTTTTATGTCTGACCGGCGCTAAAAACGGGCCGGTCAGTGCCAAAAATGCGTTTTATGGCGAAGACTGGGTATCGGGCGGCATCGGGTATAATACCGGTAAATGGGGTAAGATTGAGCTGGGTTATATGTTTCAGGACCTGATCCGGAATCCGGCACAGGACCACCGGCACCTGCATTTAGCCCAGATAAACTGGTCAACTGCCTTTAATTTTGATGCACTGAAAATCTGGATGTTAACGCCGCCAAACTAATAGTGTCACTAAAAAGTAATTAAAAATAGTACGTACAACCTGACTGGCATGCTATTATTTATGGCTTTTGCTATATTTGTATGGAAAAACTAAACAATTCAATGGCGAAACGGTTACTTGGCCTGGGTTTATTGACCTTGCTGCTCTACCACGCGCTCGGAACGGTGTTTATCTCGTTCGGGACCTGGTGGCAGGAAGAGCATGACCTGTCCGAGCGGCTAACCGTCTATCGCTCAGTGGATAGTTTAGTTGAATTTCAGATTCCGCTTTCCGGCCAATCCGCCCATGAAGGTATTCTTGACGCCACCGAAGAAGGCTTCACGTACCGCGGTCATTACTACGATGTCGTCAGTATGGAGATCAAAGGCAATACCTTGTTTATTGCCGGTCTGGAAAACAAAAAAGCCTCTTTCTGGCATCGTGATCTGCTTTCATTCATGAAAGACACGCTCAACACCCCTTCCGAATCAAGCCGGAAAGCCGGGCAGTGGGCTAAGCTGTTGCTGAAAGAGTATTCGCCCAACACGCGGACCGTCCTCCATTTTTTCCTGTACGACTGGCGCGAATCGGTACGCATTCCGGTTGCTGCGCTGCGTTATACGACGCGCTCACTTTCTATTCTGTCGCCTCCTCCGCGATTCGCTTAACAGACAGGTTTATTGGGATTATTGCATCCATGCGGGCTTCTTGTGGCACTATAACCGCCATAGCATAACCGTATCATGCAAGGGCCTATCCGGGACTAACCCGTCTTGTCAGCACTATTGACCTTATCCTCTTTTACTGGTTGTTGTCCGGCTGAAGTTGCTGCCTGTGTGTCTGTAAGCAGGCGCGGCAAACAGCTGCGTATATTCATACCGTTGGGCTAGTCAACCACGTAAAAGACCGGTTAATCAATAGCGCCTGATCAGGACAGATACTGTCCCGCGCCCTCCCATTCTTTTTCTCAACCTTTTATTCACCCTGTACCCGTGTACACAGGCGCTCATACCTGTTGCATACGGACAGATGAACCATGTCTATGAAAGCGAACATCTTTACCTTAGCAATTACGGCCTTAGGCCTTTCTCTTTATACCCAATCGGCATCAGCACAGGGCTGTGTGGCCGTTCGTCACATGAGCTGTGCAGCGCCCGGGGGGTCATCTCAGCTGTTTCAGCAGAAAGCCGGTCAGTGGCAGATTAATGCCGGATACCGGTATTTCCGGTCGTTCCGTCACTATAAAGGGGATGTTGAACAAACCGAACGCCTTGAGCAGCACACCGAAGTAGTGAACCTCTCCCATGCGCTGGATCTGGGGATCAGCTACATGCCAACTCCCCGCTGGACGCTCTCGGTAAACCTGCCGGTCCAGTACAATGACCGTTCGTCGCTGTACGAACATTATGGCAACGCCGTATCAGCCAACCCACAGCAGAAACGGTTCCATACCGGCTCACAAGGCATTGGCGATCTGCGGATTTCGACCAGCTACTGGCTTATCAATCCGGCCAAAATCACGAAAGCCAATTTTGCTATCGGCGCGGGCATTAAACTGCCAACGGGCAATTATAAAGTGACGGATGACTTCCACAAACTCACTAAAGAAGGTGTTGACTACACGGTTAATAAACCGGTTGACCAGTCCATTCAGCTGGGCGACGGTGGTGTGGGCTTCAACATCGAAGGTCAGGGTTATGCCCAGATCACCAAAACGCTGACCGCTTACGTTAACGGGTTCTACCTGTTCAACCCGCGCGAGACAAACGGCGTTGTCCGTAATCCGGAAGCCACAACGATTGACCTCGTAACCGGTTCGTTTTCAGTAGCCGATCAGTTTGCTGCCCGCATTGGTCTGAGCCAGTCGCTGCCGTTCATTCCGGGTCTGGCCGTTATGGCCGGCGGTCGGGTGGAAGGCGTACCGGCCAATGACGTTTTTGGTGGCAGTAAGGGATTCCGCCGGCCAGGTTATATCGTTTCGGTTGAACCAGGTCTGGCTTACATGAAAGGCAAATTCTCCGCCACCGCTACCGTTCCGATCGCGCTATACCGTAACCGGATTAAGAGCTACTCCGACCGCCTCGACCCGCTGGGCGTCCGCCACGGCGATGCCGCTTTTGCCGATTATCTGGTTTCTATCTCGCTTAGCCGATGGTTTTAGCCTTTTGTTACTGGTTTTAACCTTTTGTTGCTGATTGTTCTGAGTTACTGTTGGTTCTGAGTTCTGTAACAGAGATGACTTATAACCATCAGAAACAACCAGCAACCATCAGAACAACCAGCAACCCTAAAAACAACCAGCAACCGTAAAAAATAAACCTGAGCATTCTAATTCCGTACTCATGAAAAAGTTAATGATTACCCTGATAGCAGCCTGCGGGCTAGCCGGGTCGGCGCATGCGCAAATGCCGCAAGATGCTATATACATGCCTAAAAAAACCGTCTGTGCAGCTTTAATGTATGGTCATAGCAGTTGGAAGGAATATTGGGAGCATAATCTCAAACGGGAGAACTACAATATCGGTACTCTAACCACCCAAAGCGTTTCGCTGATGGCCGCAGCAGGAATCACAAACCGTGTCAATGTCATTGTGAATCTACCATACGTCAGCACTGAAGCAAGTGCTGGTAACCTGATGGGGCAAAAGGGCATACAGGACTTATCGGCCTGGTTAAAGTTTAAAGTGATTGATCTGAAAGGTTTTTCTGTAAACGCACTGGCAGGTGGCTCCATTCCAACGACCAGCTATGTACCCGACTTCCTGCCGATGTCGATCGGGATGCAGTGCCGGACCGCCAGTGGCCGCTTGCTGCTGAATTATACGCACCCGAAAACCGGCTTGTACGTAACCACGCACGGTACCCTGACATGGCGCAGCAATATCTCCGTTGACCGGGATGCCTATAAAGCAGGCGACAAGGTATATAATACCAATCAGGTAAATGTGCCGAATACATTCGACGTGGCAGCCCGTATCGGAGTGCTGCGTAAAACATGGCAGACCGAAGTATGGGCCGAACATGGCTCCTGCCTGAGCGGTGATTATATCGCACGGAATGACATGCCTTTCCCGACCAACAACATGCAGGCAACAACCATTGGCTGGTATGGTAAATTCCAGCCGAAAAACGTTGGCCTGAATGCCCGCGTCGGCTACGTAGTCGATGGCGTCAACGTTGGCCAAAGCACCAGCTATATGCTTGGTTTACTTTATCAATTCAACTGGTAAGCCCCAAACGTAACAATTTCATGAAAAAAAATATTAAGCATATCGTAATCATTAGCCTTGTTGCTGCTGCCGCCGGTTTATATTCCTGTGACAAAACCATCACCGAGCCGCAGCGCGTAGGGTACACCCCTGCCAATGTTGACGAGAAGGCCGGTAGCTGGAAGACCTATATTCTGGCCTCGCCGGACGAAGTGAGTGTAGCCGCACCAGCCTCGGTTAGTTCAGCCGGGTACCAGACCGAACTGGCGGCCCTGAAACAGGCATCAGCCAGTCTGACGCAGGAGCAGCAGGAAGCAGTTGTGTACTGGGGTGCCGGTGCCGTTTACCGCTGGAACGAAATTGCCCGGGAGCTGGCAGCCCGCTATAATATTCCGCCCGCGTCGAATGCCGACGGGAAATATCCGGTGCCGGACGCCAATAACCCGCTCGCCGACCCGAAATTCCCGTTTGCCAACCCGCCTTATACGGCCCGTGCCCTGGCTTACCTGAGCGTCGCCCAGTATGATGCCCTTGTCAGCGCATGGAGTTACAAATATAAATTCAAGCGGCAGGCGCCGTCGAAAACAGATGCAACCATTCGCGTGGCCCTGCCTGTTTCCAGCATTCCGACATATCCATCCGAAGATGCGGTTGTGGCAGCAGCCTCATTTACTATCCTGAAAGCCATGTTCCCGGGCGAAGTGCCGTTCCTGGAAGCCAAATACAATGAGCATAAACAGAGCCGCTTATGGGCGGGCATGAACGTTGGAAGCGACATTACGGCCGGTAATGATCTGGGGCTGGCCGTGGCGGCTAAAGTAATGGGCCGCGCCAGAACAGACGGCATGAGTGCAGCCAATAACCAGACTGTTACAAGCGGCATGATCGAAACGGCCAAAGCCATGGGTTTATCGGAGGTATGGCTGAGCCAGGAAGCGCCGGCCCGTCCGCCGATGCTGCCGAATTACGGCGCCGTCCAGACCTGGAACTTTGATAAAGCTGCCCTTGTAAAGCTGCGCCCCGGTCCGCCTCCTGCCCTGAACAGTAAAGAATTCCAACAAAACATTGATGAACTTAAATCGATTCAGAAAAACCAAACCCGCGAACAGGCGCGTATCGCCAACTTCTGGGCTGACGGTGCAGGGAGCTACACCCCGCCGGGTCACTGGCACCGGACTGCTGCCAACGCCTCACATGAAGCCCGTTACAGCGAGGTGCGTATGGCCCGTACGTTAGCGCTGGTAGGCACTACGCTTCAGGACGCAGGAATCTCATGCTGGGATGTCAAGTATTATTACTACTACCCTCGTCCTCAGCAGTTCGGACTTAAAACCTCGGTTGGCCTGCCAAACTTCCCGTCCTATACATCCGGACACTCAACCTTCTCGGGAGCAGCCTCGGCCGTACTGGGCTATATCTTCCCGGACCGCGCGGCCGAATTCAGCGCCCAGGCAAGTGAAGCATCGGTATCACGGATTTACGGCCTCATCCACTACCGGTTCGACTGCGAAGTGGGCCTTAAAGTGGGCAAAAACGTGGGCCAGTATGCCATTGACCGTGGTAAGGCCGACGGCTCCGGTCTGTAGGTCTTAATGACATTCGTTGTGAACAGACTGCTCTTTTCTTTTCCTGCTACCGGACCATGCGGCATTTGCTGCATGTATCCGGTAGTTTGTAAACCATTGCTCAAATGAATACTGCCAATGAATAAGCTCTATAAATTATCCCGCTTACAACGCAGCTTACCGGTTCTTGCCATATTGGTAACCGGTAACTACGCCTACACGCAATCAACCGATACCCTCAAGGCCCGCATGCTGAACCAGGTTACCGTTAAAGGTGTCCGAGCCAGTGTGGTGGAAGAAATGCCGGCCGTAAAGGGTACATACCTGACCGCCGGCAAACGAAACGAAGTCATTAAACTGGCGAATGTGGATGTGAATGTTGCCGAGAAAAACGCAAGACAGGTGTTTGCCCGCATTCCGGGCGTGTTTGTCTACGACATGGACGGCACCGGCAATCAGGTCAATATCGCCACCCGCGGGCTGGATCCCCACCGGTCCTGGGAGCTGAATATCCGCCAGAACGGCATCGTAACCAACTCGGATATGTACGGCTACCCTGCCAGCCATTACTCGGCCCCGATGGAAAGCATCGACCGCGTTGAACTGATCCGCGGAACGGCATCGCTGCAATACGGGGCTCAGTTTGGCGGGATGATCAACTACGTAACCAAACAGGCCGATACTACGCGCCGGTTCGGCTTCGAAAGCACCTCGTCGGCCGGTTCATTCGGCCTGCTGAGCAGCTACAATGCTGTCCACGGACGTGTCGGGAAGGTGACCTACTACGGTTATTTTTACAAACGCCACTCAACCGGTTACCGCGACAACAGCCGCTCCGACGCCAATGCACAATACGGTCGCATTCACTATCAGGCAACCAGCCGGCTGGGCATTACCGCCGAATTCGGGCGGTCGCAGTACCAGTATCAGATTCCGGGCCCACTGACCGATTCCATGTTTGCGGCTAATCCCCGCCAGTCAACCCGGGCGCGGAATTATTTCAATCCCGACATTTATATTCCGTCTGTTAAGCTGAACTGGCAGATCGGTGACCGTACGCAGTTACTCTGGACTACCTCTTCGGTCCTCGGTGCGCGCAACAGTGTCCAGCTCGATGCCTTTGCAACCGTTGCCGACGTGATCGACCCGAAAACCGGCCAGTATAGGGCCCGTCAGGTCGATATTGATAACTTCCACAGCTACACGTCCGAACTGCGTCTGCTGCATCAATACCGCGTCGGAAACATTGAGGCGACTGCTGTGGCCGGCTTGCAGTACATGAACAACGACCTGCACCGCCGTCAGCTCGGCACTGGTACCACCGGTACGGATTTTGATCTGAGCCTGACCGCTCCGTTTAAACGTGACCTGCATTATTACACGAACAACATTGCTTTTTTTGCCGAATCGCAGATCCGCCTGACGGATCGCCTGACGGTTTCGCCGGGAATCCGGATTGAAAACGGAGAGACGCGGATGCGGGGCACGATCTCGTACTATACACCGGAGAACCTGCCGACTAACATCAGCCACCGCTTTGCCCTGCTGGGTATAAACGGTCAGTATCAGCTCAATCCGGCGATGCGGATCTACGGTGGCTGGTCGCAGGCTTACCGGCCGGTGATTTTCAAAGACATCATTCCGGCATCGGTGTATGAACAGGTCGACAAAAACCTGAAAGATGCCTATGGTTACAATGCCGAACTCGGGATCAGCGGCCAGTGGTCGGGGCTGCACATCAACATCAGTGCGTTTGACCTCCTGTACCGCAACCGGCTGGGTTCGCTGGTGCTGAACGATGCGCAGGGGCAATCGTATTTATTACGGACCAATATCGGCGACAGCCACAACCGTGGTGTAGAAGCCCTGATCGAAGCACAGCTTTACCGCAATAATCAATTGTTGATCAGCGGTTTTACGTCAACAGCGTTCATAGACGCCCGCTATCAGAATGCCCGCGTATCGACCGGTACGGAGAATAAATCCGTCAATGGTAATGTAGTTGAATCAGTTCCGCGCTGGACCTCACGCAACGGTTTGACCATCCGTTATCGTACAGTTAGTCTGACAACCCAGTTCAGCTATGTCGGCGAAACCTATTCAGATGCGCTGAATACCGTTACCCCAACGGCCAACGGTGCAAAAGGGCTGGTACCGGCCTACAGCCTCTGGGACGTGAATACGACCTGGCGTATCAGCCGGCAGCTGAGTATCCGGGGCAGTCTGAACAACGTACTGAACAGCCAGTATTTCACCAAGCGCCCGACGTTCTATCCGGGGCCCGGCGTCTGGTCGTCTGACGGTCGCAGCGGCGTGGTCAGTGTTAGTTTTTCCCTGTAAATTTTACGTTTATGAAGTACCTGATTACCATTCTCTTCACAACCGGTCTTATTTTACAACTGGCAGCGCAGAATAAGTCAGCCGACGAGTTACTGAGCTGGGCGAAACTGCCCCCCCATCAGTTTGATGAGCTCATGTTTAAGCAGGGGTTTACCTGCCAGAAACGGGTTGGAAATGTGACCGGATGGCTGTGTATTTATGCGAAACAGCCTGGTGGGTATATGCAGAGTGCAGCAACGGCATCAACGTTGATGGAATACATTTCCAATGCGCAGTCGACCGTGCTGGTGTACCAGTTTCAGGGTAAAGAGCAATCTGCGGCAATTCAGAAACGGCTGACTGAGCTTGGCTTTTCCAGTGATGATGATACGAGTATTCAGGCAAGCGGACGGCGGATTTTCCATAAACCACCGTATATAATCAATATCCGCGACGTTGACCAGAGTAACGGAATCATGGGAAACTACGCCGGGTTTAGTCTGTCGATTCAATATAACCGGCTGGCACTGCAACCCAATGATAAAGCAACCCAACCGCTGACCCGGCCAATGGCACACTAATTGCGAAAAGCGAAATGAGCGTACAAGCAACGAGTATAGATAGATTCCTGCTGTCTCTTTCTTTTACTGATATACGCAGCCCGGCATAGTATGATTACGGTCATTTTGCGTAGTATATAGTAACAAACGCCATGCACACAGGGCAACCCTTCGCTTTTGCGACTGCCCTTATATATACCGCATTTCTATACACACCACAACTTTCATCATAGGTTAAGGGAATACTCCCCCGGCTGATTTTCGGCCGGGGGATATATATCGTAACACACAATAGTATGTCTCGTCTAGCTCTCTTTTGTTCCGGCATTGTTTTTCTGATTATTCTCGAAATAGCCAAGGTTTATTTCATCATGCCGATGCCCGGCAGCCAGCAGGCCAATACCATTGACGCCGCCTACTGGATTCATCAGCACATCTGGTTGCTGCGGGTGGCAGGCTGGGTCATTATCCTGTTGACAGCGCTGCCGGTTATCCGCCGGCCGCACCGTCCGTGGCACCGCTGGCTAAGCCTAGCCCTGCTTGCGGCTTACCTGATTGTCGCCTATCTGTTTAATTTCCGGTTGCTGGCCGAAAAAATGTTTTACCAGCCCCGTCATAAGCAACTGACTCATCTCGACAAAAACAAGGTCCCGATGGACAGGCTGGTGATGGGTATTGTACGCCACGACGAAGCCAGGGCCTATCCGGTTCAGTTTATCGGCTATCACCACCAGGTCCGCGATACCGTCGGGGGCGAACCGGTGATGATTACCTACTGCACCGTCTGCCGGACCGGCCGGGCGTACAGCCCGCTGGTTGGCACACATCCTGATAATTTCCGGCTGGTAGGCATGGATCATTTTAACGCCATGTTTGAAGACAGCCGCACGGGCAGCTGGTGGCAGCAGGCAACCGGTAAAGCCATCGCCGGCCCGCTGACCGGCCAGTCGCTGACCGAACTGCCGACGCAGCACATGACGCTGAAAGAATGGGCCGCACTGTATCCATCCACGCTTGTGATGCAGCCCGACAGTGAGTTTCAGGAATCGTACGACAAGATGAAACCATACGAAACCGGCAAAAGTAAAAGTGACCTGACCCACCGCGACAGCCTGTCGTGGCACGATAAATCATGGGTTGTCGGGATCACCCGGAACCGCGCCTCCCGCGCCTACGACTGGAACGGGCTCTTACGGCAAAAGATCGTAAACGACGAAATCGGGCAGGTACCGGTCGTGCTGACCATCGGCAACGACAAGGCTTCTATTTTTGCCTGGAACCGGCAGCTTGACGATCAGGTACTCACTTTCTCCCGTTTGCCGGACGGTACGCTTAAAGACAACCAAACCGGCTCTGTCTGGGGTAAAAACGGGGTTTGCAAAGACGGGCTGCTGGTCGGGAAGCAGTTGCAGCCCGTACAGGCGTATCAGGAGTTCTGGCATTCCTGGAAAAACTTCCATCCGTCAACCGACCGTAAATTATAAGACCAAAACCTCATTTTCCCTCTTGCTCAATTAACAATCAATTAATCAACAATTCCCATAGAGTATAGTTAATGTAGCAATATCAACACTTTTTATCAGCGTTATGAGCTACATACAAACCAACGATTCGCGCTTTGGCGAACCCGTTAACCTTTTTTATCAGGACTGGGGTCAGGGAAAACCTGTCGTTCTGATCCATGGCTGGCCGTTAAGCCACGAAATGTGGGAATATCAGATGACAGAACTGCCGAAGCAGGGCATTCGTTGTATCGCCTATGACCGGCGCGGTTTCGGTAAATCATCGAAACCATGGAGCGGTTATGATTACGACACACTGGCCGACGACCTGAAAGCCGTACTCGACGAACTCGATTTACAGGATGTGACTTTGGTCGGTTTCTCGATGGGTGGCGGAGAGATAGCCCGTTATTTCAGCCGTCACGGCGGTGCACGGGTATCCAAAGCGGTACTGGTCAGCGCAGTGACCCCGTTCATGCTGCAGACAGACGATAATCCGGACGGTGTACCGCAGGAAACGTTTGACGAAATGCTCGCCAACATGAAAGAAGACCGGATTAAATTCCTGGACGATTTCGGCAAGCAGTTCTTCGGCGTAAACCTGATCAATCGCCCGGTCAGCACACCACTTCTGGAGTATTACCGCACGCTGGCTTCGCTGGCATCACCGGTAGCAACGCAGGAATGCGCGAAGTCCTTTTCGTCTACTGACTTCCGTCAGGACATGGGATCAATCAACGTACCGACGCTCATTATCCACGGCGACTCCGATAAGACGGTACCGATTGAAACCTCAGGCGAGCAATCATCGCAGATGATCCTGAATTCAACGTATAAGGTATACGACGGCGCACCGCATGGTTTGTTCTATACAGAAAAAGAACAGCTGAACCGCGACCTCGCCGACTTTATTCTGGAACCGGTGGCCGCCCGTTCGGCAACAACCAGCCAGATGTATTAGGCTTACCCGCCGTTTTTGCCGCGCCGGTTGATTGTGCAGACAGTCAACCGGCGTTTTATATGGCCCGGTAGGTCCGGACGTATTCCATCGGGGTTTTGCCGGTGATTTCCTTAAACTGCCGGTTAAAGTTTGACAGCGTCCGGTACCCGCTTTCATAGCTCACCTGTGTCACATTCAGACGTCCTTCCATCATTAGTTTACAGGCGTGACCGATCCGGACTTCAGACACAAATTCCGAAAATGTTTTATTGGCCCGCGCCTTGAAATAGCGGCAGAAAGCCGGCGGTGTCATACCGGCCAGTTCGGCAACGGTATCGAGGTTGATGTGTTCGTGAAAATGCTCCAGTACGTAGTCGTGTACCGTCTGCATGCGGTCGGTTTCGTGCGGCTTTACGGTATTCGTATAGCCCGCACTGGTAATAAACCGGTAGCTTGCGGTATGCGCCAGCTCATCAAGCAGCGTCAGCAGTGCCAGCACACGGCCGAAACCAACGGGCATCCGGGCGAGGCGGCGCAGCGCATTGGCAATGTGTTCACGCGTGGCATCCGGCTGCCGGCCTTCCCCCCACTCTAACCCCTGCCGTGCATTATTGAGCAGTTGCCGGAGCAGCAGCATTTCGGGTTTATCGAAGAAATCCGTACCCAGAAAATCCTCCTGAAAATAAACCACAACCCCGCGTACGTGCAGCCCGGAATCCTTTACAAAATAGGCTTGATCACTACGCCATAAATGCGGTAAATTAGGCCCCAGAAAAACAAGGTCTCCCGGCCCGAACGGCTGAATTGAATCGCCGATGAACCGTGTTCCGGTGCCTTCTTCGACTAAAAATAACTGATAATGGGGATGAAAGTGCCAATAAGGATCAAAGAATGGATCCGATAGCTGCTTTACTATAAAGGAGGCGGCTACTGGCTCTAAATCTTTACGAAGCGCGCTACGCATAATAAACTGCTTTTTACCTCAAATGAGGCACAATTAAAACAAATTAGGTTAAAATACAATCATCATTAGCCAAATAAAGCCGAGAATCCTCCAAATATACAAAGTAGTTTTGTAGTAATCTTCTTATGTAAAATATGAATAAGCTGGGGATAAATTTATTTCCGTGGACAGTTACCATGGATGAAGACCTGACCGGAACCTTTTCGTTTCTGAAAGAAACCGGATACGATTTTATTGAAACGCCGATCAACGATACCAACGTAGCTAAATGGGAGCAGCTGGGCCGGAGTATCCGCTCCTACGGGCTGGACATTCAGGCATGCAGCATCCTGCCGGCTCACCTGTCGCTGATCAGCACTGACCCTGCGATCCGCCGCGCCGGTACCGACTACCTGAAAGGCGTCGTTGATTGTACGGCAGCGCTGGGGGCGAAAATCCTGATGGGACCGTTCTTTGCCGGCTTCAAGACATTTACCGGTCAGGGCCCGACCGAAGAAGAGTGGAACTGGTCGGTAACGGCCATGCGCGAAATCGCGGAACACGCCCAAACCCGCGATGTGACCCTGGCCATTGAATACCTGAACCGGTTCGAAATTTACCTCATCACCAGCGCCGACGAGCTTGTCCGGTACCTGGAGGCCGTCAACCATCCGAACTGTCAGGCAGCGTTTGACACCTTCCACGGCAACATCGAAGAAAAAAGCATGCCGGCCGCCCTGCGCACGCTGGCGCCGTATCTGGTGCACATTCAGCTGTCAGAAAATGACCGCTCTACACCGGGGCAGGGCCAGATCAATTTCGAAGTGATTTTTGACGCGCTCCAGGAAATTAACTACACCGGTCCGATTGCCATCGAGGCCTTTGGCCAGACACCAACCGAAATGGCGTCGGCCGCGCATATCTGGCGCAAAATGTTTGCCTCACCCGAGCAGCTGGCCGTCGACAGTATGGCGTTCCTGAAAGCCGCTACCGCTGAACGCATTCTTGACAAATAATACGGTACTGACCACTTTTAGTTGCTAACACATTTCCCAGGTTACGTAATAGAAGCCTTTTTCCTTTTTTCACTATGTCGAAGATTAATATTGCCATTGTCGGTCTTGGTTTCGGTGCCGAATTCATTCCCATTTACCAGCGTCACCCGAATGCGAACATGTATGCTATTTGCCAGCGGAACGTTGAAAACCTGAATAAGATCGGGGATGCCTTTGGGATTGAGAAACGGTACAGCAACTACGACGAGCTGCTGGCTGACCCTAACGTAGATGCCGTACACATTAACTCACCGATTCCGAATCACGCCGAGCAGAGCCTGAAAGCGCTGCGCGCGGGCAAACACGTTGCCTGTACCGTTCCGATGGCAACGAGCGTTGAGGAGTGTATGGAAATCGTGAAAGTCTGTAAGGAAACCGGAAAGAAATACATGATGATGGAGACCGTGGTGTATGCCCGCGAGTTTCTGTTCGTTAAGGAATTGTACGAAAAAGGTGAGCTGGGGAAAGTACAGTTTCTGAAAGCCAGTCACCAGCAGGATATGGACGGCTGGCCGGACTACTGGCCGGGTCTGCCACCGATGCACTACGCCACACACTGTGTCGGACCGGTTGCCGGGCTGCTTAAACTGGACGCTGAATATGTATCCTGCTTTGGTTCTGGTACAATCCGCGAGGAGCTGGCAACGATCCACAACTCGCCGTTTGCGGTTGAATCGGCTCATATCAAGTTCAAAAACAGCGATTTGTCGGCTTATGTCTACCGTTCCCTGTTCGATACGGCCCGGCAGTACCGCGAAAGCTTTGAAGTCTACGGTTCCGAGAAGTCATTTGAATGGCCGCTGATCGAAGGCGAGGATCCGGTAATTCATACGGCGAAAAAGCCGGAGCATGAAATTCCGGAACACGTTACGGTTCCTGACTACGCACACCTGCTGCCGGAAGAAATCCAGCAGTTTACGACCAAAGGTGTATACGATCTGGACGAGCAGCAGCACCTGTCGTTTACGCAGGGGAGCGGCCACGGCGGTTCACACCCGCACCTGGTGCATGAGTTCCTGACAGCGCTGGTTGAAGACCGCGATCCGTTCCCGAATGCAGCACAGTCGGCCAACTGGACATCGGTTGGTATCCTGGCGCACGAATCTGCCCTTGAGGGCGGGGCTATCAAGCACCTGCCTGATTTCTTTGCCATCTAGTTTGGTAAGGCCCCTTACGGGGCCTTATAGCCGAAACCAGAAGTCAACCTATCAACCAACATGAACAGACACTCTTACGGTGTATTACTCGGGTTACTCTCGCTGACCCTGATGTATTGCACCCGAAAACCCTCCAGTAATCCGCGTGACTTTGGCGGTCGTCCGTCTAATTCGGTGAAAACAACAGCGGTGCAACCCGCTGCCCGGCGTACTGAAATCCTTTTCTTAGGCGATAACGGCCACCACCGGCCTGCCGAACGGGTTCCGCAGCTAATGGCCGCCCTCGGTAACCGGGGCATCAACATCACGTATACCGACAAAATGGAGGATATCAATCCCGAAAATCTGTCGAAATACGATGGCCTGCTGATTTACGCCAACTGGGATACCATTGCCAAACCACAGGAAAAAGCCATTCTGGATTTTGTGGCATCCGGCAAGGGACTGATTCCGGTTCACTGTGCGTCGTACTGTTTCCGCAATTCGCCGGAGTATGTAAAAATGGTAGGCGGCCAGTTCTGGCGGCACCGGATGGATACCATTCAGACCCTGCACGTGCAGCCGGATCATCCGGCCATCATGGGTCTGAAACCATTCAAGGCATACGACGAAACCTACCTGCACGAAAAACTGCAGGCCGATAACAACGTGCTGGCCGTTCGGGAAATCAAAGCTGATCAGGCAAAAGACAAGCCGGATCAGAAAACGGAGCCGTATACCTGGACCCGTACGCACGGCAAAGGCCGGATTTTCTACACCGCCTATGGCCACGACGAGCGTACATGGGGCCAGCCGGGCTTCCAGGACCTGATGGAAAAAGGCATTCTGTGGGCCGTTGGTGATGAGGTCAAAAAACTGCACGATGCCCTGAATCCCCAGCCGTTTACGTATGGCGAAGCAAAGCTCCCGAACTATGAAAAACGCCCTGGCCCGCAACTCCGCCAGAACCCGCTTTCACCGGAAGAATCCGTAAAACAGATTCAGGTACCGGCCGACTTTACACTCGAAGTGTTCGCGCATGAGCCGGATGTAATGCACCCGATTGCGATGACGTGGGATGAGCGCGGCCGTTTGTTCGTACTGATCACAAAGGATTATCCGAACGAGCGCAAGGAAAACGGTGGCAGCGATTATATCCTGATGTGTGAAGACACCAACAAGGACGGTAAAGCAGACAAGTTTACGCGCTGGGCCGACGGCCTGAGCATTCCGACCGGTATGGTGTTTGCCAACGGTGGTCTGATTGTTTCTCAGGCGCCGCACATGCTGTTCCTGAAAGATACCGACGGCGACGACAAGGCGGATACCAAAAAGATTCTGTTTACCGGTTTCGGAACGTTTGATACGCACGCCGGTCCGAGCAACCTGCATTACGGATTCGACAACTGGGTCTGGGGTTGCGTGGGCTACTCAGGCTTCCGCGGCAAAGTGGGTCAGGCCGACAGTCTTCGGTTTGGTCAGGCATTCTTCCGTTTCAAGCCCGACGGCTCTGAACTGGAGTGGATTACGAGCACATCAAACAATACGTGGGGCTTTGGCTTTAACGAAACGGGTGATGTATTCGGCTCAACCGCCAACAACTCACACGGCTGGTACATGGCTATTCCGCACCGGTATTTCAGCTCAGCGCCCGGCGTTAACAACGGCAGCCGCGGCACCGATTCCCATAAGGACATGAAGCCGATAACACCGCGCGTTCGTCAGGTCGATGTTTTCGGGGGCTTCACCGCCGCCGCCGGGCATAACTTCTATACTGCACGGGCCTATCCGAAAAACTACTGGAACCGGATCGCTTTCGTGGCCGAACCAACCGGCCATATCCTGCACCAGAACGTGATGGTGAAAAAAGGAACCGACTACGAAGATGCCGAAGGGTTTAACCTGCTGGCCGGTGCCGACGAATGGGTAGCGCCGGTGTTTGCCGAAGTCGGTCCAGACGGAGCGGTTTGGGTCGCCGACTGGTACAGCTACATCATCCAGCACAACCCCGTACCGGAAGGCTTTAAAAACGGCGCGGGTAATGCCTACGAAACCGAACTGCGTGATTTCACCCACGGTCGTATCTACCGCGTTGCCTATAAAAAAGCACCGGCCTATACCCCGTTGTCACTGAGCAAGGACCGGCCGCAGGAACTGGTTGCCGCCCTGAAAAACAATAACATGTTCTGGCGGATGCAGGCCCAGCGTCTGTTGGTGGAGCGCGGCCAGAAAGACGTGGTGCCGCAACTGATTGCGCTGGTAAATGATACCTCTCTGGACGAAGCCGGTATTAACCCGTCGGCCATCCACGCGCTGCGTACCCTCGAAGGTATCGGTGCGCTGACTGATCCGCAGGTACAGCAGGCGGTTGTAAACGCACTGAAGCATCCATGCTCAGGTGTCCGGAAAACGGCCATTCAGATGATCCCGCGCAACGAATCGTCGCTGAACAGCCTGTTACAGGCGAACACGCTGAACGATAAGGAGCCACTGGTTGTCCTGAACAGCATTCTGGCCATGACCGAGATGCCGCTGACACCAACGGCCCAAACGGCGCTGCTGACCCGTCTGACGCAGGCAACTGAAGCCAATGACCGCTGGTTGCCGGATGCCTTTGCCTGTGCCCTTACAGCCCAGGACGGCAAACTGATGCAGGCTTACCTGAAGCAGCTGGCTGCTCAGCCAAAAGCCATGCCAGCCGGTCACGACCACGCAGCGATGAATCATGCCGGCCACGGCCAGGCAGCCGCTGCTGCCACAACAGTTACGCCAACGGGTGACAAACCGGATCTGGTTATTACTGACATTAAAATGGACCCAGCTTCGCCGTTTGTCCGCGAAAGCACGTCTATGACAGCCATCGTGACGAACCAGGGTGGTGTGGCCATTCCGAAAGGCACGGTCATTCCGCTGGCGATCCGGATTGAAGGTCAGGGCCGTAAGGTTGAAATGATCAGTGTTACCTATAAGGACGGACTGGAACCGGGCCAGAGCGTTGGCATCCGGCAAACCAACAACGGACCGTGGACCGGTGGTATGGGCTTCGGCTCCGACATTGCCGGTGACTATACGGTTTCGATTGCGGTTGACCGCGATAATGCGATTGCCGAAACGAAGGAAAACAACAACCAGATTTCGCGTAAGCTGACGTTCCGCCAGCCGCAGAAACTGGCGACGTTTGCCCTGGAGCGCGCTGCCCGCAGCTATGCCTCAACAGCACCGGCCGAATCGGTTGTCAGCATGTTCCGTCAGGCACAGCAGCTGGGTACAGACGATGGTCAGGCGATGGTAAAAGGCTTGTCAGAAGGCTGGAACCCACGCAAAAAAGCTACCTTGTCGGCCGAAGATAAAACGTTTATGGCCAGCCTGAGCAGCTCACTGCCGGAAGAAAGCCGTAACCGCATGGGCCGTCTGCTCGAAGCCTGGGGCGTCCGTTCGGCCAACGACGATCTGGACCCGAACGCACAGGTAATCCGGATGAAAACGATACGGGAAGAAATGAAATTCGATAAGAAGGAGTTTACCGTAACGGCCGGCAAGCAGGTGGTGATTATTCTGGAAAACCCGGATGCAATGCAGCATAACCTGGTGATCGGTAAACCGAAAACGCTTGAGGTGATCGGAGCCGCTGCCGACAAAATGATTACGGCGAAGGATGGTGCCGAAAAGAACTACGTACCGTCGATTCCGCAGATTGTGGCCAGCACACCGCTGGTGAATCCGGATCAGACGTACCGGTTAATTTTCACGGCGCCGGCACAGGCAGGTGATTATCCGTTTGTCTGTACGTTCCCGGGCCACTGGCGCATCATGAACGGTATGATGAAGGTAGTAGCACCGGCACAGGCGACAAACGCTAAATAAACAGGCAGTTTACGCTGACTGGAAGGGCAGCGAAGTGAAGGAGGCATTCGGGATATGGATGCTGAATTCGCTTCCCTGCCCTTCTTTACTGTTGAGGGTCATATACCACCGGTGGGCTTCCATGATTTCCTGCACATAGCTTAGCCCCAGCCCGAATCCTTTGGCACTGACATGTTTTTCACCAACCCGGAAAAACGGCTCAAAAATCCGGTGCTGAAGCGAATCCGGAATGCCGATGCCATGATCACGGACCGAAATGGTCAGTTCATCGGCAGTCAAGGATGTAGCAATACAGATATCCGGTTTACCGGCGCTGTATTTGATGGCGTTATCCAGCAGATTGTGGAGGACATTGGTCAGGTGCAGTTCATCGGCCAGAATCCGCTGTGAGGCGCCTTCGAGCGTACAGGTCACGTACGCTTCGTGCCGTTCAAGCACCTTCAGAATAAGCGCATGCACATCTACCGGTGCAACGCAAACGAAAAGCTCATTGCGGTGGGCACGGGCAAGCCCCAGAATGGTCTCCACCTGATGCTGAAGCCGTTCTGTTTCCTCTCGAATGATCCGGACATACTTTTCCTGGCGTTCGGCATCGTCCCGGGCAATGGGAGACGCCAACACATCTGCCGCCATCCGGATGGCGGCAATCGGGGTCTGAAATTCATGGACAAGCGTTTGCAGCGTATCTAACGGAATAGACACCGCACCTGCCATTTGTTGATCATTTCTTGATGCAGAGAGATTGCGCATGAGCGGTTACAGCCGTTTCCCTAAAGAAACCGTTCATGGATAATTAATAATATCCTTGTATCAGTAACAGACGATATAATAAGCTAAAAGTCACTATAAATTTAGCTTATCCACTCATATAAAAGTACACAAAATAACCCGTTTGATGCTCAAACGGGTTACAGAATATACCAGGAAAAGAAAAATTATGCGGCAGTCTCTTCTTCCTTATCCGCTGATTTTGAGCGGGGTCCTTTGCGTGGACCACGTGTAGAAACTGCCGTTACCGTGTCATCCGCAGCCGGCAAAACACTATCTACCGGGTTAATTTCTGTCGGTATAATCGAGTTTACCGGTATTGCGGTCAGGTCTTTTTTCTTTTTTTTTGCAGTACGCTTCGCATTCTTCAATGCCTTGGCAGCGTTCTTTTCCAGCTTGTGAGCTTCTTTTTTAGCTTTCTTTTTAGCCTTCTTCGAATCTTCGTCTACTCTTTTTTCTGCTTTACGGGCGAGCTTCGTCAATTTCTTTGCTAATTTCTCAGCAGCTTTCTCAATGGCTCTCGTTGCTTTTTTAGCTAATGCCGTTCCATTGTTAACTTTTTCCGAAATTGCAGCCGACAGGTCGGCCGACAATTGTTTCTTAGTGGTTTTCATGGTACCCTGTTATATGAAAAAAAATCTGCTAATAAATAGGGATTTATTTACGAAATCAAAATAGTTGCGTTAAGCTTTTGTTATCTTTTTAGAAATAAAATCCCAGCAGACAACACCGGCCGTGACGGCGATATTGAGCGAATGCTTGGTGCCAAATTGGGGAATTTCGAGCACAATATCAGCAGCCTCAACAATTTCTTCACATACGCCGTCAACTTCATTGCCGAACACGAATGCGTATTTTTTGTTAGGTTCCGGCCTGAAATCTGACAGAAAGGTACTTCCCTGCGCCTGTTCGACAGCGCAAATCACCCAGCCTTCCTGCCGGAGCTTCCCGGTAAGTGCCACAATATCCGGTGCGTGCTCCCAGTCAACGGATTCGGTCGCTCCGAGGGCGGTTTTCGTAATGTCGCGGTGCGGGGGCGTTCCCGTTATACCGCATAAATACAGGCGGTCCGCCCGGAACGCATCGGCTGTCCGGAAAACTGATCCGACGTTGTTGAGGCTCCGTATATCGTCCAGAATCAGGCAGTAGGTAAATTTATCCGCTTCTTTATATTCCTCCACCGAGAGGCGGTTGAGCTCGTCCAGACTTAATTTTTTGGGCATTTTTCGTTAAATTTGAAGAATATTTTCTGCAAAAGTAGCTGCTTTAGCGCAGCATGTACATGATAAATGGCACGTCCTTCGTCTAAAACTGAAACGGCCGGCAAGCCGGATAAACAAGTAAAAGAAACACCGCTCAATCGTCAATATAACCAGATTAAAGCCAAATATCCCGGCGCACTGCTGCTTTTCCGTGTCGGGGATTTCTACGAAACATTTGGGGACGACGCGATCAAGGCCAGCCGGATTCTGGGTATTACGCTGACGAAGCGTAACAACGGCGGTGCGCATGAAGAGCTGGCCGGCTTTCCGCATCACTCGCTCGATACCTACCTGCCTAAACTTGTGCGGGCGGGCGAACGTGTCGCCATCTGCGATCAGCTGGAAGACCCGGCTGCCGCCAAGGGTATTGTGCGCCGCGGCGTTACTGAACTGGTTACGCCCGGTGTTTCGTTTAACGATAATGTGCTGGACACCCGCCGCAATAACTACCTGGCGGCTATCCACTTCGGAAAGAGCGTTGGTCAGGAAGAACAGTTCGGGATAGCCTTTCTGGATATTTCGACCGGCGAGTTTCTGGCGTCGCAGGGCAATGCGGCCTACGTGGATAAACTCCTGCAAAGCTTCAATCCGTCGGAGGTGTTGTATTGCAAACGAAACCGGAATGAGTTCGCGACCTTATTCGGCGGTACACCGGCTGCTGAAAAATTCCATACGTTTACGCTCGAAGACTGGGCCTTTACCTATGATTTCGGCTATAATTACCTCAAACAGCATTTTCAGACTACCTCGCTGAAAGGCTTCGGCATTGAAGGGTTACCCGACGGCATTATCGCTGCCGGTGTTATCCTGCATTACCTCAACGAAACCGAACATCGTGATTTACAGCATATCCAGCGCATTACGCGTCTGGAAGAAGACCGGTATGTGTGGCTCGACCGGTTTACGATCCGTAACCTCGAACTGGTTGCTGCACAACAGGACGGCGGTGTGCCGCTGATTCAGGTACTTGACCAGACTGTGACGCCGATGGGTGCCCGCTTGCTGCGGAAATGGCTGATGCTGCCGCTGAAAGACCGCGCCCTGATCGAAGAACGGTTAAATCTGGTGGAGTGGCTCCACGAAGAGCCCGAACTGGCCGATACGCTGGTTGGCCACCTGAAACAAATCGGCGATCTGGAGCGGCTTATTTCCAAAGTGGCCGTCCGCCGGATCAACCCGCGCGAAATGGTACAGCTGAAACGGTCCCTTCAGCACGTTCTGCCGGTTAAGGAACTCCTGATTACGGCCCTCACCCTGCCCGCCTTTACGGAGTCGGCCGAAGGAGCGTCGAAAGCCAAATCGCTCAAAAAATACGCCGACCAGCTGAATACAGTGTCGTTTTTACTCGACCGCATCGAAACCGAACTCCGCGACGATCCGCCGACGCTTTCCAATCAGGGGGGTATGATCAAGTCGGGCATTGATCCGCAACTAGACGAACTGCATGCTCTGGCTTACTCAGGTAAAGATTACCTGCTTCAGTTGCAGGACCGCGAAATCCAGCGGACGGGCATTACCTCCCTTAAGATTGCCTATAACAAGGTTTTCGGCTATTACCTGGAAGTCACGAATGCCCACAAAAACCGCGTACCCGAAGACTGGATCCGGAAACAGACACTGGTCAATGCCGAGCGGTATATTACCCCTGAGCTGAAAGTTTACGAAGAAAAGATTCTCAATGCCGAAGAGCAGATCTTCGCCATTGAGCTGCGGATGTTTAACGAACTAGTGCTGGCCGCCGGTGAGTATGTGGCTGCCATTCAGCAGAATGCGCGTGTTCTGTCGGTGCTGGATGTGCTGTCGTCGTTTGCCGGCGTGGCGCAGAAAAACCGGTATGTGCGACCTGTTATGACCGATGGTAACGTACTCGATATCAAGGACGGGCGTCATGCGGTCATTGAACAGCAGCTGCCTCCCGGCGAAGCGTATGTACCGAATGATATTTATCTGGACGACGAAACCCAGCAGATTATCATTATTACAGGGCCAAACATGGCGGGTAAATCAGCCCTGTTGCGGCAAACAGCCCTGATCGTACTGATGGCCCAGGCGGGTTCGTTTGTTCCTGCTTCGGCCGCCGAAATCGGTCTGGTCGACAAGATCTTTACCCGAGTCGGGGCTTCCGACAACCTGTCACGCGGCGAATCAACGTTTATGGTTGAAATGACCGAAACGGCCAGTATCCTCAATAATCTGAGCACCCGCAGTCTGGTATTGATGGATGAAATCGGCCGGGGAACGAGCACCTACGACGGTGTATCCATTGCCTGGTCGATTGCGGAATACCTGCATAATCACCCGCAATGCCGTGCGAAAACCCTGTTCGCGACGCACTACCACGAGCTGAACGATCTGGCCAATGACAACCACCGGATCAAAAACTTCAATGTAGCCGTTAAGGAGATGGGCAATAAGGTGCTGTTTCTGCGGAAGCTGAAAGAAGGCGGCTCCGAACACAGCTTTGGCATCCATGTGGCGCAGATGGCCGGTATGCCCCCCGGTATCGTGCAGCGTGCCAACCAGATTCTGACCCAGCTGGAATCCTCGCACGGCCGCGAAGAGAATAAAGAGAAGATTAAACAGGCCGTGCCGGCAGAGCGGGAACTGGCCCTGAAAATTTTCGAAGCCGGTGATCCGAAAGCCGAACTGATCAAGGAGAAACTTCGCGCCATCGACGTAAACCGGCTGACACCGATTGAGGCATTGCTGAAACTAAACGAGCTGCTGAATCTGGCAGAGTAACCCTACAAACACCAAACGCGGCAGATAATGACCTCTAGTCATTATCTGCCGCGTTTGGCTTAATTACGTCTGCGTTTTAATTCGTATAAACCCGGTATTCCCAGGGCTTCAGTGAAAACGACATGCCGGATTTTAGCTCGGTCGGCTGACGGGTAAAAATTTCGGTGTAAATTCCGTCAAAGCCTTCGCCGGTGAGCCGGATCAGCTGGGGTTGGTCGGTCAGGTTGGTAATGACCACAATGCGGTCGATTTCCTTTGCACGGTAGAACGCATAGACAGCCTCGTCGTGATCCGTCGGGATTTTACTGGCTTTTCCCCCGGCCGTTCCGTTCCAGAGCGCACGGTTACGATGCTTGAGCGTCAGGAGGGATTTATAGAAACCGGCTTTGCTGTAATCGCCCCACGAAATCGGTTCGCGTTCGGTGAGCGGCAGGCGTTTCTCCAGATTGGCCTCCATCCCGTTATATACCAGCGGCATACCTTCGAGCGTACTGGTCAGCACGACAAACGTTTCAGCTCCCTGGCCGAAAATCTCTTTCAGCGTACCAAACTTCCGGTTAATATCCTGATTCTGCGTAAACAGCATCTGGAAATACCAGGACGGATACGTCTTCCGGTTGTGGGCAATTAAGGTATCAATCGATGTTGCCGGGCGTGCTCCCTGGGCAATGGCTTTCAGCACGGTATACATCCCCCAACCATAATTCATGTTGAAACTGCTGAACTGTTTGGGTTCCGATTCGGATTCGGCGAGCATAAACATGGTTTTCACTGAATCGAGTGCCGGGCGTGCCTGTGCCCAGAAATCGTCTGGCACCATCCCTGCCACCCCGCAACGGAAACCGTCGATATCACACTCCTTTACCCAGTACTTCATGGCCTTAATCATCTCAAGGCGCATGGCTGCATTACCGTAATTGAGATCCGCCACATACGTCAGGTCCGATGGTTGTCCCTTGTCATCGAGCGGTGAGGCGATTTTTCCGTTGATTTTTGTATAGTATTCCGGATGCTCCTTTACCCACGGATGCTCCCAGCTGGTATGGTTCGGCACCCAGTCCATAATCACCCGCAATCCGAGATCATGGGCCCGTTTGACAAGTGCCTTAAAGTCGGCCGTTTTTCCGTAGGCCGAATCCACCGCCATGTAGTTCGTAACCGCGTACGGATTACTCAGACTATCTTCCGGTTTGGCTTTGCCCGACGGATGCACCGGCATAAACCATAGTATATCGACACCCAGCTCTTTCAGCCGCGGAAGCTGCTCTTCAACAGCCCTGAACGTGCCTTCCTGTGAAAACTGACGGATATTTACTTCATAAATCGTTGCGTTCCTCGCCCATTCAGGCATGGGAGGTGCAACTCCGCCCGCTGAAACGGAATCAGGCGTAGTTATGGTTTCTGCACCCTGCGAATCGCTCTCCGATTTCCGGCAGGCATTGGTGAGTAGTAACAACCCGAATGCACTTGCCAGCAATAATAGCTTTTTCATCGTGATAGTTGAGGCCAGCCCCGTTCAGTTTGTTCAGACAATTAAAGGCTGTGGATGCACTTTTAACTGACGAATGGCTTCGTGAGGGTCTTTTGCCGCAAATACCGACGTGCCTGCTACCATTACACTGGCACCGGCGTCAGCCAGCATACCGGCATTATCCAGGGTTACACCCCCATCAACTTCAATCAGAATATTGGTATAACCGGTTTCTTCCAGCAAGCGGCGCATTTTGCGAACTTTCGGAATCGACAGCGGAATGAGTTTCTGCCCGCCGAATCCCGGATTGATCGTCATAATCAGGACGATATCGATCATGTCCAGCACATCTTCCAGCACGGTTACGGGCGTCTGCATATTCAGCGCGACACCTGCCCGGCAACCAGCCTCTTTAATCTGTGCCAACGTCCGGTGAAGATGGGTGCAGGCTTCATAATGAACGGTAATGGATGCGGCACCCGCTTTGGCAAACTGCTCAATATAGCGTTCAGGCTGCACAATCATCAGGTGTACGTCGAGTGGTTTTTCCGAGTATTTTTTCACCGCTTCCAGCACCGGAAAGCCATAGGAGATATTGGGGACAAATACCCCGTCCATAATGTCAATATGCAACCAGTCGGCATCACTGCGGTTAATCATCTCTACATCACGTTGCAGATTTGCAAAGTCGGCGGCCAGCAGAGATGGCGCAATCAAAGGGAACGTCATACAATAGTCGTCAGTTTACCGAGAATGGTACTCTTTTGTCTCTTTAGTTAGTTGAGAAACAACAAATAACCAATCCTTGTGAACTGAATAAAAGTTTGCTGTAAAACTACTGCTTTTTACCGGGATTGTTACAGGAAATTGTGATCAGGCTCGTTGCGGCCAGTGAGGTCCGGAGGGGGCGGACGGAGCGGAACAATGGTTAATTACTGAGGCTCAGCGGTCTTCCATTTGACCGGAAACGCTTTGTTATCGGACTTGGGCTGCGGACGCAGCACGTGTACATCCAGCATGGCAAGCGGACGGGCAAGGTACTCCCGGATCAGTGTACGGAGCGAATACCCGTCGGGGACATCCTGTGCGGCAAAGGCAATGGCCTCAATGCCCTCGTGGTTGCCGATGTACAGGGCGCGGGCATTGTGGAAGTTCTGCGAAATAATGGTGATTTTGTCTTTGTGAAAAACTTCCTTGCACCGGACAACCGAGTCGAACGTCCGGTAGCCGGCATAATCAAGGATCAGGACATCTTCGGGAACACCTAACCGGCGCAGCGCCCGCATCATATCGGCCGGTTCGTTGTAATATTCCGAATCGTTGTTACCGCTCAGAATGATGTACTTGATTTTACCTTCTTTCCAGAGCAGGGCCGTTGCTTCCATACGGTACCGGAAAAACAGGTTTTCCTTGCCGCTCCGGACAAACTTGCTGGTGCCCAACACCAGGCCGACGTCATTTGCCGGCAACCGCTGCAGGTTAAAATAGATTTGTCCCTCCGTACTGTTCACTACCCACCAGTTGCAGAGCAGCACGATCAGCACAAGCCCGAAACCAAAAGCAATACCGCCCTTGATTAGCCGCTTGACTAACCGAACCGAAGAACGACGTTTCGTTTCGTCTCCGCTATAGTCAGTAGTGAACAGTGTAGGGTTCATAATCGCTATCGGGTTAGCCGTTGCCGGTATTCCCCTTTATTCAGAATAGGCCTAACTGGCCATTCAGCTCAATGCTTAACGGTTCGACCTGAATTGGTTGGGTCTGAATTGGTTCGGCCTGAACCGGCTCCGCTTCAACGGATTCCGTGGCAGCCTCCGGCAATTGCCCTTCCGCCTCTCCGGTATCCAGATCCAGCCCGCCCATTGGTGGGGCCGGCGGTGCGTCGACTTCCCGTGGTGTCAGCAGTTTTACTTCCTTAACCTTCACAAACGGCAGTTTATTGCCCAGCGCCTTCCAGCCTCGGATGTCAATAAAGCCTTCCGGCTCCAGCACCATTTTTTCCAGCGGTCCGCGCTCTTTCACCTGATAAACCACTTCAATCCGCGGATAACGGTCGGCCGTTGCGGCCAGCAGTTTCGAGCCCTTGGTGTCGCCTATAAAGCTAAACTTCTTGTCGAGCGATGTAGTTTCAACTTTGAACCGCTTGACATAGTAAAGCTTTTGATTTGCCTCGTAATAAATCACTGACAGCACACTTTCCGGATCAAACTTCTGCAGGACCTGGATTTCGGCCGGTTCATAGCGGTTCAGCAGATCAAACGACGTCAGCTCATATTGTCCGTCCTTGTAAACGACCAGAATACAGTCTTTCGCATCAAAATTTCCCAGGAACCGTCCCCGCTCATCGCGGTTTAGCCGGCCGAGGTGCTCGTCAAACCAGATGTCTACACCACCCAGTGTTGATGTACCCGCACTTTTCTGAACAATCTTCCGGACAGGATACTTCGTCAGGATATTCCCCTGCGCCGCACGGTTCTTCACACTCAGCGTCGCAAAGTCAAAATCAAACTGTTTAACCTTAGCTGAGCTCTGCGCCGTCAGATTTACCTGAATTACTTCCGCTTCCCCGTTATCATTGGCCGTAAAGTACAGCACTTTTGATTTTGGGTTACCCATCGTCAGGTCATATTCACGATCACGGGTGACGGCCGTAATCGGGAAGCGTTTCACCATGGATATACCCGATTTTGCGTCAAGGTAAGCCACGTTATAAATCTTCCGTTCGTCGTTTTTCTTGAAAACGGCACAGTAAATAATATCTTTTCCGACAAAGACTTTTTCCTGCACCTTCGTAACCAGGCACTTGCCGTCGCGCCGGAAAACAATCACATCATCGATATCCGAGCAGTCGCTGACAAACTCATCCTTCTTCAGGCCATAGCCGATGAAACCGCCTTCACGGTCAACATACAGTTTCTGGTTGGCCGCCGCCACGATGCTGGCCGCAATGGTGTTAAACGCCCGTATTTCGGTGCGCCGTTCGCGGCCTTTGCCGTATTTCTTCTGTAATTCCTTGAAATAGGCAATGGTATACCGGATGATGTTGGCCAGATGGTCTTCCGTCTCGGCCAGCTCTTCCTGTAACCGCCGCATCAGCTCGTCGGCCTTAAAGCCGTCGTATTTCGAAATCCGCTTAATCTTGATTTCGGTCAGGCGGATAATGTCATCTTCAACGATTTCGCGGTAGAACTCCTTCTTATACGGTTTGAGTGCCTTATCGATCGTCTCGATAACGGCTTCAAACGTTTCGCATTCCTCGATTTTCCGGTAAATGCGTTTCTCGATAAAGATCTTTTCCAGCGAGCTGTAGAGTAACCGCTCTTTCAGTTCATTACGCCGGATCTCAAGTTCCCGTTGCAAAAGGACAACCGTCTGCGCTGTGTTGAGCCGCAGAATATCCAGTACACTGACAAAGTGCGGCTTCTCGCCGATGATCACGCAGGCATTCGGCGATACCGAGACCTCGCATTCCGTAAAGGCGTACAGCGCGTCAATGGTTATGTCCGGCGAAACACCCGGTGCGAGGTGTACGTGAATCTCAACGTCTTTCGATGTCAGATCCTCTACCTTCTTGATTTTGATTTTACCATCATCATTGGCTTTGATGATCGAATCCTTAACCGAAGTGGTTGTGGTGCCGAACGGAATTTCGCGGATGATCAGCGTCTTTTTATCGAACTCTTCGATACGGGCCCGGATCCGGACCTTGCCGCCGCGATGCCCGTCGTTGTAGTTACTGACATCAATAAAACCACCCGTCAGAAAATCCGGATACAACACAACCGGTTTTTCTTTCAGCATCTGAATGGATGCCTCAATGAGCTCATTAAAGTTGTGCGGCAGGATTTTGGTCGACAGACCAACGGCAATCCCTTCCACGCCCATTGCCAGCAGCAACGGAAACTTCACCGGCAGGGTTACCGGCTCTTTTTTCCGCCCGTCATACGAGAGCTGCCATTCGGTCGTCTGCGGATTAAACACCACATCGGCCCCGAACTTCGACAGCCGGACTTCGATATACCGCGGGGCCGCCGCACCGTCGCCGGTCCGGATGTCACCCCAGTTGCCCTGTGTATCAAAAACCAGACTTTTCTGCCCCATCGTCACGATGGCCTCGTTGATCGACGCATCGCCGTGGGGGTGGTACTGCATCGTTTGCCCGATTACGTTCGCCACCTTGTTGAAGCGGCCGTCGTCCATTTCGTTCAGGGCATGCAGAATGCGTCGCTGTACGGGCTTGAGACCATCCTCTACTGCCGGAACCGCCCGTTCGAGAATTACGTACGAGGCATATTCCAGAAACCAGTTTTCATACAGGCCTGACACAACCGTTTGCTGGTGCAGGACTTCTTCGGGTTGATGTTCAGTATTTGCTGTTTGTTCTTGATCGATAGGTTCCTGATGTTCGTGTTCGTTCATCATGAAAAATTACAGTTGTTACGTATTGCAAAAGGCGGGAAGTGCCACAATCTGCGTCGCTTTAGACCTTATAAAGATACAAAAAAATACCCGGAAAATAAGCCCTGAATGCTATTTTCCTGCGGTTCCCGATTGGAAAAACACTATTTCCGGAAGCATCCCTTTTTCTGTCATATGAGTAGCGCCCGCCCCGTGATAAGAATCAGCGTCAGCCCGTTTTCTACTGTTTACGGGCTTGTCAGTAAATCACTCCTTACCTTTGTCTTTTGCCTGTATAGAACTGCTTATCTGTGAAAAAACTACTGTACTGCTTACTTTTTTACCTGCTGTACCAGCCGCTTGCGGCACAAAAAAAGAACGAAGCGTATCAGCTGCATATCAAACGGGCCAGCTCCCCGGTTAAAATCGACGGCGCCATCGATGAACCGGCCTGGCAGGAAGCCGACGTGGCGTCTGACTTCTACATGGTATTGCCGATGGATACCAGCCGCGCCAGGCTCCGGACCGAGGTGCGGATGACCTACGACCAGCACCATCTCTACATCACGGCCGTATGCTTCGACGGTATGCCGGGACCCTACATGGTCGAATCGCTCCGCCGCGACTGGTCGTTTACCAAAAACGACAACTTCCTGCTGTTTATGGACACCTTCGACGACCAGACCAACGGTTTCACCTTCGGGGCTAACGCCGTCGGGGCGCAGTGGGACGGACTGCTCTATGACGGCGGCAAGGCCAACCTGAGCTGGGACAATAAATGGTTTTCGGCCGTAAAACAGTACGGCGACCGCTATGTGTTCGAAGCGGCCATTCCCTTCAAAACCCTGCGCTACAAAAAAGGCATCACCCGCTGGGGCATTAACTTCAGCCGGCTCGACCTGAAAACGACCGAAAAATCGTCGTGGACGCCCGTGCCCCGCCAGTTCCCCACGGCTTCGCTGGCATACACCGGTGTGCTGGTCTGGGATGAAGCCCCGCCGACTCCGGGGCCTAACGTCTCGCTGATTCCGTATGTACTCGGCGGCCTGACCAACAACTACGCAAACGGCTCCCCGACGGCCTACCGCCGTGATATCGGAGGCGATGCCAAAATTGCCGTTACCTCATCGCTCAACCTTGACCTGACCGTCAACCCTGACTTTTCGCAGGTCGACGTTGACCAGCAGGTTACCAACCTCGACCGCTTCGAGCTGTTTTTTCCGGAACGCCGCCAGTTTTTTATTGAAAACGGCGATCAGTTTTCGAATTTCGGATACCAGACCATCCGCCCGTTTTTCAGCCGCCGCATTGGCCTGGGCGTACCGATTCAGTTCGGCGCACGGCTGAGCGGCAAGCTCAACAAAGACTGGCGGATCGGCCTGATGAACATGCAGACCAGCGCCGTGAAGGAAACCGGTCTGCCTAAACAGAATTTTACGGTGGCCGCCCTGCAACGGCGCATCTTCGCCCGTTCCAACATCGGCGTCCTGTTCGTCAACAAAGAATCGCTGAATTACGAGCCGCAGCCCGACAAACCAACCTACTCTCGCTACAACCGGAATCTGGGGCTGGAATACAACCTTGCTTCGTCTAATAACCTCTGGACGGGGAAGCTGATGTACGTCAAATCGTTCCAGCCAAATACGACCAAAGACAACAACATCCTTGCCGGTAACCTGCAATACGCCAGCCGCCGGTGGCTGATCAACGGTCAGTTTGAGAGCATCGGCAGCCGGTTTTCGGCCGAAACAGGGTATGTTCCGCGTAAAGGATACAACCGCTGGACAACGACCGTCGGTTATTTCTTCTTCCCGAAAGGCGGATCTGTGCTGAGCCACGGCCCGACACTGGTGTCGAGCTATTATTACAACATGGCGTTTAAACAAACAGACAACGAGACGTATCTGAATTACCTCTGGACCTTCAGGAGCCGGAGTACGTTCAATGCCTGGATCGCAACCGACTATGTCAAACTGCTCAGTCCGTTTGATCCGACTAACCTCGGCATTGACACCCTATCCACTGGCTCCCGGCACAACTGGAAGGCATGGGGAACGGAGTATGTATCAAAACCGCAAAGCCTGTTTACCTATGGTTTCTCGACCCGTTACGGCGGTTACTATGCCGATGGCAAGCGCCTGAACATTACGACCAGCGCCGGATACCGCTTCCAGCCATACGTCAGCCTCGCCATGACTGCCAGCTACAATGACATCCGCCTGCCGCAGCCGTGGAGCAGACGTGTGTTCTGGCTCGTCGGCCCCCGCTTTGACCTGACTATGACCGACAAGCTGTACCTGACGACTTTTCTGCAGTACAACGACCAGGCGAAGAATGTCAATGTCAACGCCCGTGTACAATGGCGTTACAAACCGGCATCCGACTTATTTCTGGTCTACACGGACAACTATCTGCCCGAAACCTTCAGGGTTAAAAACCGGGCACTGGTGCTGAAATTTACCTATTGGTGGAACGTCTGACGCTAACATACTCAGGCTGATATCAGCGTAGTAACAACGCCGAGGATAAGAAACTGGTTTGTTTTTGCATCTTCGGAAGATATAAGCGTTGCTACGCCGATATTCATCATCAGAGCAAGTACCAGGCAGTCATCGACCGGCTCCATGCTGGTATCCACGATGAATACATTACCCTCTTTCAGGTCACCGGTTCCGTTTTTCACTTTTACCATCAGCTTGCGTTCAGTTGAGTCGGGGGGAATGATGTCTGGATTTTCCATGAAGAACTGCTTATTTGCTTATTTATGTACTAATGCAACAAAAGGGGACTGCTGCCGGCGCTTCTTACAGGTCAAAGCTTCCGGCCCATCCATCAGCATTTCCTCTCACTCAGAGAGCAGTACAGGCAGGTTTGCCGCTATACCAGCAACACGAGGCATATGCATGAAACAAAAAAGTAGTTTCCGGAACTAAAGTCAAAGATCAGGCATAGACAATTGCATAGACAAAGACTTATATAATTAACAATCAGATCATTACCCCGATCCAGTTAACGACGGTAATCAAGAACAAATAAATTCGTCTATGCCTTTATACCGGCACTGACGGTAAACTTTATTGCTTTCCCTAACGCTTTCAAACAAACCTGCGCGTCAACGGTTTCAGTAGTAAATTATTTTCCCATTTACTCAACGTTTGACGATCATGAATAAATTTGAACAAATAACGATGCTGCTGCTCACGTTCTGGGTAGCCATCACCGTAAGCGGCTGCGAACTGGCCGGTGATATTTTTAAAGCAGGTGCGTGGACGGGCATAATCGCCGTTGTTGGCTTTATTGTGCTGGTTATCTGGCTGATCTCAAAGCTTTTTGGTGGCGGAAGCCGGAATACATAGAGACATATACAAACACAAAAGCCCTGACCAGTTGCTGGTCAGGGCTTTTGCTTTATAGACAGAACAGGTTTAGGCTACCAGTTCGACCAGATTATCCTGCTTCAATACCACTTTAATGCGCTCACCGAGGCTGTCGGATGCCTTCATCAGCGGCAAACGCACATCGGAGTTGATCAGCCCCATAATTTCCAGAATCTTCTTCACCCCTACCGGATTGCCTTCTTCGTACAACAGCGGATCGATCCGGAGGAAATGACCCAGCTCTTTGCGGGCAAAGGCAAAGTCGCCTTCGAGAGCAGCATTCACCACCGCCGAAAACTTAGCCGGCAGCGCGTTGGCAATAACCGACATAACACCCACTCCGCCAATGCTGATGATCGGAACAGCCTGCACGTCATCACCCGAAATCAGCAGAAAGTCTTCCGGCTTGTCCCGTGCAATTTCCATACACTGCTCAATGATGCAGGATGCTTCCTTTACACCAATGATATTGTCGTGTTCAGCCAGTTTACAAACCGTTTCGGCCGACATGTTAATGCCCGTCCGCGGCGGAATGTTATATAGAATAACCGGTACCGGCGAAGCGTCGGCAACCCGTGTAAAATGCTCAATCACACCCCGCTGACCCGGCTTATTGTAATAAGGACAAACCGACAAAATAGCGTCAACGCCGTCAAAGTCGATGTCTTTCATACCCGCCACAACGTCTGCCGTTACATTACCGCCAACACCATATACAACCGGCAGCTTACGCGAATTATGTTCATTCAAAAACGTCAGTAACTGTTTCTTTTCGGCTTTTGTAACGGTAGGCGATTCGCCGGTGGTGCCCTGCAGGACAATGTAATTCACGCCTCCGTCTGAGACGTGCCGGATCAGACGACCGAAACCGTCGAAATCAATTGAATGGTCAGCGTTGAAAGGTGTCACAATAGCTACGCCAACGCCGTGAAAACGAGTATCCATGTAAAGGATAATTAGGGTGATAAGGCGGTTTACTTCCGGATCTGCCGGGAACATCATCCGACGCGTCTGCATTCCGGTTCATTCACCGCACGCAAGTGAGTTATTACGGCAAAGTTAATAGATTTAGACGGGAAAAAGCTGTTTATCAGCCCCGGCAACTGAATTTCATTCCCCCAGCAGGGCTTTAAACTGCGCTTCGTCAATCATCGTTACGCCCAGTTGCGTGGCTTTGCTGACTTTCGACGGACCGGCGCCCTCACCCACAATCAGGTAGTTGAGTTTTTTCGACACGCCACTCAGCAGTTTACCCCCATTGGCCGCAATTTTCGCCTCCAGTTCCTCACGGCTGTAGCCGGCAAATGTACCCGTATACAAAAACGTCTTGCCAGCCAGACTATCCCCTTCGACCTCAACCACTTTCCGTTCACCCGCAAACTGCAGCCCCGCCCGGCGGAGCCGCTCCACGTAGGCGATGTTTTCGGGTTCGGCAAACCACGCCGCCAGGCTTTCGGCAATGCGCGGCCCGACTTCCGGCACCGTCACCAGCGTTTCGTAGGGGGCCGTCATCAGCGCGTCCATGTTGCCGAAGTAATCAACCAGCTTTTCGGCCGTGGTATTACCAACATAGCGGATACCGAGGGCAAACAGGACACTGGCAAACGGCTGCCCTTTCGATTTATCAATGGCCTTCAGGATATTATCGACCGTTTTTTCGCGGAAACTAACCACACGGCGTTTACCGGTCTCTTCATCGGTAAATACCTTTTCGAGGCCCAGCAGCTGGTCGTGGGTCAGGTCATAGAAATCCGCCGGCGACTCCACCAGCCCCTTGTCGATCAGCATTTCAATTTTCCCTTCGCCCAGGCTTTCGATATTCATCGCCTTGCGCTGGATGAAATGCTCAAAACGGGCCTGTCGCTGCGGCGGGCATCCTTTTTCGTTCGGGCAATAAAAATGCGCCTCGCCGTCTTTCCGGATCAGCGGCGTCTGGCAGGCCGGACAATGGGTCGGATACACGACCGGCTCACTATCGGCGGGGCGCTTCGTCAGATCGACGCCGGTTACTTTCGGGATAATTTCCCCGCCCTTTTCGACAAACACCGTGTCATGCAACCGGACGCCCAGCCGCTCAATTTCGTTGGCGTTGTGCAGCGATGCCCGCTTCACGACCGTGCCGGCCAGCAGCACCGGCGTCAGGTTGGCTACCGGCGTAACCGCGCCCGTCCGGCCTACCTGATAGGTAATGCTGTTGAGCGTTGTAGCGGCGGCTTCGGCTTTAAACTTAAACGCAATCGCCCAGCGCGGGCTCTTGGCCGTAAAGCCGAGTTCGCGCTGCTGGTCGTAGCGGTTCACCTTAATAACAATACCGTCGGTTGCGAGCGGCAGCGTAAAGCGTTTGGTTTCCCATTCATTAATGTACAACATCACCTCTTTGATGTCAGCACACTTTTTCCAGGTCGGCGACACATTGAAGCCCCAACGGCTCAGCGCCAGCAGGCTTTCTTCGTGGGTTTTAACCGGTTCTGTCTGATCGCCGGCGGCCTGCGCAGCGTCCGGATCAATCAGGAACGAATACAGGTAACAATCCAGCCGCCGGTGCGCTACCACCGCCGAATCCTGCATTTTAAAGGTCCCGGATGCCGCATTACGCGGGTTTGCCAGCAGCGGTTCACCGATATCTTCGCGCTCCTTATTAATCCGTTCAAACTCCGACAACGGGAAAAAGCCCTCACCCCGTACCTCAAATAAGGCCGGGACATCGGATCCGTGCAGCTTCAGCGGCAACGTCCGGATCGTCCGGACGTTGGGGGTAATATCGTCCCCGCGAACACCGTCGCCACGGGTTGCTCCCTGCACCAGTACGCCGTTTTCATAGGTCAGGCTCAGCGCAACGCCATCAAATTTCTGTTCGCAGATATAGTCAAAATCAGCCCCGTCGAGGCCTTTACGGACCCGGTTATCGAATTCGATCAGATCAGCTTCGGAGTAGGTATTTCCGAGCGAGAGCATCGGAAAACGGTGATACACCGTTGGAAATGCTTTGGAAATGGTACCGCCCACCCGCAGGGTCGGCGAATCAGGCCGGCGGAACTCCGGATATTGCCGTTCGAGGTCTGTCAGTTCTTCCAGCATCCGGTCGAAGGTAAAATCGTCGATTTCCGACTCGCTGTTCTGGTAGTACTGATAGTTATAATAATTCAGTTTATCGGTCAGTTCCTGTATCCGCTCCTGAGGTGTCATTGCGTAAGGCATCAATTTGTTGTTGGCCGGCAAAGTTGGCAAAAAAATAGATTGGCAAAAAATGGCAGACACGCTCCCGCCTGAGCAGGATCATTTCCTGCGTTGACACTGATCAAGGTTATTTCATTGATGATCAGGTAGCTTTGACCCATCAAACGTAGATAACCAAACGCTGCATGAAAACGATACTTGTTCCCACAGACCTTTCTGAGCATGCAAAAAATGCACTGCGCATCGCGGCAGAAGTTGCCCTCAAAAACAACAGCCGGATTTTACTGCTGAATAGTAATGAATTGCCGGTTTACAGCAACCCGCTGGGCGAATACAATCCCTATGACCGTGCTTTCGACGAGAGCTATCAGCAGGAAGTCCGGGCAGGTCTGCAGGCGGCTGTTGATACCCTCAAAAGCGATTCCCGCTTTGCTGACACAGCGATTGAAACAGCCATTGAACCCGGCTCGCTGGTTGCGCTGGTAGAAACCACCATCGACGAGAAAAAAGTTGATCTTGTGGTGATGGGCACCCACGGTGCAAGGGGTATGCAGGAAGTACTCATCGGCTCCAACACCCAGAAAGTTATCCGGTATGCGACCTGTCCTGTGCTTAGTATTCCGCTGTCGTTCAGCAAAACGGGATTTACTACTGTCGTTTTCCCGACAACGTTACAGGCAGATCAGGCAGTGGCTTTCCGCCAGCTCGCTGCTTTCCAGCGACAGTTCAACTTCGCTGTTTCGGTTTTATACCTGAACGATCCGGCCGGACTGAAAGCCGATGAAGCGGTCGAACAACGGGCGCTGTCGATGGCAGAAGCAGCCGGACTGCAAAACGTAGACGTTTTTGCCTCCGCCGACAATGTCTTTAATGAAGAGGAAGCGATTCTGAACTTTGCCAATGAGCAGAAAGCGGACCTGATCGCGATGGGTACCCACCAGCGTACCGGTCTGTCGCACCTGATTTTTGGCAGCATTACCGAAGATACAATCAACCATGCGACCATTCCGGTCTTAAGCATACCACTCCATTAACATTCTGCCGCTACCTCTGTCAGTCCCTGCCCGACCCGTGCCTTCCGGAAGACACGGGTCATTTTGTAACGCTATATCACTGATTTATAGACTAACAGGATCAATATTACCAAATTATTAACATTGTATTACTAATCACGTTTGAACCCTAACACTTCGTTAATTTTGCAGCACCATATTGCCGTAATTAATCGTTCCCGTTGTGTTTCTAAAATCGCTTAAGACCTGCCTGCCGGCGCTTTTTCTGTTAACGAGTTTCAGTTCTGTTTTCTCACAAACAAGTATCACTCCGTCAACGCCCTGGGGAACCTGGTTTATCGGAACGGTTCAGTTGCCGGGCGGGCCTAAGAAGTGGGGTGGTTTCGCCGAAGTTCAGGCCCGTACGAACGGTCTTTTTTCCCAGTATTTCTATAATGAATTAAAAGGCGGCATCAGCTACGATCTCGATAAAAACTTTACCGTCATGCTGGCCGGTGGCCGGTATGCTACCTACGATTACAAAGCCATTTCAGAAGGTACGCTTACGCTCGAAAAACGGTTCTGGGAACAGCTGATTATTAACCAATACCTGTCGCGGCTGAAGTTTGAGCACCGTTACCGGGTGGAACAACGCTGGCTGGAGAGCCGCGACGGCACCGTTTCCTACCGCAACCGGATCCGTTACCGCCTGAATGGCTTCCTGCCGGTTAACCAGAAAACCGTGAGTCCCGGCGCGTTTTTTATCTCTGCCTACGACGAGATTTTTCTAAACCCCAAAGGCCCGACCTTCGAGCGGAACCGTCTGTATGCCGGTATTGGCTATCAGGTAAATAAAAGCCTCATTCTACAGGCGGGCTGGGTAAACCAGACCAATTATAACCCTGCCACCTTCAGCCAGGGTGTGTTTACCCCCATTTCGGGCTCAGGTAAAAACAATTTTGTCCTTAACCTGACATTCCGGATTAACCGGCACAAGGGCAAAGCCACTGTACCCGCCGAACGCCTGCCATCGCAGCCGGACTAATTCTGCTGCGTGATTGTGTGATTGAGTGGGGCAACACGGTTAGTCTTTGCTTTTCTCAGGCAGGCAATAGCCTTTCAGGCCGCGTACTAAGTAAAAAAAAAGAGGGTTTTTCTTAACTGGAAATTATACCATAATGAGTAGAAAAAGGTTAATTTTCACGTTATAAGACTGATCGTTTAACATGATCTGAAACACTTTTATTTTACCTATGCTTAAGCTACGCATTTCCGTACTGAGTCTCCTGACCGTTGGTGGGTTGGCATTAGCCTCTTCATCGGCCCTGGCTCAGCGGGTTCTGGTATTTTCTAAAACCAAAGGGTTTCGTCACTCCTCCATTCCGGCCGGTAAACGGGCGATTATGAAGCTGGGACAGGACAATGGCTTTGCCGTTGACACAACCGAAGACGCATCTGCCTTTACGGATGTAAACCTGAAAAAGTATGATGCCGTTATCTTCCTGAGTACAACCGGCGACGTACTGGATAACGACCAGCAAAAAGTTTTCGAAAACTACATTCACGCAGGTGGTGGTTATGCGGGCATTCACGCGGCGGCCGACACCGAGTACGACTGGCCGTGGTATAACCAGCTGGTGGGCGCCTATTTCCTCAGCCACCCGAAGCAACAGAATGCCGAAATCGTTGTGACCGACAAGTCGCACCCGGCCACGCAGATGCTGCCCGACCGCTGGAAACGCTACGACGAATGGTATAACTACCGGAATATTGTCAAAGGCATCCGCGTGGTAGCGAAGCTCGATGAAAAAACCTACGAAGGCGGCAAAAACGGGGATGACCACCCGTTTGTCTGGTACCGGGATTTTGAAGGCGGCCGCTCATTTTATACCGGCGGCGGACACACCGACGAATCGTACAGCGACCCGATGTTCCTGCAACACCTCCTCGGCGGTATTAACTATGCGCGTCAGAAAAAGGCCGACGACCTGATTCCGGAAGAAAACCGCTTTACCAAACATGTACTGGCCGAACGCCTTGATGAACCAACCGAACTGGTGGTACTGAACGACGGCCGCGTACTTTTTGCCGAGCGGAAAGGTGCCCTGAAGCTCTTCAACCCTAAAACCAAAGCGGTTAAGGTGGTGGCCAACCTGCCGGTATACACCAAGTTCGAGTACGGACTCATGGGCCTCAACGTTGACCCTAAGTTTAAGGACAACAAGTGGTTATACATGTACTACTCACCGGTTGCCAATGCACAGGGCGATACAGCCCAGCGGCTGGTGCGGGTAAAATACGACGATATCAAGGACGAAATTGTACCGAATACGGAGCAGGTACTGCTTAAGGTTCCGGTAAAACGGAATGACTGCTGCCATACCGGCGGCTCAATCGCGTGGGACCGTCAGGGCAACCTCTACCTGTCGACCGGTGACGACACCAACCCGTTCAACTCAAACGGTTTCGGACCGATTGACGAGCGGCCGGGACGCGCCGGCTGGGATGGTCAGGCGGGGCCGGGCAATACCAATGACCTGCGCGGCAAAATCCTGCGGATAACCCCGCACCCTACCGATGCGAAGTACAGCATTCCGGCGGGTAACCTGTTCGCACCGGGCAACGACAAGGCACGGGCCGAAATTTACGTCATGGGTAACCGTAACCCATACCGGATTTCCGTTGACCAGCGCACCGGTTTCCTCTACTGGGGCGAAGTTGGTCCGGATGCCGGTGAAAACAGCGAAAGCCGTGGTCCGCGCGGACACGATGAAGTAAACCAGGCGCGGAAAGCAGGCAACTTCGGCTGGCCGTTTTTCGTAGGCGACAACAAGGCGTACCGCGATTATAACTTTGCAACGGAAACATCGGGACCGGCCTTCGATCCGATGAAGCCGATCAACGATTCACCGAACAATACCGGTCTGCGTGAGCTGCCACCGGCCCAGAAAGCGTTCATCTACTACCCGTATGCCGATTCGCCGGATTTCGGGCCGATTGTTGGTAAAGGTGGCCGGAATGCAATGGGTGGTCCGGTGTATTACTACGATGATTATCCGGAAAACGCCGTGAAGTTCCCGCGTCATTACGATGGCAAATTCTTCTCGTATGAATGGATCCGCGATTACATTCACCCGGTCACGATGACGAAGGAAGGTGATTTTGTGACGATGGAGCACTTCATGCCGAACGCTAAATTCAGTCACCCGATTGACATGCAGTTTGCCAACGACGGCACGCTGTATGTACTGGAATACGGCCAGACATGGTTTGCCCAGAACGACGATGCCCGTCTGTCGCGGATTACCTACAACGCCGGTAACCGCCAGCCGGTAGCCATCGCGTCGGCCAATAAGACCGTTGGTTCGGCTCCGCTGACCGTTCAGTTCAGCAGCAAGGGATCAGGCGATCCGGACGGCGATGCTGTCAAATACGAATGGTCGTTTGGTAAAGGACTGGCCAAAAACACCCAGGCAAACCCGACGTTTACCTTCGCCAAAGCAGGTACCTACGAAACCGTTCTGAAAGTAACCGACGCCAAAGGCAACGTATCGACGAAAAACCTGCAGATCAAAGTTGGTAACGACCAGCCGAAAGTGGAAGTAGCGGTAAAAGGTAACAAAACGTTCTTCTTCGATAACAAGCCGGTTCAGTATGAAGTGAAAGTGGCTGATAAGGAAGACGGCTCACTGGCAAACGGCAAAATCGCACCGGAAGACGTGACGGTAACGGTTGACTACCTGGAAGGCTTCGACAAAACGATTCTGGCGCAGGGCCACCAGGCCAATCTGGGCTTCGCTACCGGCAAACGCCTGATCGAACTGTCAGACTGTAAAGCCTGCCACAGCATTGACCGCAAATCGGTTGGGCCGGCGTATATCGACGTGGCGAAAAAATACAAAGGTGTCCGGAATGCGCTCAGCACCCTGGCTGAAAAGGTAATCAAAGGTGGCGGCGGTGTCTGGGGCGAACAGGCGATGAGCGCCCACCCGCAACTGTCAATCGACGATACCAAGGACATGGTTCGCTATATCCTGTCGCTGGCCGATGATAAATCGGCAAACAAAAAGCCGGTGAAAGGCGAATACGTACCGGCTCCGAAATCAAAAGATGGCTCGTATATTTTCTCGGCCAGCTACACCGACCGTGGCAATGGCGCGATGGGCCCGCTGACGGCAACCTCATCGGTCGCGCTGCGTAATCCGAAAGTGAAAGCCAGCACGTATGATGAAGGCAAAGGCGTTTCCCGTACCAAAGGAGCATCGGGTGCTGACGTCGTCATCAGCAATTCGACACAGAGCTACATTGCCTTCAATAACATTGACCTGAACGGTATTCGTAAGCTCGAGCTGACACCGGTGAAAGATGCGAAAGCCGCCGGTGGTAAGGTTGAAGTGCGGTTGGGTTCACCGACCGGTGCGCTCATCGGCGAAGCAGAGATCAAAGGCGATGCAACGTCGCCGGTTGAGGTGCCGCTTCGTCAGCCGGGTGGTGCTGCCCAGACTGTCTACTTCGTGTTCGTTAATCCGTCGGCCGGCACCAAAGCCTTGCTGACGATTGACACGATTCAGTTTGAAGGCGATAGTATGTAATTGATTAGCCCTATTGGCCGGATATGATAACCCCCCGGATGTTTAAAAACATCCGGGGGGTTTCTTTTTACAACCAACGTTGCTTTGGGCAACCACGCGGGGTTGCCCCTACGGTTTTTGGGCAACCGCAATCAATATCGATTTGGGCAACCTCAACCAACATTGCTTTGGGCAACCACAATCAACTTTGCTTTGGGCAACCGCAATCAATATCGATTTGGGCAACCGCAATCAATATCGATTCGGGCAACCACAACCAACTTTGCTTTGGGCAACCTCAATCAATATCGATTTGGGCAACCACGTGGGGTTGCCCCTACGGGGTTTGGATACCTTTGAATACAACGGCTGCCAGCGGTGGCAGGGTAATTTCCATCGAATGCTCCCGGCCTTGCCAGCCTGTGGCTTCGGCAGTAAGCGGCGCTACATTACCAACCCCGCTGCCGTGGTACCCTACATTATCGCTGTTGAAAATTTCTTCGTAGGTACCGCCCGCCGGTACACCAATGCGGTAACCGAACCGTGGTACAGGAGTCATATTGAGAACAATCACCACGTTGTCGGCCGGATTTTCGCCCTTACGCATGTACGAGATAATGGTATTTTCGCGGTCCGACGTATCAATCCACTCAAAGCCATCGGCCTGGAAGTTGCGTTCGTGCAGGGCCGGCTCTGAGCGGTACAGGTGGTTCAAGGCCTTTACGCAGGTCGCAATCCCCTGATGCGCCGGTTCATTCAGCAGATGCCAGTCGAGACTGATGTCGTATTTCCACTCCCGCTGCTGCCCGAACTCGCCGCCCATAAAGACTAGTTTCGTGCCGGGGTGCGTAAACATGTACGCAAACAACAGGCGCAGGTTTGCAAACCGCTGCCATTCATCGCCCGGCATCTTGTTAATCAGTGACTTCTTGCCATAGACGACTTCATCATGCGACAGCGGCAGCATGAAGTTTTCGGTAAATGCATAGACCGCACTGAATGTAAACTCATCCTGATGGTATTTCCGGTAGCCTGAATCCCGCTGGAAGTAGCGGAGACTGTCGTTCATCCAGCCCATCATCCACTTCATACCAAAGCCCAGGCCACCGGTGTAGACCGGACGCGACACGCCCGGAAACGCCGTTGACTCTTCGGCAATCGTCTGTACATCCGGGAACTCGCGGTAAATGGTTTCGTTCAGCTCGCGGAACAGGGAAATCACTTCCAGGTTTTCGCGGCCGCCAAAGATATTCGGCTCCCACTCACCGTGATTCCGTGAATAATCCAGATACAGCATCGACGCCACCGCATCTACCCGCAGGCCATCGACATGGTAGCGGTCGAGCCAGTACATGGCGTTCGAAATCAGAAATGACCGGACTTCCGGACGGCCGTAGTTGAAAATATAGCTTTTCCAGTCGGGATGATAACCTTTGCGCATATCCGGATGCTCGTAGAGGTGCGAGCCGTCGAACTCGAATAGTCCGTGGGCATCACCCGGGAAGTGTGATGGTACCCAGTCCAGAATAACCCCGATACCGGCGTTGTGCAACCGTTCGACAAGCTGCATGAAATCCTGTGGCTTCCCGAATTTGCTGCTTGGCGCAAAGTAACCTGTAATCTGATACCCCCACGACGGCGCGTACGGATACTGCATTACCGGCATAAACTCCACGTGCGTGAAGCCCATATCCTGTACATAAGGCACCAGGGCATCAGCAATTTCACCGTAGCTCAGCTCACGCTCCGGATCCGACGGGTCGCGGCGCCATGACGACAAATGGACTTCGTAAACCGAAAACGGAGCCGTAAGTGCGTTTTTCTCCTGACGGGTCTGCATCCACTCCTGATCGGTCCACTCGTGCCAGTTATCCCAGACCATTGAGGCAGTCAGCGGCGGCACCTCCCAGGTATGGGCATACGGATCGCCTTTTTCAAGCTCGCGGCCACTTTCGTGAACGATGAAATATTTATAGACTTCTCCGCGGCCAATGTGCGGAATGAAAATTTCCCAAATGCCGGAACCGTCCCAGCGCACACCCATGGCGTGCGCTCCTTTGTTCCAGCCGTTAAAATTACCGATAACGGCAACGTATTTTGCCGACGGTGCCCAGACCGCAAAATAAGTTCCGACTACTCCCTGATGATCGATAACGTGGGAGCCAAACTTCTCATATAGCCGGGCGTGTTTACCTGAGCGGAAAAGGTAAATATCGAAATCTGAAAAACGGGAATATGCTCCGCCTTCAGGCTGGCTGCTCAACGCCGCTGAATCGTCGGACGCCGGAGAAACGGCTGCTGAAGTATCCGGAGCAGGTTCAGAGGCAACCGGTACAGTTACGGTCGTTGCGGTTTCGGCGGCAGCTGAAACCTGCGTATCGGTTGATTTTTGGGTCTTACGTTTTGCCATAGTTAGCTGGATTAAGGCATTTTCTATACACTTTACTGTAAAGCATAAATACCCTCCTGTGGTTTTCAGTAATGGAGCGGAAAGTTAATGATTAGCGTATTGTCTGGCAATAAATTATTTTTAGTCAATTAACTATTGCAAAAAACATATGAGGCAACGTCATCTTTACCGGATCTTGTCAGTGCCGGCGTTTTGGAGCATTTTTACCTGTATTGTTCCGTTAGCCGCAAACGCGCAGGTGGTGAACGAGCCCATCCTGAATGAAGCTCCTAAACCCCTTATTCCACTGGATACAAGTACCCGCTTACTTCCGGTCAACAAAGCCGTGTCTCAGCCCTGGAACCGGACGGCGATCATTACCGACTACATTCAGAATTTTATCGGTTCATCCGTCAGCGCCACCGAATTAGGCTGGACAGGAACTGTTAACGGCTGTATTGCCGGCAGTATTTCTACCCTGGCGCAGAACCGCGTCATCCAGCGCATCAACTATTACCGGCGCTTAACGGGCCTGTCGGACAATATGACTCTTGACCCAAGCCGGAATGTACCTACCCAGGAGGCCGCCCTGATGATGCGGGCTAATAATAGCCTCAGCCACAGTCCGCCAACCAGCTGGACATGCTATACGGCAGCAGGAGCACTGGGGGCGGGCAGCTCTAACCTTGCCATCGGTTCGTTTGCGTCGAATGCTATCAAACTCTATATGGACGATCCCGGTTCGGGTAACGAACCCGTAGGACACCGCCGCTGGATTCTGTACTCACGGGCCAGCAGTTTCGGCACCGGCTCCACCACCAACAGTGACGCCCTGTGGGTTTTCAATACCTTTTCGGCACCGGCCAGCCTGCCGGCCTATGTAGCCTATCCGCCGGCCGGTTATGTACCCCGCGAATTAATATCGCCGCGCTGGTCAATCAGCATTCCATCGGCGAACTTTACCAATGCCACCGTGCAGGTACTCGACGATAACAATGCCCCTGTAGCGGTTACGAAATATACGCCAACAAGCGGTTACGGCGACAATACGCTTGTCTGGGATCTTGCGAATCCCGGCACGGCGCTGGCATGGAACGGCAGTGCCGATAAAGCCTTCTCCGTGCAGGTGTCGGGCGTAGTCATCAACGGCATTACCCAGAGTCCGTACAGCTATACAGTCGTAGCCATTGACCCGAATACATTCTGTCCGAATCCGACGCCGGTAGCGGCCTGTTCAGTTACGGCCAATAACAGTCCGAGCATTTATTACGGACTGGAGACGTTCCGGTTTAATACAATAGACGTAACCTCCGGCTCAGCCAGCAACGAAGGTGCAATCTATGTTGACCGTACGTGCCTGAATTCGACCACCGTAACGGCCGGCAACAGCTATTCCTTAACGGTCAAGGGGGCATTTTCGAACACCCATAATCTGAAAGCGTACATTGACTTTAACAACAACGGACAATTTACCGATGCCGGTGAGCTGGTACTCAGCGCCGCATCGGCAAATACGCAGTCGGTAACCATCCCGATTCCGCAAACGGCGGTCGTCAATACCCCGCTCCGTATCCGTGTGCTGGCCGATGCGCCAAGCACCAACGCCTCGGGTCCTTGCCTGGTGGCAGGTAGCAGGGACTTCGGTGCTGGGCAAATTGAAGATTTTACGGTTTTTGTGCAGGGCGCTTCCTGCAATGCCATGTATACCGTCAAAACCGGTAACTGGGACGACCCGACCGTATGGTCCTGTAACCGCATACCGGTCGCCACCGATGCCGTTGAACTACGGCATGCAGTGGCTGTCCCCGATAACCTGATTGCCCGTGCGCTGAAAATCACCTACCAGACCGGTCAGACACTAACGCTCGGCACCAATGCCAGGCTACTGCTGAATCAGTAGTGCTTACAATAGAATGCACGGAATATTATTCCGTGCTACACTTATTAAGGCACCACATCCACAATCACCCGTTTGTAACGGGTCAGAGCCGGTTTGCCCTTGTCAGTCACTTTCACGATAAAATGCAGGGTCTGCGGGCTGGTAACGGCAGGTGCCTTAACCTCCGGGATCTCGTACAGGTTCGAGGCAAACGGCGCAAAACTGACGTAACCTGGATACGAACCGGCCTCCTGATACTGTAGCCAGCGGTAACTCATCGAATCGCCGTCGGGATCGGCTGAACCGGCGGCGCTGAGCCGGAACGACCCGCCGGAGGTGACGGTAAACCGCTCCGGATGCCCGAGTCGCGGCACGGGCGGGTGATTAGCGTCCTTGTAGGATTTGGTACACCAGTCCATGCGGGCTGCAAAATCGTTCTGAAACTCGTTCCGCCACCGCCAGATCGTTGCCTGACTGCTTTTACGGGTCCTGATCTCATCGGCCGGCGGCGGGCCGAACGGTGGTCGTGGCGCAATTACCGAATCAGCGCTGTTGGTCCAGATGGGTCGTGTTTCGGGCTCCTCGGGCGGCGCTCCGGCCGGTCTGAACCGACTGACAAGTACCTCTTTCGGCTGCTGCAACACATACCGGCCGCCCCAGCCGCCCCAATCGGGGTGATCGGGCGCATTCAGGCCATTGGGAATCCAGCCCAGAAACGTCGGCGTATCCCCTTCCATGCCATAGGCAACATCCGGATATTCAGCCCCCAGCGGACCATGTCCCTGCTGAATATGTTCGGCCAGCCACGCATTGCTGATGTATTCGGCGTGCGTCCCCGGATCGGTGCCGTTAATACCCCGCCAGGTAGCATGTTCATAGCCATAGCCCGGACTGACGATAAAGAAAACGTCCGGAAAGTTTTTGCGTATCCACGGGCCGCTATCGTCCTGATCCGAAATGGTGTAGACCCGCAGTTTGCGGTAAAGCCGGCCGGCCTGTTGCGGTGTCCGGGTCTTGCGGATCGTCCACAGGGCCTGTGCCAGCGTATTCGGTCCGCCCCAGACAGCCACCCACAGCGGACGGTCATCGGCTTTGTCCAGTTGCCGGATAATCCAGGCCGAGCCTTCGGAATCTTTGCCTTCGCCGACACCATCCATTCCGTAAACGGGCAATCCTTTTTTAATCAGCGGCTTCAGTACCGTTGCTGCCGGATAACCGGCTTCGTGCTTCGTCAGGTTCGGCTGCACCTTTCCATAGGCGTCAACGAGCCGGTGAATGGTTTCAGGAGCAACCCGCTTTTTCTGGTGAATAGATGTAGTGGCGACCAGGCCTTCAATATCAAACTGGTTGGCATACAGCAGCAAGCGCACCATCGACTGAGCATCATCGGGATCGGCTTCCATATCGGTCAGTACCAGCAACCGGTTTTTCGGGGCCGGCTGCTGCGCCCGTAAACAGCCTGTTATAACAAGCGAGAAGATGAGTAAAGAAATCGTTTTTTTCATGGGTATCCGGTCAAGGGAGCAATTGCGTTAAATAAACGAAAAAGTAAAAGCAATCGAAAGCCCCCCGATGAAAGTACCTTTTAACAGCATTGCTGGTGCTAATCAAAGAATGTTGATGAATATTTAATCCCCGGAGGATAACCAACAGGCTTCTGTTGTAACTTGCCCGCGATAGCCTCTCCACTATCTCAACCGGCTATGAACAATGTTGAAATACTTTCGCGCATACAGTTTGCCTTCACGGTAGCCTTCCATTACATCTACCCTCCGCTCAGTATCGGCCTCGGCGTTTGCCTGGTCGTTATGGAGGGTCTCTATCTCAAAACAGGTCAGAAAGTCTACGAAGAACTAACCCGCTTCTGGGTTAATGTCTTTGCCCTGATTTTTGGCATCGGCGTGGCCACCGGCATCGTCATGGAGTTCGAATTCGGCACTAACTGGGCCGTTTACTCCCGCTATGTCGGCGATATTTTTGGCAGTGCACTGGCCGCAGAGGGCATCTTTGCCTTTGCGCTGGAGTCTGGTTTTCTGGGTATTCTGCTTTTCGGCTGGAACCGTGTCAGCCCCCGTGTACACTTTCTGTCGACGGTACTGGTTGCGCTGGGCTCCATGTTTTCGGCGCTCTGGATTGTGGTTGCCAACTCGTGGCAGCAAACACCGGCGGGCTACCGGATCGAAGGCGAAGGCATGCACGCCCGCGCGGTCATTACCGATTTCTGGGCCATGGTGTTTAACCCCTCATCGGTCGACCGGTACCTGCACGTACTGATCGGCGCTTTTTTGTCGGGTGCTTTTCTGGTAATCAGCGTCAGCGCCTGGCACCTGCTGAAAGGCAAGTTCACCGACCATGCCCGCAAAGGCATGCGCATCGGCCTTTGGGTAGCGGCTATCGCCTCCCTGCTCCAGCTCTTTACCGGCCACCGCTCCGCCGACGTGGTAACCCATCACCAACCGGCCAAACTGGCTACGATGGAAGGCCATTTCGACAAACTGGCACCGGCCGATATGTACCTGCTGGGTTGGGTGGATGCCAAAACGCAGCAGACAACCGGGCTGAAAATTCCCGGCGGGCTGTCGTTTCTGGTACACGGTGATTTTAAGAAGCCAATCCCCGGCCTGAATGCATTTAGCCCCAATGATCGGCCCTCGGCGATTAACTTCGTTTTTCAGACCTATCACCTCATGGTGGCCATCGGCATGACACTCATTGCTCTGACCTGGTTCGGTCTGTTTATGCTGTACCGCAAAAAACTGTTTGACATGCGGTGGCTGCTGGTCATTTTCACCGGTTCGGTGCTGTTGCCGCAGATCGCCAATCAGGTTGGCTGGTATACCGCCGAAGTCGGCCGGCAGCCGTGGGTGGTGTACGGGCTGCTGCGTACGTCAGATGCGCTTTCACAGGCCGTGAAAGCAGAACACGTTGTCGTGTCGCTCATCCTGTTTACGGGCGTTTACGTTATGCTGTTCCTGCTGTTTCTGTACCTGCTCAACAAGAAGATTCAGCACGGACCTTACGTTAAGGTGGAAGACCCCGAAACCCCGCCGTCAAAATTCAACACAATCGCCCGGTAATTATGGACTCATTTCTTGGTATAGACCTGCCTACGTGGTGGTTTTTATTAATCGGTGCGCTGGTCAGCGGCTACGGCATTCTGGACGGCTTTGACCTGGGGGCCGGAGCATTGCACCTCTTTTTCCGTAAAGAACAAAGCCGCCGGATTGCCCTCAACGCCATCGGTCCGGTGTGGGACGGTAACGAAGTGTGGCTGGTCATTGGCGGCGGGGCCCTGTTTGCCGCGTTTCCGCTGGTATACGGACTTATTCTGTCTGTGCTGTACCTGCCGTTTATCCTGTTGCTGGTCTCCATCATCTTCCGGGCCATATCGATTGAGTTCCGGAGCAAGGAGCCGATGAAATGGTGGCGGCAGTTCTGGGATGTCAGCTATTGCCTGTCGAGTACGTCGATTGCCCTGTTACTGGGTCTGGTGCTGGGCAACCTCATTCAGGGCATGCCGCTGAATGCTAACCACGAGTTTACCGGCCGGCTGCTCGATTTTATTAATCCCTATGCGGTGTTGATCGCGGTGACCGTCCTGTCGCTTTTTATGCTGCACGGCGCCATGTATCTGGCCATGAAAACGGAAGACCGGCTCTATGCCCGCATGACCATTCTGATCAACAACACGAGTAAGTTCTTTATACTCTGTTTCATTACGGCCTCTATGGCCACGCTGATCTATGTGCCCCACATGCAGGCTATTTTTCACAATCATCCGGTTTTGTTTGTGCTCCCGCTGACGGCCGTCCTGATTGTGCTGAATATCCGGCAAAGCATTGAAAAGCGCCGGTACCTGCGGGGGTTCATTTCTTCGTCGGTTACGATTGCGCTGATGCTGGTTTTGTTTGCGATGGGCTTATACCCCAACCTTGTTTTGTCGAATACCGATCCGGCTGGGCACATCAGTATTTATGAAGCGGCATCAACCAATAAATCACTCAGTATCATGCTGCTGTTTGCCGGGATCGGCATGCCGCTGGTGCTGACTTATACCGTTTTTGTGTTCTGGACCTTCCGTGGTAAAGTAAAATCAGACGAGATCAGCTACTGAGCCGGCAGCCTTTAGTTGTGCTTGTTTTGAACCATGCATCATCTGTCATTGTTCTGACAACAGCGGTCACTGAACCGCCGGAAAACCGTTAGGTCATTTTATAAAATCTGTACCCTTTATTAGGTGTTTAGCCTTTAAGGTATTTGCTTTACAGCTGTAACCAAACCGGTTTACCAAAAACAGACTCAATTATTCTGGTTATGCAAATTTCAAGACACAAGGTAGTCGGCATCCATTATACCCTGCGCGACGATAACGGTAACGTACTGGATTCGAGCGAAGGCCGCGAACCCTTATATTATTTACACGGTGAAGGTAACCTGATTCCGGGCATGGAAGAAGGCCTGGAAGGCCAGTCGGCCGGCGCCAGCCTGAAGCTGGACGTTTCGCCGGAAAAAGGCTATGGTCAGATTGATCCTGAGATGGTTCAGCAGGTACCACGCAGCGCATTCGGCGGTCAGGAAGTAAATCCCGGCATGCAGTTCCATACAAACCAGGGTCAGGTAGTGACGGTTACGGACGTAACGCCGGATTCGGTAACGGTTGATGCCAACCACCCGCTGGCCGGTCAGAACCTGCACTTCGACGTTGAGGTAATTGAGGTTCGGGAAGCTTCTACCGAAGAAATCGCCCACGGTCACGTACACGGCCCGGGTGGTCACGAACACTAAAAACACCGGCCCCGCCCCGTTGGAGCGGGGCTTTTTTATGTTACCCGTTTTGAATCCAGTGCCTTCACCCATGTATCGTGCCCGCAACGGTCGCAGGCTGGCTGCGCGGCCGGCTTGTCAAACGACTGAATATTGCCGCAAAAGGTACAGGCATACTCCCCTTTTCCGGCTACGCTTTTCGTGCGTTGCGCAAACAGCTCCGGCAACACCGGCAGCCCGGGCTTAACGGCTTTATCTTCGTAAAAGAAAACGCTGATGGTGCCGTTGGTTTCCAGATACGCCTTCCGGACCTGCCCCAGATGCTCGATGCCGGCCGACCGCAGCTCCATAAAAAACTCGTCCTGCGCCAGATCTTCCTTACCGAAATCCTGATACGAAAACTCCCCTTCGTCAATCAGATTAATTACTTTACCTTCCAGCAAGGTCTCTACCCGCGGCGATTTGGCCGCCATCCGGGTCAGGGTCCGGTAGCTTATAATAACGACGATAAATACCAGCAGGGCAGGTAATAAACCCACGTCGTGGTAAAACATCGGATCGCCGGCCGCGGAGCCGAGGCCAATGATCAGTACCAGTTCGACCACCGACAGTTGCCTGACAGTTCGCTTACCGGTAGCCCGTAACGCCACAAAAATGACAACAAACATCAGCAGTGTCCGGCCCAGGACTTCCAGCAGAAAAGTACCCGGCACCTCGCCGAATAGTATCCGTTGCCAGTCACCGAATTCATAATCCTTCATGGTTGGTAGCAGAATGGTTGTAGTACCTGGTTATTGAAAAACTGCGCCGTCCGGACGCATGGTTATAACCCGTCTGCCTGCTGTTCAGTTAAAAAAAACAATTGAATACACCCGATTACCGGAAATTACCGGAACTTTGTGGCTTAATCGACTAAACTAATTCCAGTACATGCTTAAAATCGGACGCATGAACACCCTGACTGCCTTACGCCGTACGAGCGTGGGCATGTTTCTGGGTGACCCAACGAGCGACCCTGAAGACGCCACTGATATCCTGCTACCAAACAAATACGTGCCGGAAAGCCTTCGTACAGAGGATGAAATCGAAGTGTTTGTGTACCGGGATTCCGAAGACCGCCTGATCGCTACCACCCTCGTGCCGCATATTCAGCGCGGTGAGTTTGCCGCCCTGCAAGCAGTTTCGGTGATGAACTTCGGGGCGTTCATGGACTGGGGACTGGAAAAAGACCTGCTGGTGCCGCACAAAGAGCAAAGCCGCCCGATGCGCGTTGGCCGCTGGTATGTGGTTTACCTTTACCTCGACGAACAAACCGACCGGCTGGTAGCCTCCAGCAAAATCAACAAGTTTGTCAACGACCGCGCCTTTGATCTGGAAGTCGGACAGGAGGTTGACCTGCTGGTGTATGAACCGACAGATCTGGGGTTCAATGCTATTATTGACAACCGATACCGCGGGCTGTTGTATGCCAATGAGCTGTTCCAGAAAGTATTTCCGGGCGACCGGCTCGTCGGGTATGTAAAAACCATCCGCGAAGACAACCGCATTGACATCACCCTCCAGAAACCCGGCTACCAGAATGTAGAACCGAATGCAGACCGGATCATGCAGGTACTGCAGCAAGCCGGCGGCTTTTTACCACTTACCGACAACAGCGATCCTAAACTGATTTACGATCAGCTGGAAATGAGTAAAAAAACGTTTAAGAAAGCCATCGGAGCCTTGTACCGCGACCGGAAAATTGAGCTGAAACCGGACGGTATTTACCTGATCAACGCCAGTAAATAATTCCGGACTGACCATAGTCCGGAATTTAAGAACAAATCATACCTTTAGTTCAGAAATGCCTTCACTGCCGCCCCATGGCAGTATCTGCTTTACATTTGCGTAACTGAAACCCGTATGATGTCCGATACAACAATGAGCACCGATGCTTCGCAGCTTACTGAATTGCTGTATGGTATCATGAATACCTCATCGCGGCTCATCACGTATTGCGAACCAGTAACCGATCCGGAATCAGGCCAGCCGGTGGACCTGATCTACCGACTGGCTAATCAGGCGCTTTTTGACCTCTTCGGGCTAAGACCGGAAGAGGTTACCGGCCGGCGGGTTTCGCAGGTTACCGGCCCGTTTCAGCAGGCAGACCTTCTGGAGAAACTACTGAAAGCCGCCGGGAGCCGCCAGCCAGCCTCATTTGAGCTATTCCTTGCCAAGCGCTGGTTTCTGGCGAATGTGACGCCGGTACTGCATGGCATCATCATTTCGTTCAGTGATATAACCCACCACAAGCAGTCTGAACAAAACAACGGACAGGCACTGAAGTTGCTGCAAAGCGTGCTGGATGCCTCGCCCTATTCGATTGTTTATTGTTCATCGGAAAAAAACGAAGCCGGCGAAATCGTTGACTTTGTGTATGAGATGGCCAATAAGCGTGTGGAAGATGTAATCGGCATGACTCCGGAAAGCATTATCGGACTCCGGATGACCACTCTTTTCCCGGGCATCCGCGAAAATGCCCTATTCCGGCTGTATACATCTGTTGTTGAAAGCCAGACGGCACAATCGCTCGAATGGCTGCTCCAGCTGGGGACCTACAATAACTGGTATATGATTTCGGCAGTCCCGTTCGGTGAGGGATTTGTGGCAACCATTGTTGATATTACGCGACTCAAAAAACTCCAGATACAACTGGAGAATACGGTCAAAGACCTTAAAACCTCGAACGAATATTTACAGCATTTCGCCTACATTGCCTCCCATGACCTACAGGAGCCTTTACGAAAAATACAGGCGTTCAGCGGCCTGATGGTCACCGAATACAGCCAGCAGGTAGGCGAAGACGGGGCCGATATTCTGCTCAGGATGAAGGGTGCCGCCCAGCGGATGCAGAACCTGATCCGCGACCTGCTCGTTTACTCCCGCATCAGTACACAGCAGGAACCATTCCAGACGGTTGCCCTGAGCAGGGTGATTGACGCTGTACTGGATGACCTTGAATTTTCCATCCAGGAACACGATGCGGATATTTACGTCGATCAGCTGCCGGTTATTGACGGTGACCCTATACAGTTACAGCAACTCTTTCTGAACCTGATTTCGAATGCGCTGAAATTTGTAAGACCCGCTCAGAAACCGGTTATTCACATTAACAGTAAACCGGTTGCACAGGAAGATCTGCCGATACTGCTCCAGCCGGACCGACAGCTTTACTACGAAATCACCGTCAGTGATAATGGGATCGGATTTGATCAGGCCTATCAGGAGCGGATTTTCCAGCTTTTTCACCGTCTTCATAACCAGAATACGTATCCCGGCACCGGCATTGGCCTGGCCATCTGCAGGAAAGCGGCCGAAAACCACGGCGGTACAATACATGCCCGCAGTGAGCCGGGTAAAGGGGCAACGTTTTCAGTTTTCTTGCCGCAAAAAAGCAACTAATCCTGCCTTTCAGCCACTTAAATCATTTCTGTATAACTACATACGCTTACAAAGGAGCGAATCCGGCTATCTTTTGTGACTATATAGCAATCCATACATACACTCTTTTCATCGGCGGAAACCGGCTGTTCATCGGCAAACGAAGCCTCCCGGTCGACTCTGTCCGGGCAGCCGTTAAACGATGAACGGCCGATTGTCTCTAAGAATCAGAAACAACAAAAAACTGATAATAGCCATGAAAAAGACAATCATCACCGCCCTGACCTTAGCCCTCTTTACAACCGGTATTTCGTTCGCACAACGCGGCTATAACCCTGGTCCCGGCCGTTATCCGGCCCAGCCACAAAGCCGCATGGATGACTATCAGGAAGATCTGCGTATCGACCGGATTGATAATATCGTTGGCCTGACAAGACGCCAGGAACGCGACATCAAACGCATCGAAAACCGGTATGATTACCTGGAACGCGCCCGGCTGACACCACAGGAATACCGGCGTGTCATTTCGGAGAAAAACAGAGCCATTCTGTCGGTACTGACACCGACACAACGTGACCGCTTGTATGCGTCTCAATACCGCAACCGCCCTGGTGGCTATGGCCGCCGCGGATAGATTATCTGCTCTTACAACCTGAATACATACGAAGCCCGCAGCGAATCCTGTTCGTCTGCGGGCTTTTGTCTTTTGGTGATCCGGACAGGCCGGTTCAGGCACTGGCCGGCGTATGGGGCTGTTTTTCACTGCCAAAACGTTGGGCCAGTATACTCGCCGCAATCAGCTGAAGGGCATGATACATCATGATTGGCAACAGAACCACGCCGACGGCATTGCCGGGAAACAGCACATTGGCCATTACACTCCCCTGCACCAGCGATTTCTTGGACCCGCAAAACAAGGCCGTAATCTGATCCGGCCGGTTGAAGTTCAGCAGCCGGCCAATGGCATACACGATGCCGTACATCAGGAAAAACAACCCGAGCATCGCGACACCCAGCAGCAGCAAATCAGGGAGGGTAAGGCCATCAAACAGGTGACGGCTGAAGGATTCGCAGAAGGAGATGTAAACAATGGTCAGAATGATAATCTGGTCGAAGTAACGGAGTTGTTTTTTGAACCGGTCGGCCAGAAAACCCAGCCACCGGTTTAACACCAGCCCCAGTACCACCGGCACCAGCACCTGAAGCGTCAGCTTCCAGATGACACCGGCCAGATCATAGTTTCCGGACGTATCCGTCATCACAAGGCCCATCAGTACGGGAGTCAGAAAGACACCGATCAGGCTCGAAATGCTGGCGTTGAAAATGGCTGCCGGCAGGTTCCCGCCCGCAATCGACACCATTACAACCGACGATGACACAGTCGAAGGCAATGAAGCGACATAAAACGCACCCAGCCAGAGCAAGGCAGCCTCGCCTTCGCCGAAAAATGGTTTGGCGGCGTAAACCACCACCGGAAACAGCACAAACGTGGTCAGGTGGATGGTCAGGTGCAGCCGCCAGTTGGTGAGGCCGGCCCTGAGCTTGTCGGGACTCAGTTTCAGTCCGTAAAAGAAAAAGATCAGTGATACGCCCACATCCGCAAACGTATCAAGCGACCAGAAGCCTTGCTGAATGCCGGGTTCCGGCCAGAGCCAGGCCAGACCGATCATGCCCAGCAGGGCCAGTAAAAACCAGTCGAGGCCGGCCCGAACCATTAAACTGCTCACCGCCGACCAGGATGATGTATGCTTTTTCTCCAACGTTACGCCCGTTTAGTTCTCCTTATTAAAGCTGAGAATAGGCCGTTGGGTTCAGATAGTGCCCTTCAATTTTTGATACGGTATTGGCATATTCCGGCAGCGGACTCAGCTTTTTCCATTCCGGATCGCTGCTGAACGCTTTCCAGTGGGCATCCCGTGAGGCTTTATCGTCGAAGGTAGTCATGTAGGCAAGGCAAGGCATCCGCGGGCCGGCAACCACTTTTGAATAGAACATGGCATTAAACCCGAGCCGGTCGAAAATTTTGATTTCGCCGCCAACATTGAACATGTCAATTTTTTTCTGCCCTGCCCGCTCGCTGTAGCTTTCATAAATCCGGAATTCATAAATGCGTTTATCGCGCGGGGCCGTTGTGGCCGGAGCTTTCAAGGCAGGCATTTCGTCGAATGCTTCCATAATCATCGTTTCGATCCGGTCATAGGCCGGTTCGGTGTTCGGCGTATTCCAGTAGGGCGCGGCGGCCTCCATATAGGCTTTGTCGTTCGCCAGTTTTGCGGCCACCTTCGGCAGCTGATCCAGCGATTTGTATGGAATCAGGACATAGAGTTTCAACCCGTCTTTCTGATCAGCCTCCTCAAACACACCAATCTGCTGAATGCCCGCCCGGTTATAAGCCGCAATGGCAGCCTGCTCCCAATACGCTTCGGTCAGTTTTTTCTGCTCCGGTGTTTTAAACCGGTAGATGCGCATTTCATAGGTCTGTTTTTGTTTTTTTGCCGCAGTTGCCAGATCATGAACGGCCAGCATCAGGGTCATAGTCCAGACCGCCAGCGAAAGGTATTTGAGTACGGGTTTTAGCGATACCATAGTTTTAAACATTTTTTGTAGAGACGCAACATCTTGCGTCTCAGACAGCAGGCTCTGCGTCTCAAACAGCAGTTCCTGCGTCTTCTGGTTTAAGAAGATTTTGTATTTTCCGGTTGTAAAGATAAAGAACCGCTATTTATCGACACAATGCCTTACCTTTTAGACACATCTCTTTAATTTATGAGTTGAATTTCTACCGGTTTGCCACGTTTTATACCGTCACTGCGTAACCCATAACATCAACCAATATGAAGATTACTCTATCCCCTGAAACACGAACGAAACGATGGCTTACCCAACCGTTAAACCACCTGGTCATCTGTCTGGTATCTCTCCCATAATCGCGCACTCCCCTGCTCATATGGCGCCGGATATCCATGCAGTACAGCCAATCAGCCACCTCCGCACAACGGAGTTAACCAGCCGTCCGTTTCCGGAACTAATTGACCAGCGGCTCATGCAGTTCGACCCGATTTCACTGGACGACATGGATGCGGTAAAGCTGATGGACCGGACCGACACCAAATTTCTGGTACCGCTCGCCTTACTGCCTGATCTGCTGGACCGGTTTTCAGATCATTATCGGCTATTAACCGTAAACGATACCCGGCAATGCCGTTACCAGACGCTGTATTACGACACGGCTGACCTCCGGCTATACCACCGCCACCAGTCGGGCAAACTGAACCGGTTTAAAGTCAGAGCCCGGACGTATATCGAATCAGGGATCAGTTTTTTTGAAGTAAAGCACAAAAACAACAAGGGTCGCACGGTTAAGAAGCGGATTCCGCAGGCGGCAGTAAGTCCGCAACTGTCCGACCTGACCCGCGGTTTTCTGAACCGTTTTCCGGGATGCGAAGCCCTGCCGCTCGAAGGTCTTTTCTGGATCGATTATACCCGGCTGACACTAGTCGGCAAACAGACCGCCGAACGCCTGACGATTGACCTGAATCTGACGTTTCGCAATGAGGTCCGGCAAATAGCTTACCCCGAACTGGTGATTGTGGAACTGAAGCAGAACCGCGCGCAGAAATCAGTTTGCCGGCAGGTGATGAAACAGGCCGGTATCCGGCAGGGCGGCCTCAGCAAATACTGCTTCGGGGTCATGAACCTCTACCCTTCTGTAAAACAGAATAATTTTAAACGCCACTGGCAAACGATCCGCAAAACCCAACAACAACATGCTGCTTTTGCAACAACTCACTACCCACTCAACCGAAACGTATCCCTTGTTCACTGACTTAAACCTGAGTTTTTTCATCCGGCTGGGCATTGATCTGGCCGCCGTGCTGATCCTCGTACGGGGTATTTACTACCAAACCTACCGGCGGGCCGACCTGTTTCTGACGTTTTTCAGCTTTAACTTTATCATCTTCCTGATTTCGTTTTTGCTGAACAAGGTCGAGATGTCGATGGGCGCTGCCTTTGGCCTGTTTGCCGTGTTTTCGATGCTGCGGTACCGCACAGAAAGTATTTCACTGAAAGACATGACCTACCTGTTTCTGGTCATCGCCCTTGGCCTGATCTCGGCCATCAGTAAGGGAAACGGGATAGAGCAACTCCTGTTCAACGGGGTAATCCTGACGGTCACGTTTCTGCTTGAAAGCCCGCTGCTGATGAAAAAAGAATCGGCGCAACTGGTTTATTACGAACGAATTGAGCTGATTCCCCCGCAGCAGCGCGCCGAACTGCTAAGCGACCTGCGCATGCGCACCGGCCTGAACGTGCATCGGGTAGAAGTCAACGAAATTGACCTGCTGAAGGACGCCGCACGCCTGACCGTTTACTATTACCAGTAATCTTATCCTTACATGACACGCTATCTGACCGCTCTGATCTTTCTTTTTGTCAGTACGATTTCATTAACTGTCCGTGCCCAGGACCCGAGTCTGCGGCTCTGGACAGGTATTCAGCTGGAGAAAAAGCTCCTGAAACGGGTAACCATTCAGGCCACTGCCCAGGCACGTTTTATCGAAAACGTATCTGATCTGGGTTCGTATATCGGTGAACTGGGAGCCGCCTACAAACTGAATAAACACTGGGAAGTAGCCGGCTATTACCGGTTTATCGGCAAGCGCAACTGGAAACCTAACCGCGAAGTGTACGTTAACGAGCAGATGCACCGGTTTTACGCCGACCTGAGTTACCAGCACAAAATCGGTAAAATTAAGGTTGAGAACCGGCTCCGGTATCAGAACCAGTTTACCGATGTCACCCGTGAACAGGCCAACCGTGATTACCTGCGGAACAAGATCGAAGTTGCGCTCCCGAACAAAAGCCGGTTTACCCCCGGCGTTTCGGCGGACCTTTTCTATGGCTTCGGGCTGGGTTTTGATGTGATCCGCTACCGGGCAAACCTCGATATTAAGCTCAATAAGCACAATACCATTACCGTCTACGGGTTTACGGAACAGGAGTTGATTGAGACACCTGACCCGACCTATACGCTTGGGTTAACCTACAAGTTAAAACTCTGACCAACACACCATTGCCCTCCATATGGTCACGCGCGGCCGGTGGAGGGTCCGGTGTTTTTAGCACCCCATACCTCCAAAACCGGTCATTAGCCCGTACCTTTGTAGCCGGATCGATTTTGGTATTACGTTGGAACAGACTTTTTTATTACTGACTCCCCCCTTCACGCAGCTCAACACGCCCTATCCGGCAACGGCTTACCTGAAGGGTTTTCTGAATACGCAGGGCGTACCGGCTCATCAGGCTGACCTGGGGATTGATGTCATTTTAAAGCTGTTTTCCCGCCCGACGCTTCGGAAACTATTCGATGACCTGCTGGCGGCTGAGGCCGAACTGTCGGAAAACAGCTACCGCATTGTCGAACTGCGCGACGAATACGTTCAAACTATTGATCCGGTCATCCGGTTTCTGCAGAACAAAAACCCGACACTGGCCTACAGCATCTGCGATCAGAGTTACCTGCCGGAGGCTTCACGTTTTGCGGATCTGGAAGACCTGGACTGGGCCTTCGGCTCGATGGGTATCCACGACAAAGCCCGCCACCTGGCCACGCTTTACCTCGAAGACCTGTCGGACCTGATTACCGAAGCCGTTGATCCACACTTCGGTTTCAGCCGCTATGCGGAACGGCTCGGTCGCACCGCCACTCATTTCGACGATCTGCATGCTGCCCTGCTGGCACCCGATACGCTCATTACCAACCTGCTCTGTGCGGCACTCGACGACTATATCCGGCAGTATACCCCTACGGTTGTCTGCCTGACCGTACCCTTTCCGGGTAATCTCTACGGTGCGCTGACCTGCGGAAAATACCTTAAGCAGCATTACCCGCACATCAAGGTTATTATGGGCGGTGGCTATGCCAATACCGAACTCCGGTCGCTGGCCGAACCCCGCCTGTTCGATTATATCGATTTCGTTTGCCTTGACGACGGGGAAGCACCTCTGCTTTCACTTATCGACCACCTGAACGGTAACCGGCCGGCCAGCCAGCTCAAGCGGGTTTATACCCGCATTGACGGCAAGGTGGTGTATAACAATAGCGCGAAGGAACGGGATGTGCCGCAGCGCGAAACGGGTACGCCCGACTACCGCGACCTGCGCCTGACTGACTACCTGTCGGTGATTGAGATTGTGAACCCCATGCACCGGCTCTGGAGCGACGGCCGCTGGAATAAGCTGACCCTGGCCCACGGCTGTTATTGGGGTAAATGCTCGTTCTGCGACATCACGCTCGACTACATCAAGCGCTACGAACCGATGACGGCCTCCCTGCTTTGCAACCGGATTGAAGAAATCATTGAGCAGACGGGGCAGAACGGATTCCATTTTGTTGACGAGGCTGCACCACCGGCCCTGATGCGCGACCTGGCCATTGAGATCCTTCGCCGGAAGCTGACGGTGGTCTGGTGGACCAACATCCGGTTCGAAAAAAGCTTTACGGCTGATCTTTGCCGGTTACTGAAGGCGTCGGGTTGTATTGCCGTTTCGGGTGGACTGGAAGTGGCCTCTGACCGGTTGCTGGAACGCATGAAAAAGGGCGTAACGGTGGCGCAGGTAGCAAAGGTGGCCGATAACTTTACGCAGGCGGGCATCATGGTGCATGCCTATCTGATGTACGGTTTCCCGACGCAAACTGCGCAGGAAACCATTGACTCGCTAGAAATGGTACGGCAGCTGTTCCAGGCGGGCATTGTGCAGTCGGGTTTCTGGCACCGCTTTGCCATGACGTCCCACAGTCCGGTGGGTCTCCACCCTGCCGAATTCGACGTCATGCGGTTAGGACCCGACCAGGGCCCGTTTGCCGACAACGACCTCGACCATGCCGATCCGCTGGGCGGTCCCCATGAACAGTTTTCGGAAGGGCTCCGGAAGTCGTTGTTCAACTACATGCACGGCGTCTGTTTTGACTTCCCGCTCAAAAAGTGGTTTACCTTCAAGGTGCCGCCAACGACCATACCGCCGACCTATATCCAGAACAGCCTGCGCCATGAGGCCGACAGCCAGCCCCGTGCCAACGCCATGGTATTGTGGCTGGGTAGCGTGCCGTCGGTCTCGATCATCGAAGTGCAGCAAGGCCGCCGGATCACTGAAATGGCGGAGCTGGTCTTTTTCGACAAGAAAAATGAATGGGCTATTGAAACCAGTCTGGCGTTGGGCGAGTGGCTGGAAACTATCATTCCGCGTCTGCGCATCGGACAGGGCGATGTTTTGTCGTTTGAGACCCTGAAAGCTGATTTCGAAGCGGCCGGATTGGGTGATTTCAGTGCGCTGCTCCAGTCGGAGACCTGGAAGGAACTTCAGGAAAACGGGCTGCTGGTGGTGTAGCGGGTTGTTACATCGCTGGTGTTGACCGTCTAAACCGGAAACTAATTCCTGTCTGGTTATGCCACAGTCTATCTCCCACGTCTACGTCCATCTGATTTTCAGTACCAAATACCGCCAGCCGCTCATCGATGACAGCATCAAAGAAGAATTGTACAGCTACATGGGCGGCATTTGTAAGCATTACGAATGCTATCCGGTACAGATTGGTGGTTACTACGACCACATTCACATTTTGTGCACCCTGTCGCCGAAAATTCCTTTAATGAAGTTGATGGAGTATGTTAAAAAGAACTCCTCAAAATGGATTAAGACTAAGGGGTCGTCCTATACTGGTTTTTACTGGCAAACCGGCTATGCAGCCTTTTCGGTAAGTATTTATAAGGTTGAGACCGTAAAACGCTACATTCAAAACCAGTACCGGCATCATCAGAAAAAGAATTTTCAGGATGAATGCCGGGGGATTTACAAGAATTACAAAATCCCTTATGATGAAAAATATGTCTGGGATTGATTTTTTTTTCATTTCATCTCATAGGGCTGTGCCCTATGCAATAGATTGAGCCCTTTCAGGGCAACCATAAAAATGCCCCAAAGGGCTCAATCTATTGCCTGGGATATATTCCCAGGTTATGAATTATTTATCTCCCTCCATAGGGCTGTGCCCTATGCAATAGATCGAGCCCTTACAGGGCAACCATAAAAATGCCCTAACGGGGCTCAATCTGTTGCCTGGGATACATTCCCAGGTTATGAATTATTTATCTCCTTCCATAGGGCTGTGCCCTATGCAATAGATCGAGCCCTTACAGGGCAACCATAAAAATGCCCCAACGGGGCTCAATCTGTTGCCTGGGATATATTTCCAGGTTATGAATTATTTATATCATCTCATAGAGATCAATCTGTTGCCCGGGATATATTCCCAGGTTATTTTAGAAAAATCATTAACCCCCTGTTTCATGCATCAACAGCTACTTGCACTTACCTTAATGTGCTGCCTGGGTCTTGCACCCATGCAGGTCAATGCTCAGACACCCGCCAAACAGGTGATCCTGACCGAACGGGAACGCGCCCGCGTTGTCGATGAGGTGCTGGAAGACCGGTTCACCAATCTCCTGCCCCAGCTCATGCGCCGCGAAGGGATTGACATGTGGATCATCATCTCGCGCGAATACAACGAAGACCCCGTCCTGAAGACCATGCTCCCGTCAACGTGGCTGTCGGCCCGGCGTCGTACCATCATGGTCTTTTTTGATCAGGGGCCGGAAAAAGGCGTTGAAAAACTGGCCATCGCCCGCTACGACGTCGGGAATCTGCTGAAAGGCGCCTGGGACATTGATGTGCGCCCTAACCAGTGGGATGCCCTCACCGACATTATCCAGAAACGGAATCCGAAAAAAATCGGCCTGAACTTTTCGGCCAACTACGCCCATGCCGACGGACTAACCCATACCGAATACGGCGAGTTTACCCAAAAACTACCGGCAGACCTCCAGAAACGCATCGTTTCGGCGGAACGGCTTTCGGTCGGCTGGCTCGAAACACGGACCCCGAAAGAAATGGCGGTCTATCCGCTCATCTGCCGGTTGTCGCACCAGCTGGTACAGGAAGGGCTTTCGGAACAAGTCATTCAGCCGGGCGTGACGACCACCGAAGACGTGATGTGGTGGTACCGGCAACGCATTACCGAATTGGGACTCGACACCTGGTTCCACCCGACCGTCGACATTCAGCGCGCCGACGAAGCCCGCTTCGATCACCTGCGGACCTTTTCCAAGCGCCCCGCCGGTGAGGTCATCATGCCCGGCGACCTGGTCCATGCCGATTTTGGCATTACCTACCTGCGGCTCAATACCGATCAGCAGCAACATGCCTACGTGCTGAAACCCGGCGAAACCGACGTTCCCGAAGCGATCCGGAAAGCCTTTGTCCAGGGGAACCGCTTACAGGATATTCTGACGGAACATTTTCAGGCTGGAAAATCAGGTAATCAGATCCTGAAGGAAGCACTGGATCAGGCACAGAAGGAAGGTATCAGAGGCACCATTTACACGCACCCGATCGGCGCGCACGGACACGCCGCCGGCCCGACCATCGGCATGTGGGATCAGCAGAAGGGTGTGCCTGGCTCCGGCGATTACCCGCTCCTGCCTAACACAGCCTATTCGATTGAGCTTAATGCCGCTGTGGAAATCCCGGAGTGGAAAAAGACCGTGCGGATTATGCTGGAAGAAGATGGCTTTTTCGACGGTAAAACGTTCCGGTACATCGACGGCCGCCAAACCGAAATCTATACCATTCCCCGGAAACTGGAGTATGTGAAATAAATAAACCATGTAAAATGGCTAATGAATAAGGTCAGCCTGACATCGTTCATTAGCCATTATCCATTCACCATTATAATCACTCTTTCAGTCCCTTCAGATAGGCGATGCTTTTAGGCATCTGGGCGTACTCCTGATTGCTTTCGTCCTCAATGAAGTAGTGTTTTACTCCGTTTTTGCGGGCAATTTTCAGGATTTCAGGAATGTTGACCTGCCCGTCACCCAGCACCACATCGTTTTCAGGCGGAGTTCCACCTGTCAGGTCACCTTTTATGCCCTTGCGGAGGTCTTTCAGGTGCATCAGCTTCCAGCGGGTCGGGTATTTTTTCAGTAAGGCCACCGGATCAGCGCCGCCGTGCTGCGCCCAGAGAATGTCCATTTCAAAGGAAACATACTCCGGATTGGTGTTTTTCACGAGGTAATCAAACAGTGTCCCATCCTCATACGGCTGAAACTCATAGCCGTGATTGTGGTAACAGAACGTAAGGCCGTTGTCCTTCATGACCTTTCCGATCCGGTTAAAATCCGTAACGGCCTGCTTCGCATTCTCCAGACTGAACGCCCCTTTTTTGTGAGGGATCCAGGCGCACATGACAAAGCTCGATCCCAGCTCTTTCGCCTGTTTCGCAATGCTTTCCGGATCTTTCACCAGCTGTTCATAACCACCGCCGGTGCCGACAATCTTAATCCCGCGCTCTTCGCACAGTTTCCGGAACTCCTGCGACGTCATACCCTTCGGCGCACCGCCCTCCATTTCGGTAATGCCCAGCGCCTTGATGGTATCGAGGGTAGCAATCACATTTTTCGGGAAGCTGTTCCGGTAGGTATACGCCTGAACGCCAATCGGGAAACGATAGATCGGTTTGCCTTTCTGGGCAACGACATCGGTCAGGCCCAGGAGCATACTGGCCGAAAAACCGAGTGCTAACAATTGTTTTTTCATCTGATAAGGGTTGTTTTTAATGCATAATGTACAATGAAAAATGGATAATGCATAGCTCATGTACCCTGTGCATATGCCATTCTAAATTGTCCATTTTTCATTATTCATTTTAGGTTAAAGGTTTTTCTTTTTCAGTTCGCGGACGGCAAAGTCGGCTGCACGGGCGGTGAAGGCCATGTAGGTCAGTGACGGATTTTGGGTAGCCGTTGAGGTCATACAGGCCCCGTCGGTGACGAACACGTTCTTGCAGCTATGCACCTGATTCCACTTATTCAGGATGGACGTTTTCGGGTCTTTTCCCATCCGGACACCGCCCATTTCGTGAATATCCGAACCCGGATTCGAATGGCTGTCGGTCGCCTGAATGTTCGTAAAACCGGCCAGCGTAAACATTTCGGTCAGCTGCGTGATAAAGTCCTCCGTCATTTTATCGTCATTGTCGGTCCAGCCGGCTGACGTCACCAGCAACGGTATGCCGTATTTATCCTGCTGAGACGGGTCGAGCCGGACATGATTCTGCTCCGTCGGCACGGTTTCGCCCATCATCCAGCCGCTGACATGCCACGGGCCTAAAGCAGGATGCAGCAGGTTTTCTTTCAGCTCAGCCCCGAGTCCTTCGCGGTTGGCGTTGCTGCCCCGGCCGCCGCCGATACCCACCGCATAACCCCGCAAAAACCGGGACGCCGGACCACTCGTCTCCTGCTTAAGCACATTCCGGAAACGCGGGATATAGCCATTGCTCGGGTTCTTTCCATCGGCTCGTTTATCCTGAAAACCATCGTATTGCGCCGAAATCTTTCCCCGATAATTATGCCAGGCTATGTACTTGCCCAGCAACCCGTTATCGTTGCCCAGACCATTCGGAAAGCGATCTGAAATGGAGTTTAGCAGTATCAGATTGCTGTTGAGCGCGGATCCGTTCACAAAAATAATCCGGGCGTAGAATTCCGTCATCTGCAAGGTATTCGCATCAACAACCCGCACACCGGACGCCTTACCCAGCTTGTCGTCATAAATAATTGAATGTACCACCGAATGCGGCCGCAGGGTCAGGTTGCCGGTTTTGGCCGCCCACGGCAGGGTCGACGCGTTGCTGCTGAAATACCCACCCAACGGACACCCGCGGTTACACAGATTCCGGTGCAGACACTGCCCGCGCCCCTGCATCATGTGCGTTTCCGTTGGTTTGGTGATGTGGGCACAACGACCCTGAATCAGCTGCCGGTCCTTATAGTGTTTGGCCAGTGTGTTTTTCAGATGGTTCTCCACACAGTTCAGCTCGATGGGCGGCAGAAACTCGCCGTCGGGCAGATGGGGCAGGCCGTCGCGGTTGCCCGAAATGCCGGCAAAGCGCTCGACATGGCTGTACCATGGCGCCAGATCGGCGTAGCGCACCGGCCAGTCAACGGCGAACCCGTCGCGGGCGGGGCCTTCGAAGTCGAAATCGCTGAGCCGCTGGGTTTGTCGTGCCCACAACAGCGATTTCCCGCCCACGTGATAGCCACGCGTCCAGGTAAACGGTTTTTCTTCCACAAAAGGCTGCTCGTCCGGCTTAATGGCCCAGTGTACGGTTTCCTCGCGCATAAACGACCGGATATTGCCGTACTGTTCGCGGGTTGCCAGCGGCACCGTTCCCCGATGCGGGAACTCCCACGGATTTTTCATGGCCGTCGGGTAGTCGGTGACGTGCTGCACGTCGCGGCCCCGTTCGAGGACCAGCGTTTTGAGGCCCTTTTCGCAAAGTTCCTTGGCAGCCCACCCGCCGCTGATGCCCGACCCGATCACAATCGCATCGTAGGTAGCGGCTTTCCGGGCATCTATATTAACATTTGCCATACACGCATATCATTAGACAATTGCCTTATTATAAAGCACATAGATACATAAGACTAAAAAGAATTCAGTAAAAAACTATGCTTTCTCTGTGGCTATGTGGTAAGCTTTTATTTGCGTTCGGAGACAGCTTTGGGTTCGACGGGGACGCAGCCGTAGTAGTGACCAGGCGCCATGACGTAATTCAGGTGGTTGGTCATAACGTATTCCGATGTCGTGTACCCCTGAATGGTCAGTGATTTCAGTGTCGCAAAAAAGTCTTTTTCCGCCGCCTTCGGACTTGCCTGAAACTGCATCAGCACCGATAGCCGCTGCGGAATATCGCACTGCCGGTACGACTTACCGTATTGCTGCTGAATCATGGTTTCAATGCCAGACAGTCCGGCGCGGAAGGCTTCCTGCGCCGGTTTTTCGTAACAATCGGCCAGCATCCGCTCCACAAACACATGCACATCCAGCGCCTGCGCGCCCGGTGTGTCGGTAGGCGGAATAATCGTATCGACAACCAGAGCAAGCAGGTCATTTTCCGTAACCGATAACCATGCTGACTGCTGCTGAACGGCCTGTGCCGTCCAGCCTGAAGCCCAGGCCGGTAGGGTTGTCAGCCCACCCGCCAGTGTTGCCAGCCGTTTTAACGCAACGCGCCTTTCCATAGAATAACAAACCAGTTGTTCTTCTATAAGAAAGGCGCGCTGCTGCTTTACCTATCCAGGGCCCTCAACGGCCGGAATGGATTGTATTTTGCTAAAGTTGTATTAGCCGGATGCCCCGAAAAGTCATTTTCCGGATTTATTTTGTTCCGGAGGTTACCTTCTGCGCTTCAAGCACATGCTCCTGAGGGGGAAGCACCTTAACATCCCGTTCTTTTTCGGTTTGTTCAACGTAAACGGCATAGTCAGCCGGTTCGATACGGATGCCGTACAGGTTGGCGTAGGCCTGCGTAAATTCAGCCCCGAAATACAGAATGGCCGCAGTATAGTAAATCCAGACCAGAATCACGATCAACGAACCGGCAGCGCCATAAGTCGAGCCGGTGCCGGTGGTTTCGATGTATAGCCCGATCAGGTAACGACCCAGCATAAACAGCAAAGCCGTAAAAATGGCACCCCAGCGGATGTCTTTCCAGGCAATTTTAGCATCGGGCAGCACTTTGAAAATCACCCCGAACAACACCGTAATCACCCCGGCGCTGACCAGAAAATTAATCCCGCTGACCAGCCAGACACCACCACCCGGAATATACCGGCTCAGCCGGTCGCTCAGGGCCAGAATAACCCCGTTGATGACCAGTGACACCAGCAACAAAAAACCCAGGCTCACTACCAGCGAAGAAGATAGCAACCTGTCTTTCAGTATCTTTACCCAACCCCGTTTAGGTTTTGGCTTTACCCGCCAGATCAGGTTAATCGAATCCTGAATTTCGATGAAGATACTCGTCGCACCGATGATCAGCGTCACAATGCCCGACACGAGGGCGATGTTTGTTTTGCCCGACAGTTCCACACTCTTGAGCATGTCCTGAATCTGTTTGGCCCCCTCGGTACCGACAAACCCCTGAATCTGCCCGAACACCTGTCCGCGGGTCGCTTCTTCGCCATAGACCAGGCTCAGGAGCGAAATAATCAGCACCAGCAGCGGTGCCAGCGAGAAAACGGTATAGTAAGCCAGGGCCGCACTCAGTTTCAGGCACCGGTCATCCATAAATCCATTGAAGGAAGCCAAGAGCAAGGTCCAGGCATCTTTGAAGAAGCGTTTCATAGTCTTAGTGATTCATAACGATGATGGATGTGGTCTAGACCCACAGTAGTCTAACCAATTAGGGGATGGGTTGTTATGGATTTGCAGCGCCGGATACGGATAGTCTCGGAAAATTTAGCGAATTTTAGCCTACTTAATGGTTAACCGGCAGCCCGCCGGACGACCCTCGAACGCATGCAAGACGAACAAAAACCAAAACGAAGCCAACCGGGTAAGCGTGATTCAGCGCCGAAGGAGACCCGCCTGATTGTAACAGAAGACACCGAACTGATGGTGTTTTTGTTGGCTAAACTTCCGCATAAAAACCGCAACAATATCAAATCAATCCTGCGCGACCGGCAAGTCTGGATCAACGATCAGGCCGTTACGCAGTATAATTACCCGCTTAAGGCCAATCAGGAAGTCATCGTGCGCTGGACCAAACTGGGGCCCGAACGCAAGTACCCTGGTCTGACGATCATCTTCGAAGATGAACACCTGATTATCATCAATAAAAACGAAGGCATCCTGTCAATGGCCACCAATAAAGGTGCCGAACGAACAGCCTACAGCATTCTGTACGACCACGTTAAACGCGACAACCCATCGAACAAAATCTTCATCATCCACCGGCTCGACCGCGAAACCTCGGGGCTGATGATGTTTGCCAAAAGTGAGCGGGTCCAGCAACTGGTGCAGGAAACGTGGGGGCCAACTACTAAGGAACGGATTTATCTGGCTGCCATTGAGGGCACACTCGATCCGCCGAACGGCACGCACATATCCTACCTGCACGAAAGCAAGGCCTTGATTGTTTACTCGCACAAAAACCCGGAACACGGGCAGGAAGCCATTACGCACTACGAGACGGTGAAGTCGAACAGCAGCTACTCGATGCTGAAGGTGACGCTGGAAACCGGCCGTAAAAACCAGATCCGTGTACATATGCAGGATCTGGGCCATCCGATTGTCGGTGACCGGAAATACGGCGCATCAGCCGATCCGATCGGCCGGCTTGGGCTGCATGCCTGGTCGCTGTCGTTTGTGCACCCGATTACCGGTCAGCGCCTCCGCTTCGAAACCCCGGTTCCACGGCGGTTTATGGCCTTGTTTTAACGGCTAACCCGATATTCATTACCCTATCTGCATGAACAAACTCTGTACTGTACTGCTCACCGGCAGCCTGCTGGCGACGGGCTCCGTAATGGCCCAGAAAAAGGAAACCTGGGACGTGACTAAACCCCACGGCCCGTCCAGAGACGTGTCGTTCACGACCAGCGAAGGCACCTGGATGAACCTCGACATCAGCCCCGACGGCAAGGAAATTGTCTTCGACATGCTGGGCAATCTCTATACGCTGCCCATCGCCGGCGGCGAAGCTAAACTGCTGTCGGGTGGGCTGGCCCTTGAGGTGCAGCCGCGCTACAGCCCCGACGGCAAACGCATTTCGTTTACCAGCGACCGGGGCGGCGGGGATAACATCTGGACCATCAACCGCGACGGCTCGGGGCTCCGGCAAATTACCAACGAGGATTTCCGGCTGCTGAACAATGCGGTCTGGACACCCGACGGCCAGTACATCATTGCCCGGAAGCACTTCACGGCTTCCCGCTCGCTGGGTGCCGGTGAGATGTGGATGTACCACAGCAGCGGCATTTCTTCAGGCATTCAGCTGACGAAGCGCAAAAACGACCAGCAGGATGCGGGTGAGCCCTGTGTGTCGCCCGACGGCCGGTATGTCTATTACAGCGAAGATGTGAGTCCGGGACCGATTTTTCAGTACAACAAGGACCCGAACGGACAGATTTATGCCATTCGCCGGTTCGACCGGCAAACTGGTGAGACCAAAAACATCGTGACCGGTCCGGGCGGAGCGGTCCGGCCGCAGATTTCACCCGATGGCCGGCAACTGGCGTTTGTGCGGCGGGTGCGGACCAAATCGGTTCTGTTTATCCATGACCTGAAAACCGGCGAGGAGTTTCCGGTCTTCGATCAGCTGAATAAGGATCAGCAGGAGGCATGGGCCATCATGGGGCTGTATACGAACTACAACTGGACACCCGACGGCAAAGACATCATCATCTGGGCCAAAGGCAAGTTTTTCCGCGTGAACGTGGCGACCACAAAAGCCACCGAAATTCCGTTTACAGTCAATGCCAAACTGACCGTTCAGGAAGCGGTCCGGTTCCCGCAGACGGTGTTTTCGCCGACCTTCGAGTCGAAAATGATCCGGCATACACGCACCTCGCCCGACGAAAAATTCATTGTTTTTCACGCGGCCGGTTTCCTGTACCGCAAAACGCTGCCCAACGGCAAACCGGAACGCCTCACCACAGACACCGGCGTTTTTGAGTATGAGCCTACGTTCAGCCCCGACGGGAAGTTTATTCTGTACACAACCTGGAGTGATTCGCTGACGGGCAGCATCCGGAAATATACGCTCGCCACGCGCAAAAGCGAGGTCCTGACCAAAGAAAAGGGCTTTTACCACGCACCGGCCATTTCGCCGGACGGGACACAGCTGATCTACCGCAAAAGCAGCGGCAACAATTTCATGGGCTATGCTTACGGCAAAGAGCCGGGGCTGTACCTGATGCCAATCAGCGGGGGCACACCCCGCCTGCTGCGAGAAGGCGGTGATGACCCGATGTTCAACAAGGCCGGTGACCGGATTTTCTTCGTGGAAGGCGGTGCGGCCAACGCCCTCAAAAGCGTCAGTCTGAACAACACCGACGAGCAAACGCATTTTACGTCGCAGTACGCGACCAAATTTGTACCGAGTCCGGACGGCCGCTGGATTGCCTTTCAGGAATTGTTTCAGCTCTACATTGCGCCGTTCCCGGCAGCCGGAAAAGGCATTGAGCTGTCGGGCGGCACGCGGTCGTTTCCGGTCTACAAGGTGACCCGCGACGCCGGTGATTACCTGCATTGGTCAACCGACAGCCAGAAACTGCACTGGACCATCGGACCGGAGTATTTTACCCGCAGCGTGCAGCAGAGTTTTGCCTTTGTGGAAGGCGCTCCCGACAAGCTCCCGCCCATCGACTCCACCGGTATTCAGATTGGCCTGACCCTGACGGCCGATGTACCGAAAGGTATTGTCGCCTTTAAAAACGGGACGATCCTGACCATGAAGGACGACGCACAGGGGCAACCGCTGGTTATCGAAAACGGAACGGTTGTGGTGCAGGACAACAAGATTCTGGCAGTCGGTCCGGCGTCGCAGGTGACGATTCCGGCCGGTGCCCGTGAAATTGACGCAACCGGCAAAACCATTATGCCCGGCCTGATCGACTCACACGCCCACATCGGCACCGGCAACGATAAGTCACCGCAACAGCAGTGGTCATATTTTGCCAACCTTGCCTACGGGGTCACGACCGTACACGACCCGTCGTCGAATACCGAAATGGTGTTCAGTCAGTCGGAAATGGTAAAGGCCGGCCGGATGGTTGGCCCGCGCATCTACTCGACCGGTACGATCCTCTACGGGGCCGACGGCGATTTTAAAGCCATCATCAACAGCCTCGACGACGCCAAATCGCACCTCCGCCGGTTGAAAGCCGTGGGGGCGTTCTCGGTAAAAAGCTACAACCAGCCCCGCCGGAACCAGCGTCAGCAGGTGATTCAGGCGGCCCGCGACTTGCAGATGATGGTGGTGCCGGAAGGCGGTTCGTTCTTCAACCACAACATGACAATGATCATGGACGGCCACACGACGGTGGAGCACAATATCCCCGTTGATCCGGTCTACAAAGACGTGGTGCAACTCTGGAGTAACAGCAAAACCGGCTACACTCCTACCCTGATCGTGAGCTTCGGCAGCGTCTCGGGCGAATATTACTGGTATCAGAAAACCAACGTCTGGGAGCAGGAGCGGTTGCTGCGGTTTACGCCGCGCGCGGTCATCGACAGCCGGTCGCGCCGCCGTCAGATGCTGCCCGACGACGATTTTGGCCACATCGGCAACTCGCAGACGGCCAAAAAACTGGCAGATGCGGGTGTGAGCGTTCATCTGGGTGCCCACGGGCAGTTGCAGGGCCTCGGTGCGCACTGGGAACTGTGGATGCTTGGTCAGGGCGGCATCTCAAACATGCAGGCGCTGAAGCAGGCAACCATCGGTCCGGCCCGTAACCTGGGACTGGACAAGGAAGTCGGTTCGCTTGAAGCGGGGAAACTGGCCGATATTCTGGTGCTCGACAAGAGTCCGCTTCAGGACCTGCGCAACAGCGAAACAATCCGGTATGTGATGGCCAACGGACACTTATACGATGCCGCCACGATGAACGAAACGGGCGTCGTCAGCCGTCCGCGGGCGAAGTTCTTCTGGGAAACCAACCGCTACAACGACGCCTTCGAATGGCACGCCGAAACCCGCAGCTTCGGCAATGTCCACTGCATTTGCCAGGGGCAACATTAATTTTTTTGTTGCTGTTAGTTCTGAGGGTTACTGATGGTTGCTGGTAGTTCTGATGGTTGCTGATGGTTAATTTCATTCCGGAGTTGTAAAAACCAACTAATCATCAGCGATTCAGAATAGTAAGACTATCACCCAAAGTGGTGGCAGGACTGGGCGTCTAGTCGTGCCACCACTATACAAACAAAAACAACAACCAGCAACTATCAGAACAATCAGCAACCACCAGAAACAAAAAAAACAACAAGAATTTAAACTATGAGCATAGCCATCAACCGTCTCCAGCACATCGGTCTGCCTGTTACCGATATTGCCGTTTCTGAAGCCTTCTATCAGCGGCTGGATTTTGAACCTGTTATGCGGTCAACCTTCATGCACGAAGGCGCCGAGGGTAAGGTGTCGATGATGAAGCGCGGCGAGATGATCATGGAACTCTACCAGATGCCCGAGCCGGAACTGAGCCGCGTCCGGCAGCGCACCGACGGTCGCATCGACCACATTGCGTTTGATGTCGATGACGTGGATCAGACCTTCGCCCAACTGAAACAGGAGGGTTTTGACGTCATTGAAGAGGCGCCGGTATTTCTTAATTTCTGGCAGAAAGGCTGCAAGTACTGCTACATCCTCGGCCCTGACGGCGAGCGGCTGGAGTTCTGTCAGATTTTGTAACACGGCTCAGACTGTAGGACGGAATATCATTCCGTCCTATACCTGCAACAATGAACCCTTATAACCTCATTGCCGGACAATGGGCCGCCATCAGGAATCAGATGGCGGTCAGTCAGCTGGTGAATGATTTTACCGGTTTATTGCCGGCCGGCGCCCATATACTGGATGTCGGCTGCGGCACCGGCTATCCGATTGCTGCATATCTGGTTCAGCGCGGACTCAGAGTAACCGGTATCGACAGTGCCGGTGAGATGATCGCACAGGCGCAGCAGTCGGATTTGCGACATACACAATTCCTAACCTGTGATTTTTTTGATTTCCCGACAGACCAGTTATTCGACGGCATCATTGCCTGGGACTCCTTCTGGCATATTCAGAAAGCAGCACAGTCTCGCATTTATCCGCACCTGCGTTCTTTACTGAAACCAGGCGGTTATGTGCTCTTTACCCACGGCAATACTGATGATAGCCATACGGATACTATGTTCGGTGAGACTTTTCAGTATAATGCCCTGTCCACCGGTCAGGTCCGGTGCCTACTGAACGAGCACGGGTTCACAATCCATTATCTACACGAAAATTACCGGGACGACGCCGGCCACCGGGCACTGGTTGGACTGGCTCAGCTTACCAATTCCAGTCAGTAACCGTTCTCCGACAGGCTAAAAAAATAAAATCAGCACCATAACTTGGAATATTATTTGTTTACTGTAATTTCGGGTACGTAAACGGAGTTCTTATTTGCCGCATTATTCAAAATAATATATGGAAATTTAGATGAACCGCAGAAAATTCTCCATCCTGACGACCCTTGGCCTGAGCGGCCTTTTCCTCCCGGCTTTTGCGGGTAATCACAGGCGATTTATTCCATCATCCGGCAAACGGGTTGGCATCATCGGTCTTGATACCTCGCATAGCGTCGCCTTTACCAAAGAGCTGAATAATCCGGCTCCCAACCCGGACTGGCTTGGCTATCGCGTTGTGGCCGCCTATCCAAAAGGTAGCCACGACATCGAAACCAGTGTCAAACGGATACCTGGATTTACGGCCGACGTACAAAAACTCGGCGTTAGCATTGTCAACTCAATTGAAGACCTGTTGCAGCAGGTTGATTGTGTTCTGCTGGAAACCAATGATGGTCGTCTGCATTATGAGCAGGCTATGCAGGTCTTTGCGGCCGGAAAACCGGTCTTTATTGACAAGCCTTTGGCGGGTTCCCTGACCGATGCCCTCAGCATAGCCGAGGCTGCCCGGCGCAAAAACGTTCCGTTTTTTTCGGCCTCTTCACTCCGTTATATCAAAGGCATCGAAAAACTGGATAAAAGTCAGGTACTTGGTGCAGATACGTATAGCCCTGCCGTTCTTGAAAAGACCCATCCTGATTTATTCTGGTATGGTATCCACGGCGTCGAAGCACTTTTTACGGCTATGGGTACCGGCTGTAAACAAGTTGTCAGAATACACAATCCGGATACCGATATCGTGGTCGGGACATGGGCAGACGGCCGCGTCGGCACGTTTCGCGGCACCCGGACCGGCAAACATGAATATGGCGGTACCGTTTATACGCGCGACGGCAATATTACACTCGGGCCTTACGGTGGCTATAATCCATTACTTAAAGATATTATCCGCTTTTTTGAATCCGGTCAGCCACCGGTGCAGATGACGGAAACCCTGGAAATTCTCGCATTTATGGAGGCCGCCGACGAAAGCAAACGCAAAGGCGGTATTCCGGTTACTCTCGATAGTGTTTTAAAAAAAGCAGGCAAGGGTTAATACTCTTTTTTTCTCCGGTTTCGGGTACGTACCCGAAACCGGAAACTACCATCCGTTACCACCATACATCTTTATATTTCAACCTTTTAACCAGTTAGCTTCACGTTTACCATGAAAACTTTTTCCTATGCACGGACACGGCCGTTATGGGTGGCCATAACGTGTTTTCTGCTCTTTTTCAGCAGTCTTCCTGTCAGCGCCCAGACAGCTGCCACGCAGGTCAGTGGTGTCGTCCGGGGCAACACCGCACAGTCGCCGTTACCCGGCGCAAACGTAGCCATTAAAGGCACCACACGGGGTATATCAACCGATGCCGCAGGGAAATATACCATTGACGCCCCGGCAGGTACTACACTCGTATTCTCGTTTATCGGCTATGAATCCCGGGAAGTTACGGTTGGCCAGCAGAGAACCATTGATGTTACGCTCACGCAGGCGGCTTCTTCGCTCAATGAAGTGGTGGTGGTGGGCTATGGCACACAACTCAAACGGGAGGTAACCGGCTCTATGACGTCCATTAAAGCCGAAGACCTTCAGAAGGTCGAAACGGGTAGCCTGACCTCTGCCCTTCAGGGCCGGGTGCCGGGGGTATTTATCAGTCAGACAAGCGGAGCACCCGGCGGCGGGGCCTCGGTGCGGATTCGCGGGGTCGGTACGACCGGCGGCAACCAACCGCTGTATGTTGTCGACGGCTTTCCCATCGGTGGCGGCAATATCGGCATCAACGGCAGTTCTGACCGCATCGACGGATTATCCATCGTTAATCCGAACGACATTGAATCTATTGACATTCTGAAAGATGCAGCTGCCGCCGCCATCTATGGCGCACGGGCCGCAAACGGCGTAGTGCTGATTACCACAAAACGCGGTAAGGAAGGACAGGCAAAGGTTAACCTGAATGCATACACCGGTATCCAGCAGCTATGGAAAAAACCGGAATTCCTGAATGCAACCGAATTTGCCACCCTGGCAAACGAACTCTACACCAATTCCGGAATGACCCCGAATCCGGAATGGGCCAACCCCGCTGCCTTCGGCCAGGGCACCGACTGGATCAGCGAGGTATTCCGGACGGCACCCGTCCAGAACGTCGATCTGAGCATCTCCGGCGGGAGCCAGAAACTGAAAGGGGCCTTATCGCTCGGCTACCGCGACCAGCAGGGAACACTGATTGAGACGTGGCACAAACGGTATAGTGCGCGCGCAACCGCCGATCTGACGGTCAGCAGTAAACTCAAGTTCGGCGGTACCCTCGCCCTTGCGTTAACCCAGGCGCAGGGTCAGCAGAATCAGGACCTACGGATCGGTATTTTTAACCTTGCCCAGCAATATTACCCGACACTCAAACCCGATGCTGTGGTTAACGGCTCATCGGCTTACTACACTACGCAAAGTGATAACCCCGTTATGCGGGCAAAATCCATCGACAATATGCTCAGTAATCTGCGGGTATATGGCAATATCTTCGGGGAATATGAACTGCTGAACGGTCTGAAATGGCGGACGAGTGTCGGTATTGATGCCAGCAACAGCCGCAATACGACCTGGGAACCTAAAACCGAGCGCGGCCATTACCGCAACCTACAGGCCCGGCTGGGCGAAACGTACAATCAGGGACTCAACTGGCTGATTGAAAATACCTTATCGTATAGTAAGGATCTGGGTGCCCACCGGCTCAGCGCTGTTGTTGGCCAGACGGCGCAGAAAAATGTTGCCGACTGGATTTCAGTAACGGCACTTGACTTCCAGAACGAGCAACTTCAGGTGATCAACGGCAGCAACGAGACTCAGCGCCGGGCCACCGGCACGGGTACCCTTTACTCGCTGGCCTCCTATCTGGGCCGTGTCAACTACGCCTACAAGGAGCGCTACCTCTTCTCCGCCAGCCTGCGCCGCGACGGTTCATCCAACTTCGGACCGGCTCATAAATGGGGGAATTTCCCGTCGGTCTCGGCAGGCTGGAATATCTCTGATGAGCCATTTATGCAAAAGATCACGGCCGTTAACTCGCTGAAGTTACGCGGCAGCTGGGGACAGCTCGGCAATGACGCCATCGGTGCCTTCGGGTATCTGAGTACCATTCAGCTCGGAACCGTAAATGATAACTATGTGCTGGGACTCAATCAGGGTCTGGTGATCGGTGCCAGCATGTCGCGGCCGGGCAACCCTGCCCTGAAATGGGAAACCAGTGAACAAACAAACATCGGACTCGATGCCTCCTTTTTTAATGACCGCCTGTATCTGACGACGGACTATTACATAAAAAATACAAAAGGGATGCTCGTCAGCCTGCCGGTATCCATCGAAGCCGGATTTCAGAACGCACCATCGGTCAATGGCGGTAAAGTTCAGAACCGGGGCTGGGAGTTTCTGGCCGGGTACCGGGGCCGGTCGGGCCATTTCCGCTATGACGTGAGCGGAAACCTCGCTACGCTGAAAAACGAAGTGCTGAGCCTCGGTGTCGGGCAACCAATTACAGGCGCGGCGGTTTCCAGCTACTTTGACATGCGGGCCACGTACACCGAAGTCGGGCAGCCCATCGGTTATTATCGGGGATATATTGTCGACGGTATTTATCAGACCGACGATGCAGTCAACAAAGTACTGCAGCCAAGTGCGAAAGCCGGCGATTTCCGGTTCCGCGACATCAACGGAGACAATAAACTGTCCGACGCCGATCAGACCTACCTGGGCAGTCCGTGGCCTACTCTTACCTACGGAGCTAATGCCGACCTGTCGTACAAAGGGTTTGATCTGAATATCATTGTGCAGGGCATAAGCGGCAGCAGTATCTATAACGCCAACCGCAGGTCGGTTTATCCCCTGAAATATTTCGGCGGCTCCGGCGTAATCAACGGCGTTAAAGATGTATTGAACCGCTGGACACCCGGCAGCGGCCGTAATGACGTGCCGATCCTGCGCTACACGGATGCCAACGGGAATTTCGGCAACAGCTCAACGTTTTACGTCGAAGACGGCGATTACCTGCGGATCCGTAACCTTACGCTTGGCTACCGCATTCCGGCCGCACTGCTGGCCAAAACACGCGCGGTACAGGGAATCCGTATTTACCTGACAGCACAGAACCTGTTTACGTTCACGAAATACTCCGGCTTCGACCCTGAAGTTGGCAGCCTCAACCCGTTACAGGCTGGTGTCGACGACGGTGTTTACCCGCAACCGCGTACGTTTATGGCCGGTATTAACCTCACCTTTTAATGGCTCACAACGATGAAAAAACTTCTTAATCAGCTTTTGTTATCCGGCTTATTGGTAGCCACAACGGCATGCAGTGACTCATTTCTGACCCTGACGCCGAAAGATGTCTTAACCGACGCGAATTTCTTTGTTACAGAATCCGATGCACAGGCTGCACTGATTGGTGTGTATGCTGTCCTTCAGCGTGAAGAAACCTTTTCAAACGTACGCGACGCAGCAGATATTGAATGGGCTATGTCCGGAGATATGTATGAAATGGATGGCAGCGCGAACCGGATTGAACTGCACACGCTCCAGCTCCCGTCCAACAATACCATTATCCGTGATGTATATCAGGGGGCCTATCTGGGAATTGGCCGCGCAAACATGGTTATCAACCGTGTCGAAAAAATGCAGGGCCTCGAACCGGCAGCCAAAGCGCTGATTCTGGGTCAGGCCAGATTTCTCCGTGGTTTATTCTATTACAGACTGGTCAACTATTTCGGCGGTGTACCACTGATAACAGAGGAGCTGAATGCAACCTCTAATCTGGAAATTCCACGGGCATCTGTTGAGGCCACCTGGAAACAAATCGAAGCCGACCTGACCGATGCCGCCGCCGTGCTGCCGGTTTCGTGGAACAATACAGCCGACATTGGCCGGGCAACCAGGGGAGCAGCCCTGGGCTACCTCGCCAAAGCCAGCCTGTGGCAACAAAAGTGGAATGATGTAATCCGGTACAGTGAGGAAATCATCGCGACAAAAGCCCACGATCTGCTTCCCCGTTACCGTGATGTGTTCCGGGAGGCAAATGAAAATAACCGCGAAATTCTGTTTTCGACGCAGTTCCGGCCATCTGTGGATGCCGAGGGTAACAACCTCGTCAAACGGACCTCGCCACGCGGTGCTCCTTCACAATATACCGGCAGCGCCGCCTGGAGTAACTTTGTCCCGCAACAACACTGGGTTAATGCCTTCGAAAAAGAAGCAAACGGACGCATTAAAGACAAACGCTACTGGGAATCAATTATCGGGCCGGGCGAACCGCATCAGGATATGCCCGCCTTTGTGATGCCGGCAGCCGTACCGGCCGGATGGTCGCGCTCAGGGTATATTGTCACCAAATACTGGGAAGCACCGGCTGTAGCTAACGCGGGCATCAACCCGCCGCTGCTCCGGTTTGCCGAAGTACTGCTCAATTACGCCGAGGCGCTCAATGAATCCGGCCGGACCGCCGATGCCCTGCAACAGGTCAACCGGCTGCGGACCCGTGCCGGACTGGAAAGCCTGGGCACAACACTCAGTAAGGCCGCAACCCTTGATGCCATCTTCCGCGAACGCCGGATGGAATTTATCTGGGAGCCCGCCGGTGGCTTCTCAGACCTGAACCGCCGTGGCCGCTTTATCGACTTTATCAAAGCGAACCGGCCCAATATTAAGGACCTTGAGATCGACAAAAAGCCATGGCTGAGCACAACTCCTATCCGTTTCCCCATCCCGCGCGACGCCTGGAACCGGAATAAAGCCCTGGAACAGAACCAGCATTACACATTTTAATACCTCCATGATGAAACGACTCAACGTTAGCTGCCGGTGAATGCGTCCGGGAAACGGACCTATACGGTTACGCCCCGGACCGCTTAAATACGAATCCAGTTCCCTACAACATCCTGTATCAAACCGCTTTGCATATGAATACAAACGAGAACAAGTCCCGCCGGGCGTTTCTCCTCAAAACCTTAACCGGCACCGCAGCCCTGTCAATCGGCGGGGTTTTGCCGGGCTTTACGCCAAAAAGTTACGCCCGCATTACCGGCGCCAACGACCGCATTCAGGTTGGTATGATGGGCGTTAACAGCCGGGGGCTGGCATTGGCTACCAACTTTGCTTTACAGCCAAACTGTCAGATACGTTCAGTATCCGACGTAGATACCCGCGCGGCCGCCAAATGCATCGCTGCTGTCGAAAAAAACGGCGGGAGCAAACCCGTTGACCAGCCCGATTTCCGGAAAGCCCTGGACGACAAAGACCTTGATGCCCTGATCATTGCCGCTCCCGACCACTGGCATGCTCCGGCAGCTATACTGGCCTCAAAAGCAGGGAAGCATGTGTACCTTGAAAAACCATGCTCCCATAACCCCAACGAGGGCGAGCTCCTGGTTGCGGCCCAGAAAAAATACCGCAACATTATCCAGATGGGTAACCAGCGGCGGTCATGGCCCAATGTAGCGGCCGGTGTGCAGGCCGTCCGGAACGGCGAAATCGGCCGGCCGTATTTTGCCAAAGGCTGGTACACCAACAACCGCCCGTCGATTGGTACCGGCAAGGCAACCGGTATACCCGACTGGCTCAATTATGATCTCTGGCAGGGGCCTGCGCCACGGCAGGCATTCAAAGACAATATCCTGCACTATAACTGGCACTGGTTCTGGAACTGGGGGACCGGTGAAGCCCTCAACAACGGTACCCATATGCTCGACCTCATGCGCTGGGGGCTGGATGTCGCCTACCCGAGCCGGGTCACATCGTCGGGCGGGCGCTACCGGTTCCGCGACGACTGGGAAACGCCGGATACGCAGGTCATTAACCTGGAATTTCCCGATAACAAGGCTATGACCTGGGAAGGCCGCAGCTGCAACGGCCGTACCATCGAAGGCAGTAGCGTCGGCCTCATTTTTTACGGCGAAAAAGGGGCGTTGCAAATCGATGGCGGAAACAGCTACAAAATCTATGACCTTGATAATAACCTCGCTAAAGAAGTAAAGAACGATGTGGTCATTAATGCCCGCGACCGGATGAATCCGTCTCAGGCGCTCGACAGCCTGCACATTCAGAATTTCTTTGACAGCATCCGGAAAGGATCTCCGCTCAACGCCGATATTCTGAGCGGGCACCAAAGTACGTTGCTGTGTCAACTGGGCAATATTGCTTTACGGGCGGGCAGTGTGCTGGAAATCGACCCAGCAACCGGACGTATCAAAAACAACAAACAGGCGCAACAATACTGGAAACGCGAGTACCAGCGCGGCTGGGAACCGACTATCTGATTTGTTATGAGAACAAAACCAACCGTTGTCGATGTCAGCAGCCTCAGCACCAGAGATACCATGCTGTCTATTGTGTTGATTGGCATCTTATTTTTTGTCTTCGGCTTTGTCACCTGGGTCAATGCGATTCTGATTCCGTATTTTAAAATCGCCTGTGAACTCACCAACTTCCAGTCGTATCTGGTGACGTTTGCCTTCTACATTTCGTATTTCATCATGTCTGTCCCCTCCTCCTATCTTCTGAAACGGGTAGGCTTTAAACAGGGCATGATGATTGGCTTCTGGATTATGGCCCTGGGCGCATTTATTTTTGTGCCTGCCGCCATGACCAGAACCTACGCGGTTTTTCTGCTTGGCTTATTTACGATCGGGGTCGGGCTGGCGGTACTGCAAACGGCCGCAAACCCATACATCACCGTTCTGGGGCCTAAAGAACGGGCGGCTCAGCGCATCAGCATCATGGGAATCTGTAATAAAGGTGCGGGTATCCTGGCTCCGCTTTTGTTTGCTGCCGTCATCCTGAAAGCAACCGATACCGACCTGTTCAGTCAGTTACCGGTTATGTCCCCGGCCGAACGGTCGGCGGCGCTTGATGCCTTAGTAGGCCGGGTAATCGTTCCTTACTCGGTTATGGGGCTGGTGCTGATCAGTCTTGGCCTGCTGGTCAGATTTTCACCGCTGCCGGAGATCAATACCGAACACGAAACCGCCGATGTGGCGGCCGCCAATCAGGAAAAAACATCTGTCTTTCAGTTTCCGCATCTGGTATTGGGGGCAATTGCTGTTTTTCTGCACGTCGGTACACAGGTTATTGCGATTGACACAATCATCGGGTATGCAGGCTGGTTCGGCATTCCCCTGCTCAGTGCCAAAGTCCTGCCTTCGTATACACTTGCGGCAACCATATGCGGCTATCTTACCGGCATCATCCTGATTCCCAAAGTGGTCAGTCAGGTAAATATGTTCAGAGCCTGTACATTACTGGGTCTTCTCTTCTCCGGCCTGATTCTGTTCAGTCACGGACCCATAAACATAGCCGGGCTGAAAGCAGACTGGTCACTGGTGTTTGTGGTATTGTTAGGACTGGCTAACTCGCTGGTCTGGGCGAGTATCTGGCCGCTTGCTCTCGACGGTCTGGGCCGCTTTACCAAGGTCGGTGCAGCGCTGATGATCATGGGGCTGAGCGGCAATGCCATCCTGCCGCTTATATACGGCCTGCTTGCCGACCAGGTTGGCTTGCGGGAAGCATACTGGGTACTGGTGCCTTGTTACCTTTATCTGGCTTACTATGCATTTTACGCCCATAAGCTCAGGCACTGGTCTATCCGGAAACGTACCGTTACAACCGCGCATGAATCATCCTTCCATACAACGGCTTAAACTCACAAATGGCCTGATTATTACGCCGTTCAGGACTTTGCGCGATAGCTGCGTGTTGATTGAGGCGGGTAAAATTGTCGATATCTGCCCGGCGGCCACCGGTTTCCCCGATGCTGTAGAAATAGATGCAGACGGCCATTATATTGTTCCCGGATTCATCGACCTCCATGTTCACGGCGGGGGCGGCTACGACTTTATGGACGGTACGCCGGAGGCGTTTCTCAACATTGCCGCCCTGCACGCACAGCATGGCACTACCGCTCTTGTACCGACAACGCTGACCGGCACCCTGTCAGGGCTTCTGCATATTCTGGACTGTTATCACCAGGCAAGCCGCCAGGCACATGCAGGGGCGCAGTTTCTGGGTATGCACCTCGAAGGGCCTTATTTTGCCCTTTCGCAGCGGGGGGCTCAGGATCCGAGGTATATCCGCGATCCTGAGCCTGCGGAATACGAAGCAGTTCTGGCCCATTCGTCAGCAATCAGCCGGTGGAGCGTGGCTCCCGAGCGCAGCGGGGCCCTTGCTCTTGGCCGGCTACTGCACCGTAAGGGCATTCTTGCAGCCATTGCCCATACCGATGCCGTTTACGACGAGGTTCTGGCTGCCGTCAGGAACGGCTACAGCCTGGTAACCCACCTCTACAGCGCCATGTCGGGGGTTACCCGCCGGAACGGATTCCGCTTTCCGGGCGTGATCGAAAGTGCCTATTTACTTGACGAGCTGGATGTTGAGCTTATTGCAGACGGCGTCCATCTGCCCGGTCCTCTTCTCCGGCTGGCCCATAAAATTAAGGGCCCCGACAAGACCGCACTTATCACGGATGCCATGCGTGCGGCGGGCCTGCCGCCGGGCCCGAGTATTCTTGGCAGCCTCCGGGGCGGACTGCCGGTTATTGTTGAGGACGGTGTGGCCAAACTGCCGGACCGGCAGGCTTTTGCGGGCAGCGTGGCAACTGCCGACCGGCTGCTCAGAACGGTAATGACCCAAACCGACATTCCGCTGACGGATGCCCTGCAAATGATGACCAGCACCCCTGCCCGCATTATGGGCGTCGGGAACCGCAAGGGAACCCTGACGCCGGGCTATGATGCCGACCTGGTCATCATGGACAGGCAATACAATGTCCGGCTAACCATCGTTAACGGGCGCATTGTTTATCAACACGACAAGACATTAGTCAGCTCCTGATTTTCATCTTTTTTGTACATTACGCATGACACATTATTCCGATTCCGGTCTGTTAACCGTTCATAAATTCCAGGACCGTGCACTACTCGGTACCGCATCGGCGCAGGCAGTTGCTGACAGGCTGCGGTTCCTGCTCAGCCGGCAACCACAGGTAACCATGATTTTTGCTGCGGCCCCGTCTCAGCAGGAATTCCTTGACAACCTTTGCCGGCAACCAGCCATTGACTGGTCAAGGGTAACGGCATTTCACATGGACGAATATGTAGGGTTGCCCGCAGATGCGCCGCAGCGATTCGGCAATTTTCTGAAAGACCGGTTATTTGGCCGGCTTCCTTTCGGGGCAGTTCATTATCTGGATGGGAATGCGGCCGATATTGAGGCCGAATGCCGGCGTTACGAAAAACAGCTAAGCGCTCAGTCAGTCGATATTGTTTGTATGGGTATCGGCGAGAATTGTCATATTGCCTTTAACGATCCGCACGTTGCCGATTTCAACGATCCGGTCCTGGTTAAGGTTGTTGACCTGGATACCGCCTGCCGGCAGCAACAGGTTAATGACGGCTGCTTTGACAAGCTGGAAGCCGTACCTACCCATGCCTTGACGCTGACGGTTCCGGCCCTGATGCAGGCCTCATGGGTGTTCTGCATGGTTCCCGGTATTAACAAGGCCGACGCCGTTTTTCATACGCTCCGCTCCGGCATCAGCGAACAGTTCCCGTCGACCATTCTGCGGCAGCATCCGCAAGCCGTCCTGTTTATAGACAGGGCAAGTGCCTCGAAACTGATTCCGGTAAACGTAGTTCAGGATTAGTGACGCCGGCAGGCTGGTTTGTTGCTCCGGCACAGGATTTCCTGATGCCGGAGCAACAAACCAGCCTGACTACCCGCCGCATGATTAAAGTTGTGATTCAATACCTCAACCTGTAACTTGCCGCTATGTTCCGTATAGTGCTATGCTCACCCGCTACGGGCTGGTTATTTAATGAAAAAGAAAGAACTGCAGGGAGTCAAAGAAATTGCCCGGCGTGCCAATGTTGCCATCGCAACGGTCGACCGTGTGATCCATAACCGGGGAGGTGTTTCGGAAAAGACGAGGGCGAAAATCAGCCGGATTATCGAGGAAATGAACTACCAGCCCAACCTGTTGGCCAGGCGGCTGGCTTCCGGTAAAAACACCCGTCTGGCAGCCCTCATTCCTTCGGCTACGGAAGCACTGGATTTCTGGGAGGCACCGTTGCGTGGTATCCGCCGTGCCGAAGCCGAACTACGCGCCTACGGCATCTCGGTTGAGCTTTACTTTTTTGATTTACACGACAAGTCATCTTTTACTAAACAGACCAGCCAGCTGCTGGCGTCTGAGCCGGACGGGATTGTGCTTGCACCTATGTTTGTGGATGAAGCCAGAGAGGTTGCCGCGCTTTGTCAGGCCAAAGCAATTCCCTATGTGTTTATCGATTCAGCCATTCCCGGACTGGCGTGTCTGTCCTATATTGGTCCGCCTTTACTGGAAAGCGGATTGCTGGCCGGTAAACTAAGTACGTATGCGTTGAAGGGACAGGGTACTGTTTTAGTTGTTAATATGGCCGCCGACCTGGATAGCTTCACTTACCGTCAGATCGAAAAAGGCTTTCGTTCTTTTTTTGAGAGCGACAGGCCGGGCGTAACCATTCACCGGATTGATATTCCGGAAACGGATCAGTCTGCGGTTAACGATGTGCTGGCGGGGTACTTTTCGCAGTACGCCCCGATTGATGTCATTTTTGTGACCAATTCACGTACGTTTCTGGCTGCCCGTTACCTCGAACAACAAACGCAATACCCTAAACCGATGCTTATCGGGTATGACCTGGTAGCCGATAATCTGATGCATTTACAAAAAGGTACGATTGACTTCCTGATCTGCCATCAGCCGGAGGATCAAGGCTACCGGAGCATGATGACCCTATACCAGTACCTGATTTTTGACTCACCTGCGGAACCGGTTCAATACATGCCTATCGATATCATCACCCGTGAAAACTATGCGTTTTACAAAAATTAAAAGTTTACGGCCAGCTCTGTCATGCTGTTTCGGCTGATATATACAGTAATCGCCGGTAAGGCTGCATAGTCAGACGGGGTAACAAATCGGATATAGGCTTCCATGCCTACAAGTTAATCAATCCGTCCTTTAAATGGCCAGCCATTTTTTTTCTGAATTTCTCCACCTTCGGTACCGAGATTTTCTGGATGTAATACTCGTCGGGGTGCTGTTTCAGGTAATTCTGATGGTATTTTTCGGCGGGATAAAACGCCTTAAACGGCACAACTTCGGTCACGATCGGGCCGGTATGATGGCCGGATGCGTTTTCGCGTTTGATCACGGCATCAATCGTTGCCTTTTCGGCAGCGTTGCGGTAAAACACAATCGAACGATAATCGCGCCCGATGTCAGGTCCCTGCCGGTTTTTGGTTGTCGGATCATGACCGGTAAAAAAGCCTTCCAGCAGTTTTTCAAAGGAAATCACCTTTGGGTCATAGTATACCTGTACCGTTTCGGCATGGCCGGTCTGATCGGTCCCCACCTGCTCATAGGTCGGAAATTCAACATCACCGCCGGCATAGCCCGCCACCGTGGTGCGGACACCTTTCACTTCGTTAAACTCTTCCTGAATCGCCCAGAAGCAACCGCCCCCGAACGTGGCCACTGCTTCGCCGGGACGCGCTTTGGGCAGCTGGGCGAGCGCCGTGTCTTTGATTTGATTGGAGGAGTCGGCGGTCTGACAGCCCGTTCCGCCCGTGAGCCATAACGCGGCCAGACTCCATAGCATTATTATCCGTTTCATGCCTGATTGCTAACGTTTGTTTACCTCTCCTATAAACATCGGAAAACCGGAAATGATTTATGCAATCCGGCCCGTTTTTCGACCATTCGCCTAATCCGGATACCATTCATATAAACTTTCTTCCACTACTTGGCATTGCCTAGTACCTTTGAATCAACAACAGCAACAAATGCTAAGAACAAGAAAGAAACATTAATCTGAACTTTAAACAACATACAGTCATGGAACCTAAAAAATTGCAACGGATCACATCAGAAAAGGTCATTGGTGGTGTAGCCGCCGGTTTAGCCGATTATTTCGGTATCGACAAAGTGATCGTTCGGGTATTGTTTGTCCTGGGCGTCTTCGCTCCGATTCCGTTCCCGTTCATTCTGAGCTATATCGTTCTGTGGATTGCGATGCCAAAGGCTCCCCTTTTCCTCCAGTCCCCAACGCATGATCAGCATTATTCGGTAGGCTAACCGGCCGGGTAATCCCATAAAACAAGGCAGCGCTCTCCGGAACGCTGCCTCTTGTTTTTTTATACTAACCTGACAATACGCCTGCTCACTTCCAGATTGATTTTGCCGGGTAAAACGTCAGGTCTTTGACCTCGATCCGGTTGCCCCAAAACACCAGCCCTTCCTTATTGGCCGGATTCGGCTTCCGTTCCAGTGAATACGAGAAGCTACCGCCGTTGACGAACACTTCCACCGAGGTACGGTCAACGTAAATATCCGCCGTAATCTCCATACTTGTCATGTCTTCGGGCGAGTAGAACGCACCGTTCAGCAGATTGTGGTTCAGATCGTAATCGAGGATTTTCTGCCCGAACAGCGAAAGGCCGGCACTCGTGGCATGCGACAGTTTCAGGGTAGTCCGCAACCGGAACTGATCCAGCGACCCGACTGATTTCAGTTTCTCATTTGCTTCCGCCTCACTCAGTGCTGCCCATTGGCCGGCCGGCGAAAACAGCTGCTCTACCTCCCTGACCGGCACACTTACCAGGCGCGGACCGCTTTTGGTTGTCCTAAGCTGCAATTCGGTCGGCAGGAGCATCATGCCATTGAACGGCATGCCGGGCTGCTGAACCCTTCCCCAGCCAATCTGAATGCGCCGCGGATCGCTGCCGGGCATGTTGGTAAAGGTCTGTGCGGCGTAAATTGTCCCGTTTGTGTAAGCGTGTTTGCCGGATTCGGGGGTAAATTTCTTTCCGTCAAAGCTCCCGATCATGTAAGTGGCCGACGCGCCGTACATCACCCATTTTGTTTTTCGCTTGTCACCATCAACCGGCAGTTCAAACAAATCCGGGCATTCCCAGAAACCGGTTGTGTGGCTCTCGTACTGCCACTGTTTCAGGTTTTTCGAGGTATAAATGGAATGGCCGTCGCGTTCATTCAGCACCATGACCCAATGCTTGCCGGGCTCATACCAGAATACGCGGGGATCACGGGTATCCTTGCTGTTCCATTTTGCCTTTGAGTCGATCACGGGGTTTTGATCGTACTTTGTCCATGTCCGGCCTTTGTCCAGACTATAGGCGAGGCACTGTATTTCCTTTTCCGGATTATCGACAGTGTACAGCGCAATCATCGCCGGTACGTTCCCCTTGTTGAAGCCCGCCGTATTGTCATAGTCAATCACGGTTGACCCCGAGAACATCGTCCCCAGCCGGTCGGGCAGCAGCGCGGTTTGCAGCTCCTGCCAGTGAATCATGTCTTTACTCACGGCATGGCCCCACGACATATTTTCCCATTCGCGTTCGAAGGGGTTATGCTGGTAAAATAAGTGGTATTCGCCGTCGTAGAAGATCATGCCGTTGGGGTCGTTGATCCAGCCACGGCGGGTGGTAAAGTGGTATTGCGGCCGGTTTTTCTCGGTATACAATGAGTCCTGGCCCGCAAACCGGTCATCCTGATAAATCGTCTCGAGGCCATCGGCTTTACCGTCGTAGCGGATGGTGATGGTTTTGCCCATCGCGCCAGCCATGTCGCAGAATACCCAGTAATCGGGCTTACCGGCAGCCAGCCGGATTTTAAACGAGCGATCGCCGTCGGGCATGGTCAGCTGCATGGTGCCTCTGTCCTGCGTCTGGGCGACCGGCAGGTTCAGGTATCGTTTGGTAATGGTCAGTGTGCGGGTCTGGGCCAGCAGCGGTTGTGCTACGCCTGACAGCAGACAGGTGAAGGCCAGCAGGGTACGGGTCAGGGGTGTTTTCATGGGTCGGGAAACGGTTATCGGGGGAATGGTTATCCCGCTACAAGTTAACGTTCTTCCGATTCACTACGCAGCTTTTTTCACCATAATCCGCATCCGGTACGCATTCATGGCCGTTACGCCCAGTTTGTCCAGCAGCCGGTAGTTGACCACCAACCCGACGGCCGCACCGATTCCGGGAATAAGCTGTGCCATTTTAGCCAGGTCAATGTAATCGCGATACTCCTCCTGAAAGGTCTGCCAGTCGAACTGATGGATGTCGTCGGGCAGCGACTGGCTGTAGGTATCCCATTGCTGCATGCGCCGGAACACCTCCAGCCGGTGATCGGGACTCGAAAAGGCCAGCTGGAAAATATGCATGATGTACAGGCGCTCGCGGTAGTCGTTGCCCGAAAAGCCGTACAGGGCCGCAATTTCGAACAGCAGCTTCACTTTCAGGGTCAGTAACAACGGAAAATCCGCAAGCCCGAGCAGAATGCCGCCCGCGCCGGTGATTCCGCCTTCGGCCGCACCGGTTGTCTTATAAAACTCAATCCGCGTTTTCACGACGGCCTCCCGCTCCTGCAACGATGTCCCGACCGTAGGCTGACGCGTCAGTTTATCGGCCCCAAACAGCACTACCCGTGTCATTTGTTTGATGACGGTGGTAATGACCGTCCTGACTTTTTGGGGAATAAACCGGTTCATCCGCCGCTGAAGCCCTTTGGCAAGCCGGTCGAAGGTGGTGGGTGGTTTCTGCATCTGCTGCTGCCAGCGCTGCAATTCATTGAGTACGTGTTGTTCGTAAGGTGACATACGTCTGTGTAACAATTGAACAATACGGGTAGTTTCGGTATTATGTATCTTCGCCTTTTAATATTCGCTCAATCACTAAATCACTCACTGACCATGAGTCAATATACGCCCGTTCCGGAGCGCTATCAGCAGATGCGCTACCGGCGCAGTGGCCGCAGCGGCCTTAAATTACCGGAAATTTCGTTAGGGCTTTGGCACAATTTCGGAGATGTAGACCGGTACGAAAACAGCCGTGCAGTCTTGCGGCTCGCCTTTGACCGCGGCATTACCCATTTTGATCTAGCCAACAACTACGGCCCGCCACCGGGCTCCGCCGAAGAAACGTTCGGACGGATGATGCAGACCGATTTCCGGCCGTTCCGCGACGAAATGGTCATTTCGACCAAAGCCGGTTACCTGATGTGGGACGGCCCCTACGGCGAATGGGGTTCACGGAAATACCTGATCTCAAGCCTTGACCAAAGCCTGAAGCGGATGAAGCTTGATTATGTCGACATTTTCTACTCGCACCGCCCTGATCCGGAAACGCCCATCGAAGAAACAATGATGGCGCTTGATCAGGTGGTTCGTCAGGGAAAAGCGCTGTATGCCGGTATTTCAAATTATCAGCCAAAGGAGGCCGCCGAAGCCATCCGGATTCTCCGCGAGCTGGGTACTCCCTGCCTGATTCACCAGCCACGGTACTCAATGCTGGACCGCTGGGTAGAAGACGGGTTGCTGGATTTGCTGGGTCAGGAAGGCGTTGGCTGTATTCCGTTCTCACCGCTGGCGCAGGGGCTGCTGACCAACCGCTACCTCGACGGTGTACCGGCCGACTCACGGGCCGCACGGACGAGCGGATCGCTACCCACCCGCCTCACCGACGAAACGCTGGCGAAGGTACGGGCGCTGAACGGCATTGCGCAGGAACGCGGACAGTCACTGGCCCAAATGGCCCTTGCCTGGTTGCTCAAAGACCCGCGCATTACCTCGGTGCTTATCGGAGCCAGCCGCCCCGAACAACTGGCCGATTCGTTACAGGCCCTGGACAACATCCGGTTCACCGACGACGAATTAACCCGCATCGAATCAATCCTGTAACACTATTTCGTATACAACCACGCCCACCAGATCAGTAACCCCTGTAGCGGCAGCCGCGCCCACAGCGCCCAGGCCGGAAACTGGTGAAACTTACCGGACGTGGCCATGTACAGATTAGCCGGAAACACGGCCACAAGCAAGGCAATAAGGCCCCAGGCAGCCAGCTGTCGGGTTGCCGGAAACAGCAACCCGACACCTACCACCACCTCAGCCACCCCGCTCAGCAGCACCATAGCATACGGAGCAGGTATATAAGGCGGCATAATAGCCATGTACATCCGTGGCTTCACAAAATGCAGGATGCCCGCCAGGATGTAGGCAACCGCCATGAGGTATACAAGCATAACCGTCAGTTAAAGGATACTCGTCAGCAACATTGGCACACCATCGTCCAGCCCATGATCGCTGATCCGGATTTTTTCAATTTCGCGGATCACGTCAATAATTCCCTTGAGCGGAATCTTCACCCAGGCCGGCCGGTAACTGATCTCATAACCAAGCTCGTAAACCGCTTTTTCCAGCAGGTAGACCAGCAACAGGAAGTTGATTTCGTTATTGTTCCGGAACAGCGGGTGCGGCATGCCGATGCGGTCGAGGTAAGCGTCCTGGTAGGTCTCACGAATAAGCCGGAACCACCGGTCCGACACCCGTTGCAGGTGATCCGGTGCCAGGCTTTCGGTTTCGGCCGAGTAGTAGATTTTAGCGCAGACCGCATAGTGATATGACCGGATCATACCCGCCACATCCTTCAGCGGCGAGTGCTTGATTTTGCGGTCGGCAATGCTGCTTTCGGGCTCGCCTTCAAAGTCGATAATAATAAAATCATCGCGGGTAGCGAGTACCTGCCCGAGGTGATAATCGCCGTGAATCCGGATACGCAGCGACTCCAGCGGCCGCGTCCGGAACTCTTCTACAAAGGCTTCGATCATCTCCCGTGCTTCCATAAACACCCACGCCAGCTTCTGCCCGATGGCATCCAGCTTGTTGTAATTGTCTACCAGCAGGGCATACCGGCGGTCGAGCAAATCCGTAAAGCGGTGGATCAGAAAGTTCCGGTACTCTTCCGTAAACGGCTCGGGGGCAAACGCCGGATCGCTGTCGGGCGCGTAGAGGGCAAGGTGCATTTCGGCCGTGCGTTTCCCCAGCAACTCCACCTTGTCGAACACATCCTCCCGAATGGCAAACTGCCGCTTCGGCACCGCATACAGGAAATCGTTCAGGTAATCGCCGGTCTGCGACCAGCTGTCCTTTTCATTGGCCACCATCCGCTGCATCATCCCGAGGGTGATGTCGGTTGTCCCCGCCGCATACGTCACGCTGCCGGCATAGGCCGGAATATTGGCGAAATCGCTGTTTTCGGTGATAAACGCTACCATATCCACTTCGGGATTGGTGAGTTCAAACAGCTTGCGGTAAAACTTAAAAAAGTATTTGTCGGCAAACACCATCGCCGAGTTGCTCGAATCGACGGGCAGCACCCGGCTCGTCACATCGGCGTGTACATCTTCAGCATCAAGGCCCCGCCCCCGCTGGAAAACCAGCTTTCCTCCGTCGACCTGCCGGTTTTTCTGTTCGGCGATGTGTTTATACAACGACGCCCGGAAGCGTTCATCGTAGATCCCGTCGACGAGCAACCCGCGTACCCCGTTCAGGTGCATAACCGTGACGATACCTTTGGCCGGTATTTCGGGGTTATCGTGCTGATCGTGGGTCACAAACGAAAGCGGCAACAGGTACTGCTCCGGCGGGCCATCACTGTACAGCGCTTCCAGGATCAGTATATACGCCACCGAATCGCGGGCCGGAAAGTCAAAAATGGTTCCGACACGGAAACCTGTCTGGTGCCTGGCCTTGCCGGCAAACCACCGGCACGTATTCACGTATGGAGGCAGCACATGCTGTTCCAGATCCTGCCAGAAAGCCGGAATTTTCCGCAGTTCAGACCAGGGAGTTGAGTAGGTTAAGGGATGAGGCATAGTCAGCAAAGAGGGTTATAGCTCGATTCGCAGCAAGTGCATTGGCAGCATGTACGGGTCCAGTTCCACATAGTTCCATTCGCCCCGCCAGGTATAGGTTGCATCGGTCAGCAGGTCCCGCACCCGGTATTCCTGATCGTTGGCAATGCCCAGCTGCCAGATCGGCACCTGTACCATATTCGCGCGGCGATTGTAGGCATCCATGTTAACCACGGCCAGTATCCGGCTGTTTCCGGAAACTTTCAGATAGGCCATCAGCGCATCATCGTCCACGCGGCAGAACGTAATGTTGTTGGTCTGCTGCAACGCCTCGTTTTCGTGGCGCAGCCGGTTCACCAGCGTAATCAGGTAGGTCAGTTTGTTGGTCTTATCCCAGTCCCAGTGCCGGATTTCGTACTTCTCCGAGTTCAGGTATTCTTCCTTGCCCGGGAACGGATCGTGCTCCATCAATTCAAACGACGGCCCGTAAATGCCGTAGTTCGACGACAGGGTCGCCGCCAGAAAATACCGGATCAGAAACTGCGGTTCATGGCCGCTTTGCAAAACACCCGGGTTAATGTCGTGGGTAGTCGGCCAGAAGTTCGGGCGGAAATAATATTTCAGATCCGTCTGTGTCAGCTCGGTCAGGTACTCCTGCATCTCGTATTTGTTGTTGCGCCACGTGAAGTAGGTATACGAGTGTGCAAAGCCAACCTTCGCCAGCTGCTGCATCACCTTAGGCTTCGTAAAGGCTTCAGACAGGAACAACATGTCCGGATATTCCTTTTTAACCTCCGCAATTACCCAGTGCCAGAACGAAAACGGCTTAGTATGCGGGTTATCGACGCGGATGATGCGCACGCCCCACGAGCCCCACGTCAGCAGCACACGCCGCATTTCGAGCCACAGGTTCTGCCAGTCTTCCGTCTCGAAATAGACCGGGTAAATATCCTGGTATTTTTTAGGCGGATTTTCGGCATACTGAATCGAGCCGTCGGGGCGTTTCTTGAACCATTCCGGATGATTTTTGGCCCACGGGTGATCCGGCGAGCACTGAATGGCGAGGTCCATCGCCACCTCCATGCCGTAGTTTTTACTGATGGCAATCAGGTGCTTAAAGTCATCGATGGTACCCAATTCCGGATGAATGGCATCGTGGCCACCGTCTTCGGAGCCGATGCCATAGGGCACCCCCGGCTCTCCCGGCTGGCAAACCACATTGTTGTTTTTCCCTTTGCGGAACTGGTGCCCGATCGGGTGAATCGGCGGCATGTATAACACGTCGAAGCCCATGCCCGAAATCCGCGGCAACAGCTTTTCCACGTCCTTGAACGTCCCGTGTACACCCGGCTCCCGCGACGCCGACCGAGGGAACAGGCAGTACCAGGTACTGAATCCGGCTTTGGCCCGGTCAACATCGACCGACAGCTCCTTGTAACGGGTGGTGTGCACCTTTACCGGATACTGCTCAATCCAGGTATCCAGGTGCTCTTCGGCCAGATGGATGGCTTCGTTATAGCGGTTTTCATCACGAAACGCTTCAATAGTATGCTGAATGGCTTCTTCCTTACCGGCAATGGCTTCCAGCAGTTTCGCCCCTGCCAGCAGTTCACTGGCAATATGCTGACCGTCGTTTAGCTTCAGGTGAATCTCATGTTGCCACGAGGCCAGATGATCGACCCACGACTCAATTGTATACAGGTAAGTCCCTTGTTTTTCAACCGTAAATGCACCGGTCCAGCGGTCATTGACGATCAGCGCCATGCGTGTTTCCTGCCAGTCGGCGTCGTCAATGTGCCGGTAGCATAGATGGGCGGCCAGCTTATCGTGGCCATCCACAATAATATCGGCCTCTACCGTAATGACATCGCCCGGTACGGCCTTTATGGGATATAAACCTCCGTCAATTTCCGGAGTCACATGCGCAATCACCGTCCGTGACTGTCCGTTTTCAGGCATGCCTTCTCTCAGAACCGGCTGTTCCTGTACATGCTTTGCGGCTGTTTGTGTACTTTCCGGCGATTCTGTAGCGGTCTTTTTCTTACCGCGGCTCGATTGTGTTTTCATGCGATTCTGGTAATAATCTTGCTGTCACAATAATACCCAAAAAACCAGAACAAACGCCGGATTCGGGGTTAAGTTAGGCTTATCCGGATACTTGTTTGCACAAAAAGCGGTTTTCATCCTGCTTTGATACCTGTGCAGTAGATAGACAATACAAAATCTATATTTGTTTACCATCTTTTTACCAACAAACTCATTATCAAAAATTTATCACAACAAGATCAAATTAAAGTAAGTTTACGGTTAATGCTGGCTTATTTTTCAGTACCTTTGCGGCAAATTTCCCCGGCAGATGGCATCTTTCAATCCGGTCAAAATTTTTTCAGGCAGTCAATCGACGTATTTAGCCGAAAAAATTGCCCGCTATTATGGTAAGGAGTTAGGCGGCTACACATGCCGCCGGTTCAGCGACGGTGAAATGTCGCCAAGTTTTGAGGAGTCCGTACGCGGCTGCGACGTTTTTCTGGTTCAATCGACCATGCCGCCCGCTGATAACTTCCTTGAATTATTACTGATGGTTGACGCTGCGCGTCGGGCCTCAGCGCACTACGTAACCGTTGTTATTCCGTATTTCGGCTATGCCCGACAGGACCGGAAAGATAAGCCACGGGTAGCCATTGCGGCCAAACTGGTGGCTAAAATGCTCGAAGCATCCGGCGCTGACCGGCTGATGACGATCGACCTGCACGCCGGTCAGATTCAGGGCTTCTTCGATTTTCCGGTTGACCATCTCGAGGGCGCGTCGGTATTCGTACCGTATATCAAAAGCCTGGCCCTTGACAACCTGATCATTGCTTCGCCGGACGTTGGCGGGGCGGCACGGGCACGGGCCTTTGCCAAGCATTTCAACGCCGACATCGTTCTGTGTGACAAACACCGGAAACGGGCGAACGAAATTGCTTCGATGCAGGTTATCGGTGACGTGGAAGGCGCTAACGTCGTACTGATCGACGACCTGATCGACACCGGTGGTACGATGTGTAAGGCGGCTCAGATCCTGCTGGATAAGGGTGCCAAGTCGGTACGGGCCGTGTGTACGCACCCGGTTATGTCGGGCAAAGCCCACGAAAACATTGCCAACTCGGTATTGGAAGAATTAGTGGTATCGGATACGCTCCCGCTGAAGCAGGACAATCCGAAAATTAAAGTGCTGTCGGTGTCTGAGCTATTCGCCAAAGCCATCGGCCGCATCCGTGATCACGAATCTATTAGTTCACTTTTTATAAAATATTAATTTGTGAATGAGCGATTGAGTGAATGAGCGATTAAGCTTCGCCCACAATTCACTCAATCGCTCATTCACTCAATCACTAAATAATTAACATGAAAAAACTCGAGATTGTAGGGTATAAAAGAGCGAATCTCGGTCGTGGTGAATCACAAGAGATCCGGGCCGAAGGTAGTATTCCATGCGTATTGTATGGTGGCTCAGAGCAGGTTCACTTTTTCGCACCGGCTATTCTGTTCCGTGACCTGTTGTTCACGCCGGACACGTATGAGGTAACGCTGAACATCGAAGGTGCAGAATACCGTGCCATTTTGCAGGAAACACAATACCACCCGGTAAGTGATGCCCTGCTGCACGCTGACTTCCTGCAGATCATCGACGGCAAACCATTGAAAGTTGCCGTTCCTGTACGGATCGTAGGTAACTCGCCAGGTGTACAGAAAGGTGGTAAGCTGGTAACGCGGATGCGTAAAATCCGTGTAAAAGGTCTGGCTGAAAACATTCCTGATTATATTGACGTAAACGTCTCTAAACTGGATCTTGGTAAATCTGTACGGGTTAACCAGATTGAGGTAAAAGACATCGAATTGCTGGAAAGCGGTTCAAACCCGGTTGCTTCTGTAGAAATCCCACGGGCACTGCGGAGCCAGCTGCGCGGCTAGTCTGCGGATTGCTGATACAACTAATAGATACACGAAAGCCTGTTCTCCGGAACGGGCTTTTTTGTTTTCGTTCCCTCCTCCTGCTTATCTCCCATAACGAATAGTGATTGGCCCTGCCCGCCTGCCTTGCCTACCTTTGTGGCCTACGCATACCAGACAACAAGACCATGATTACCACTGATATATGCATCATCGGCGCGGGGCCGGTCGGACTGTTCGCCGTTTTTGAAGCCGGTTTACTGAAAATGCGCTGCCACCTGATCGACGCCCTGCCACAGGTCGGCGGCCAGTTGTCGGAAATCTATCCGCAAAAGCCGATTTACGATATTCCGGGCTATCCCGAAGTAAAAGCGCAGGAACTGGTCGATAACCTGATGCAGCAGATTGCCCCCTTCCACCCGACATTTACCCTCGGCGAACGCGTCGACGGCTTACAGAAACAGGACGATAGTTCGTATCACGTTATCACCAGCGACGGCACCGTTGTGCATTGTCAGGTTGTTGTGATTGCCGGCGGCCTGGGCAGTTTTGAACCACGCAAACCGGAAATTGCCGGCCTGGAGCAGTTTGAAGGCAAGGGCGTGTCGTACATGGTCAAACATCCGGAGCAGCTGCGCGACAAACGGGTTATTCTGGCCGGTGGCGGCGATTCAGCCCTGGACTGGACACTTTACCTGACCGACATTGCCCGTGAGGTGACACTTATCCACCGCGGTGAGTCGTTCCGCGGCGCGCCCGATTCGGCGGAAAAGGTGGTTGAGCTGGCCAACGAAGGGCGCATTAACCTGATCCTGCAATCGAACATTACGAGCCTGCACGGCAACGGTCATTTGAACGGAGTGACGATTACGGCAAAGGACAAAACCGTTACCAGCCTGCCGGCCGACTACCTGATTCCGCTGTTTGGCCTGACCCCGAAACTCGGGCCGATTGCCGACTGGGGGCTGAGCATTGACAAATCGGCGATTGAGGTCAATACTCACGACTACAGCACCAACGTCGAGCGCATTTACGCCATCGGCGATATCAACACCTATCCCGGTAAGCTGAAACTGATCCTCTGCGGGTTTCACGAAGCAGCCCTTATGTGCCAGAGTGCGTTCCGGTATGTTTATCCGAGTCAGAAATTAAGTTTTAAATACACCACCGTTAACGGCGTACACGCCTTTTAACCATGATCCGATTTACGATTGAAGACCGCACCGGCGACCGGCAGGAGCTCGACATCCCGGAAGGCATCAACCTCAGTTTAATGGAAGTCCTGAAAGCGTCGGACTACAACATTCTGGCGACCTGCGGCGGCATGGCGCTCTGTGCGACCTGCCATGTGCAGGTGCTTCAGGGCCTTGAACAGTTACCGGACAGCAACGACGCGGAACTTGACATGCTGGATACATTACCGGATGCCGACAGCGACAGCCGGCTTGCCTGCCAGCTCCGCGTTGACGAAAGCATGGAGGGTGCCGTTTTCCGGATTCGCGGGGCAGAGAATTAGTAAAACAAAAACGGGGAACCTGATGGCTCCCCGTTTTCATACATATCTAGTTCCGGTTTACAAGCGCTCAACCGGCTTCATGGCCGAAGCGGCTACCTTATCGCGGCAAACCGATGAACATTTCTTCTCCGCTTTTACGGTGTGCTCACCCGTTTTAATCGCAATATACGGTGCGATAACCAGCGATACGATGGACATCAGCTTGATGAGGATGTTCATCGAAGGCCCTGACGTATCTTTAAACGGATCACCTACGGTATCACCCGTTACAGCTGCCTTGTGCGGCTCCGATTTTTTGTAATAAATCTGACCGTTGATCTCTACGCCTTTCTCAAACGATTTCTTGGCGTTATCCCAGGCACCACCGGCGTTGTTCTGGAAAATCCCCATCAATACGCCCGATACGGTCACACCAGCCAGCAAACCACCCAGTACTTCCGGACCGAAGATAAAGCCAACGATTACCGGCACCGTCAGGGCGATTACGCCCGGCAGCATCATTTCGCGGATAGATGCCTGCGTCGAGATTTCAACGCATTTTTCGTATTCCGGCTTTGCCTTACCTTCCAGGATACCGGGAATTTCGCGGAACTGACGGCGTACTTCTTCCACCATCTTCATAGCCGCACGACCTACCGCTGCAATCGCCAGCGACGAGAAAATAAACGGAATCATCGCGCCCACAAACAGGCCCGACAATACATCCGCCTTGTAAATATCAATAGCGGTAATGCCGGAAATACCGACGAAGGCCGCGAACAGCGCCAGCGATGTCAACGCGGCCGAAGCAATGGCAAAGCCTTTACCGGTAGCTGCCGTTGTGTTACCAACCGCATCCAGAATATCGGTACGGCCCCGCACTTCTTCCGGCAGTTCGCTCATTTCGGCAATACCACCCGCGTTATCGGCAATCGGACCGAAGGCATCAATCGCCAGCTGCATCGCCGTAGTGGCCATCATACCGGCGGCCGAAATAGCAACGCCGTACAGACCGGCAAACTTATACGACGTAAAAATACCGGCTGCCAGTACCAGAATCGGCAATACGGTCGATTCCATACCCATCGCCAGACCACCAATGATGTTCGTTGCGTGACCCGTCGACGACTGCCGGACAATGGTCATTACCGGCCGCTTACCCATCGACGTGTAATATTCAGTGATGATCGACATCAGGGCACCGACAATCAGACCCGTGAAAATGGCGTAGAACACATCCATCCGGTCGAATGCAACGCCCCGGATCTCAAACGTAGCTTCCGGCAACAGGTGGTGTACAAGGAAATACGAAGCAACCAGCGTCAGTGCGATTGACCCCCAGTTGCCCAGGTTCAATGCCGCCTGTACGTTCCCGTTATCGTCTTTAACCCGTACGAAATACGTCGCAATGATGGAGAAGATAAGCCCCATGCCGGCAATAACCAGCGGCAGCACAATCGGTGCGTGACCGAAAATATTTTCAGCAGCCGGCACGTCAATCTCACGGCCTAATACCATGGTAGCCAGAATAGTTGCCACATACGAGCCAAACAAATCGGCACCCATACCAGCCACGTCACCTACGTTATCGCCTACGTTATCGGCAATGGTCGCCGGGTTACGCGGATCATCTTCCGGAATACCGGCTTCTACCTTACCCACAAGGTCAGCGCCAACGTCGGCCGCTTTGGTATAGATACCACCGCCTACACGGGCAAATAGGGCAATCGACTCGGCACCCAGCGAGAAACCGGCCAGTACTTCCAGCGCTTTCTCCATTGCCAGGCCGTTTACATCGCCCGAGTCGCCCACATACATGTTGTAAAACAGGATGAACAGGCTACCCAGACCCAGTACGGCCAGACCGGCTACCCCGATGCCCATCACCGAACCACCGGCAAACGACACATTCAGGGCCTGTGTCAGGCTTGTCCGCGCGGCCTGTGCCGTCCGGACGTTGGCTTTCGTCGCGATTTTCATGCCGATATAGCCTGCCAGCGCCGACGTAAAGGCACCCACGGCAAAGGCCACACCAATCACCCAGTCAGAGTTTTCGACCAGGGTACCCGACCATGCCAGGAGCGCGGCCACAACTATACCAAAAATGATGAGAACCCGCCATTCGGCTTTCAGAAAGGCAATCGCACCATTGGCAATGTACGAAGCAATCTCCTGCATTCGGGCGTCGCCGGGGTCCTGTTTAGAGACCCACTGAAATTTGAAAAACATCACGAGCAGGCCCACGATGCCCAGGAGAGGAACTACATAGAGAATATCCATGCGGGAAAAAGTTAAATGGGTTTAAGTAAGGTTATTTTGTGTTTCCCGCAAATATAATTTCTTATAAATGATCCCCAAATCTTTATACGCTTAGATTTGGGCATATTTGATATAGAATTGCAAATTTTTTATAGATCATGCCGGATATCATAACCACTGCTTCCGTTTGAAATACCACCAGGTACCCATTGAGGAGATGATCATCAGCAGGATAGCAAACGGATAGCCGTATTTCCAGGTGGTTTCGGGCATGTTCGGAAAGTTCATCCCGTAAACGCTCGCGATGAGGGTCGGCGGCAGCAAAACCAGCGATACGACGGTGAATATTTTTACGACCCGGTTCTGCTCCAGGTCAATCAGACCAAGAAAGGTATTCTGGAGAAATTCGAGCCGCTCGAAGATAAAGTTCGTGTGCTCAATCAGTGAGTTGATGTCTTTAATTAACGTCCGGAGCTTATTTTGTTCGTCTTCGGTAAACCACCCGTCGGACCGGATCATGGCCGAAATTACCCGCTGCTTATCGACCACGTTCTCCCGGATCGACATCGTCAGGTCCTGGTAGTCGTTGATCTGGAGCAGCATTTCGCGGTCGAGCTTGGCGTCAAGGTCGAGCTGTTTGTTGATAAACCGTACTTCCTGCGCCACCGCTTCGATCAGGTCGGCGTCATAATCGATCCGTGACTCAAAGAGCGAAATCATAATCTGTCCGCCATCCTTAAACACCGCCCGCCGCGACTTGATTTTTTTGACCATGTCGGCAAACGATTTCAGATCCGCATTCCGGTACGTAAACAGCATATCGTCTTTCAGAATAAAACTGACCGGTACGTTAATGTACCCGCTTTCTTTCGACGGAATCAGAAAATTCGTGTTGGCAATCAGGTAATCGTCTTCTTCGATATACCGCGAACTGCTCTCAATTTCTGACTGCTCCTGCTGGCTCTGGAAGTTAACATCAAATTTTTCTTCCACGCTTTCCAGCTCGTCACGGCTAGGGTTCTGTAAGTCAACCCACAGCGTCCGGTCGGTCTGCGAAAACGATTCAATGTCTTTGATTTTACGAACGGCGGTTTCGTCCTGCTGAAAAATGCGGATCATACTCTACGTTTTTTGACGGCTTTGCTGACTGTACAGCAAAGTTCAGAAACTTTAGTCAAGATTATTCCGGCGGGCCTCATCTTTCTGCTCACACTACCTGACCTGTAGCCTTATTTTACTGAAAAACAATTTATTACAGGCGAACACCGGCTTGTTAAGAATTTATGTAGTCCGAAAGACCTACGCGGCATTGCCTCTGTTTTCCGCACAAATCCCGTTGCCCGGCGTTATACTACGAAGACTCAACGTTTCCGAATATGAATTGTTCCCGTTTTTTCACGGGCGCCGGCCTCGTCCTGCTGACCCTGTGGGCACCGGCAGCACCGGCGCAACGCAGCAGCTATAAATTACCGGATGGTCTGGTCCGGTACGCCAGTCAGCGCGGCGTAAGACCCGAAGCTACCGGCACCGACAGCCTGCGGCTGACCCAGCTGCTGTTTACGCTGGCCTACGGCACCAAAGACCGTACCTACTTCGACTACGCAGACCGCCTGCGCGTTCCGGAGCAGCCTGATACCGCCGGCATCCGGACGGCAGCAGCAGCGATTGCGCGTGGCAGTAACTGGGAACCGGTCGTCAGCAAACTGGAGCCCCGCTTTCCCGAATACCAGCAGCTGGTGAAAGCCAACATGCAGTCCGGGCTATCAGCCCAAAACCGCAAATGGCTGGCCATCAGCCTGAACGGCTACCGGCTACTGAACCGCTATATGCCTTTTGACCGGATGCTGCTCATTAACATTCCGCAGGCGGTGCTGACGGTGATTGACAACGGATCGGCCACGAAGCTACGGATGAACGTGAAGGTAGGTACCTCCCGCACCCCGACACCGCGCTTTTATACGCTCGTACGGCAGGTAAATCTATACCCGTACTGGACGGCGCCAAAGCCCGAAATTGACGGCTACCTGCCCAAAATCCATACCAATACCTTACCACCGGCGTTTTATGTGGTCCGGAAAAAAGACAGCCTCCGCATGGACGGCAACGACCGGAAACTGCGCCGGATTTCGGCCCGTAAATTCAATAAAAAGTACTGGCTGAAGAAAGGCCCCGGCACCGACAATCCGCTGGGCGTGGTGCGGATTAATTTTCAGGAGTCGTTTGAGGATATTTATCTGCACGATACCAACGAGCGCACGGCCTTTTGCCAGACCCCGTCGGCGCTTAGTCACGGGTGTATCCGGCTCCAGAAACCCCTGTCGCTGGCCAACCTGCTGCTCGAATCGCGTAGTGACTGGACGCCGGTCCGCATTCAGGATCAGGGATGTTATCAGGAACCGGCCGGGAATCCGGTTGTGGAGAACCGGCCGGTGCTGGTCAAAGGCACCATACCGGTTTTTATCGTTTATTTTCCCGCCTTCTATGACCCGCAGGCCGGCAAAGTCGCCTATCGGGATGTGTATAAGAAATTTCCGGAGTAGTGGTAATGAAGAACTCCCCGAAGGTTCAAAACCTTCGGGGAGTTGAAACGACAGCAGCTAGACGTGACGCATTGCGTGTGTTAGTGGTTATGCAGGTAAAACGGTGGTTTGCCGGAAAGCTCCGGACGCTATTTACAGACGGTGTTGACGGTGAATGTATTGGCCGCGATCTGCTTCCCCGATTCTTTGATGACGGTGCTGAAGGCGGCGTTGCCGTTAGGGTAGGTAAAGCTCTCCGTGGCCTCAAACATCGGGTAGGTGCGGCTTTTGAGCCGGTGTTTACTCAGCAGCAGGTCGTAATTGGTTTCGGTGTTGTAGTAGGCATAGCTGCCGAAATAATTGATCAGCAGCCGCAGGCCCACCGGAAGCCCACCGACTGGGTTGGGCTGCGTGGTCTCGTAGGCCGATTCCAGTAAGACCGCCGTTGTTTTGCCGTCCGGAATCGTGATTTTGGTTAAATCGCCGTTGGCATCAAAGGCGGGCGTGAGCTCATCCGACGAACCGAAACTCTGATCGGTGATTTTGGCCACCTGCCCGCTTGCGGTATAGCTCAGGCTGATTTTCCGGATGGCCTGGCAGACTCCATCGTAGGTGTAATACACCGCAAACGTGGTGAGCCGTTTCTGACTGTCGTACTGAAAGGTAACGGCGTCTTTGTCGTCTACCTTGCCGGTATCGTCGAGACCATCCATGGCCACGGACAGGCCGTTTTCATTGCGGATAGCCGTTTTTCAGCTGGTGACGGCGTCGGTATAGGTAATGCCGGAATGAGGCCGGCGGTAGTGGTCAGCTTAACCGACCCTTTTGCCTTGCCATCCAGCGAATGGGTGAATTCGGCAGGGGTGCAGGTGATTTCGGCGGGGGCGACGTCTTCTGTTTTTTTACTACAGGATGCGGTGAAGACAAGCAGCCCGAGCATAAGGGCATAACCTGATTTGGTGTATGAATGAATCATGGTGGTTATTGGCAGGTATTGCGGACCTGTGGCCGGTGTACGTGAATTGGTGAAATACTTTTTGTTGTCACTGTCATCGCTAACTAGCTGCTGGCGATGACAGTGGCTTTAATAATTAATGGTCTGTAGCGATAGCTGGCTTCCTCCCATAGATTGCTTTGGAATAAGCCAGCTTTCGGGCCAGAGGCCCTGCCTGATATTGACCCTTCGCAATATGCGAGCGATAACGGGGTTGTTTTTTTGTGGCCGTTATTCAACACGGTAAACTCGATCAAATGATCACCATTTTTCGATCTTAAAAAAATGTACTTTAGCTCTTGACTCTATCGGAACTAACTATTCTTCTATTATAGGTTCAGGCTCAAGTTTCAAAATAAATTCTTCAAAGGAATTCGTTAGTAAGAATATTGGCAGCGTATCAGTGTTATCATGCTCTAACATTTGTGTTGGTGAGAATATGAATACTTTATCAAAAGTCTCATTTTTTGTCCCAAGAAGAATTCCTTTATCTTCAGCTGTAGATCCGATATATAGTAAACCCTCATATGGCAAAAACATATTATACTCATTGAGTACTTCATTTAGAGTTAGATTCATTCGAACTGTTTCTTCCCATTGAAAAAATTCACCAAAAACAAAACCACGCTCATCTTCTTCATAGTATTCTAGTAGTGTACATCGTTTGAAAGAAATGCCATTAGAAATTGACATCATCAAAATATAATTATCAGGCAAAATTGATATTTGCTTAATAAAGCTTATTTCATTTGAGCTTAAAATAATTCCTTCATTAAACTTTCTAGCATATTTAGCTAAAGACTCTTTCATTTCTTCTAATTGCATGATTCTCCAATTTTATGGTTTGCTGTAAAAGGATCGTCAAAATAACCAATAAGGCTATGTTCCTTAACTAACTTAGCTCCTCCAATATGAGTAGCACCACCAGCAGCAGGGTTGTTTACAAAGCTTGGTACAAGCATCATATGTTTCCCATCTTGGTGATGATGCCAAGTATATTTAATTCCATCAATGGGAGCATCAACGAAACTAGTCCCATCCGAAATAGGTATTCCGCCTTTTCTTAAACGCTCTACCACTTCTTGATTTGCTTTTGAGAAATCTACACAGCTTGGTGTATCTTTTTGGCAACCAGTCATACCTCCCGATAGCTATGATAAAGTCAAGGGTTTAAGTGCAATTTTTTAAGCCTTGGGAATGGTGGTTATTTGGTCGGGCTTACCCTGCCGGATAACCGCCACCAATTGATGTAATAGCTTGTTACGGACGTTGTTAATGACCAG